>CAZTWQ010000001.1:0-107668 GCA_964618315.1 uncultured Methanosarcinales archaeon
GCAGATTTGCATATTTGACAGAATTTCTGGGCAATATCTTTTTTAGATAGTTTTTTTGTAGCAATCAATTTTGCTAATTTTTTTATTAGTGAGTCTATTTGCTTTAATTTCCTTAATTTACCTGAATCAGATGCCCTTTTACCCTGGATATATTGAGTTACAGAACCTTTGGTTATTCCTAGTTTAATAGAGATTGATGTTTTGTTTATGTTGTGATCCTGATATAGGTTAAGGACAAGTTCTCTTTTTATCATAGGGATCAATCCCCACATACATATATCACATGGAAGTTTCATCTTTTTGTTTTGTTATTTTGTTTTAATAGCTACATTATTGTAATTTATCTGATTTATTATCAATCTTATTTATATCAAAAGGAGTTATTTGATATACATAATAATTAATCCAATTAGAATATAATAATGTTGAATGAGATCTCCACTTAACGACAGGTAATTTACTGGTATCCCCTTCTTTGAAATAATTTTTAGGGGGGTCTATATCTTTTCCCTGAGATATATCCCTATTATATTCCTGTAGCAAGGTCAAAGGACCATATTCAGAATGGCCTGTAACAAAAACCTGATTATGTTTCTTAGATACCGCTATATAGACTCCTGCTTCATCTGATTCTGAAATTATCTTCAAATCATCTACTTTCAATAGGTCTTCTTTTTTAATAGTTGTATGTCTAGAATGTGGAGCCCAAAATACATCATCAAATCCCCTTACAAGGGGGCAGGTTGTGTCATTTACTGTATGTTTAAATAGCCCAAATTGCTTTTTATCTAAAGCATGTTTATTTATGTTATGATGATAATATAAGCCTGCTTGAGCAGCCCAGCAAAGGAATAATGTAGAACTTACATTATGTTTTGACCACTCCATTATCTCTTTTAATTCATCCCAATAATCTACTTCTTCAAAATTAAGTGTTTCAACAGGTGCTCCTGTAATAATCAATCCATCATATTTTTTTGATTTTATCTTGCTGAAACTAGTATAGAATTCATTCAGGTGTTCTTTCGGGGTGTTCTTGCTATCATGGGTTTCTGGATGGAAAAGATCGACTTCTAGTTGTATTGGTGTATTGGATAGTCTTCTAAGCAGGTGTAGTTCTGTTTTTGACTTCTCAGGCATTAAGTTAAGTATAGCTATCTTAAGAGGCCGGATATCCTGCTGCGCTGCCTTTGTTTCAGTCATAACAAAGATTCCTTCTTTTTCCAGCTGGTTGATGGCTGGAAGATTGTCTTTAATTTTTATTGGCATTTTATTGTTTGTTTGATCTTATCTGATAGATCCCTCCTTAGTTTAGTTTTTTAAATGTTTGTTCTATATCTTCTAATATATCATCAATATTTTCTATTCCAACTGAGAGCCGTATCAAGTCTGGTCCAATCCCTGCTTCCTTAAGCTGTTCTTCGCTTAATTGGGAGTGGGTTGTTGATGCCGGATGTATTGCTAAGCTTTTAGCATCCCCAACATTTGCAAGGTGTGAGAAAAGTTTTAGGTTATTTATGAATTTTTCACCTGCTGCTTTTCCGCCTTTTATCCCGAATACAACCATGCCCCCAAATCCATTTTTTAGGTATTTCTTAGCATTTTCATGTGTTGGATGAGATTTTAGACCAGGGTATTTTACCCAGCTGACTAAATCGTTTTTTTCCAGGAATTCTGCTACTTTTAGAGCATTCTCTGAATGACGTTTCATCCTTAGATGCAATGTTTCTAGACCCTGTATGAAAATCCATGAGTTGTCTGGTGCGATGCAAGCCCCTAAATTTCTTAGTGGGACTAACCTCATCCTTAAGATATATGCTAAAGGAGTTAGATCACCTAGATCAGTAGCGTATTTTATATCATGATAACTTGAGTCTGGTTCTGTCAGTAATGGGTGTTTGTTGTTTTTTGCCCAATCAAATTTTCCAGAATCTACAACTGCTCCTCCGATTGCAGTTCCATGGCCCCCTATCCATTTAGTTAAAGAGTATGCAACTATATCTACTCCATGTTTAATTGGATTTAACAAAGCAGGGGTTGTAAATGTACTGTCAACTATAAATGGAATATTATGTTTATGTGCAATTTCTGCTATTGCTTCAAAATCAGGCACGTTTAGATTAGGATTGTCTATTGTTTCTGCATAAAGTGCTTTTGTCTTATCTGTTATAGCTTTTTCAAATGATTTTGGATCTTGAGGGTCTGCAAATTTTACTGTTATCCCAAAATCAGGCAAGATATTATCGAATTGGGTGAAGGTTCCACCATAAAGGTTTTTTGATGCTACGATCTCGTCTCCGCTTTTTGCTAAGTTAATGATAGAATAGAATATTGCTGCTGTTCCTGATGCTAAAGCTAATGCGCCAACGCCACCCTCTAAATCTGCCAGCCTTTTTTCTAAGACATCTGTTGTAGGATTCATCAACCGAGTATAGATATTGCCTAACTCCTTTAATGCAAAAAGGTTTGCTGCATGAGTTGTATCCTTGAATACATATGAAGTTGTCCTATGCAAAGGAACGGCTCTAGCCAATGTTGTTGGATCTGGTTCCTGACCAGCATGCAAAAATTTTGTTTCAATCTTCCTTTCTTCTGACATAGTAAGCACCTCACAATAGAAGTTAACAGTTGTGAATCATTTATAAATGTTTATGAGAGATTTATTCCTATGGGAATAATAGGACCAAATGTTTATTCTGGGGTGCTTTCTTGATGAGATAGATACAGATAGATAATATGACGAGAAATAATCATTAATATTCAATCTTTTCGCTCCCTTTCCATAAATAAGGGAACAATGCAACTGCTGCTACAATCTTAACGGCATCTCCAATCAAAAAAGGGAATAAGCCCAGAGTTAAAAGTTTTAATAATCCTACATCTACAAGATACAATTTTAATCCGATCAATCCTATTATGTAGATTATGGCATTTCCAAGAATCATACAATATAGTACAGATGTTTTTGTTCTGCCATATCCTTTTTCGATTAAGTAACCCACTACAAAAACTGCTGCTAAAAAACCTAAAATATAACCACCAGTAGGACCTGTAATCGCTGCAATACCTGATTTATGTTGTGTAAAAACACTAAAACCAATGATTCCTGCTAGGGTGTAGAGTCCAAGAGTTACTAATCCTTTTCTTGAACCAAACCAAAAAGCTATCAAAAATATACCTAGAGTTTGACCAGTTATAGGGACAGGCCATAAAGGGATGTAAAGATTAGATAATATTCCTAAGAATACAACTGCAATAAGCATCATAGATATATCTAGAAAAATATTTTTTTGCCTAAAAAATGATTCATATAATGTTTTGTGTTTTATTGCGTATTCCATCTAGCCTTAGAGGTTTTTTAGTAGTATTTAAATCTTGCCAATGTTATTATATAAAATAAGAATAGAATTCAATAGCCAGAGAACAAACCAATAATAGTAAATATTAAAAATCAGTGTATGATATAATCTCCAGAGGTAATTAAAAATGGCAAAAATAGCAAATAATATTTTAGAATTGATTGGTGATACACCGATTGTTAAGTTGAATAAATTAGTTGATGAAGGATCTGCAGAGGTATATGCTAAATTAGAGGGTTTTAATCCACTAGGTTCTGTTAAAGACAGGATTGCTTTGAATATGATCGAGACTGCTGAGAAAGAAGATAAGATAAAGCAAGGGGATACATTAGTCGAGCCAACTTCAGGGAATACTGGAATTGGGCTTGCTTATGTTTCTGCTGTCAAAGGTTATAATCTGGTTTTAACAATGCCTGATACTATGAGTGTTGAACGAAGAAAAGTATTGAAAGCGTTTGGTGCTGAATTAGTGCTGACTGAAGGTGCAAAGGGCATGAATGGGGCTATTGATAAATCAAAAGAATTAGCTGAGAAAAATGGATGGTATGAGCTACAGCAGTTTAAGAATCCTGCTAATCCTGGAGTGCATAGAAAAACAACTGGACCCGAGATTCTAGAACAGGTTCCTGATCTTGATGTATTTGTTGCAGGTATTGGAACTGGGGGGACTATAACTGGTGTAGGGGATTTTTTGAAAAAGAATAAGTCTGATGTAAAAGTCATTGCTGTTGAGCCCGAGTGTTCTGCTGTTTTATCTGGTGGGAATCCAGGACCCCATAAGATACAGGGGATTGGTGCTGGTTTTGTGCCAGATGTTCTAAATACTGATGTTTATAATGAAGTTATCAAGGTAAGTAATGATGATGCTTTTGAAACTGCCAGAAAATTAGCCAGAGAAGAAGGGATCTTTGCAGGGATATCTTCAGGGGCTGCTGCTTTTGCTGCTTTGCAAACTGCTAAAAGCATAGGCAAGGGCAAGAAAGTTGTTGTTTTATTCCCTGACCATGGCGAAAGATATTTAAGCACTACCTTATTTGAAGAATAATAAAATGTTTGACAGCATAATAACTGCATATAAAAAAGATCCTGCATTGAAAGGGATAAAATCACTTGAGATAATATTATATCAAGGAGTTCATGCTATATGGCTGCATAGGATTGCCCATTTTCTTTATGTCTTGAAATTGCCTTTTGTTCCAAGATTAATCTCTCAAATCAGCAGGATAATTACTCAGATTGAGATTCATCCTGGGGCTAAAATAGGGAAAAAGTTTTTTATTGACCACGGAACTGGGATAGTAATAGGTGAGACAACCGAGATTGGAGATAATGTAATGATGTATCATGGAGTTACATTAGGAGGGCATGGTTGGTGGGCTGATAAGAAAGGTGTTAAGAGGCACCCTACAATTGGAAATAATGTTACTTTAGGTATGGGTTGTAAGATATTAGGTCCTATTAAGATTGGAGCTAATTCTAAGATAGGTGCTGGAGCAATGGTGATAAAAGATGTTCCTGCTAATTCTACTGTAGTTGGAGAACTAGGCAAGTATGTTATTAAAGCTGGTAAGAAAGTTAAAGGTAAGGAAATACAAAAAATAGAAGTGCCTAAGCCAGAATGGTATAATAAATAGATAAAAAAATTAATTAGTTTTCTTTCTATAATTATCTATTGCGTCTTTTAGTGCTTCTTGTGCTAGTACAGAGCAGTGGACCTTTTGAGGTGGAAGTTCACCTAGTTCTTTTATAACGTCGTCTTTTGTAATTTTTTCTGCAACTTCTAAGGTTTTTCCAATAGCAAGATCACATACAACGTCAGATGTACTTAAAGCAGCAACGCAACCAAATGTCTTTACTTTAATGTCTTCTATCTTATTATCTTTAACCTTGATATATATCTGCATAATATCTCCGCATTGAGGGTTTCCAACTTTTCCTATTGCATCTGCGTCTTTTATCTCACCTACATATTGCGGTGCTCTAAAATGTTTCATAACTTTTTCATTATACATTTTCATCACTCCATAAAGGGCTTATTGACCTTAATTCTTGTACCTTTTCTTTTAATTTATCTACGGTGTAATCTATTTCTTCTTTTGTGTTATATTTGCTTAATGAAAATCTGATTGAGCCGTGTGCATCTGCTGCACCTATTCCAATTGCAATCAATACATGAGATGGTTCTAAACTGGTTGAACTACAAGCTGAACCAGTTGAAGCCATTATTCCTTCGTCGTCAAGTTTGATTAGTAATCCCTCACCCTCTATATATCTAAATATGAAATTTATATTATTTTGAAGTCTATCTTTTCTTGGACCATTAAACTTTATTTGTTTTATCTCTTCTTCTACTTTTTTTATGAAGTAGTCTCTTAATTCTTCTATCTGCACTAGGTCTTTGTCATTTGATATCTCTACTGCTTTTGCAAAGCCAACTATGCCTGAGATGTTTTCAGTTCCAGACCTTTTATTGAATTCGTGGCCACCACCATGCTGCCAAGCATCTATCTTTGTTCCTTTCTTGATATATAATGCTCCAACTCCTTTTGGACCATGAATTTTATGGGAGTTTATTGTAATAAGATCTATGTTTGTTTTTTTTACATCAATATCAACTTTAGTGAAACTTTGACATGCATCTGTATGGAATAATATATTGTTTTTTTTGCATATTTCTCCAATCTTATCTAAGTTATTGATTGTTCCAATTTCGTTGTTTCCATGAATTATTGAGACTAAAATTGTATTTTTTGTTATTTCTTTCTCTAATTCATCTAATTTTACAAATCCTTCTTGGTCTACATTTAGATAAGTTACTTTGAAACCTTGTTTTTCAAGCCATTTGCAGCTATTTAATATACAATCATGCTCTACTTTAGTTGTGATTATATGATTGCCTTTGTCTTTATTTGCAAATGCAACCCCTTTTATTGTGGAGTTATTTGATTCTGTTCCACCAGAAGTAAAGATGATTTCTTTTGGATCTGCATTTAGTTTTTTTGCTATAATTTCTCTGCTATTTTCCAGGGCTTTTTTTGCTTCTTGTCCAAAAGAGTGTAAACTAGATGCATTACCATATTTTTCGTCTAAATATGGTCCTATAGCTTCAATTACTTCTTTGTCAACTTGCGTTGTTGCGGCATTGTCTAAGTATACTTTCATTTTTTTATCCTATTGGGTTGTTCTTTATTATTTTGTCTTTTGACAGATTTTTTCACAATATTTTTCAACGTGTTTTTCTACTAAAGTTAATATTGGGATTATAGTATCTTTGTTTAATGAGTATATGCGTTGTTTTCCTTCTTGTTTTACATCAAGAAACTTGCACTCCATCAGTTTTTTTAGATTGTGCGATATTTTTGATTGTTCTTCGTTTGTTTGTTTGCTGATCTCATTAACTGATTTTGGGCTTTGCCTTAATGCTTCTATAATCTTCATTCTAGTCTTGTTGGAGAATGTTTCGAAAAACAGTTCATATGAGTGACATTTCATATGAAATAGAATTCATATGTTCTTTATAAATGTTTTGTTTAATGGGCTAATATTTAAGAATATTAGAATAAAATAGAGAAAGAGAATCTATTCGTCATCCATACAGCCACAAACAGGCAGTTCATTGTTTATATATTCATAAACATTGTATGCTGCCTTTACCCCCTCTGCAACACCAGTTATTGCTTGTTTGAATTTAGAATTGGTAATATCCCCTGCTGCATAAACCCCATTTAGGTTTGTTGCAGAATCGTCATTTGTGATTATGTATCCTTTTTTGTCAATACTTACACCAATCTGCTTTGCTAGATCTGAAATAGGGGTGTGACCTATCGCAACAAAGACTGCATCTAGTTTTAGTTCTTTAGACCCGTTGTATTCTTTATCTAAAGTAACTGAATTTACGAACTTGTCACCTTTTATTTCAATGATGTTTGTGTTGTTGATTATTTGTATTTTTTTATTTTCTTGAACTCTTTTAAGGTTGATTGGTTCTGCACGAATCTTTTCATTTCTGTAGATAATGTATACTTGAGTCCCATATTTGGATAATAATAAAGATTCTTTTGCTGCTGAATCTGAACCACCAACTATTGCAAGGACTTTATCTTTGTAGACTGGGGCGTCACATAGTGCACAGTAATGTACCCCTTTGTTTTCAAACTCTTTTTCTCCAGGAACATTTAGTTTTTTCCATTCTGTTCCTGTTGCAAAGATTATTGTTTTTGTTTGTAATGTTTTGTCTTTGGTTTTTACTTTGAAACAGCCGTCTTTGCATTTCTCTACATTATTTACTTTTTTTTGTATGATTTCAATATCATAGTCTTGGGCGTGTTCCTGCACTTTATCAAAAAGATCCATACCAGAAATCTGTTTAAAGCCAGGGTAATTAGCGATGTCATCTGTTAAGATTATTGTACCACCTACTTTTTCCCCAACAACTGCAGTTTTAAGCTGGAATCTACCACAATATATTGCTGCACCTAATCCAGCTATCCCTCCACCCACTATAATTACATCATACATCTTTATTTTAATCCTAGTCTTTCTATTCCTTTAGTCCTAATGCTGCTGTTATTGCTTCAACATCAAATCCAACTATTGCATCATGACCTTCTATAGATATAACTGGTACGCCTGATTGTCCAGATTCTTCAATCATCTTATTTCTTGCTTCTTCGTCTTCTGCTACGTTCTTGTCTTCAAACTCTATCTTCTTTTCTTTTAGAAAATCTTTTGCTTTGTGGCACCAAGGACAAGTTGATGTTGAATAAACTGTTACTTTTACCATTTTTACATACCTCCTATTTAGTCTTAGTTTATATTCTAGGTTTATATACTTTTCTACTTAGTATTATTAGTCTTATTTGTCTGAGTCTTTAGCGCATTTAAGACAATAATACATAGTATCTGAATCATGGTTTTCTAATTTCTCTCCGCATAATTCACATGCGTTTTTTGTTTTTGAATGTTTATCTGTCATGTTTATTACCCCTCCTATAATTTGTTTATTCAAGATGCTTCCCACAACATTTGCATTTGAAAGAAAGCTGGCTATCTAATTGGCCTACATCACCGTAAGCTTCTGTTTGTTGTTCATTATCAGCTAAGTCGCATACTGTTCCGCAATCACATTTAAATTCCATTTTTTAAAAACACTCTGTTTTTTAAACTTTTAGAAAAGCTTTGCTTTTCTAAACGGTTGAGGAACTTTGTTCCTAAAACCGACAAAAATCTTTAAGATTTCTGTAGTTTTATTGCCTCATATTATTTTTTATAATGATTAATGAATATGATAAGATTAGTAAAAAGAAAAAAAGAAAAAATATGTTTGTTTAGAATGTTATCCACATCCGCCGCAACCGTCTCCAATCATGGTAAATCACCTCTGTTTGTTTTTATAATGCTTAGCAAACAGACAAAGAAAAGGGGTTAATTTGCCTGTTTACCTAATGATATATAAGTTAACAAACTATAACAAATCTCTGTTAAACAATTAAATAAAAAGTTTAATAGTTAAATAAATAAAAATAAAATAGACTGGACTAAACAGCCCTGCCCATTATACTAAAAACAGATCTGATCTATTTTAATCGCTCTTCTGAAAGATGAAGATGGTCTGTTTCTACCTCTACAAAAGCTTTGAAAATCTCTTTAACACGTTCGTTTTCTGATTCTTCTGCTGCTTTTTTGTAGAATTCAATTGCTCTAGTCTCCCTTGCATGAGAATCTTCCAAATCTGCCTTATAGTCAGGTGAGCAAGTGTCATCTGCTTCTGGAACATCATCTAGTTTTAGTATCTTTTTCCATACAGAAGCATGTTCTGCTTCTACTTTGCCTAAAGCTTTGAATAGTTTTTGACCTTCTAGTTCTTTTACTTGTTTTGCTGCACAGAAATAGAATGCTACATTGCTTACTTCTACTTGTAAAGCGTGTTCTGCATTTGCTTTGTCTTTTTCGTTTAATTCTACATCAAATTCTGCTTTTGCTTCATTGAATTCTTTGATGTATTTTTGTTTTGCCCCACAAAAAGGACAGTTTGATGGAGCTTCATCCCCGATATATGGGTCTCCACAAATTTCACAACGCCATAGTTTTACCATTTTAAGTACCTCCTTAAAAGAATGATTTAGGTAATAGGGTATTTTTTAAATAGTTTATTATTAATAATCTACTTTTTAACAAATAAACCGCACCAACACATCCCCTTATTTTTCCATGTGTCTTGTGCTTTAAAATTGCAAGGGCAGATTAGTTCTAAATCTCTTTGTCTAGTGTTGTCCTTTAATCTGCATGGGCAAAGTTTTAGTTTGTGTTTTTCTTCATTTGCTAAAACTCCTTTTATGACCATATCAACATGTTCTTTATCTGGATTTAGCTGAAAATCATTATTGTTTGTGAAGTTTTCCCATGCTTGCCTTAATTGATCTGGATTCATAGTTCCATCACGTTCTTTGCTTCTTCTTTGTCAATTTCAACATAAACATTCTTTTGTTGACATGTTGGACATATCTCTGGTCCAGAATTACCATAATGGATGTCGTTGCAAACTGTGCATCTAAAAAATCTCTTTCCCACTTCAGAAACACCTGCCACAATTAACGCATGGAGTGCACCTTCTGGAGTCAGGAGATTCATACTTAACTTCATTATTGTATTCTGTGTTTGTTTGATAATCCATTTTATTGACTAATCCATAATCCATGTACATTGCATAATGCTCTTGCAGTAATCTTAGTGTTTTCAGCTCCTTTTAGTTCCCACTCTGCTTCGGGTTTTTCTCCTGGACTTGGCCTATATCCAGCTAAAACATCCCCATCCCCTAATACTTGTATTAGTTCTATATAGTGGTTTTCTTCCATAGGGTGTGGGATAGATCCAACTTTGACTTTGACTTTGTCACCATTTACTTCTACTACAGGAACATGTTTTTCTTTTCCTTCTTCAGTCCCTGTTTTTGGTTCCATTAATTTCATTGGTTGTCCGCAACAAATTAATTCACCGGACCCTGCATCTAAAACTGAAACAACATTACCACATAATTCACATTTATAAATTGCATTTTGTTCTGCCATCTTAACCCCCATCCAAACCCCATTCTTCCTCTTCTGAGAAGAAAGAAACTGGGTCTTTAATATAATCTAATGCTTTTTGTATTAGTTCATAATGGGCATTTTCCTGTTCCATCAAGAAAATGAAAAAGCCCTTTAATTCTTCATTATCTGTTTTTTCTGATTGTTCCTTATAGAAGTTATAAGCACTTTGTTCCATCTCCATAGCAACTTCATGTGCTTTTATGTCGTTATCACTTAATTCTGTTTTTTCTTTGAACTCAGATACTGTTGATGTAAAGAATTGTTTAGTATCTGCTAATTTGTCCCCATTTAGTTCTACCGCCCCTTGTTCCATGTATTTTTTAATCTCATCTATATGGTTGACTTCTTGTTCTGCTAAATAATTAAATGTCTTTTTTACTATGGGATTTTGTGTTTTTTCTGACGTTTCTTTGTAGATATCGTGACCTTTTTGTTCGTTATCTAATGCTATTTGCAATGCTTCTTTTAGTTCCATTTTATCATACCTCCTTTTTAGTCTCTTCTAGTTCATCATGACATTCGCATGAACTGTCCTTGCACCCACATACCTTACAAACTCGCTTATCGCCAAAATCAAAACATTCTTTTTTTGTTTCCATTTTTATTCTATCAATTCCATGGGCTGACCGCAACAAACTAATTCTCCACCACCTGCTTTAGTTACAGTAACCTCATTTCCACACATGTTACACTTATATTTTTCACCTTCTTTTTTTACAACTACCATAAAAAACACCTCATTCTATCTTTTTGAATTGTTCTTTGTTTGCACTACATACCGGACAAGTATCTGGTGCTTCGCCTTCTACTGTATGGCCGCAGATTTGACAAACATAAATGTCTTTTTCTTCTAAATCTTTTTCTTGTTTTACTGATTCTAGTGCTTTTTGATATAATCCAGCATGAGTTTTCTCAACAGTATTAGCTTTACTGAAACTGATCTTTGCTGCCTGGTTCCCCTCTGATTCTGCTTCTTCAATCATTTTTGGATACATCTCAGTAAATTCATGAGTTTCTCCGTCTATCGCTTCCTGCAGGTTTTCTGCAGTTGTTTTAATCCCATCTAAAACCTTTAAATGGTTATGTGCATGAACTGTTTCTGCATCTGCTGCTGCTCTAAATAATTTAGCTACTTGTTTAAGGTCTTCTTGGTCTGCTTTTTTTGCAAAAGCAAGGTATTTTCTATTTGCCTGACTTTCTCCTGCGAAAGCTGATTTTAGATTATCTTCTGTAGTCATTTTTTATCATCCCCCTATTAGTTTGTTTGTTTTTATTATTTTTATATTTTTCCATTATTTAAGTTTTAGTATCTTTGGTTTGCAGATTAATGTTTTTTCTGTTGTTATTAGACCGCAATCCTGGCAAATGTAGATTTGTTTAGTGTTATTTGTTTTAGGGTTGCATAAGTGGCCTGTGTTTGGTGTTTTGTAACCACATGTTTTGCATATGTGCTTATTTTCCATTTTACTTATTGATACTAAGGGGATAATAATAAATTAGCCCTTATATATTAAACAAAAAGTTTATATATTAAATAGATATTTACTTTATACTAGTAAATTATTATTTTATGTAATTTCAGAGAGAATTTCAACAACAAAGGTTGTTGAAATGGGTTGTTTTAAAGGAAAATAAGCGAGGTTGGTTTTATATGACACATACTGTAATAGCGGCTGTTGGAGAGAATATGGATTCATTATTTGTTGGAATACGGGAGTTTCCTACTAAACGGATTATTTTGATATCTCCGGATGATAACTTAGAATTGGCTGAGAAAACAAAGAAAGATCTTGAAAAGTTTAAGATTCCAGTGGTTATAAAGAAAGTTTCTGGAAATCCGTGGGAGGCTATGTTTGAGGCTGTAAAGCAGATAAAGGAAGAAGAAGGTGATGATAAACAGCTTATAATAAATGCTGCTTCAGGTGATGCTGGTGCTAATAAATGCGCCCTTTGTTCTGCTGCATTTGTCAATGGGTTAAAGGCATTTACTGTACATAAAGATAATGTTATGTTAATGCCAATATTGAAGTTTTCTTATTATAAGATATTAACTGATAAGAAAATGGATATATTGAAGTTTTTGCATAAGAACAAAGATTGCTGTGCTTCTCTGGATGAATTGGGCAAGAAGTTGAAGATGAGTTTGCCTCTTGTCTCTTATCATATAAACGGCAATCTCAAGTCTGAGGGGCTTAAGGAGATGGGTCTAGTTATGGCTGATGAATGGAAAGGGAAGATAAAGATTAGTTTGACATTACTTGGTAAGCTGCTTGTTAAAGGGTATGTTAAGTAGGGGTGGATATAGACTTTCCCTGTCTAAATAAGATTAAATAGTTTTTATTTATTACTCTTAAATAGTTAAGTTTTTATACTAAACAAGTATTTCTTTTGAATTAGAATTTAAGATGAATGAAATAGATGATCAAGTCAGGATAGATATGGGAGAATTAGGGGCAGCAATAGGAGATAGAGTTTTATCTAGTCGTTGGATTGATAATCCAGACGAAGTAGATGGACATGAAGAATTCTTAGTTGGACTTGAAAGGAAGTTAGATGCTTTAACTGATGATAGGTTAAGGGGTAATATGGGGTGTGCTTCAAATAAATCTAAAAGGCCATATGATAGATTGAGAGAAAGGAAAGATCACCATTCTAAACATACTAACTATCCTATCCCTAGTCAAAGATTAACAGACCGTGTTCCTGAACATCTTATCCCTTATATAGGGGATAGAAGGGGTTTGATTGTTCGATTAACTTTAGTAAATAAGAAACAAGTTTATGCTGCTGAAAGAGATATAAATGCTGGCAGAACTGATGTTTTTGATTATAAGTTTACAAAGGGAACTAAGAGAGAAAGGCAAGCCCTTTTAGATGTTCAAAAGGAACGGACTTTATCATATGGGGGGGTCGAGAATAAAAGAGTAGTTCTTACAAGAGAAGATGCACTACGAGCTATAGAGGGAGTTTATCAAGGATACCACAATCATACTGATTTTATATTTCATCCACAGGCAATAAGATATAAGAAACACTTAAAAGCTGCACAGGTTGCACGAGAATGTGAGACTATTGATGGAATAGCTGATGATATTTCTAAAGGGATTATTTATGATGAAACTAAACTTGTTATTTTAAGTACTAAAGAAGCAGTATTGCATGCGCTTGAATATGCTAATAATGATGTATACTTTGATACAGATAAAGTTGAATTCGAAAGTGTGTATTGGACTGAAGGTTATGTTAATGAGTTAACAACCAAAGTTCATGAACAAATGTGTGAACGTGAAGGAATTGTCGCAGACAATCCTAACGATTCAGAAGAAACCTCAAGACGTGATGAAAAATCAGATGGGATAAGGTCTGAAGGTTATAAGGGAATGCAAACGCTGAGGGATTGTCCTGCAGATTCCAGTAATGGGATGGATCACTTAATGGTCCCTGAAATGCAGCCACATAAACAGAGACTTTTAAGAATGAGGGGGGGATATCATATAACTCTGACTGCGATGAATGGGGGGGATTTTAGTAGATTGAATCGATAAGATTCGTTCTTTTTCATTAAAAAAACTTTTTTTCTAGAAATAGTTTAGGTAATGTGTGTTAGTTTCTCCTACCTAGGGAATCCCCATGAAAACCATAAAGTTTATATATAAGTCTATATATATTATTATATAAATTCATATAAATAGGTGATTTAAATGCAAGAGTTAGAAATTATACATTATCCAAACTTAAAAACTGTATTGATGGTAGAAGATGTTCTAAAGAAAGCTAATAATCTTATGACAAGAGAAGGACTAAAGAAAAAATTACCTAATAAAGTAATGCACCAAACTTTGAATGTTATACTTAAATATTTAGAAAATAGTGGAAAAATATTAGATGGAAGAAAGGGAATATTATGGACATATAATCCAAGCCCTAAATTAGATAAAGCAATAAAAGATGGGGTTGAATTATAATGCAAGCAAAAATTGTAAATTTTTGGTGCACAAAAAATCAAAAGGTGATTTTTTAGTGTTTAAGGGTAAACCTACAAAAGTTGTTATTACTGGTAAAGCTAAGGAAGAATTTGATGATTTGAATAAGTTAGTAGGTGAGGAAATTACTAAAGGAATTACAAGCAGTGATCATCAAACATTACTCAATTCCATAAAGCAGAAAATTGAATTATTGAGGGATAATCCTGAATATGGAATCCATATCTCTAAAGATAGAATCCCTAAAGAATACATTAGAGATTATGACGTTAATAATTTATGGAAAGTCAATCTTTCTGGGGCTTGGAGAATGGTTTATACTATGAGGGGTAGTGATGTAGAGATTCTTTCTTTGATATTAGACCTAATGAATCATAAAGACTACAATAAGAAGTTTGGTTATAAAGATAAATAGTTTTCTTGGGCCCTTAATATTTAGGAAGTCTTTTTTGAATTGAATATAAATTAAATAATTATTTCTTGTATCATGTTAATATCCCTAAGATAGGGAATACATAATTTGATAATGCCCCGAAGATTAAAGCAATTATTATTGTTGCCAGAATTATATATGTTGCTCTTTTCCAACCTACTTCTCTGCCAAGAACAGCTATCGTGGCTACACAAGGTATGTATAATGATGTCACTAAGCTGAATACGAAAATCTGTAATGGGGTTAAGAATGATAAGAGGTTACTTGTGCCGCCTATTGCAATCAGCATCTCTAAAGCCATCTCTTTTCTAAAGATTCCAAATAGTAATGTGATTCCTGCACTTGCTGGCAGGCCTAATAATCCCTGCATGATCGGTTCAAAAGGTTTCATTAAATAAATCAATAGATTGTATTCTGTTAGTATGCCGATTAATGCTGCTCCTGCGATTAAAAGTGGGAATGCGATGTAAACAAAATCCTTAAGTCTTATCCATGTTTTTTTTATTATACCTTTTATAGATGGTAATCTGAAAGGGGGCATCTCTAGTATTAATCCTGTGTGTTCGCCAGGTAATAGTTTTCCTAAGACATATCCTGCTGCAAAGATTACGATCAAGTCTATTGCATATATTAATAATGCAAATTGCCAGCCTACATATTTTGCAGTTGCCCCTAATATTACTGCAGTTACTGCAGAACATGGTACTAAACAGACCATCACTATTGTTATGAAACGCTCTCTGAATGAAGATAATGTTCTTGTTGAAAGGATTGCAGGTACGTTGCAGCCAAAGCCAAGCATCATAGGTATGGTTGATTTACCATGTAGTTTTAATCTGTGCATTACCCTATCTAATAAATATGCCATCCTTGTTAAATATCCTGAATCTTCTAAGATACCCATCATTATGTAGAATACTGTGATATAAGGGATTGCTATTGCTAAGCCTGATTCTATACCAACTATGAAGCCATGTTCAAGAAGAACTTTTATGAAATTAATAGGGATTGTACCTATTATAATTCTGAATATAGGTGCAATGTAAGTTTGAAAAGAGTTTATTAAGACTTGTTCAAGGTTGCCTCCAACTGTGAAAAGAGTATAGAACATTATAGCTAATATTGATATTAAGATTGGAATTCCTGTTTTTGGTTCTATTGTCAGTCTGCTTAATCTTTCTCTGAGATTTATATTATTCTTTTTTCCTATCTGTGTTACTTTTTTTGCAATCAAAGATGATTCCCCATGACGATCTTTTGATATGTATGTAGGAATATCATGGAATTTTTTGTATCTTGAGATTGTCTTTTCTACCCTTCCTTTTCGCCTTATTTCATGCCATGGAAGGGAACTACCTTCCAGAAGATCCAATATAATTTCCCGTTTGTTTTCTGTTAATACTTTTAGATCCTGGATAAGGTTTTCTATATGATCATCATATTTTGGTTTAAAGTAATTGAATCTAATCTTTTTGTTGATTACTTCTTCACATTTTTTTGCGAGTTTTTCTATGCCTTTTCCGTTTAAGCAGTCTACTTCTACAACTGGAACTCCAAGTGTTTTGCTTAATTCTTTTGAGTTTATTATAATGCCTTTGTCCCTTGCTTCTTCTATAAAATTTAGGGCTATAACTACAGGTAATTTATGCTCTATCAATTGTAATGTGAGATATAGGTTTCTTTCAAGATTGTTTGCATCTATCACATTTACTATAACTGATGGTTTTCGGCATATGATATAATCTCTTGTCACTTTTTCATCTTCAGAAGACTCGCCAAAAGAATAAGATCCAGGCAGATCTGTTATCTTTATATCCTTAAAATATTTTAGATTTGTCAATCCACTCATGACATCTACTGTAGTTCCTGGATAGTTAGAGACTGTTGCACCAATGCCTGTAAATTGATTAAAGAGGCAGCTTTTACCAACATTGGGGTTAGCTACTAAAGCTATCTCTTTACTAAATTTTAGTTCATCTAATTTAGGTATAGTATGACATTTCATTCTTCTTGTTTTTTGACATATATCTTACTGCAGATCTCGTCACCTAATGCTACTTTAGATCCTTTTATCTGAAGTTCAATAGGGCCTTTTTTTATCTTGTTGAGTATTTTTATTTTTGTTTCCGGGACTAAACCAAGAGAGTTTATCCTTTCAAGTGTTTGTTTGTTCTTGATATTTGTAAACAATACTGTGGCTTCTTTTCCAACGCAGATATTTCCAAGAAAGCATGCTTTTTTATCACTCTCAGGGATTTTGTCTCCATGCGGACATGTTTTCGGATTTTTTAGGAGCTTGTCTAGTTTTTCTACTGCTTCTTTAGAAACACCATGCTCTAACTTGTCTGCTTCGTTATGGATCTTTTTCTTGTTTATCCCCAATATCTTTAATAAGAAGTTTTCCAGAATTTTATGTTTGTATAATATTTTTTCTGCTTCCCCTATGCCTTTTTTTGTCAGGTTGATGCTGCTGTATAGTTTATAATCGATTAGATTGTCTTTAGCAAGCTTTTTTACCATTTCATTGACACTTGCTTTGGAGATGCTAAGGTGGTTAGCTAACTCAACAGATCTTATAGCCCGATTTTTATCTTTTTGTATCTTGTATATTGCTTTAAGATAATCTTCTTTACTTATATCTTTCATAAAGTTAGGTGTGGCTAACTAATATATAAAGGTTATGATTGTTAGGTGTGGCTAACTTTATAGAACAAGAAAATTTCATAAATCATAGAGATTGTAAAATTTTTAGAAATCAAAGATCTCTAAACAGTTTAAAAATCTTTGATTTTTAAAATTTTCTCTAGTTAATAAAGTTAAAAACTTTGTTTTTATACTTTATAAACAATTTAGAAAAAAATGAAAAAAATAAGGCAAAGATGTTCTAGGGGGACTAGACATCTCTTTGCCTTCAGAGGTGTTTGTTTTTAGTATGATTGATCCTTGGTTTGAGGAAACCAAAGCCCAATTATCTTAAATCACTATATAATGTATGAGGTAGGCATTTATTAATACATTATGAAATGATGATAAAGAACAAGAATCCATAAAGTTTATAAAGAGAAAATGGGTATGTATGAGTATGGCATATATATTTGGTCCAAGTTGGTTCTATGGGATTGATTATGTATTTGACTTAGTTTCAGTTATAGTTGGTCTGCTTATATCTTATTTTTCATATAAGACTTATAGATATACATCACAAAAGAAATACCTTTATTTTGCTTCTTCGTTTTTTTTAGTAGCTATAGCTTTTGTAAGTAAGATATTAGCAACTATACCAGTTTATTCCAAGGAATTGCAGGTTGAAACTGTTGGGCTGGTGACGGTCACTTCTCAGATTATTAAGAAGGCTGTTTGGGCAAATCAATTCGGGATATCCATTGCTCGTTTGGTAATGTTGGTTGCTTTTTTGATACTATTACTAGTCGCTTTAAAGGTAAAGGATAAAAAAATAATTGCATTGTTTGTGTATTTTCTTATAATATCTACAACTTTAGTGAGTCAATCATATATTGTATTTCATCTGACTTTGTTGATTATGATGGGGATATTGTTTTTGAATTATAAATGCAATTATCTGAAAAAGAAAAGTTTTAATTCTAAATTAGTTATGAGTTCATTCTTTTTATTACTTGTAAGCCAGATATTTTTTGTATTTGAGGGATTAGTAGAGCATTTCTATGTAATGGGTGAGAGTGTACAATTATTAGGTTACTTAACATTATTATTTGCTATGGGAAAGATGTTGTTGAAAAAATGATAATTTCAAACTCCTAAAAATTAGGAGATTTTTGGGAGATTTAATATGGGTGTCCGTAGAACAAAAATTGAGATAATATATGACATTTTAACGGCTATACAAAAAAAAGGTGGTAGGATTAAGCCGACGCACCTACTTTATAAGTCAAACTTATCATATAAGAAGATGTTGGAGTATGTTGGTGAGTTGATGAGCAAAGATATGGTGGGTGAAGAGGAAGAGAAAGGGAAGAAGATGTATACTCTAACTGATAAAGGTGCTAATTATATTCAGGAGTTTAAGAAGATTAAAGAGTTTAGTGATTCTTTTGGGTTGTAATGAGCTCATAAATTTCATGAGTGTGGAGAATTATTTCTGTCCAGAAGATATTATTTCACAATTGTTTTCTACAATTGGTATGTAGAATAAGTATAAAAATGTTATTCAAAACTCACCATCTTCTTCATTTTTAAATAAACCTAATATGAGAATCACAAACTAAATGAGTAAACTGCCCAAACCAAAAACCAACAAAAGCCCAAGACGCAGTAATAATATTAAAAAAACCGTAATAGATAAAAATAAGTGAAAACAAGAAAACTAACATAAATGAGGTAAAAGTAATCCCAACCATACTATGTAAAGTATTCCTATGACCTTTTCTTCTACCTGTAACGCTACTTAAGAAAAATTCAAACAACCTCATTAAGTAAGCTATTGGAAATAAAACAGTAAAGAATATCCTAGAACCCCTATTGTTACTATCAGAATCAGGGAGTATTAAACCTATATTAAAAAGAAGAGCACCAAACATAAAACTTTGTTGATATAATTTAGAATAATTGTCGAGGTATCCTCCACCAACTACAAAAAAGATTAATATAAAGATAACTATACCTCCTACCAATATATGTTCTTTACCTAAAATTCAAACCGCCTTGTTTTTTTTCTTTTAATGTATAAATCCCTAATATTCCTTAATGAATAAAACACAATAAAGAATAAGAAGAAAAACATAACAAAAGAGTAACCTACAAATTCAGCTAAACTCCCAATTGGAGCTTTAGGCATATTTACAAGAATCTTCAAACCACCCAGAACGGTGAAGAAAGTTCCAACGAATAAAGCCACATAGTAAACCTTTTTTTCTTCCTCTTTATATTTAACAAGCCCTTTTAACCATTTCATTTTAAACATCCCTAAATTCATCCTATAGACGAGAATAGGTATTTAAACTTTCCTAAAAAAACGTCCGTTTATTTGACTAGGGGTTATTTATAAATAACTTGGGTGTTTTTGAAGTACTCTTTTTTCTATGTTAAGTTACTAATAAACCAGAATCCCTAACATAATTACATAAATTATCCTGAATAATCATATTTATTCATTTTAAATCCAGAATTAACCCTATGTCTTATTGTGCTTGGAGGTATATTAATTAGGGGTGATATTTTATAAGGAGTTAATCCTTTTTCTGTTAATTCTTTTATTCTTATATTCTGATTATTTATCTTTTCAAATCTTTTTTGATAATGATTTAAAGCATTCGAAAGTTTTTTTCTTTTTTCAGGATGAGTAAATCCAATTAGTTTACTATATCTAAGGATTGATTTATTGCGGCCTATTGTGATAGTTGGTTCAGAAATCCTAGATTGAATTCCTAAGTCTTCCAATAGGGATTTGATGAATAGGAGCTCTTCCTCGCACTTTTGTGATCCACTAACAGAAAACATGCCTTTTTTTAGATTGAAATGGACACAACCTTCATCATCAAAGAAAGCCTTTAGATATATTTTTTTGTATTCATCATTAGTTATTATGATAGTTTTATCAAAATTAAGAATATCTAAATGCATTAATTTGGAAGAGTAAATAAGTTGAGTTACTCCTGAACCTACTTTTGATCTTGTTGGTTTTAATCCATAAACAAAGCCCATATCATTTTCAAATTCACTTAATAATTCTTGATTTTTGTTTATGTAACTAATTACATAAGAGTTATTTTTACTAACATAACCATCAAATATTGAATGTGCATAGATCCTTACTTTTTCTTTGGTTATTTTATCAAATCCTTTTTTAAGGGGTTTAGGATAGATAGGAAATTGAACTTTCCCCTTAATGCAATCTTTTATGAAATTTATAGAATGGCCTGTAATTTTTCTAACTTTTCTTAGAGATTTAACTTTGTTATAAATCTTACATAGATTGTCAACTTTTTGGTTTTTCTTAATTCCTGCTATTTCACTATTAGATTTTATATGAATTCCACCCTTGATTAATCTTTTCTTAATGCCTTCTCTTGAAAGTCCAAACTTTTTTGCTAAATTAGTTAATGTTATTCTTTTATCTAAGACATATATTTTTTCAATTTCTTTAATTATTTCTTCTGATATTTTTTTTATCATCTTAAATCACCTCCATTTAAGATTTCTTTTAATTTATTGGAAGAAATCAGGGGGGTTGAAAAAAGATACCTGAAAGCTAAACTCCATAATTGATTTTTGTGTCTGAAAGATCAAAAATCATTATTTAGGAGTTTTGCATGGTCTCTTTTTTATTAAGAGTGTAGAATTACTCATTTATATATCCTGCGGGGGTGTCTGGCAAGTGGCAAGTGGGTGCCTAAAACTACTGTAACCATTAAATTTAGGCTCTAGAAGGCTTCTCGCACTTGCCAAAATTTTGGCAAGTGGGATGATTAACTTGAGTTATTTCTTCTTAGGTTCCTTTACAGAACCTCTTAAATACCAAACTAGAAGGTACACAAATGGTGTGTCTGCTAACGCTAAAACTACTTTTAGAAGATAGTATGGAATTATTAATGTGAAAAGGTATGCCACATTGAACTTAGGGCTTGTGTTTAGGGTCTGTGGGAGCCAAGGTATGTAGTATAATGCTATGAACATGAACAGGACTGAATCCAGGAATTGTGATACTATGGTTGATGCGTTGTTTCTTAGCCATAGCCATTTTCCTTTTGTCTTTTGTTTCCAGAAGTTGAATGCCCATACATCATGGAGCTGGCTGACTATAAATGCTAGTATAGATGCTATGAAGAACCTTAAAGACATTCCAAAAACGGGGGTGTATTGTTCTGCCTGAACATAGCTTCTTGCAGCAAAAGGCAGTTTTACAGCTATTGCTGTAATTATTAAAACAAATAACATACAGATAAAGCCAACCCATACGAACATCTTTGTTTTTTCTTTTCCATGGACTTCTTCAACTGCATCTGTTATCAAGAATGTTATGGGGTAAGCAAATATTCCCACACTTACCTGAATAACCCAGAATTGTGTGATCTTGCCACCTATCAGATTAGCAGCTATCAGTGAAGCTACAAATAGACCAAGTAGAAGATTTGTTTTAGATTTTAAGTCCCACTTCATAGCAGGTTAGAAGATTGATGCGTTATTTATAAGCGTTTCTGTGGAGAATAATTAAAATATATTCCAAGCGAAGATTATTGAATATTTGTTTGGCTTTGCTATATTATCAAGGCAATAAGCCAGAGAATAGAATTACTATGAAAATGGTGTATAATATAAGAAATATTATCCCTTCTGTGCGCCTGATCTTCCAATAACTTTTGATAAACATTAAGAGCAAGATAGTCATAGCTATCATAAATGGGGCTGAATATAGTAAGGTTGATTTGATGATTGTTAATGGTGCTATTAATCCTGAAATGCCTATAACTAAGAAGATATTTGCAATGTTAGATCCAATAACATTACCTATAGCTATATTACCATAGCCTTTTCTTGCAGCTGATATTGAGACGCTTAGTTCTGGCAGGGATGTGCCTAACGCTATAATGCTTATGCCTATAAATGTTTGAGGTATGTTTAATATTTTTGCAAAAAATACTGCTTCTTGTACCAGATATTTTGCACCAAAGACAACTGCTGCTCCTGCAATTGCTGAAATAAGCAAGTCTTTGATCAGGGCTTCTTTGAATAATTGTTTTATTTCTGTTTTTTGTTTTCTTGTTATTTTGTTTTCTTTATTAGCTTTTGACATCAATCTATCTTTTATCGTAAATATATACTGGAATTTGAAGAAATATTTTATGAATTCATTGAAATGATATTTTTCCCCTAATTCTGGTTTTAGTTCAATCAGGAAAAGGATGTAAGCAAAATAAAGTATAATGAAGATTATGGATTCTAATTTTGAGATATTGCTGTTCAAAGCAAATACATAGAATAATAATGCTGCAAATAACATGATATATCCATCTCTTTTGAGCATATCTTCTTTTGTTTTGATTACTGCTATTGTTGCTGCTACCCCTATTATCAATCCTATATTTGCTATATTTGATCCAACTACATTGCCTATGACAATCCCGCTTTGGTTTTTTAGGGAAGCTATTACTGAAGAAGCTAATTCTGGTATGGATGTGCCTAGTGCGACTAATGTTAAACCTATGACAAACTCTGAGACGCCCAGTTTTTCTGCTATAGATGCAGCTGATTTTACGAAGAAGTCTGATCCTTTGACTAATAAGATCAAACCTGCTATGAAAATTAATATGTTTATTATCATGGATTAAACTCCGTTTTATTAATTTTTAGTAAAAAATATAATCCAACAAAAAACATCGCTATATTTAGCCATTGACCCATGGTCAATCCTAGGATAAATCCTATGCTTCCGGGGTCTTTTACAAATTCTATCATGAATCTTATTGATGAGTATAGTAAAACAAATGACCAAAACAGAGTTCCTTTCTTTAATTGTTTTTCTTTTAGGTTCCATAGGATTGTAAATATTATTAAGTTTTTTAGGCTCTCATAGATTTGGGATGGGTGTCTGCAACCAGTATAGTTTTTGAAATATACGCACCAGGGCAGGCTTGTGATTCTTCCAACTAATTCACTGTTTATGAAGTTGGCTATTCTTCCTAAGAAAAGGCCGAATGCTAATGGGATGACTGTAATATCTGCTAGATCATATAAATCTATGTGCTTTTTTTTGCAGAATAAGTAACCTGCTAATACTGCTCCAACCAAACCACCATGGAAGCTTAATCCTCCCTGCCATATTGCTATCATCTTTAATGGATTTGCTGCATAATAAGCTGGTTCGTAGAAGATTATCTCAAATAATCTTGCTCCCAGAATGGTACCTATAATCAAGTAGAAGATATAATCTGCAATGTCGTCTTTGGTTAGATTGAGGTTTCTTTTGTTAGCTATATGATATATGATGAAATATGCAATCAGAAAACCTAAAGCGTAGATAATACCATAATATCTAATCTCTAATGGTCCTATCCTAAATAATGTTGGGTCTATATTATGGTAAAACATTTTTGTTTATTCTCCCATAGAAATATATCCTATTAAATGATATCAATAAGTAAATAAATATTATTGAGGATATTTGGAAGATTTTTAGATATGCAGAACCATAATTAATTAGAATCTGTTGGTTTTTAGTGACTAAAAACTTAAAGATGAAATGTAGAATATTGTATATTATGAGGTAGATTAGAGTGATAGCTATGTTAAATATGATGAACTGATAGTATATCTTTAATTTATGGAAAGTTATCTTAAAGCTATCCTTAATCAGATGTTTTCTTTGGTCATGGATGAATAATGTGTGGCTGATATTAATGGTGGAGTAAAAGAAAAATATGAAGATGGGGATCAATATAACTAAAAGGTATTTTAGGAAGTCTCTTGTTAAGGTTAATGATAATATAGTGAGTGAGATTAAGCCTGTAAATACAAAAATTGCAGAGATTGCCAGGTTAAGTGTGTAGAACTTACCCAGGGATTTGAAAGTAAATCTGGTTTTCTCGTGTATCTCCCTTATTAAATTCAAGATTATCATCTTGATCATTGAATAAATAAAGATAATAAAGATATAATATACTAATGGGTAGATTATTACAAATAATAACAGATTTAATTGAGTTTTGAAAATATCCATTAATTGTTGTGCATCTGCAGGTATGAATGACGCAAGGTATTTTCCTAAAAAGATAAAAATTGTCAAGAAAACAAAATCCAAGATAATAGTATATAGGTATAGATTAGGAGTTTTCTTAATAATCGTTAGTGCATTAAATACAGATGAATTTAAGAATGCTTTTTTGAATTTGTTCATTATGATATTATGTACCTAGCTTTTTTATAAACATTTTGTTTTATTGGCATTTGAAGAAGAAATGAATAAGGGGCTGCGTTGAAAATCTCACTACGTTCGGGTTGCCATCGGGTTCGCTTCTTGAAGTTGGTATGGATAACTGACATTCCCCGTAAGGGACCTCCCCCTTGTCAGTTTGAAGTGATTATCTATCAAGCTCACGAATTGATGGCGACCTATATTTTCAACGCAGCCATGGATAAGAAGAAACTTTTTATTTATACCTTATAAACAACACAATGTTTATAAATGTCAATAAAACCTTTTAAGAAATGGTAAAAAAAGATACAATAAAAACAATCATTTCTATTGCTGTTATCATAGTTTTAGCTATTATCATCACCAGTGTAAATAATATGGTTTTTTCTAAATCGTTGGGTGAATTAGAGACTGGGGCCAGGGTTGAGTCTGGCGTATCTGAAGGTGGAGATGAATTAAATTCAAATGGTGATTATAGTGGATGTTTTAGTCATAGTCAAGATACAGTAGTTTTTGTATATTCTAATTCCTGCCCTTATTGTAATCAAATGAAGCCAATAGTAAAAGAGCTTGAAAGTGATGGATATAAGTTTTATTGGGCAGAGGGGTCTGATAAGGAAGCGAGAGAAATTATAGATGGATGTTTTAGTGATTTAACAGGGGGTTATGTACCTCAGGTGATATGCCCTGCAACTGGAAAAGAACAGACTGGGGCCATGGATAAATCTAGTTTGAAGAGATTTGCTGATAACTGCAAATAGAAATATTATCCTTTTAATGCTTGATTTATTTTCTTTTTAAATTTATTAAACCTTTGATCAAATAGGGTTTTGTTTGCACCTTGCTGTAACGCAAGCATTCTTGCTAAGATCGATAAGTCAATCATCTCTTTTACAGCGTGAGGGTCTTTATCTTCTTTTAAGTCATTTATTTCTACCAAGTGTTCCTGAATCTGCAACATAAGAAATTCATAATAATCATCTTCTTTTGGAAATTGTTTTTGATTTAACTTATGTAATGACTTAAGTCCTGTTAGATTTAGAATAATAAACCACCCCCGATTTTCATAATTGATTTTGAGATTGATGATTTATATACTTTTGGTTGAGTAATTGGAGACTAAACTATAAGAACGAATCTTAATATATCAAATAGGATAAAAAGAAAAGTAGTATACTAATTAGTACTTAAATGATCATAACCATGTTTTTTTATCTTTGTCTCTTTTCCTCTGCTGTATAGATATGCACCTTTTCTTTTGGTTATTTCGCCCACTAGAAAGCCCTTTACCTTGTTTAGGTTTTTTTCAGAAACTGTAAAGACTAATTCAAAATCTTCCCCACCATATAATGCATAATCTAGCGGGTCTTTTTTTGCTGCTTTTGCTGCCTGCCTTGTTTCTTGTTTTATCGGGATGTTGTCTTTGAAGATTATTGCTCCCATGTTACTTTGCTCGCAGATATGTTTTACTTCTGATGCCAGACCATCTGAGACGTCAATCATAGCATGGATGTATTTTAAGAATGGTTTTACTTTATGGAATTTTGATTTTGGCTCCAGATGTTTAAGTTTTACTTTATCATGACCTTTGATGTTCTTGCGAAATAGGTTTAAACCTGCTGTAGAAGAACCAAGGTCTCCGCTTACTAAGATGAAATCTCCAGGTTTTGCATGAGATCTTAGACAGAGGTTTTCTTTTTTTACTTCGCCAATCATATCAATACCAATGACTAATTCTTTTCCATGAGTTATGTTGCCGCCAATGATTTCTACTTTATGTTTTTTTCCTGAACTCCTCATCCCCTTGTATATTCTTTCTATTATCTCTACATCCAGGTTTTTTGGCAGGACTAATGAGACTAAAGCGTATTTGGGATTAGCACCCATTGAACCTATGTCTGAAACATTGATCTCGATGGCTTTTTTTCCTATCTGTTCTGGTGTGAAGTATTTTAATGAGAAATGGTCGCCTTCTACAATTGTGTCTGTGGTTATTGTTAAGAGTTTGTTTCCTACCTTTATTACAGCGGCGTCATCGCCTATGCCTTTTAGGATGTTTTTGTCTTTGGTCTTTTGAGATATTCTTTTTATTAAGTCGAATTCGCTGATTTGGTTTAATTTCATTTTGAGTTAAATTAATTTTGATTAGAATATAAATGTTTTGATTGGATGAAATAATATGGTTTTTAGATGGGCATTTTCCGATAATTATTTATATCAACAAAATTATTACAGAATTATGGATGAAACTAATAATCCACCACCTAGAAAAGATATTGTCATAGGGATGATTGTAATTGTCCTACTTAATATATATCTAACCCTTTCAGGTTTTGGTCAGGCAATCCCCCATAAATTCAGATATAATTATCTCTTTTATATTGCAGGAGCATTAGCATCTATCAATTTAGTGTTATCTGCAATACAATTATTCAAAAAGCAAAAAAATCTGAATATGGTCCTAACGATTATCTTTATTGTACTTATTACAAGTGCTTTGACTGAAAACGGTCTTTTTCAGAATATTATATTATTTGCTGGGCTTTTATATCTTGGGTATATTGTGAAGTTAAAGAGACGTTTGAGTAATTAGTCGAATACCATTAGCCCTATGTTGAGGTATCACTTATTCTTTAGAATCACTTTTTAGAACAGTTGGTGAAGTTAAAATAGATTTAATCATAAATACTCCCGCTATTGCAATCAATAGACCGACAAATCTAGAGAAAATTCCCTTTGTGTATGTTGATGAAGTACCTGGAGTGCCACCACCTATACCCGTAATCAAACTGTATATTCCTACGCTTATCAGTAAAATTGCCAGGATTCCATGTCCAATCTCCTCTTTTTTGGTATATTCCATGTTATGCAAACTCATCTTATATTGATATGGTTAAAATCAGGTTAGCAACATATTTTAAAATAAAAGATAATAGAATAAATACTAAGACAGGTATTAAATACAATAAGAGCAGTTTAAGTGTCTTATCTTCCCTTTTAAAGTAGAAAATTACATAAGGAATATTAAACGATATGAATGCTAAAACAAAGGCAATATTTGCATTAAAAATCTCAGAACTAAATAAACTGACAATTCCTGTTGTACCTAATGGATTACCAGCAGAAAGTTGAGATAGTTGTGCAGATAATTTTGAAATGATTGTTCCAATCATGCTATTGGTTGCAAATATCAATCCTAAAAGAGAGGAAAAAATCACTCCAGTGGTCAAATATTTCTTAGAATTGTCACTTACTTTGTTAAACATGTAAGCTATGAGTAATCCAACTACAAATGTACTGATTGAGATTAATGCATAAAAAAGGACATTCCCCATTGCAGTAAATGATTTAAGTAATGGGAATACAGTTAAAATCAATAATCCAATAGGTGATAAAAGGAAAATAGTCATTAAAATCCCATACAAATTTCTTTTTTTGATATAAATTATTATCGACCCTCCAAAAAGCAAAGGGAAAATTAAATTAACAAATTTTGATTTGATCAATGATATAATAATTCCTGCAACTAATTGTAATGAAAAAATTACAAGAAGAATATAGAATATAACCATAAACAATGTTCCTTTTTGAGATAAAAATTGATTAAATCCAAGATTGGAATTTTCTCTAGGTGGATTTATAGCCTCGTTTACATCTGATGGTTTATATCCTTGCTTTAAAAGAGATTGCCTTAATTGATCCTTAGAATAACCTTGTTCTTCTTTTGATTTAATCCAATCGATAATTCTTTTATCAACCATTATAAATATAGCATAAAAGAGGTATATAAATGTTTTTAAAATGAGCTGGCCATTTTAATTATTAGCTATTGAGGATGATGGAAACTGATTATGGTTAGATTCTATGACATTGAAATCTAAAACCTTTAGAAATCGATTATTTCAGTTCCTTATTTATCTTAACAGAGCAGAACTTACCACACATAGAACATACTTCTTCCCCTTCGGGTTTGCATTCTGCCCTGAACTTTTTGGCTGTTTCTGGGTCTATGGCTAATTCCATCATCTTGTTCCAGTCAAGATCTGCTCTTGCTCCTGACATCTTATCGTCCCAGTCTCTTGCGCCTTTTATCCCTTTTGCGATGTCTGCTGCATGTGCTGCTATTTTTGAAGCAATGACGCCTTGTTTTACATCTTCGATATTTGGTAAACCTAGGTGTTCTTTGGGCGTCACAAAACATAAAAAAGATGCACCATGCATCGCAGCTAATGTTCCTCCAATAGCTGATGTTATATGATCATAGCCAGGTGCTATATCTGTTACCAAAGGACCTAGAACATAGAACGGTGCGTTGTTGCACATCTCTTTTTGAAGTTTCATGTTGTGTTCGATCTGATCCATGGGTACATGACCCGGACCCTCAATAATTGATTGGACGTTTTCATCAAATGCTTTTTTTTGCAGTTCACCTAATGTTTTTAATTCATGAAGCTGTGCTTTATCTGTTGCATCTTTTAGGCAGCCAGGTCTTAAACCATCACCTAAGCTTAAAGTAACGTCATATTTTTTTGTCCAGAAAAGAATCTTATCGAATGATTCATATAAGGGATTTTCACGATTGTTATGTTCCATCCATTTAACTAAGAATGAACCTCCCCTACTTACAACACCCATTGTTCTTTTTTTGATTAATTTTATTGAGTCTTTTGTAAGGCCGCAATGTACTGTTATAAAATCAACACCATCCTGGATATGTTTTTTTATCCCTTTGATCAGATCGCTTTCTGTCAAATCAACTATCGTGTCATTTTCGATTGCTGCCTGATATATTGGAACGGTACCAATCGGAACTTCTGAATTTTTTATTATTAATCGTCTTACTTCATCTATGTTTCCGCCAGTGCTTAGATCCATCACAGTATCTGCACCGTATTTGACTGCTATTTTTAGTTTTTCTAGTTCTTCGCCTATATCATGTTTTGTTTGACTGGTGCCTATGTTGGCATTGATCTTTGTTCTAAGACCTTCTCCAATACCCAATGGTTTTACATTAGAATGTAATGTTGATGCTGTGATTACTGCTCTGCCTTGCGCTATCAATCTCATCAATTCTTTTGGTTTTAGATTTTCATCTCTAGCGATATCTTCCATCTCTTTGCTTATATCGTTGAATTTTGCTTGTTCTAATTGTGTCATTTTGTTTTAGCTAAATGGGTTAGAGGGGGATTTTAATTCTTTATCAGTACATATTCTTTTTATATAATGTTCACTTAATTGCATAGTTGTTAAGATATGTTATCCCCCTAGTTTACTAAATCAATAAACAGGGACTATATTAAAATGTTGTGTTTTTAAAAATCCAGAAATAGGGGGGTTTAATCCTAGATAATAAACTATCATCACCGGATTTTTTATCTTTGTATATATGATGATCAGACACTATTATTAGTTAATCTCTTTTTAGAGTATTGAACTCCAAAAGCTAGAATTCCACCTAAGATAGCTGTGTAGAACTGGAATATGCCCATAGAAGTTAAGAACAATAAAGGTACTAAATTTAGGCTGAATAATATATAAGCTACTAGGAATAAGAATGATGCTTTTATTATTGATCCTATAATTAAAGTTATTGCATAGTTTACTTTCTTGTTTAGGTTTAGTGCTTTAAATGCAAAAATCAATATTGAATTTCCAATCCATATAAAAGGTATCATGTAGAGTAAGAAGATTGTAAATGGACCAAATAACACTCCTCGTGATAGTGCACCTAGTGTGGGTGCGATTATTATCGGCAATAACTTATAGCCTTTGATGTTTAAAGCAGATGTTATTAGTAATGCATTGATTAATATGCCTACAACAATCTGAGGATGGCCTATCATCAACGGCAAAAAGAATGAAACTATTGAGTAAATGATTATCTCAAACAACTCTGTTTTGTAGCCTAATAGATAATCTTGTTTGTTCATTATTTTGTTTAGATATTCCATTGTATCGTTGAAGGAAATTAGCTTGTTTAAATAATTTTTGTTTAACTATATTTTCAATCCCCGAAAATCTTAAATACTATTACAAAACTGTTTATTTTCATGTTAAGAGGGAGGCATATTTTTGACAAAGGGGCTTCAAAATTACTCATTTCTAGACTTAGAAATATACAAAAAAAAGAAGGTTACTTATCTGAAGAGAATCTGAAAGGAGTATCAAAAGAAACAAAAATACCTATAACAAGGGTATATGAAGTGGCTACATTCTATTCATTTTTTAATGTGAAGAAAAAAGGCAAGCATGTAATCAGATTATGTAACTCCCCTGCATGTCTTGTTAATGGTTCTGAGAATATATTAGATATATTTGAGAAATTATTAGGTATTAAATTAGGACAGACAACAGAAGATGGGAATTTTACTCTAGAAACCACTTCATGTATAGGGTGCTGTGATGAAAGCCCAGCAGCTTTAGTAGATGAAAAAGCACATACTAATCTTAATGAAGATAAAATAAAAGAGATAATCGAAAAATGCAAGTAACTAAAAAAACAGAGTTTAAGGGATTTGAAAAAGCAGTAAATTTGAAGCCAGAAGAAGTTATACAGGTAGTTAAAAAATCAGGATTAAAAGGGAGGGGGGGAGCAAACTTCTCAACAGGTCTAAAATGGGAATTTACAAGAAAAAGTCCAAATCCTACTAAAGTTGTTATATGCAATGCTGATGAAGGGGAGCCAGGCACTTTTAAGGATAAATTAATACTTACAGAGAACCCATCTATTGTAATTGAAGGGATAGCGATTGCAGCTTATGCAATTGGAGCTAAATTTGCTTATATCTATTTAAGAGCAGAATACGAGTATTTGAAGGAAAATCTTGAAAAAGCAATAGAAGAATATAAGGCTGAGTTGGACAAGATAGAATTAAATATTGATATTGTGATGGGTGCTGGAGCTTATATTTGTGGTGATGAAACTGCAATAATGAATTCTATACAAGAGCTTAGAGGAGAGCCACATGCAAAACCACCATATCCAGTTGAATCAGGGTTATGTAATTATCCAACTACAATAAATAATGTTGCTACATTGGCAAATGTTCCCTTGATAATGTTAGATGAATGGGATGATCTAAGATTATATTCATTATCAGGTAATTTAGATAGTCCAGGGGTTTATGAGATGCCTTTAGGAATAACTACTAAAGAACTTATTGAGAAAGGAACCCCTAAAGAAGAGATAAAAGCATTATTCTTTGGATGTGCAGGTGGTTGTTTACCTTATGATCCTGAAATGAAACTGGATGTTGAATCAGTAAATGAAAAAGGTGCAATGCTTGGGAGTTGCACTGTTATTGCAATTGGAAAAAGCCAAAGCATACCTAAAATCTGTAAGAATATAGCTGAATTTTTTGTTCATGAAAGTTGTGGTAAATGTACTCCTTGTAGGGAAGGTAATTTTAGAGTTTTAGAGATAATCAATAAGATTGTTGAAAATAAAGCAGATGAAGATGATTTGAATGCATTGGAGGATCTTGCTATTTTTATCAACAAAACTTCATTATGTGGATTAGGACAAGCATCTAACACACACATAAAAACAGCACTAAAATATTTTAGAGAGGAATTTACAAAATGAGCCAGATTATGATAAATGGGGTTCAATTTGAGGCAAAAGAAGGGGAGACTATCCTTGAATTATGCAAAAGAAACAATGTAGAGATACCTCACCTTTGTTACCATCCTGATCTAGAAGCTCAAGCAAGATGTAGGATATGTGTTGTGAGTGTAAATGGTAAATTAGTCACTTCATGTAATACAAAAGTAATTGATGGTATGAACATAATAACAGAGAATGATGAGATAATAAAAGCAAGGAAATTGAATATGGAATTGCTGCTTGCTAACCATGATGCTAAGTTAGAGGATAATGAGTTAGGTAAAGTTGCAAAAAAATTAGGTGTAGATAAAAGCAGGTTTGATAAAATTCAAGATAAAACAGTTGATGATAGCAGTGCAGGGATACATCATGATAACAATAAATGCATATTGTGTGGGAGATGCGTACAAAAATGCCAAACTATTCAAAGTGTTTTTGCAATAGGATTTGAAAACAGAGGACACTATACTGAAGTAAACCCTTACTTTAATCACGGATTAGGTGATGTTTCATGTGTTCTTTGCGGTCAATGTACAAATGTCTGCCCTTCTCAGGCATTGATGGAAAAAGATTATACTAAAGAAGTTACAGATGCTATAAATGATTCTGATAAGGTAGTTATTGTACAGACAGCACCTTCAATAAGAGGTACACTAGGGGAGACTCAAGGTATGGAGCCAGGAAGTTTAGTAACTGGAAAGATGGTCGCTGCTTTAAGAAAATTAGGTTTTGATAAAGTACTAGATACAAACTTTACAGCTGATTTAACAATAGTTGAGGAAGGAAATGAACTTATTCAAAGGGTGAAAAATAAGGGGGTACTCCCACAGATAACTTCATGCAGCCCTGGTTGGGTAAAATTTATAGAGCATTTTTATCCTGAACTCCTACCTAATTTAAGTTCATGTAAGAGTCCTCAGCAAATGTTTGGGACTTTGTTAAAGACATATTATGCTAAAAAGAATAATATTGATCCTTCTAAGATAGTTTCGGTTTCAATAATGCCTTGTATAGCTAAGAAATACGAGATGAACAGGCCGGAGATGAAAGATTCTGGTTTTAAAGATGTTGATTATTCCTTAACTACGAGGGAGCTTGGAAGGATGATAAAAGACGCAGGGATTGATTTTGCTAATCTAGAAGATGATAAATTCGATCCTATAATGGGTGAGTCAACTGGTGCTGCAGCAATATTTGGAGCTACTGGTGGTGTAATGGAAGCCGCTTTGCGTACAGCTGTAGATATTTTAGAAGGAAAAGATCTTCAAGAGATAGAATATACTGGAGTTAGAGGATTAAAAGGAATAAAAGAAGCAACAGTTAAGGTTGCTGGTATTGATGTTAGTGTAGCTGTTGCTCATGGCCTAGGAAATGCAAGAGCACTTATGGAAATGGTCAAGAAATATCCTTCAAAATATCATTTTATAGAAATAATGGCATGTCCTGGTGGATGTGTTGGTGGAGGGGGTCAACCAGCCCCTACTAATTCTGAAGTTGTAAAGAAAAGATCAGAAGCACTTTATGCGGAAGATAAGGGCTTAACTTATAGAAAATCACATAAGAACCCTGAAATAATCCAGCTTTATGAAGAGTTCTTAAAAGAGTATGGTTCGCATAAAGCACATGAATTATTGCATACAAAATACACAGCAATGAATGAATTAGGGGATTAGTGGTAGTTAATTTCTATTTTTATTTTTGTGGTAATTAAACAATATATCAGTTTCTAATAAGTTATGTGGAGTATAAAATAATAAATTAAATAATGTGGTAATTAAACTAAAATAAAAAGCTTTTTATAAGAGTGGTAATTAAACTATTTTATGCCTTATCTTAAACAAGTAACAATAAACAATAATGAATACTATTACCTATTCCATACAGTAAGAGTAGGGGATAAATTCAAAAAATTAAGCAAGTATGTAGGTAAGAATAAGCCATCGGATAATGAATTAGGTAGATTAAAAAAAGAATTCCTTAAAGAAATAAATAAAGAGCCTGTTGAATTTGAAGAAGAAGTTCCAAAAGTTAATGTTGTTGAAGAATTGCAAGATCTGCAAGATAAAGAGGGGTATCTATCTAAAGAAAGTATGATCAAAATTTCAAAAGAGAAAGATATACCTGGTGTTAAGCTCTATGGTGTTGCAACTTTTTATTCTCAATTTAGACTAAAACAAAAAGCAAAGAATACAATAAGTGTTTGTAGGGGAACTGCATGTCATGTTAAGGGTTCTGATTCTTTATTAGAATATCTGGAAGAAATTCTAGAAATAAAATCTGGGCAGACAACAAAAGATGGAAAAATAAACCTGGAGTGTGTTAATTGTATAGGTGCTTGTGCAAAAGCTCCTGCGATTATGGTTAATGATGAAGTGTATGGTGAATTAACCAAAGAAAAAGTGAAAAAAATAATTGAAGGACTAAAATGAAAATTACAGTTGGATTAGCAACATGTGGAATTTCCGCAGGAGGGATGCCTGTTTTTGAAGCTTTGAAGAATGAGGGTTTTGAAGTAGAAAAAGTTGGATGTATAGGTATGTGTTATAATGAGCCATTAGTAACTGTCATTGAAGGTGATAAAAGAGAAGTTTATGGTTTGGTTACAAAAGATAATGTGCAAAAGTTGATTGATTGTCTTAAGAAAGAAGAAGTGTGTAAAGAACTATTCATAACTGATAATATTAATGAACTTGATTTCTATAAGAAACAAAAAAGATTAGTAATGGAAAATTGTGGTTTGATAAATCCATTAAGTTTGGAACAATACAAAGAAAATGAAGGGTATAAGGGGTTGAAAAAAGCTTTAGATATTGAACCTAATCAGGTTATAGAAAATATAAAGAGTTCGGGGTTAAGAGGTAGAGGGGGGGCAGGTTTTCCTGTAGGACTTAAGTGGAGTTTTATTGTAGACAAAAAGGGGAAGAAATATCTAATCTGTAATGGAGATGAAGGTGATCCTGGAGCATTTATGAATCGTACAATAATGGAATCTGATCCCTTTAAGCTTATAGAAGGTATGACAATAGCAGCATATGCCATAGGTTCTGATGAAGGTATCATATATACTAGGGCAGAATATCCTTTGGCAATAAAGACCTTAGAAAAAGCAATTAAAATAGCAAATGATAATAATCTTCTTGGAGATAATATATTGGGAAAGAAGAATTTTAACTTTAAGTTATATATCAAAAAAGGTGCAGGAGCTTTTGTTTGTGGAGAAGAAACTGCTTTGATAAATTCAATAGAAGGTAAGAGAGGTATGCCTAGGCCAAGACCACCTTATCCTACTGATTGTGGGTTGTATGGAAAGCCAACTGTAATAAACAATGTAGGGACACTCAGCCATATAGCTACAATAATGAAAATAGGTGTTGATGAATATATCAAGATTGGTACTGAGAAAACAAAAGGGACTAAAGTTATATGCTTAGCGGGGAAGATAAAAAGAGCAGGAGTTATTGAAGTTCCAATGGGTATTCTGTTAAGAGACATAATATTTGAGATTGGGGGTGGTGTTCCAGAAGGAACTAAGTTTAAAGCTGTACTATCTGGTGGACCTGCAGGGGGATGTGTACCTGAACAACATTTAGATATCCCGCTAGACTATGAACCATTACAGGAACTAGGGGCAATAATGGGTTCAGGAGGCATAGTTGTCATAAACGATAAATCATGCATGGTTGATGTTGCAAGATATTTTATGAGTTTCACACAAGAAGAAAGCTGCGGCAAATGCACCCCTTGTAGAGAAGGGACAATGCGTTTACTTGAGATGCTAACACAAATAACCAGAGGTGTTGGTGGAAGAGAAGATATCAATAAAATAAAATTATTGTCTGAATTTGTCAGGGATAATGCATTATGTGGTCTTGGACAGAATGCTCCTAACCCCATACTTTCTACATTAAGGTTTTTTGAAAATGAATATATAGATCATCTGGAAAAGAAAAAATGTCCTGCAAAAGCATGTAAAGGTCTTGTAAAATATAGTATAACCGAGAAATGTATTGGTTGTGGGAACTGCGCAAGGCATTGCCCTGTTGAGGCTATATCCGGTAACTTAAAAGAGAAACATGTGATTGAACAAAGTAAATGTGTAAAATGTGGGAAGTGTTATGAAGCATGCGCTTTTGATGCTATTGAGAAAAAATGAATAAAATAAAGATTAGGTTGAATAGTGTAGATGTTGAATGTAAAGAAGGGGATATGATTATAGATGTAGCTAAGAAAAATGGTATTGACATACCCCACTTCTGCCATAATGGCAGGCTAGAAAGGATAGGTGCATGTAGGATATGTGTTGTTGAACAAAAAGGAAAACAAAAATTAGTTGCTTCTTGTTGTACTCCGGTTAATGAGGGGATGGAAATAGTTACACACACCCCCAGAGTTTTGGAGGCAAGAAGGATTAATATTGAGCTTTTGCTTGCAAACCATGATTTGAATTGTACAACCTGCAAGGAAAATCTAATCTGTAAACTACAAAGATATGCTGAAGAGTTAATGGTAAGAGATATAAGGTTTGAGGGAGAAAAAAGATGGGAGGATGTTGATAATTCAAGTGTTTCTATAAGGAGGGATAATAATAAATGCATACTTTGTGAACAATGTGTTAGGATATGTAGCAATATACAGACAGTACATGCTATTGGATTACAGAACAGGGGTTTTAACACAAAGGTTGCACCCCCATTTAATACTCCAATAAACAAGAGTTCTTGTGTAAAATGCGGTCAGTGTGTTGTTGCTTGTCCAACAGCTGCATTAACTGAAAAAAGTGATATACAACCAGTTATAGATGCACTCAACTCTGATAAATATTTAGTTGCACAAACTGCTCCTTCTATCCGTGCTACATTAGGCGAATGTTTTGGGATGCCTGCTGGAACATCTGTAACGGGCAAGATGGTTGCTGCTTTGAGGAAGATAGGTTTCAAGAAAGTTTTTGATACTGACTTAGCTGCTGATATTTGCATAATAGAAGAAGCAACAGAATTTGTTAAGAGATTTAAAGATAAAAAAAATTTACCTATGATAACAACTTGTTGTCCTGCATGGATCAAGTTTGGAGAACAGTTCTTTTTTGAGCAGCTTAACCACATGTCTTCATGTAGAAGTCCCCAAGCAATACTTGCCTCTTTGATCAAAACCTATTTTGCAAAGAAGATGAAAGTAGATCCAAAAGATATTATCTTGGTAGATATTATGCCCTGCACAGCAAAGAAATTTGAAATATTGAGACCTGAGTTCAAAGGAGAAGCAGATTATGTTTTGACCACAATAGAGCTTGCTAAGCTTATAAAACAACTTGATGTAGATTTTGTTAATCTTAATGATGAAGATTTTGATAATCCATTGGGTGAAAGCACAGGAGCAGGAGCAATATTTGGCCATACTGGGGGAGTAATGGAAGCTGCTTTGCGTACTGTAGCTGATTGGGTCAGTGGAAAAAATCTAAAGAAGATAGATTATAAAGATATAAGAAATATGGAAACAATGAAAGAGGCTGAACTTAAGATAGGTGGTGAAAATGTGAGGATAGCTGTTGTCCATACACTAGGTGAAGCCCGTAAATTGATGAATCAGATCAAGGCAGGGAAGAGCCCATATCATTTTATTGAGATTATGGCATGTTATGGTGGTTGTATTGGGGGAGGAGGACAACCCCCACCACATAATAAGAAAACCTTAGCTAAAAGGACTAAAGCATTAATTGATGTTGATGAAAGGAAAAAGATAAGAAAATCCCATAAAAATCAATCTGCACTTAAGATCTACAAAGAATATCTAGGGGAGTTTGGGAGTGAAAGAGCACATAAACTGCTGCATACAACTTATTCTAAGAAAGAATATATCTAGAATAGAATCCAATATATAATGAAAAGATTAACTTTTCTAAATAGTATTGGAAATTATCTTTACAATAAGTTTAAATATAGAACTTGGTTTCTCCCTATTAACATGATGGTAAATTGTATATGTTGCTGTTAGAATTCTTCATTGTTTTAGTTAATTGTTTATTTAAAATTAAATTTTTATTTTTCAGAAACACGAGGTACTATGAAAACGCAAAATTTAACTCAAAAATTGAACTTTTATGAATTGATTGGAGTTATTTTGGGGGATGGATGTATAAAATACTATCCTTCACATAAAGTATATACCCTAGAAATAACTGGAGATGCAAAAGATGATCAAGAATATTTTAGTAAATTATCGAAGTTAATTACAAGTATAACTAATAAAACTCCAACTGTTAGAATAAGCATAGATAAGAAAAAGCGAGCCTTGAGATTAGAATTACACAGTAAAAAGTTTTTGGAGTTTTTATTGAACGATGTAGGAATAACTAATAAAAAGAAATCATTCAATGCAGAAATCCCTAAGAAGTACCTAGAGTGGAAATATAGTAAACATATTATTAGAGGCATATTTGAAACAGATGGTTCACTTTATTTTTCAAAATCAAAAAAGATTAAATACACTTCTTATCCAAGGATAGAAATTAAGACATCTAGTAAAAAATTAGCTTTGCAAATATTTGAATTGCTCAAACAAAAAGCTTTTAAAGTACAAAAGAGACCTAGCAAAACAGATAAGACAATTAGAGTCTATCTTAGTGGATCTGAAATGCTTAATAAATGGTTAAAAGAAATCGGTTTTTCAAGTATGAAAAAATACAGTAAATATTTGTTTTGGAAAAAATTTGGTTATTATATTCCAAAAACACCTTATAAGAAAAGAATGATTCTCATAAGGGAGCATGGCCAAGTGGCTAAGGCGTCCGCCTGCAGAGCGGATATTCGGGGGTTCAAATCCCTCTGCTCCCTCTTATAATTCAAAAAATATATAAGTATATCAGGATTTAAGTGATAAATATGTTAAAACTATACAATACACTAGGCAGAAAGAAAGACGTTTTTGAGCCTATCAATAAGAAAGAAGTAGGGATGTATAGTTGCGGGCCTACTGTTTATAACTTTGCCCACATAGGTAATTTTAGGGCTTATATAGTTGCAGATCTTCTGAAAAAATATCTTAAGTTTAAAGGATTTAATGTAAAGCATGTAATGAATATTACAGATGTTGATGATAAGACAATAAAGGGCTCTATACAAGAGAAGATTTCTTTGAAAAAGTATACTAAGAAATATACTGATGCATTTCTTAGTGATCTTAAAACATTAAATATCTCAGAAGCAGATATATTCCCAAGGGCAACAGATCATATCAATGAGATGGTTGCAATGATTCAGAAGCTTAGCGACAAGGGACTTGCATATAAAGGAGAAGACGGGTCATGGTATTATAGTGTTTCTAAGTTTAAGAACTATGGAAAGCTTTCAAGACTTAAGTTTGAAGGGTTGAAAGAAGGTGCAAGAGTAAAACAAGATGATTATGATAAAGATCAGGCTCAGGATTTTGCTTTGTGGAAAGGTTATTCTAAAGAAGATGGTGATGTTTTTTGGGAAACTTCGCTGGGTAAAGGTCGTCCTGGGTGGCATATTGAATGCAGTGCAATGAATACTAAGTATTTAGGTAATGGTTTTGATATACATACTGGTGGAATTGACCTAGTGTTTCCACACCATGAAAATGAGATAGCTCAAGCAGAAGGATGTACTGAAAGCCCTTATGTAAACTATTGGGTGCATAATGAGCATCTACTTGTTGATGGGAAGAAAATGAGCAAGTCACTAGGTAATTTTTATACTCTTCGTGATCTGCTTGATAAAGGGTATAGTGCAGTTGCTATAAGATATCTTTTGTTGAGTACGCATTATAGGCAGCAAGCTAATTTTACATTTAAGGCTCTTGAGGGAGCTAAAGGTGCTGTTGATAAGCTCAATAATTTTATATTTGTCTTAGGGGGCATGGATTGTGATGAAGATGTTGGCAATATAGATGAACTTATCAAAGAGACCAGAGCTGCTTTTGAGATGAAGATGGACGATGATTTGAATATTTCTGGTGGGTTAGCTGTTATCTTTGACTTCATGAGTGATGTCAACAAGCTTCGCCTGAGCAAGGACGATGCTTCAAAGGTAATTTCATTTATGAAAGAAGTTGATGCTATATTGGGTGTTATGGATTTTAAAAAGAATGATGAGAATATTCCTAAAGATATAGAGAGTCTGATCAAGTCGAGAGAAGACGCCAGAAAGAATAAAGATTTTGATAAGGCGGATAAGATAAGGGATGATCTAAAGGAAAAAGGGATTGAATTGATAGATACTCCTGAAGGAGTCCGGTGGAAGAAGGTTTAAATATTATATAAAATATATAAATATAGAAAGATTTAAAAAATATAATTGATTCTTCTTATAAAGGTGATATTATGACTGTAGTTTTACCAGGTATTAATATAGGGGTTGGAAATTATGCTGTACTTTGTTCTGATAGTGAATTAGATGAAGGAGATGTGCCTAGTTTTGTCAGTGATTTAGATGCTCCTTTACCAGATAAACTTAATCCATTGAACATAGATCAAGTTGTTGATGCTATTGTAGCTAGATTAGCTGATGGCAGGAAAGTTGGTAAAGAAGTATTTAATATGGCAAGGGATTGGTTAATTGAGAAAAGGCAATCGTTTGCTGAGATGGGTCTTGATCCTGAATCTAATTTTAGAGATTCTTATGGGATAGAATGGGATAAACTTGAGAGTTATGAGGGGCATTATACCCTATAATGATTTGAATATAATTCATAGTTCTAATTCAACTTCATAATCTATTTCAGAATCATCTTTTAATTTTTCATAAGATATGTTTTCTGCTTTAGTTGTTGCAATTATGTCGTCTTTGACTGATTCGAAATCTTTTTCTGAGATCTTGCCTTTGATTAATAAGTTTTTTAATGGGGTTTTTAGGCTTAGGTTTTTGTCTGATTTTGCCTGTCTGGATTTTTGAGCAGCATAAACTACTAACTCACCTATTTTTTCTGCTGTTTCATCTGTGATTATTGGCTCTGGCCATTTTGAGATATGGATGCTTTTTGCAGAGTCTGATCTATTGAAATATAATTGATATATCTCTTCTGTAATGTAAGGCATTATTGGAGCTACCATCTTTAAGATTGCTAATAATGTAGTATGAAGTGCATATTGTGCGCTTAATCTTTGTTCTTTTCCCCTTTGATCTGGATTGTATAATCTATCTTTGGCTATCTCTAGGTAATTGTCACATAGTTCATGCCAGAAGAAATTCTCTACATCTGCTTTTGTTCTATTATATTCATATTTTTTGAATGAATCTGTAGAGGTTTTTATTATTTTGCTTAGTTTTGATAATATCCATTTGTCGACTGGTTCTAGTTTTTCTGGCTTGTCCCCTTTGTAATCTTCTAAGTGCATAATTGCAAATTTAGAAGCATTCCATAATTTTGTAATGAATTTTTGGGCTGTAACTAAATCTTTTTCCTGGAATGGAAGATCTTCACCTAGTTTTGATCCTGCTGCCCAGAATCTTAAAGCGTCTGCATTGTATTTTTCGATCATAACTTGGGGTTCAATAACATTACCTTTACTTTTGGACATCTTTTTTCCTTTTGGATCTAGAGCCCAACCTGTTACCATACAATCTTTCCAGGGATTTACTTTATTGTGTAATTGTGATTTTACAACTGTGTTGAATAACCAAAATGTGATTATGTCATGACCTTGCGGCCGCATTGACATAGGGTAGATCTTATCATATAGTTCTGGAACTAATGATGCTGTAATCTGAGGTGTTAATGATGATGTTGCCCATGTGTTTATTATGTCTTTTTCTGGTATGAATTCTGTTGAACCACATTTTGGGCATTTGTCAACTGGTGGTTTGTCTGTCAATGGATCAACTGGAAGTTGTTTTTCATCTGCTAAGATAATTTCATCACATTCTTTGCAATACCATACTGGGAATGGAATTCCAAAAGGAAGTTGTCTTGAGATGCACCAATCCCACTGTAATCCCTTAACCCAATTATCATATCTGTTTTTCATATGATGTGGGAACCATCCAAGTTTTTCTCCCCATTTCTCCATCTGAGGTTTTAGGTCCAGGTATTTTACAAACCATTGTTTTGAATGGATGAATTCTATAGGGGTTCCGCATCTTTCATGTGTGTTTACTGGGTGATTGATCGGTTCTTGACTCAATAGTAATTTTTGATCTTTCATATCTTCAATAATCATCTTTCTTGCAGTCACTATAGTATTGCCTTCGTACTTGCCAGCAAGTTCTGTCATCTTTCCGTCTTTTCCAATAGCTTCTTTTATAGGAAGTTTGTGTATCTTTTGCCATTCACAATCTGTTGAATCTCCAAATGTACAGCACATAACTAATCCTGTACCCTTTTCTGGATCTGCTTTTTTATCTTCTAATATTGGGACTTCGAAATCAAATAACGGAACTTTTGCTGTTTTTCCCTTAAGTTTTTGGTATCTTGCATCATCAGGATGGTAGAAAACTGCAACACAAGCTGGTAAAAGTTCTGGTCTTGTTGTTGCTATGATCAATTCTTCTTCTTTCCCATTATTGTCTACTTTGAATACAATATCATTGAAGAAAGATGAAATTTCTTTATCTTCACATTCAACCTGGGAGATTGCAGTCCTGCATTTTGGACAGTGCATTGCTGGTGCTTCTGTCCGGTATTCTCGCCCATCGTTGTATAGATCTATGAATGATTTCTGTGATATTTTCTGACAGTGTTCATTTATGGTTGTGTAGAATAAGTCAAAATCACAACTAGTGCCTATCCTTTTCCAATCTTCGATATATTTAGGCCTTATCTCTTTTTTTAGTGTTTCTAAGCATAGTTTTACAAATTCTTTTCTACCTAGATCATGGGCTCTTACTTTTTTTTCCTTTTCTATCAATAATTTAGTGGGTAGTCCGTTGTCGTCTGTGCCAAAAGGATAGAATATGTTAAAACCCTGCATTCTTTTGAATCTTGCAATAAAATCCATCTGCGAGTACATAAAAGCATGACCCAGATGCATCTTTCCAGAAACGGTTGGTGGAGGAGTATCTATCGAAAAGATCTCTGCCTTTGATTCTTTATTGAATTTGTAGACCTTATTTTCTTCCCAAAACTTCTGCCATTTTGGTTCTGATTCTTTGGGGTCGTATCTTTTTGGTAATTCCATAATAAGTTAGAGAATAAGGTTATTGTATATAAATGTTTTTGGAATAAAAGAGTAAAGATTAGATCAAACTTTAGAAAAATTTAATAGTCTTTTGAGAAAAAGGGCTTAGTAGAAAATCTCCCGTTGGTCGGGTTGCCATCGGGTTCGCTTCTTGAAGTTGGTATAGATAACTGACATTCCCCGTAAGGGACTTCCCCCTTGCCAGTTAGATGTATCTATTTAAGAAGCTCATAAATTGATGGCAACCTATATTTTCTACTAAGCCGAGAAAAAGAGAATATTAATAAACATAAGTTGCTTACTAGTTTCTATGATTCCGTTTACTAAGAAGTATGTCCCTAAGTCTTTAAAGGATATAAAGGGGCATGATAAATCTGCGAGAGAATTAAAGGAAATAATTACTAATTTTAAGAAGCAGAAGAAGAAAGCTACATGGGTATATGGACCATCAGGCAGTGGAAAGACTTCTATCGCTTATGCTATGGCTAATGAGTTTAATTATGAGATTATAGAAGTAAATGCTTCTGATTCAAGGAACAAAGATGAGATAAACCAGAAAGTTGGGGGGGCTATTTTACAGCATTCTTTGTTTTCTAAAGGGAAGATAATACTTGTGGATGAGATAGATGGATTGTCTGGGATGAAGGATAGGGGTGGGATGCAGGCTTTGATCAAGCTGATCGAGAAAAGCCAATTTCCAATAATATTAACTGCAACAAACCCTTGGGATTATAAGTTTAATTCTTTAAGAAAGAAATGTAACTTGATAGAGTTAGAACCCATAGGCTATCTGGATATAACCTCTGTTTTGAAGGATATATGCTCTAAAGAGAATATCAAATATGAGCTAGATGTACTTAAGTCATTAGCAAGGAGGGCTGGTGGAGATTGCAGAGCTGCTGTCAATGATCTGCAGACCTTAACTGAATTGACAAAAGAACTGACTAAAGAGAGCCTAGATGAGTTAGAGCAGAGAAGTCAAGAAGAATCTATGCCAAATGCTTTGCTTCGTGTGTTTAAGACTACAGATCCTAAAGTAGCAATAGGTGCTTTTGACAATATTAAGGAAGATCTAAGTCAGCAATTATTATGGATAGATGAGAATCTACCTCATGAGTATAGCAAGCCAGAAGATCTGGCAAGAGCTTATGATAAGATAAGCAAGGCAGATGTTTTTAATCGACGTATCAGAAGGTGGCAGCATTGGAGATTCTTAGTCTATATCAATGCGTTAATCACTGCAGGGGTGGCTGTTTCTAAAGATGAAAAATACAAGAAATTTGTGAAGTATAAGCCAACTGGAAGAATATTGAAGTTATGGTGGGCTAAACAGAAAAGCATGAAGAAAAAAGCTATTGCTGCTAAGATTGCAGAAAAGACACATAGTTCTACAAAGGATATTATCAAAGATATTGAATATTTTAAGACTATATTTAAGAAGAACAAAGAGATGGGTAACAATATAGCTGAATATGCTGATCTTTCTAAAGAAGAAGTGATATGGCTAAAGAAATGATCTGTATCTAATCCATATCAGTAATTCAATTATCATCGTCAAATTCTTTTTTGTAGATGATAAAGGCTTAGTAGAAAAAGTCCTACTACGCTGACTGGAACACCACACTAAAGTGTGGCAACCCAGTAAGCTCCGTCCTGGCCATGCCATGAATACCTCTGGTATTAATGGCATTCATGGCACAGACGGACTTTTTCTACTAAGCCGATGATAAACATAAATATTTATATATGTGTATATTTTCCGTGAATATATGGTATTAACAATAGAAGATATGTCGGTCTTTTGCAAGAAGAAGGGTTTTGTTTATCCTAATAGTGAACTTTATGGTGGATATGCTGGATTTTTTGATTATGGGCCGTTAGGAGTAGAGCTAAAGAATAATATCAAATCTGCTTTTTGGAAGACTTTTGTACATAAGAGAGATGATGTTGTAGGTATAGATGGAACAATAATAACAAATCCTAAAGTATGGAAAGCATCAGGGCATGTAGATTCTTTTACTGATTATATCTATAAATGTGATAAATGTAAATTATTGATCAAAGGTGATAATGATAAAGGATTGAAATGCACTAAGTGTGGTGCTGATCTAGAGAGTCAAGGTCAGTTCAATCTTATGTTCACTACCCAAGTTGGACCTATTAAAGGGGATGTTTCTTATTTAAGGCCAGAGACTGCCCAAGTTATCTTTACAAACTATAAATTAGTACAAGAAGGTGCTCGTAAAAAATTGCCTTTTGGTATTGCTCAAGTCGGCAAGGCTTTTAGAAATGAGATATCTCCACGTGATTTCTTATTTCGATCTAGGGAGTTTGAGCAGTTTGAAATAGAATTTTTTGTGCATCCAGATAAAACAAATGATTGCCCTTATGTTAAAGAAGTTGAGAATATTAAATTGCAAATCTTAACACAGAAGAACCAGGAGAATGATGAAGACCATATCGAGATGACTATCAAGGATATTGTAGATAAAAAAGTTGCTTCTCAATGGCATGCTTATTGGCTAGCTAAATATTATCAATTTTTTATCGATATAGGGATAAATCCAAGTAATTTAAGGCTTCGTGAACATCTAAAAGATGAATTAGCGCATTATGCTTCTGCATGCTTTGATATTGAATATAAATTTCCATTTGGATGGAAAGAGATACATGGAAATGCAGATAGAGGGCAGTTTGATTTAAAGCAACATATGGAAGCGTCTAAAACTTCGTTGGAGTATTATGACGAAGAAAGTAAGGGGAAAGTTATTCCTTATGTCGCTTCAGAGCCCTCTCAGGGTATTGATAGGGCATTTTTAGCGTTTATGTTTGAAGCTTATAATGACGATAAAGACAGAGGGAATGTTGTTTTGAAGTTGGATTCCAGGTTAGCTCCTGTTAAAGTGGGTGTTTTTCCCTTGGTTAATAAGTTGAATGATAAGGCAAAAGAGATATTTGGTTTATTGAATGATGAGTTTAATTGCGCCTATGATAAATCTGGTTCTGTTGGTCGTAGGTATGCTAGAGCTGATGAGATGGGAGTACCTTATTGTGTTACTATTGATTTTGATACATTGGAAAAAGGAGATTGTACTATAAGGGATAGGGATTCGACTAAGCAAATTAGGGTTAAAGTAGAGGATATAGTTAAGGTTTTGAGTGGTTTATTGAAGAATAAATTAAAATTTAATGAAATATAGAATAAATGGAGGATATTTAAAATGGCAATAAAAGATTTACAGGCAAGACAAGGACAGGTTGATTTGATAGTAGAGATTGTTGAGAAAGGGGATATCAGAGAGTTTGAGAAATTTGGCAAGGCTGGAAGGGTATGCAATGTTAAGATAAAAGATGCTACTGGTGAAATGAGTCTGACATTATGGAATGAGCAGATTGAACAAGTTAAGGTTGGAGCTAAGGTTCACATCATCAATGGTTGGGTAAGTGAATGGCAAGGTGAAAAACAGCTTTCAACTGGTAAGTTTGGACAATTAGAAGTTGTTGGAGATGGTGCAGAGACTACTGAGGGTGAGATTCCAAATAAGAAAGACGTTACAAGTGATGAAGGTGAGAAGAGCCTTACAGAAGATGAGAAACTAGGGGAAGAAGTTATTAAGGATGAAGAAGAGATAATGTGATATGTTAGAACTTTTGTAGTGCTTGTTCATAAGCTTTTGATAAACTAAGTGGGTCGTTGTTTGCTGGCCAAGAAGGCATCCTGACTACTCTTTCGTCTGGAAAACCATATTTATTATCTTCTATTAATACATAATCTTTAGGGTTTCCTAGTTCACCTAGATTTTTTCTTACATTATCCCCAACAAATGAATATATTTTTCCTGTTCTAACTAATCTGCCCTGCTCAAGGTCTGCATATTCAAAATGATGCTCCATAGTTTCATGATTAATTATGCCAAGGATAATCCGATCAAAAAGAGTCAATACAGATCCAACATCCAGAAACTCCACTAAACCTGCAGTGCCTTGCTCCATCCCAGCCATAGTCCATAGAGTGGTTGAATCAAAATCATATCTTGCCCTAAGCAATACTTCCATGAATTCAGGATGAGCATTCCCTGGAGGTAGCTCGTCAATAAGAACACCTTCAAGATCAAAAACAATTCCCAGTGGCATTTCAATATAGAAATGGGATAATAAATAAAAAGGTATCTTAATTGAGTGTAGATATGAGGGTTAAAATAATAATGTTTATATAGGGTTATTTAATTCTATAGTCTTGATGGGGCTGTAGCTCAGCCTGGGAGAGCACTAGACTGAAGTTCCTATGATCTGCAGAGGCTTTTGCCGATGAAGAGCAGAGATCTAGGTGTCCTGGGAAGTCGCAATACCATGTGCGTCTTGGGAAAATTCAAATTCCGGCAGCCCCACTCTTTTTTAAACCTTTTATTATTTTAGGGGGTCTTCCTTTTTTACTTGTGATTGTTCCACTTTTTAGATATTCTTCATACTTATTAAGATGTCTTTGGTTTCTAAAACCAATTAATTTCATCCATAATTGAAGGTTTTGACGACCACTTAATCTTAATCTGCTTTCAATCCAAGTTTTTCCAAACCTTTTATCAAAATTTCTATCTTCTGGAATAAAGTCAACATTAAAACCTAATTTTTCTAGAAATTTTGAGAATAGTATGATTATTTTTTTATCCACTAAACTTAAAGATATTACTGGGTAATGTGGATATTTCTTTCTATTTCTATAGAGCATTAAAGAAAAATCTGTATCTGCTAATCCCTTAAGGGTGTGTAGAAGATAATCTTGGTTATTGAGTATCCAATTTGGAATTTTAATATTCCTACTATGATGTTTATAGTATCCCATTCCCTTAATGAAATTGAATAATCCTAGTGAACTGAAGTTAATTTCTATTAAATTCTTATATTTCCTTTGGATAATTTTAACATTTATGTTAAAAAGGTTTTTGATTAAATTTTTTACATAGTGAAAATAATCATAATCTAATCTAGAATCTCCTGATACAGATATGATATTATATCTAGTATTAAAGCTAACATGCCCATCTCCTGCCAGTATACCAATAAACTCTGCTAATTTTTTAGATGGTCCCTTAGGTAAAACTAAGCCTCGTTTTCTATCTACATGACTAAATTCTATTTTTGATATATCAAATTCCATCTTAAATCACCTCCATTAAGATTTCTTTTCATTTATTGAAAGAAATTCTTGGAGATTTGAAAAAAGAGGTCAAAGAGCGAAACTCTGTAATTGATTTTCTAGAAAGTGGAAAATCATTATTTAACAGTTTTGCGTGAACTCTTTTTTATTAAGAATGTAAAAATACTAGTTTATATATCTGGCGGAGGTGGTTGGCAAGTGGCAAGTGGGGGTGCTAAAACAGCTAATTCATTAGAATTTAAATGATAGAAGGCTTCTCGTCACTTGCCAAAATGTTGGCAAGTGAGATTAATGAATTATTATCCCAAAATAACAGCAAGATTTATAGACCTTAACGCATTTCCATTATAAATAAACGGCAAGGAATTAAAATAAAAATTTAATATAAGGCTAACATGACAATTCTATCATCATTAGCAACGGTCTTTGGAGTAGTTAATGGATTTGCTAATTTTCCCCAGATCTATAAGATTTTTAAGAAAAAAAGTGCAAAAGATATAGCTGCAATTACTTATATGATATTAACTGTTGGTACTGTTGTTTGGCTTCTCTATGGGTTTGAGATAAGAAGTATCCCTGTAATTGTAATGAATGGTCTAGCACTTATTGAATTTATATTGATTCTAATTGGATGTTATATGTATGGTAAGGGTTAAGGGAGTTTAAATTTGTATTGTAATTACAGTTTTGCTGCCCTTCATTATTTTGAATCTTAATTTAATCTAAAATTAGTTGAACCTGTTCTGCAGATTGTTGTTTAGAATTCAAATACTGGCGGCATTTAGCTAAAACATAATCTGAAGAAAAATAATGTGATTTCTGAAAAGAATCTCTAAAAGCTCTGGCTTCGTCAGGTTGAATTACATGATCCTGATCTAAGTCCATCCTACCTGCTAACAGACTATCCATACATTCTTGAGTGGTTTGCTGTCCCTCTCTGATTTTGATAACATATCTATCCCCTATCTGATATAATTCATTATCTTCAACTTTGCCAAGAGGTTTTGGCATTTTTTCTGAACTGACCATAATTCCAAAAAGAACTGATCTTAGATCACCCCTAGTATATTGTGTTTCTAATAAGCCAAATGATTTTATAATCTTGCCCCTTAAATCAGCATATATTTTGGCAAAATGCACATATGGATCTTCTCCTTGATTAATGTAAGGTACGAGCCTAGGATTTAGAGAGCTAGAGCTCATAACAACATCTAAGGGTTGAGTTTGTGGAGTCTGCTGACTTTCTGCGATTGCAGGACTTGCAGCTGCCATACTTGCCATCAAGGCCCTTGTTGCTAAGTAATTCGTCATTTTTTAGTTTATTAGTTGATATAGATATAAGGCAAACATCACCTATTTATAAATCTTACTATTTATTACTACCTATAAGTGACAATTTATTAATTTAGAAAACATAATTATAGTAAACGAAATATCATAATATCAATAATCTTTTTGATCACTACATTCTTAAGAACTAACCTAATAAACTTACAGTCATAATCCTATTTGCAATCAAGTTGAATATTAACATTATCGTTGCAGAAACAATTGTGTAAAGTATTGTTGCCCTGACCATGTTCTGGCCTAATAGGTATCTTTCATTCAGTTTATCAGATCCATTTTCAATCCCATTTGCAAGGATAGTTAAGATGTATGTTATTTGCACAACATATAATCCCACGATTACCTGGAAATAGAAAGTAGGAACTCCTTGCCCGAAGAAACCAGTCGCTAAGGCTCCACCAGCCCCTGATTCTGCTCCGCCTAATTGAGTCATTTGCATGGATAATTTACCTAAGATAGTAGTTACCATCGAAGTTATACCTATAACAATTCCTGCAATGACTGGTGTTAAGAATTTTATCTGAGAATTCATAGAAGCTATCACTTCAGCCATTAAATCTTTTAGGCGTTCATTTACTTTATGGATCTCTTTTAAGTATCGAGATATATTTATGAGGGCCATTGCCGCCACCCTAGGTCCTTTTTTTACCGATTCAATGAGAACTTTCATTGAGCTTTTTATTAATTGTGATGGAAAATAGATTAATGCCCCATGCCTTGGGTTAAATATTGCTTCTGCTACACCCATGCCAAGTTTCCTAACATTAGAGGATACTGACTGGAAAAATGCACCTGAGATTGTTCCCTGCATACTTACTGCAACCTTACCAAATGCTGTTTCTGCAGGCAAACCGTCGCCTAACCTATTGCCTAATTGGAAGAGTCCAGAAGCAAATTCCTGCTCTAATGCTTCTGTTTTACGTCTTATCCCTATGACATTCTTGCTTTTCAGCTTATAATAATAACCTATAGAAAAACCGAATGCAATTACAAAAAATAAACTTAACATAGAAGCACCTAAACCGAATGGACCAGTTACTTTGCCGCTTTCAGAGGTCCTATAGTCCAATAGACAAAATGCCCTTAAGCATGTTGAGGTTTCATCAATATCTCCAAAGCCAAGATTTGCTTCGTCAGAAATAAACCAACGTAAATATATAGGGCTTATGCCCACCATAAAAAGCATCAATCCAATTATTACACATACTATGAGGGGGCTTATTTTAATCTCTTTTTTTCCAAATTTCATCAGTATTCCAGCATATTTCTTATATTCTGGAAGTTCACTTATATCTGTATCACCATATCCAGTTGGTCTTTTGGCTAAGATTGTTTTGCCCAAGTAAAAAACCAAAATAGGCAACCCCACATTATAGATCAATGAGATATAATACCATTTTACGTCTGATAAAAAGCTGACTACTAAAGGGAGGATTACTAATCCGAGGATAGGGAGTATAATACCTAACATATGGAGCATGGTAATTGGTGATTTTAGGTTTTGAGCGTAATGCAACATCCTTTCATATGTTTCAGTCAATATAACATCTAATGATTTATCTAGGGTTGCAACTCTTTTCTCTTCATCCCCTTCATATAATGATGCTTCTATCAGATGGAATGCTTCGATAAACTCCAAGTTCCATTTTCTCCAGGTCTGAAGGTAGATTTCCAGAGATTCTTTTATTGTTGAACACTTTTCTGTCTCTACATCCCATAATACTTTTTTTAAATCTAAGCTTAATGGGGGGGCAACGTGATCTGATGCAAATCTTAAAGCTAATTCAAGGTTAGATGTGTGGCGCATATAAGTGACGACATAGAATACGCATAATACCATCTGATTAGATGATTTAAGACGCCATGTATTTGCAATGAACATGGGCAATTTCCCTAATGGACCGATCAAAGAAACGCCCAATATAAGGAAGAATATGACGAAAAAGAATGATTTTAATAGAAGAATAGAAAAAAGAGATACCATAATTATAAATAATATTGGCGCAATCATGGCAAAAGATGTTGCACCAACAGGAGTTACATTTAAATGGCATATGCCGATTGATTCCTGCAGTTCTTGCTCTTTTTTCTTATCTGGCGCTATCTTTACTATATTTTCAAAAGAATTGCAAAGTTTTTCATAAAGTGTCAGATGTCCTTGAATATATTCCTGCCTAAATTGATTGTATTCTCGGGTAAGAACCCCTTTTTCAGGGCTTTGATCTGTGGTTTCGTCAACTGGGCCTAGTTCTGCCTCTATCTTTTTCTTATACTTATCTATTAAATCTCCCATCCCTCGTTCATCCGACATTTTAGAACTATATCTCTTTCTTTTTTATGCTTCTTTTTAACCATTCATTCCATTCAAAAAATATTCTTTTTGAATCTAATGAACCAACTTCTTCTTTTACGTTATCTGATATCCTATGAAATTCATCATTTGATTGTATTACAAACTTTGCTTCTAATAATGAAAGATCTTTCTGTTTAACAGCAAAATTTACCATCGCTTCTTTGGTTTTAGCTCTGAGCATTATATTATCCCATACTGCATCCCAATTGCCTGCCCAGTCTTTTACAGAACCGGCTATAGATTTTAGAAGTTCAGAATCCCCATTTATCAAATCGTTTGAGGGTTGCAGTTCGTCTGTTTTACTGTCATATTTCATCAGATCAGAAAATCCATTTTCTAGTGATGGGTCTTGCTCCCATTGTTTTCTTACTTCTGTTATCTGTGTTATTCTCCTCCATTTATGCAGACCATCTGCTGAACGTATAGGATTTGCTACTACAATCAAGTCTGTTGCTTTAAAGCTTGTTCTAGGAACTTCCAAATCATTAACTACCCTATCAAAAACACCATATGGTGAATCTCCGTGAATAGTCCCTGCCACAACATTTGCCAATGCACCAACACGCATTGCTTCATAAAGTGATTTGGCCTCTGTCGAACGTACTTCACCCACAATTAAACATGAATCTCCCAGTCTTAGTGTTGTTCTTATCCCTTCTTCTGCTGAAACTTCTGCAGTTCCTTTTGACATTGCTGATGCTACTTTCATCTGTTGAATGTTATAACCAAGTTTTCTTAATGCAGTGGAAGGTAATTCTAATGTATCTTCTATAGTGATCAGCCGATATTTTCTCATTATTTCTATCAACATAGCTCCAAGTAAAGATGTTTTACCTGCAGACCTTGTTCCTGCTACTAACATTGTCCTAGACCCATCTATAATAAAGCTTAATATTCCTGCAGCTAATGGATTCAACATTTTGTTGTGGACAAACAAAGGCAATGTCCAAGGATCATCCCTATGCCTTCTAAATGCATAAGCTAACCCAGTCGGATCTAAAGGGGCAGTAATGGCGGCTACTCTAGCACGTGCACCAGGTATTTCTAATTCTGTATCTAAAATAGGATTTGCTTCATCTAAGGGTCTACCTGAAATCATCCTAAGTTTAGATGCCCAAGAATCTGCTTCTGTTACTACGGGCATCACGTTTGTTTTACAATCCCCAAAATCAGCATGAACAAGGAACATAGGTATCTCACCCATAGGGGAGTTTATAGTTATGTCCTGTACTTTTGGGTCTTTTAGCAATACCTCTATCAGCCCAAATCCAACTGTGTACCTTACTAAAATATTTGTTAATTCATCAACATCTTTTGGCTTTAGCCTTATTTTCTTAAATTCTGCTAATTCTTCTATTAAATCACGACCAATATTATAAAAGACATTTCGCATCCTTTCTGGGTCAACAAATTCGCTTTTCTTTGGCTTATGCTCTGTCATAATTTTCCTTGCAGAATCAAGTATTTCGTATTTGTCTTCGCTTAATCTAAATTCGGGAGGATTTATATGGTAAAGGTATTGTATTGTATCTGGTAATTTAAATATTGTAACTTCTGTGTTGTCAACTATATAAGAATCCAGCTCTTCTCCTTCTTCTGGGAATTTTGACATTAGTTTTGTGAAAAGGAAATCTGGTTTGATCAATGGTTTAAACACAGTCCTATAAATATCCCTAGAGCCTACTTTGTATCCTGCTAAGTGGGGTTTTACTGTTGATATAAGTTGTGTTGATTCCAGAAGTTGGATAAGGTGAGTCAGTATTCCAAGGTATTTTGGCTGGCATCTTCTGCATCTAGGATCTTTTCCTTTTTGATATTTTATATTTTCATCCCTTAATAATCTCCTTAAATCGACGTAAGCGCCTATTGGATCTGATCTTAAAAGATTAGATGCTATATTTCTAACATCTGAGTACCACTTGGCAACGCATTTTGTACAAGTTGGGTCATATACAAATGCGTTATAACTAAGAACCTCTTTTTGTTTTACTAATTTTTTGTATAGGTCTGCTATCCCCTTTAGGAAGGTTGTTTGAGAGTAATCATATTCTATATTTCTTTTTTGAAAGTAAACAATCTTAGTTACTGTACCTGCTTCATTAAGAATGTCACAAGTTTTGGACATGGTTACAGGATCATCTTCTAAAGAAGGGACTTTTGTATAAGATTCACAATTAATCTGAAGAATGACGTCATCTCCTTCACGGAGTATATCATATGAAAATGGCTTTTTGTCAAATAATGGCATAATCTATCACTTCCCTTTTTGATTATATTATATTTAAGGAAAAACCAACAACTATGCTGATGGTTTTTTCTCTACTTGCTCTTTTTTTTTAAATTTTCCAATGCGACTTCTATAAGATGGGACTTGTTTCTGAATCTAGTCTTGTCTTTAAGTTTGATATTTATCCACTTAACTAAATCTTCATCAATTGTAGCTGAAATTGGCTTTTTTGACATAATCAAAGGTATATTATAATATATAGTTTATAATACTTCCTATTATTCTATATTATAAAATATATTTTATAATATAGTTAGAAATAATTAAATCTGAATTTAGGGGTTATTTATTATTAAACTTAGAAGAAAGCCTGAAAAATACTTGAAATGAAATGAAATCCATCAAATCCTGGCAAAGGAAGCATATTAAATATACATAAGAACATATTTATCTTCCCCATTGGAACTATTATCTTATAGTATTTTCTATTTACTAGACTGTATTTGACTACTGCTATAGCTGCTAACCAAAGAATAAGATTTGTTAATGGTCCTGCTACCGATACTAAAGCGGATTGCAATGCTGGAAGTGGGGTGTGAGAGACGTAACCCCCTACAAAGAATAATAATGGAAATCTCATCATCTTTAGTAAGATTACGATAGCATACATACCATAAGGTGCATGTAATGTTGCTGTTGCTCCGAATGATAATGCAACAAATTTATGGGCTAACTCGTGAAAAACAACTGCGGGTGCTGTAATCATCGCTGCAAATTTAATATTCTCAATCAAAGGTGATTTTCTATAGAATTTTAATGGGTCATAGCCTTCTAAAGGTTCTCTTTTAAAATAATCAGAGAAAATATAACCTATTGCAAAGGTCATAATAAAAATATCTATTATTTCTGCTAATGAGATTATCATTCTTAGGCATTATTAGATTTATTTATTTGTCATTTACTCAGGCAACAAATGTTCTGGAATGTTTACATCAGAATCTTGTACCCTATTTAATGATGTTTCTGTGAAGAAATATGATTTTTCTTCTTGTTCTATGCTATAGATAAAACCAAAATTAGAGTCTATAACTACCTGGCCTATATTAGTATTAAGCTTAAAGCTTTGCTTACCAAAATAAGATCCTTCATCTATCTTCTCTGCCCCTTCTATCTCCTTAATCCAATCTAAGGGGGTTTTTATATAAGCAGTGTCATAATCCAAGTCTTCTATCTTTCCAGTAAATTTCCCACAACTAGAATAGACTATGCAGTATTTTTCTGCTGTTGCCTTCTCAGTATCTATATAGATAACATATTCATCTGATATATAATCTAATTTTATTTTATTATCTTTAACATAAATCTCATATTGCTTGCCAGATGGTGATTTGTATCTATATGAATAGCTATTTATCTTTCTTTCTGCTACATCATTAAGCTGCTCTATCAATGATTCTTCTATTGAGGCGTCTTCACTAAGTTCTTCTGCTGTATCCCCTGATGTTTCTTCAGTTATATCTTCAACCAATATCTCTGGTTGTTCTTCTTCAGGTTCTACTATTGGCTCTTCTGCCAGTTCATTGCATTCTCCGTTTTCACATCCGTTTTCACAATCAGTTATTTGTTTAAATGTACAATCAGTGGTTCTATATGCTAAAGTATTTTCAGTTGGACAAATCCATTTTTCAGTACAAGATTTTGTAATTTCTGACTCTGATTTGCAGCCAATAAATAACATAATAATTGCTAAGATTATTAGATATTTGTATTTCATTGTATCACCATTTAAGACTTAAGGAGAATTCTATTTAAAGTTTTTGGATTGAGGATTAAAAAATAATATAAAAAATTAAATAATTGAGTTAAGGGGTATTACAGCTTCTTCTTTTACTGAATTAAAAGATACGTCTGTGAATTCGCATGTTTTTTCACTGCCCTCCACTTTATATATGAATCCATAGTAAGATTCTAATATTACTTTTCCAACATTTGTCTGTAAATATAAAGAGTCTCTGGATTCTACTACCCTTTCACCTATTTTTTCGGCTTCTGTTATTTGATTGGCCCAATCTATTGGTGTGTTAATATGTTCCTCAGTATAATCAAGATCTTTTATCTTTCCGAATGTGCCGCTACATCTCGAACGTGGCTCACAGTAACCTTGTGCAGTCTTTTTATCTGTATCCAGATAAATAGTGTTATAAAATTTACCATCACCAACATTTATTATCGCTGGAAGGATTATCTTTGTATTATTCCCTTTAACATGGGTCTTATAGAGAAGATCACTACCATATTCCCTGTAATTATAAGAATAACTTTCTAATTTTGTCTCTGATTTAGCTAAAATTTCATTTATTTCATCAGGTATATCTTCTGATGATTGTTTAGGCTTGGGTTTTGGGGATTGTATCTCTGCAGATGGTTCAGGGGTTGAATCTGGTGATTGCACTCCATCAGAGGGTTCAGGTGTTGGCTCTTGAATTGTTGTTGGTTTATCTATTCTTGTTATTGTTACTTCCTGTTTTGCACAACCTATCAATAAGATCAGAACTAATAATATGGAATATGTGTATTTTGTCATAAAGACCACCTCGTGTTTAATATGTTAATGAAGTTATTAAAATAAAAGTATTAAAACCTTTGGGTTTTTAGAAAGCTCTGCTTTCTAAACCGTTAGGAATTTTTTAAATTCCTAAAGTTTAATCCGTTTGAAAATATGTTATTTCCAAAAGTATATAAACATTACAAAATACCTATTAATCATGACAGATTTAATCGCTTGTTTATCTTCAGGAAAAGGAACATGGGGGCATGTTGCTAAGGTAATTGAGGGGAAGGAATGGAACAAGGTTTATTTGATTACTAATGAAGCTGGGAAGGATGCTTTTAAGAAAGATAATGTTGAATCAATAGTTATTGATAATAAAAAGACTATTTCTGAGCTTGCTTTAGACATTAAGGGTGCGCTTAATGGTAAGATTAATGATCTAGAGGTTGCCTTGAATATTGTTTCTGGAGAAGGAAAAGAGCATATGGCAGTTGTTTCTGCTTTGCTTCAGTTAGGGTTGGGTATAAGATTAGTGGCTTTGACTCCTGAAGGAGTTAAGACGATTTAATTTTTAGAGATGTAAACCCTATAACCTGATTTTTTGGCTATTGCTTCTACGTTACCAAAGACTTCTTTCATCTTTGCTTCTAAGGATTTTCCACCTTTTTTATGTCTAGCTACTATCTGCAGTAAGCCACCTTTTTTTAGATGGTCTTTTGCTTTTTCTATCATTTCAAAACATATTTCTTTTCCTGCTAATTGAGGGGGGTTTGCTATTATGGTGTTGAACTTTTCTTTTATGTTACTATAGATATTAGATTTCCTTATTTTTGCATTGTATATGTTATTTAGATGGACGTTTCTTCTGATTAGTTTTATTGCCCTTTCATTTATGTCAGTCATTAGAACTTTAGTTTCTGGGAATGCTTTTGCAATTGCTATTCCAACTGGACCATAACCACAACCTAAATCTAAGATTTCCCAATTAGATTCTATAATGCAATTATTTATCAATACTAAAGTGCCTTTGTCTATCTTGCCTATGGCAAAAACACCAGAACCAGTTTGAAATTTTAGGTTATTTCCCCTTAAATGTACTTCAATTTCTGTTATTCTTAATTCAGATGTCTGTTTTTCAGAATAATAATGCTCAGTCATTTAGGTTATACCATTATCCCATATAAATTTAATAATAACCTGTCAATTGCTCTGACCACTTCTGGGCCTATGCCCTGAACTATTATACAGTTATCGTCAAAGATAACTTTTGTCTCGGGTTCTTGTTTTATGTACAAAACAGGCTTGTCTGTATTGTCACAAGTTATGATTGGTCGGGTTTCACATGCTGATGTTTCATTTTTATCGCATGCTGCAATAGGTAGTTTGTTGAATGCTTTTACTATGCTTTGATCAAACTCACCAACAGCTAATGCTACATATTGCAACTCAGTGCCTAATGGATCAAAAGTTACGTATATCCCTTTTATAGAATTAAATGTAGTGGTATTAAGCTGACCTTCAATAGGTATGTCTTCAATATCGTTAGGGCTATAATGCAATGGAATATTAAATAAGTTGGTTCCTGCAACATTCTGCACCTGAGTGTACCATAAACCATTTGCAAAAACAAAGCTATAGCCATTGTAAAGATAGCCTTGATTGGAGTTTAATTCTTCTTTTAGATTTAATAAATGTAATTCGTCTATTGTTTGAGGTTGTTCTTTTTGAAAAAATCTGAAGCTGATTATAAATGCAAGAAGTATTATTATCGCTATTGCTGCACCAATCAAAATCCAATCAGAGGTTTTTTTCTCAGATTCAACCTCTTCGTGCATATCTTCTATTTCTCCTTTTAAGTCATCTACTTTTGTTTCTTTTATCTCTTCCAAATAAATCACCCAATGATACCTAAGATAGAATATACTAATCTATCTTTGATCCTAAGAATATCATAACTATTTCTTGCTTCTGCTATTATACAATTGTTTTCTAATTTAACCTGAGTTTGATTTGATCTTTTAAAAAATATGATTGGTACGGATTGTGTTGCGTCTTCGCAAGTTATTATAGGTGCATTAAATGTGCTGTTTGTGGTAAAGCCGCCCCTTAAATAAATATTAGAGCTAGCTAATGCCTGATTCATATTATATTGCGCTAATGCTATCTCTTCTAGGAATGTATCATTTACAATGGATGTTGTATCTATCTCTGCCTTGTTAGATAATAAGTTTAAGATATCCTGACTAACTTCGATGCCCTCTACTTCTGAAGGAAAATAATCAAATATAATCCTATTGCTATTTATTACAGCTGACCACCCAGATTGAGTTCTTATGAATTTTACATCATTATATCTAAATTGGTCTGTTTCCCCACTGTATAGAAAACCAGCAATAGAGCTAATCATGATGAATGCTATAAAGAATACTAGAACAGCACCCCATTTGGATTTTTTTTCTTTTCTTGGCATACTTATAATCAGTTTTTTTAGTTCATATTTAAAACTTTTTAAAATCTAAAAGATTTTAAAACGGTTTGAAAAATAAGGATTTTCAAAACTTTTTAAATTTTAAAACGATTTGAAAAGTATATCTTTTCATTTCTTTAGATTTATATTGGACATGTGGTATATATATTTTTATGTATATTATTATATATATTAATATAGAAACATTTAAATAGTACTTATATGTAGAAATAAATATATGTCTAATAAATCTATTCTCCAATTTCCAAATAACAAGCAGTTTATGGTTACTTTACCAAAAGGTCTTGTGCTTGCTAAAGGATGGAAACATGGCGACAAATTAGAATTTGTGATAGATAATAAAGGGGATATTGTTATTAAAAAAGGATGATAAAATGAAAGACATAGTAATAAGATTAGATAATGCATGGAAGATCTATAAGATGGGTGATATAGAAGTACCTGCTTTAAGAGGGATAAACTTAGAAGTAAGAAGGGGTGAGTTTCTTGCTATAATGGGGCCTTCTGGAAGTGGTAAGTCAACTGCTATGAATATGGTGGGTTGTTTGGATGTTCCTTCAAGGGGTAGGGTATTTTTAGAGGGTCAGGATATTGCAAAACTATCTGAGTCTGATCTTGCTCAAATAAGGGGCAAAAAGATAGGATTTATCTTTCAGCAGTTTAACTTGATTCCAACATTAAGTGCTGTTGAAAATGTTGCTTTGCCTATGATGTTTCAGAATACTTCCAGAGAAGAAAGATTGAATAAAGCAAGAAAGCTTTTGGAGATGGTTGATTTGGGTGAAAGAGTAGACCATAAGCCCAATGAATTAAGTGGGGGGCAGCAACAGAGAGTTGCAATAGCAAGATCTTTAGTAAACGATCCTGAGATGCTTTTAGCAGATGAACCTACTGGAAATTTAGATTCTAAATCAGGTCATAATGTTATTGATTTTTTGAAGGATTTGCATAAAAGAGAGAAGAAAACAATTGTAATGGTAACGCATGATGAAGACATAGCAAAACATGCACAAAGAGTAGAGTATCTGGGTGATGGTCAAATAGTAAAAAGAAAAAAACATTTTTGAGAATATTAAATGATGTGATTATAAATCAAAACCCTTGGGCAGGGTATGTGAATAAATCAAAGAAATTTGAGGTGAATGAAATGAATAATAGAAAAATGATGTTTAGTGTTTTGTTGTTGAGCTTGATATTAGGAAGTTTAAGTGTTTTTGGTGCAACAAGCACATTAGTAGGAAGAACACAGTTATACTTTCATGATGTGAGTGTGACTATGGTGAATTATGATCCTGATCCTGCAGAAGCAGGAAGGTATGTTACTATAAGGTTTAAGGTAGAGAATAGCGGAGGGGAGACTGCTGAGGATATTACCTTAGAGTTACTGTCCCAATATCCATTTTCATTAGATAAAGGCGAGAATGCTGTAAAGGATATAGGTTCTGTCAGAAGCAGACAGATGGGTGATACAGGAGTAATAGTAGACTATAAGCTAAAGATAGATGAGAATGCACTTGAGGGAAATAATGAAATCGAGATAAGATACAAAATCAGTAATGGTGGTTGGATAACACCTGAGCCTTTTGAGATTAATATAAATCCACATGATATACTTTTGAGTGTAGCTAGTGTTGATGCTCCTGAAATGATCAAACCTGGAGATGTAAGCAAGATTGATGTTAACCTGGATAACCTAGCATTGACATTTATCAAAGAAGTGAAGGTAAAGTTAAACCTAGATGATGTACCATTTGCACCCATTGGATCTACTGATAAAAAAATCATAAAACAGATGGAAGCAGACTCTAAAGCTACTGCCAGTTTTAATCTTATGGCTGAACCTGATGCAGAATCTAACCTGTATAAAGTTCCAATTGAGATTGAGTTCTTTGATAGATTAGGAACATTACATACTAAAGAAGAAGTAGTTGGATTAATAATTGGAGCAAAGCCTGATTTGAGTATTGTAATGGATGACTCTGAATTGTATGTAGGGGGGGGAATTGGTGATGTTGCAATAAAATTTGTGAACAAAGGAGTGACGGACATAAAATTCCTAAATGTTTTGTTGAAAGAAAGCAGGGATTACAATATATTATCTCAAAAAGAAGTGTATGTAGGTAATATAGATTCTGATGATTACGAGTCAGCTGAGTTTAAGCTAGCTATGGGTAAGATAAAAGGCAGTGAAGTAATGCTTCCCTTGCTTATTGAGTATAAGGATTCTAATAACAATGAATACAAGAAAGATATTAAGATGCCATTAAAACTCTATTCCACATCAGAAGCCAAAGCACTGGGTTTAAAAGAAGGGAGTAAAGGTGTTGGTATGTTTATAATGTTGATCATTGTAATAGGCGGGTTCTTTATCTACAAAAGGCGGAAAAAGAAAAAAGATGGTAAGAAAGAAGAAGGTGTTACTGGTTTTCAAATGCCTTTTTTTAAGAAGAAATAAGTGTTGAGGTCAATACTTAGTAAATGAGGTGTTTTAATTAAATGATAAAAGATTATCTTATTTTTTCTTTTAATAGCCTTAAATCCAGAAAACTAAGAAGCTGGTTAACAGTACTAGGTATACTTATAGGTATAACTGCTGTTGTTGCTTTGATAGGGTTGGGGGAGGGGCTTAAGGCTGCTATAAATTCTCAATTTGGTATTAGTGCTACTGAAGTACTTACAGTACAGGCTGGAGGATTATCTGCAGCAGGACCACCAGGGACTGGTGTTGTTAATCCATTAACACAAGAAGATACAGATGCTATAATGAAATTGAGTGTTGTTGAGAGAGCTATTCCGAGAAATATGGAAACTGGTAAACTAGAGTTTAATGATAATGTTGTTTTTGGAATGTCAATAGGCGTTCCTGATGGGGAAGATAGGAAATTTACATATGATGCACTAGAACTGGAGATAGAAGAAGGCAGGCTACTTAAGGATGGAGATACTATGAAAGTAGTTCTTGGAAATAATTTTTATACAGACAACGTTGGGCTTGATAAAACAGTTATGGCTGGGGATACTGTATTGATACAAGATAAGAAATTTGATGTAGTAGGCATAATAAAAAAGAAAGGAAGTTTCATATTTGATAATATGGTTGTAATGAATGAAGATGTTTTGAATGATATATTTGAGATTGATAATGAAGTCGATATTATTGCAGTGCAGGTAAAAGATAAGTCATTAATGCAAAAAGGAAAAGAAGATATAGAGAAATTATTAAGGAAAAGAAGGAATGTTAAAGAAGGTGAGGAGGATTTTTCTGTAGAGACACCTGACTCTGCTATGTCTGACATTAATTCTATATTGACGGGAGTACAGATATTTATCGCTATAATTGCAAGTATATCTATAATTGTTGGTTCTATAGGGATTACAAATACCATGTTTACATCTGTTACTGAGAGAAAAAAACAGATAGGGATAATGAAATCGATTGGTGCAAGAAATTCAGATATATTTTATCTTTTTTCCATAGAATCTGGAATGTTAGGGATGGTTGGGGGATTTATAGGGACTGTTATCGGTGGGTTTATCTCATTTGTGGGTACTATGGGTATAAATATATTCATAGGCGCAAACATACAACCACAAATTAATCTTATTTTAATATTTGGTGCATTGATGGGGAGTTTCTTAATAGGATCTATTGCAGGGACTGTTCCTGCAATGAGGGCTGCAGAACTTAAACCAGTGGATGCTTTAAGACAATGAAGATAGAAATAGTAAAATATGCTTTGAAGAACCTTTGGCTTAGAAAAGCAAGGAGTTTTCTTACTGTGCTCTCTATTATGATAGGTATTTCTGCAATTTTTATATTTGCAAGTTTCGGTCTGGGGTTGTATAAATATGTTGAAGATATCGCTTCAGAATCAGGGGTTGATATATTTTGGGTACAAGGAAAAGGGAATAGTGCACCCGGACTAGATGATTCATTTAAGCTTGAGGATAAGGATCTAAGGGCTGTTGACAGGACTAACGGAGTTGAGATAGCTACTGGAATGTATGTAAAAGTCGCTGAGGTCGAGAAAGATAGAGTAAAAAGATATGTTTATCTGATGGGATATTCTGATGAAAGAGAAGAGATCAAATTAGTCGAATCATTGATGACTGTTAAGATGGAAAAGGGGAGACAATTTCGTAAAGGGGATATTGGCAAGGCAATATTAGGTTATAATTATCTTGTTCCTGATAAAATCTTTTCTAAGCCCTATAAAATGGGGGATAAAGTGGAGATCAATGGGAGAAAGTTTGATATTGTAGGGTTTTATGAATCTGTAGGTAATCCTGGCGACGATTCTAATGTTTACTTAGTTCAAGATGATGCAAAAGCATTGTTTGAAATCAATTCTTATGGGATGATTATGGCTAGAGTCCATGATAAAGATGAGATGGATAATGTGGTAAACAGAGCAGAAAAAAAATTACGAAATGTTCGTGACCTGGAAGAGGGAAAGGAAGATTTTTCTGTCCAGTCTTTTGCAGATGCACTTGAGACATTCACAAGCGTACTAAATATAATAGTGGGATTCATATTTTTGATAGTCATAATATCTGCTATTGTAGCTTCTGTAAATACTGCAAATACTATGATTACTTCAGTTCTTGAAAGGACAAGAGAGATTGGTGTGATGAAATCAATCGGTGCGACTAATGATAATATCAAGAATATATTTATCCTTGAATCTGCTGTAATTGGTTTTGTTGCTGGTTTTTTTGGAGTGGTAGTGGGTTGGCTTTTAGCCTATAGCAGTGGTCAAGCATTAGATGGTTTAGGTTGGGGTTTTCTTATGCCCACTTTCCCTTTAGCATTATGGACTGGGTGTATATTATTATCTACATTAGTCGGGATGTTTTCTGGATTTGTTCCTGCTTATTATGCGTCTAAGCAGAAGCCTGTAGAGGCATTACGATATGAATAAATTGATTTCTGGAATACATTAAATTAATAAACAGATGGCTGTTTTTTATTTTTATGAGAAAAGATCTTACTACAGGTAGTATAACCAAGACTATATTAGTTACTGCTATGCCTATGGTGTTAGCATTGCTGCTTCGTACTGGATTTAATATAGTTGATGCTATTTATGTGGGTAGGATTTCAGCAGAGGCAATAGCTGCTGTTTCTTTAGCGTTTCCAATAATGTTTTTTATCCATGCTATTGGTGGGGGAGTTGATGTTGGTGTTACTTCACTTATTGCAAGATATATGGGTGCTAAAAAGGTTGAAAAGGCAGATAATGTTGCTGAGCATGGGTTGCTAAGTGGTTTAGTATTAGGTATAGTGTTTATGATTTTGGGGTTAATATTCGGTAAGAATTTATTGATGTTAATGGGGGCAGGTTCATTATTAGACTTGTCCTTAGATTATTTGAATATTATATTTATTGGAACTCTTTTTATGATGTTGTTCTTTATTGGAAATGGGATATTTAGAGGGGAAGGAGATATGAAGACACCCATGATAATTATGGTGATTGCTACTGTGATTAACATCATATTAGATCCAATATTTATCTTTGTTCTAGGACTAGGTGTTAAAGGTGCAGCTATTGCAACTTTGATATCTGAAGTGATTGGTTGTATATTGGTCATAGGTGCTTTATTTATGGGAAAATCATCTATTAAAATAAGACTTAGAGATTTCAAGTTTGATTTCTCAATTATAAAGAAAATATTTAAGATAGGAATACCTTCATCTTTATCTCAAGTAAGTATGTCTATCAGCTTGTTTGTTATGACACGGATAGTCTCTTCTTTTGGACCTTATGCTATTGCTGCTTGGGGAATTATATTTAGAGTGGATAGTGTAGCAGTTTTGCCTGCAATAGGTTTGATGATAGCTTTGATCTCTTTAGTTGGACAGAATGTAGGTGCTAAGAAATTTGATAGGGCAGAGAAGATGGTCTATAGAACATCAATTATTGCAGGAATATTTACTGGAGTTATTGGCCTAGTGTTCTTTGCTTTTCCTACAGCAATAATGTCAATCTTTAATACAAATCCCGAAGTTATTAGATATGGTGTAATGTATCTAAGGTCTGTTACATTAGTTTATGCTTTTGTTGGAGTTGGGATAAGTATAAATGGTGGCTTTTTAGGTGCCGGAGATGCTATAACTGCATTATTCTTGACCTTATTGAGAGTTATGATAATTACAATTCCTGTTGCTTTGATACTGGCTTTTGGGTTTAAACTAGGGATATTAGGGGTATGGTTGTCTTTTTTGGTCTCTACTCTGATTTCAACCAGTACTGCATTGTTGTTGTTTAGAACAGGAAGATGGAAGAAAGCGCATATTAAGAAAGAAGATGTTCCTATTGTTGGTTAATTCTTTTTAGGTATTGGTTTAGTTTTATTTTAATATTATCTTTTAGTTTGTTGTTTATTTTAAGTTGGTTTAGTTCTTTGTCTATATTTATCTTGGGTGGTTTTGTCAGGGTTCCTTTGAATGTTCTTTTTGCTAATTTTGCTTGTCTTTCTATTTCTTTTGCGTATTTTGTGTTGAACTTTCTTATGCTAGGGAATTTTGTGATTGTGTCTGCTCCTGCGTTTAAGAGTTTATGTATTTCGTTTAAATGAGTAAGCCAAGAACCAACTACTATCTTTAGTTTAGGGAATTCTTTTCTTGTTTTCTGAATCCATTTTACATAGTATGGTGTTTTTGGTACGGGTTTGTTTTCGAAAATGGTATCTTTTTGTGGTTTTAACCTGTAGAATGTGATTCTTTGTATATTGTGTTTTTTTATGAATTGTTTTAGGTGTTTGAAGTCATCTAATGTTTCTCCTAATCCTATTATTATTGTGATTGTTTTTTTTATGTTTAGTTTTGTTGCTAATTTGAACATATCTTCTATTTTGTTTAGAGGTTTACTTGGGCAGATTGTGTCTCTTAGTTTTGGTGTGATGCATTCTACTGTTCCGCAGACACCTTCTATGTAGGGTTTGAATAAAGTTAGTTGTGTTTTGTTTAAAGTTCCAAGGTTTAGCCATTGTTTTTGGTTGGTTATCTCCTTTATTGTTTTTATTATATTTAGTAGTTCTTTGTTGTTGAATGTGTCACAGCCTCCGCTTATGAATTCAACTTTCCAGCCTGCTGCTTTGCATATGATTGCTTCTGCGAAGATTGATGATAATGACCTGCGGTCTTTTTTAGGGTCTTGTTGGGTGTGTTTTCTGCTGCTTAAGTAGCAGAACTGGCAGTCTCTTTTGCTGCAGTACCAACTGATGAAAATTGCCCTTTCGAACTGTGTTGTTTTCATAATGCTTCAGAATGAATGTGGCTATAAAAAGGTTGAGGTTGTGCAAGGGTGTTGTGCTGAGTCATGACATATGTCACCACCATTAAAATAGTATTGAAGAATTCCTAAAAGGCTATTTTACATTTAATCTGCCCAATTACTAGTTCGCTGACTACGATGAACGAATCTCCACCATATGGTCAATATAGGATACACAATCTTCCTTACTGGAAGTATTAATTATGAAATTACATATATTAACATCCATTGTTCTAAAAGCAACACCCCTGTAACATTCATCCCCTTTAGAACCAGCTTTCTTACAGTTAGAATAATCCCCATTTTGGAAGGCAATAGACCTATAACACTCAAATTTTTTACTAGTATTATTGACTAATTTCTCGCAATAAGAATCATTTAATGTATTTTCTGCAACCCTAACATAACATGATTCTTTATTTTTATTATTTTCAGTAATATTTATTTCACAATCTTCTATCCTAGGGGCTAGGACCATTCTGTTAAAATCCAAATTTTTAACAGAATCTGTATAATTAAAGTCTATAGGGGGTAATTTATGGTAAACATGAACATAATGATTCACATCATAATACAGAAATAAATTAACACCCCAGTCTATAGAAGAATCAATTCCAGAGTGCACCTCCAATTCCTTAAATATGAGTCTAAACAAACCTTTCTTGTAATTAATTGTTAGAAACTGAGGTGCATTAATGGAATAAGAATCACCATCAAACATCCAACCATTATTTTCTAAATATTCCTTATATTTTATACGTGTCCCATTTATCATAACAGAACTTGTATAAAAGCTACACCTTATACTAAAACTAGATGTCCAACTGTTGTATTCGTAATGGTAATTTTTGCATATGCCATCTTTTGAGAAAATAGGTATTTTATCAAACTCATTATCCATCCTAGAGTGAATTATGGGCCTTAGGATTAAATGAAATAATATGGATTGCCAAAAGACTAGGAGTACCATGATTATAACAATAATCCACCCTAGATATTTCTTTTTCATACTGAAACAATATTATAAATATTATAAAAGGTTTTCTAAAAAACTTTATTTAAAAAAGCCCTTGGGAAGAGTTGCACTCCCGACCTGCTGATTACGAATGCTGAGTTGAAGATAAACAACTGTCAGCCGCAATAGCTACTATGCTACAAGGGCATGATAAAAGTGAAGAAACAATGGAGCTATTTAAGATTTTTCAATAGCTCTTCTTTCGTCGTAAATTTCTTTTGACATTCTGAACAGACTGGTTTTTTACCTATGTAAGTGCCATCTAGTTTACCTAAGAAGGTGTTTTCTATCTTTTTAGAGCATATTGAACATTTCATAGGTAATAGAATATTTAATTTATTTATTAAGTTATTGGAAAAATAGATTATCTAGCTTGATAAACTGCAACAACTTCTACGCCAGCTACAAAATTATCTGGAATCTGGGTTATATTAGCAAATATGCCTGTGCTGCTTGGATTAGGATAATGGTCATTTTCAACAGGTCTTACTGCGCCTACACCCTCAGCCTGGTATACTTCTGTTCTTACTGGATTGAAACATAATGTATAATAATTATCATTTGGGCCATTAGATTTAATATCATGGGGGTGAGCTAGAAATTGGCCAAGATTAAATCTAGTATCGACAACATCTCTCCAATTAGCCCTACCATCTCTTGTTAATGTTGTTGTTAATCTTTCAAAAAGACCAGCCATTATATCGTTATACTCTGTTGATGTTAATTCAGTAACGGACTTGTCTGCCTTAGCAAAATCATATAGGAGAAGAAAGTCAAGATCACCAACTGAGATTATGCGTTCTGTTTGTTTGGTTGAACCCCTCATCGCCATCCTGTGATAATCTGCATAAGCCTGACAAAAAGGAGATAGATCTAAACCTGATTGATTGTCAACTGCTAAAGCATCTGTTTCAGTAAGCCACCCATCCCTACAGACATCAGAAAGATACAGGTCATGAGAATTATCAAGAGTACTTGCTGATTGTGTTCCATTTGGGGCATGCTCTGGTTTGATATATGTTGCAGCATGGACTATCTGCCTTAATTCCATACCAGCAGATCTAAATACGCCATTAATGTTATACCACTTTCTTGTTTTTTGTGCTGCTAAATCACCAACAGCTACAACCTGACCCTTTGCATCTATAGAAGCAGTACCTGAAAGAAATAATAATTTGGCTAGTCCTGCTCCTGGATTTTCGAATGATACAAGTGTCCCTCTTGAAAAACCTGAACCATATGATGTAGCTTCAGGCATTCCTTCTGGAAAGCCTATCTGTTTTATCTCTAGATTAGTTGACATGATATTAACCTTTACTGATAAGAATGCGTTCCCTCTTTTAAACCTTACTTAATAGATAGTGCAAAAGTTTATTAATGGTAATATAACTTTATAGTACTATGACAAGAATAGCTATAATACAGAAAGAGAAATGCAACCCTGTTGGATGCGGAGGGTATCTTTGTATTAGGGTGTGCCCTATAAATAAGATGGGGGAAGAGTGTATTGTTGAAAGTGATGACAATAAACCTAAGATAAATGAAGAACTTTGCAATGGGTGTGGTATATGCCCTCATCGTTGTCCATTTGAAGCTATTTCAATCATCAATTTACCTGAAGAACTTGATAAACCACCTATACATCAATATGGGGAGAATGGGTTTCATCTTTATTCGCTGCCAACACCGATATTTGGTAAGGTTGTGGGGATTGTAGGTGTTAATGGTATTGGGAAGAGTACTGCGATCAAGATATTAGCTGGTGTTCTTGAACCAAATCTAGGTAAATTAGATAATACGAAGACAGATTATGATGAAGTAGTCAAATATTTCAAAGGTACGGAAGCGCAGGTATTTTTTGAGAAGGTGAAGGATAAAAAGATTAAGATTAGCTATAAGCCTCAGCATGTTGATTTGATTCCTAAACAGACTAAAGGCAAGGTTAAAGATCTATTGAAGAAAGTTGATGAGAAAAAGCAGCTTGAGAAGATAGCTAAAGAATTAGGGATAGAAAAGATACTTGACAATGATATTTCTAAGATTTCTGGTGGTGAGCTACAGAGAGTTGCGATAGCTGCTACTGTCTTGAAAAAAGCAAATTTGTATATTTTTGATGAACCTTCGTCTTACCTAGATATCAAACAAAGATTGAAGATAGCTAAATTTATCAAATCATTGGCTGATGAAGATACATCTGTTGTTGTTATTGAGCATGATCTGATTGTGATGGATTATATGGCTGATCTGATCCATATAATGTATGGTAAGGAAGGTTGTTATGGTATTGTTTCACAACTAAAGGCTGCAAAAGCAGGTATAAATTCTTATCTTGAGGGTTATATACGAGAAGATAATATAAGGTTTAGAGACCATAAGATTAAGTTTGAAGTTAGACCACCAGAAAAGAAATGCAAAGAGAATATATTAACAGAGTGGCCTGCTATGGAAAAGACATTAGGGAAGTTTAAGTTAAAAGCTAGTGAAGGAAGTGTAAATAAGCATGAGATAGCAGGAATAATAGGGGAGAATGGAATAGGTAAAACATCTTTTGTTAAACTATTGGCTGGTGTTATTAAGCCAGATAAGGGAGATGTTAATAGCAAGATTGTAGTTTCTTACAAACCGCAGAAGTTAGAAGCAGACTCTGATGAGGTGGTCATGATTGTCTTGCAGGAAGCTATCAAGAAACATACTAAAGATATTATCAATCCATTGGGGTTGAAGGGTATGTTTATGAAGAAACTTTCTGAGCTTTCTGGTGGTGAGTTGCAGCGGGTTTCAATTGCACTTGCTTTATCTAAGAAATGTGATTTATGTTTACTGGATGAACCTAGTGCTTATCTGGATGTTGAACAAAGGTTGATTGTTTCTAAGATAATCAAGAATGTTGCAGAAGCTTCTGGAATCTCTATCTTAGTTGTAGATCATGATCTTTTGTTTATTGATTATTTATCCGATAGGTTGATTGTTTTTGAAGGGGAGTCTGCTGTTAAAGGTAAAGGAAGTGGTCCTTTTCCAATGGAGAATGGGATGAATTCTTTGTTAAAGGATGTTTCTATTACTCTTCGAAGAGATGATGAATCAGGTAGGCCACGTATCAATAAGCCTGGTTCTGTTAAGGATAGAGGACAGAAATCTAATGGTAAGTATTATTATGGATAAATTTAAAAGTATTGTTTGATTCTTATGATAAAAAGAGGGTGGTAAGTTATAAACCTCTTGAGTTTATTCTTGAGGTGGGGGATTAAAATGGGACAAGAAAACTATGTTTTTAGGAGTGAATCACCAGCTTTAGCTTATGCAGTTTATCTATCTTTTATTAATATACATAAAAAGGTAGATAATCAATTTTCTGAACATGGTATTGACCTTAGAGGTAGGAGTGCAGTAGCTTACCTAACTAACCATTTATTTAATGATATTCCACAAGTAAGCGGGGAGCTTGAAGGATTAGTAGGTGGTTCTGCACCTCCAAATGAGGTTGAAGTAAACGGAGGGGAACAACCAGAAGTTAATCTATTTTATGGGTCTGGAGAATGTGCAAGTATTATGACTGATATAAGTACGGTGGATGATTATTTGAGTTTTTGTAGGGAGAAAAGAAAAACAGCCATATTTGTTGTAGAAGATGGATTGTGGTTACCTGAACATCCCTTAATCGCAAGATTGGAAGAAATAGCAACTGTTCCAGTAGTAGATATAGGTAATTCGGATTTAAAATATTTCAAAAGGGGGCATATGGAAGTAACTTCCCCCAGGACCATTATAACTATGTTGAAATAATCATGAGTATTATTATGGATAAACCATTAGAATATTAATCTCATACATTCCATAGTAAATTTATAGTGCCTTTAATCCATAATGCTTAAATATACAATATTTTCTCTTGTATATAAAATGTGTGGAATTGTTGGATATGTTGGAAATAGAAAAGCCAGTGAAATATTGCTAGATTCTATTAAGAAATTAGAATATAGAGGTTATGATTCTGCAGGGATAGTAACTGTTGATAATAATGAAATAAGCCTAAAGAAAGATGTTGGGAAAATCAGTGATGTTGATAAAAAGGTTAATTTTCTAGAGTTAAATGGAAATATTGGGCTAGCTCATTCTCGTTGGAGTACACATGGAAAGGTAACTAAAGAGAATGCACATCCACATACTGATTGTACTGGCAAGATTGCTATTGTACATAATGGGATAGTTGAGAATTATGCTGAATTAAAGAAAGAGCTGGAGAAAAAAGGTCATAAGTTCAAATCTGAGACAGATACTGAAGTTATTGTTCATCTAATTGAGGATAATTATGACGGTGATATGATTGGTGCTGTGTCTAAAGCTCTTAAGAAAGTAGAAGGGTCTTATGCATTGGGTGTAATCCATGCAGATAATGATGAATTGATCGCTGCAAGAAATGAAAGCCCATTAGTTATTGGTGTTGGTGATGAGGAGAATTTTATCGCTTCTGATGTGCCTGCTATATTAAATCAAACAAAAAAAATGATATATCTAGATAATAAGGAGATTGCTGTATTGGATAAAGATAATGTAAGGGTATGTGACATTGAAGGCAATGATATTGATAAGAAAATAGAAAAGATTGATTGGAGTCCGGAGCAGGCACAGAAACAAGGTTATAAACATTTTATGCTAAAAGAAATATTTGAACAACCACAGATAATAACAGAGACTATAAAAGGCAGAGTGGGTGATTCTGATGTTTTAATCGGAGATGAATTAAAGTTAAGTGAAAATGATATTAAAAAGATCAAAAGGATAATAATCGTTGCATGTGGAACTAGCTGGCATGCTTCATTAATAGGGGAGTTTATGATTGAAGAACTTGCTAAGATACCTGTGGAGGTAGAGTATGCTTCTGAGTTTAGATACAGGGATCCTATTGTCGATGATGGAACTATAGTAATTGCAATCTCACAAAGTGGAGAAACGGCAGATACACTGGCTGCTTTGCGTGAGGCAAAGAAAAAAGGGGCTAAGATAATATCTATCGTCAATGTTAAAGGAAGTTCTATTGCCCGTGAATCAGATAGTGTTATCTATACTAGAGCTGGACCTGAAATTGGTGTTGCTTCAACTAAGGCATTTACATCACAGTTGGTTATACTTTATCTAATCACTGTTTATCTTGGAAAGATCAAAGGTGTTTTACCTGAAAAGCAAGTTAGGAATAGAATAAGGGATTTGAGGAAGATTCCTTTGCAGATGCAATCTGTTTTAGAAGAAAAGGAATATATTAAATTGCATGCTAAGAAATTTTATGAAAAGAAAAATGCATTATATCTGGGGAGGGGTATTAATTATCCTATTGCTTTAGAGGGTGCTTTGAAATTAAAGGAAATATCATATATACATGCAGAAGGGTATCCTGCTGCTGAGATGAAGCATGGTCCTATTGCTTTGATAGATAAGGATATGCCAGTTGTTGTGATTGTTACTAAGGATAATAGAACTTATAAGAAAGTTCTTAGCAATATACAAGAGGTCAAGTCTCGTGGTGGAGAGGTAATTGCGATTGAGACTAAGGGGGATACAGAAGTAGGCAAGATAGTAGATCATAATCTTTTTATTCCGGAAAATTCTTATATACTAACCCCCATATTAGCTGTTATATCACTACAATTACTGGCTTATTATATTGCTGATTTAAGGGATTGTGATTGTGATAGACCAAAAAACCTTTCGAAGAGTGTGACTGTGGAATGAAATTTAGAAAAGCTTTAGCCAAGGATGCTATAGGGATAGCAACTGTATTGAAAGAATGTTATAATATTTCAACTATTAAAGAAGGAGTTAAAGTTTTTGAAACAGAAGTTGCTAAAAAATATAATTTTATTGTTGCAGATGATAATGGCAGAGTTTGTGGTATAACAACGTGGCAAGTCCATGGTTTATTGAAGCATGGGCTTTGTGAACTTGATAGGATTGCTGTTTTGTCTGATTATAGAGGTAAAGATGTTGGGGGAGGGTTATTTGATGCTTTGGTCAAGGATGTTGATTTGGAGTATAAGAAAGGGAGTTTTAAGCTTCGTAAGTTGTATATATTATGTCATGCTGATAATGTTAAGGCGCATAAGTTCTACAAGAAAATGGGTATGAAAAAAGAGGTTGTTCTTAAAGATCATTTCTATAAAGGGAAGAATGAGTTTGTTTTTAGTCGGTTTTTTTGATGCTTTCTTCAAGTTCTGTTTTTATGAATTCTATCTGATCGTATGGAACATAATCTGGAGATAGAGCTATGGTTGTTACTTCTGGTTTTTTTATTTTCTTAAGGGTTGATGTGATTTTGTTTATTGATGATATAATCTCTTGTTTTGTTGCTATGTTTTTTGGATTTTCAGTACAGCTGAAGTAGTCGATATCTATGCTGAGTATAATGTTCTTGTCTTTTATGTTCTTTTGGATGTCTTTTGCATGCATTGTTGTTATTGGTATATTGTTATTAGGGGTTAGAGTAAAACCTATCTTTTCTTTATCAAAGAAAACATTTTTTAGAAGTTTAGGACCGATTCCGAGCTGCATGTTGTCTGGTTCGATCCAGAAGATTTCGTTTATGATATTTTCTTTCATTGCAGGGAAGATGTAGTCTGCTATCCATAGTTTATTTGTTGCGTAATGTTCTACAACTTTGAGTTTGTCTTTTTCTGTTTTTAGATTATTTATGTATTCTTTGTATGAATTTATTTCTTTGATTTTAGGTATTGTTAAGTCCCTGTGAGAATCAAAATGCAATAGTAGGTTGTTGTTTTGTAATTTGCCCCCTAAAGATAGTTTTTTCCAGCAATAATAAGCTAAATTATGGTTGTGAAAGGTAAATATATTTGTTTTATTTTTATTGATTAGTTCTATGTCTTTTTTGTTCATCTTGACAAAAGTATTGTAATACTTTTCGTCTAGAATATCTAGTTTTTCTTTGTCTTTTGAATCTAAGTTGTTGGCTAATTCTTTTATTTTCTGTTGTTTTAGAACTAAATCATCGTACATAAAGAATTATATGCTGGATTATTTTAAATAATTATTGGAAATTTCATATAAATTTTCATGGGGTAAATATATGATAGATCAGTGCGAAATTTCTAAGAATTCAAACTTGCAGTTTGAATTATTGGATTTTTCTGCAAAAAGTTAAGAAACCAGTATGGACTGTTTGGGTTGTTTTTGGCCTTACTTTTCTATCCTGTACTTCCCATTCTCTTTGGATTAATTCCATTGTTTTTAAGTGTATCAATCCATTTTCTTTGTTTATCTTACTTACAAAATCCATCACCTGAGGGATTGTTGGTGAGTAGTTTACTATGAAGCCGCCTACTTTCAATGCTTTTTTTGCTGGTTCTATCGCAAGCCAAGGCTCTGGAAGGTCTAATGTGATTAAATCAATGTTTTTTTCAGTTATTCCTTCGTATATATTTTTGTTTTTTATCTTTAGGTTTTTTAAGTTTAGAAATTCTTTGTTTTTTTCTACTATCTTAGTGAAGTCTTCCCTAAGTTCATAGGTTGTTACTTCTTTGCAAATATTTGCTAATAGGCATGATAAAGCTCCAGAGCCAGCACCTGAATCAACCACTTTCGAATTTTGATTTATGCCTGTCTCTGCTATGATCATTGCTGCGTCTTTTCTTGTTATTATCTGAGCTCCACGCTTAATCCGTTTGTAAGAGTCTATGAAAGAAGAGGTGAAAATAGTAAGTTCTTTTCCAGTGTTTGTTTTTACTATTGAACCATCTTTTTTCTTTAAGTCTTCTTTTTTGATTAGACCAAATTGGCAGTGAAAATCTTGAGAGATATCTTTTAGGTAGAATTTTTTTCCTTCTGGTCCTATTAGTATTTTGTGAGTCATTTTGAAAAAAATGGGCCTGGGAAGATTCGAACTCCCGACCTTTAGCTTAGAAGGCTTGCGGAGATAAATCTTTACCGCTCTATCCAAGCTGAGCTACAGGCCCATAAGCTAGGAGAATGAGTATTTTATTTATAAATTTATTTAAAATACTAGGGGTATTTTAAAGGAATTTCTTAAAAATTATTATTAAAATTTTTAATAAATTTATTTAAAATGTATTGAATATTCTAAGAAATGTTGTTATAGCATGGATTGAATCGTTATTTTAGCAGAAGCTGCTTCTGTAAAGACATCTCTTCTGCGGTTTCTACTTTTTGGGTGCATTCTTTCTTTGCTTCCCAATATACCCAACATCCATGTTGGAACTGCTCCCATTTTAAGCAGTCTTCGCAAACTTTTGGAATTGCCATTTTAAGATATATAAGGAAAACTAGTATATATATGTTATGGTAGAAGAAGTCTAAGGTAAGAATTTATCAGGGTTTTTGATCTTAGCTGGGAGGTATTTTTCTATCACATAGTTTAATCCCCATTTTGCCAATGACTGCTGTTCTGCTCTTGCTTTCATCTGATACATCTGTTTTAATGCTTTCTGCCATTCTTTATGGTGCTGTATAAATGGATCGTTCTTTAACAGGTCCTTGATCTTTTTAAAATCAACATCTTTTAGTGGGTGAGTTGGTAATTTATAATCGATTATGTCCTGAGGAGTAACGCCTAAGAATTTAGCCTGAGGAACACAGAAGTATTGATTGATGTGTGCTGCATTTCCTGAACCTACTTTTAATGTACGGTATATAGAACCATAGCCGTATGGATCGCCATCTGCAAATACATAGACTGGAAGTTTTTTTGAATCTGCTAATCTCCTTATGAATCTTCTGCAAGCACGTGTCGGAACTCCACCCATGGAAATCAATATGCAGTTTGCTTTTTTCCAGTATTTGTGCTTTACTAATCTTTGAAACATACCTGCTGTCTCTATTGCTAAGATGAATTTTGCTTTTGTTTCAAACTTTAAATGCTCCACACTAATAGGGATGGAATAAGCACCTGAACCGAATTTTGTACAGTCAATCCTTAAGTCTTTTTTTGTTTCAGTATCTTTGTCAATTACAATTAATTGTCCAGCTATTTCTCCGCCTTTTTCTTCTGGGATGAATCCAATCTGCTCCCTATTTACCATAAGCATAGCCTCGACATCATCCATAACAGTGTCTGATTCCGGCTGTGCGTTGAATTTTGCTTCTTTCCAGTTTTTAGAAATATAATATGCTTCTCTTTTTGATGCAATATCCTCTTGTTCAATAAGTTGTTTTGATAAACCCATCATCCTTAGTGTTTGGGCAAATGTTTTTATTGTACTTACTGTTAAGGTCCTTTCTTTTTTCTTTCCAAGAATCTGAAAATATCCTTCTTTTTCGTCATATTTAACATTGGATAATGATCTTAGAGGTAAATCTAACTCTGGAGCTTTCTTTTTTAGTATTTTCTTGTAAACTAAATCTGCTTTTTCTTTTATTCCCTGTAATGCTTTGTTTGCCATTTTTAGTTTTTGTTTATGATTTTTACCCCAGTGTTTTTTGTTTGTCTTCTTTTGATGGTTCTTTTGATCCTGAAATTTCTTTATTTGATTTCTCTTCTTTTTCTTTTGTTGGTTCTTTATTTGGTTTGTCTTCTGTTTTATCTTCTGGGTTGTCTTCTTTTGGTTCTTTTCCTATCTTTGCCAGTTCCTCATCGTAATCTGGATTGTTAATCTCAATCTTTTCTAGTTTGCCCCTATTTTGTTCTAATATTTCACCTAGTAATTCTTTTACTTTTTCTTCATCTGCTTGTTTATAACCAACTAAATCCTTAAGCGCTTCTGCAACATGGGGTATGTAAGTTTCAAGGTAGTCTCTTTTCTTGCCTTCCATCTGTATTTTTTTCTTTTTATGTACATAGATAGATAGTTTTCTTCCAACTTCCTGTAATGCTAGTTTTATCTCTTTTATAATCTCTGGATAATGAGCTATTGCTTCTTTGCTTTCTGATGTGAATGGAACCCATACAGAATTTATTGAAAGTACAATTGTTGCTGGCCCTACAGGGAGTGCCCCCCTGCTTTGAGATAACCCATAATTTCTCCAGACAGTACCTACTGTTGATTTTGTTATAGCACATGCTCCTTGTTGGTATAATAAAGGAACTCTATTAGCATATCTTAATGCTTTAACAGAACCTTCTGCTTCTTGTTCGCCGCCATAAGCTATTCCAGCTTCAATCACAAATGGATTTCCCCGATATACTGCAGGAGGTCTAGTGGTTGCGCAGTAGAATTCTGCATTTATCTCTTTTCTTAATCCTTTTTCCAATAGTTCTTCGCCAATTGGTGAAATACAATTAGTAGGTGGTGAGATGATCTTTGTCTTTGTTATCCCCTGCAATAATTTTTCAGCCATTTCCCTAGTTACTTCTTTTGGCTTGGTGTTTGGGAGTAATGCTGCATTTTCGCAGATATCTTTTGCAGTTCCCGGACCAACTCTTGAAAATTCAGTGGTTAAAAAAGATTGTAATGTTCTTGATTCTGTAAGTTTAACCATCCTTATCAGCACACCAAGTTCTACACCATAAGGGTGTGGTTTGATCTCTACTGGTTTATGAGGTAATGTATCTGTTGCCCTTGCAAAAATCAATTGCTCTGCTTTTGGATTTGTATAAATTATAGTAGAATGGGGATTAACTATTGCTGTTTGTTTTAGAAATTGATCAACTGATTGTGATCCTCCCTGATAGCTGCCTTCTAATTCCAATTCTATCCTAGTACCATGATCTTTATTCCATTCTATAACTTCTTCATGCATGATATCAGGTTTATTCTTTTGAGTATCTACCTTTAATTCATAATAATGAGCTTCATGTTTTGGACTTATCCTTGATTTTATCTTTGCAGGCTTCCCTGTTGTCAATTGTGCATAAAGAACAGATGCAGATATACCGATTCCCTGCTGACCCCTTGATTGAGAAAGCTTAAAGAATTTTGATCCATACAATAATCTTGCAAATATGTGGGGTATTTGTTTTTTAACAATCCCTGGACCATTATCCTCAACTATAACCCTAAAACGGTCGTTTCCTAAATCTATTATTTCAACTGCAATTTCAGGTAATACGCTTGCTTCCTCACATGCATCTAAAGAATTATCAACTGCTTCTTTTATGGTTGTCATCAGAGCTTTTCTTTTATTATCAAAACCAAGAAGGTGTCTGTTTCTAGCAAAGAATTCTGCTACGCCTATTTCACGCTGCTTTTTTGCCAATTCGACTGCTATAGGTCCATCTTTTGCCATGTTATAGAATTTTTTGAAGGGTGGTTATTATTAAACCTTTTGATTTTAAGATTTTTTAATAGAATAATCTAAGTCTTTCCCTATTATATTTGCCCTCTTTATCGCCCTTCTTTTCTTCTCTAAGAATTTATAAACAGAAGAATGGGGTGAGCCCCCTAATAATTTTTCAACTGCCTCTTTTGCTAAGAATGTATATTCAGGTAAGCCTATGATCCCTATTGTTTTTCCATAAACACAAACATATGTTTCTGTTAATTCTTCTATTAATGCTCTGGTTCTGCCTTCTGAACCTATTACACGGCCTTTTATCCTCAATAATGCATCTTTAGATTTGCCTGCATAATCCTTCAAGTCAATCAATTCAAAAGAATAATCCTGTTTTAATAATAGCTCTGCAACCTCTGGGTTAAATCCCCTGCCTATCGCTCTGATAACTTCCCTGCAAGAATATAAGCCAATTGCATCTTCACCAGAAATAAATACGTCGCCTTCTTTACTATCTATCTTTATCTTTGTCTTTGTCTGTGTTTCTATCTCTTTCTTAATCTGTCCTTCTTTTCCCACTAAAGCACCGATGCGGTCTTTTGGGATCCTTAGTTCGTATAGATATTCCATTTTGGAGGTGATTTCTTTTTTTATTAGGAAATGGTTGCCTTTTTTAAAACCTTTGGAAAAACTTTGTTTTTACAAATGGATTAGAAACGTAGTTTCTAAAACCTTTGGAAAAACTTCTTTTTTCTAGATGGTTTGGAAACGATAGTTTCCAAAACCTTTGGAAAAAGTTATTTCTTTCCAGATGGGTTGGAAACAACAGTTTCCAAGACCTTTGCTTCATCTAGTTTTAAACCCTGTTTTCTGAAGAAGGTACATATATTTTTTATATCCCTTTTTAGGAATTCTTCTGATCTTGAGGTGTTTGTTGTTGTGGTCTGTGAGAAATCTATAAAGACTGGAGTTTCGTTATTGTTAAGTATATTAAATGCTGATAAATCTGCATGGACTAACCCTATCTTATAGAGTTTTTTTATATTTTCTAGAATCTTATTGAAGAAATCTTTTGGGTCTTTCGGTTTTTCTACAGATAATCTTGGAGCTATCTTATCCCCATTTCCAATAAACTCCAAAACCAATACATTGTTCTTGACTATTATTGGTGTGGGGACGTTTACGTTTGCTTCCCTTGCTTTCATCAAGTTTCGATATTCTCTTTGAACCCAATAGAATATGATCTTTCTTTTTTTACCTCTGATGTCGGCATATCTGGGGTCTTCTTTTATGTAATCATACATCCTGTTGAAGTCGCATGCTTCTAGTCTGTATATTTTGATCATTACTCTAGAACCATCTTTTCTTTTTGCTGAAAAGATGTTTGCTTCTTTGCCCATGGATATAGTAGATTCTAATCCTTCAAAATGACCTTCTGAGATTAATTTGAATAGAGTTCTATTTGTGAAATTGTCAAATACATTATGTTCTGTCTTGAATTTTTCTCTTGCTTTTTGTGGCATAATAGAGTTAGTATTAGATGGGTATATAAATATTTAGTAAGTAAAGTAGATAAGGTATTGGGTGGTTGATGGATAAATCGACATAAATGAAGTATTACACCACTACATAATGGTTACATAATCGAAAAGTTTATATACTAGTTCTACTCTACAATAGTAACATAAGAGGGGTGGTAGAATCCTCTTAAATTTGTTGTTTAAGGAAAAAGATATATTATCATTGTCCTAAACACCTCTTTTTCCCTAAAAAGCTTGAAAATAGCTTTCTAGGGTTTAAGGGGCAAAATAACGATCATAATCACCTCTTTTTCCCTAACAGGGGTTTCGCAAGAAGCTTTTGTTAGGGTTTAATAATTACTATGGAGTTCCTCGGGAATAATCCATAATTCAGAAGGTTTTAGGAATCAAAGATTCCTAAACCGTATTGGAAAGTGAACTTTCCAATAAGTTTAAATACAAGGATAATATTGTATTTATTGTAGTTTTAATCAGACTACGTAAGCCCGTCACGAGAGTACTCAATGGAGCTTACGCTAAATGCAAGCAATGAGCTTGGGAGTTAGTGTTACGGGCTACAATCATTATTATAAGCTTAATACGGTTAAATAAGATTAAATAGAACGAGTTTAGACATTTATCATTATCATTCACCTTTATTTCACTCAAAGAAGAGAAATGAGGCTTAGTTAAAGCTAGACTTGTTCTATAAGTAGTAAATATTTAATAAAACAGAGTGATTCAGATTATCATTATAACTTCATTGAAGATAGGAAGTTTTAGATAGATGACTCATTCTGAAAAAGATTATGGAGGTTTAAAATGGGAAAAATTAGTCCAGTTTCATCAAAATATATTGTAAATGCAACAATCGAAATAGAGGGTATAGTAGATAGACCTGATGTTATAGGTGCTATATTTGGTCAAACAGAGGGTTTATTAGGAGCAGATCTAGAACTTAGAGAATTGCAAAGATCAGGAAGAATAGGAAGAATTGAAGTTAATGTAGATACAAGAAGTGGAAAAACACAGGGAGCAATTACTATTCCTTCAAGTCTGGATAAAGCAGAAACATCAATAGTTGCAGCTGCATTAGAGATTATACAAAGAATAGGTCCTTGTAATGCTAAGATCAAAGTTAAGGATATTGAAGATGTCAGGATAACAAAGAGAAGTTTTGTGATAGAAAGAGCAAAAGAACTATTAAAGGCCATGATGGATGGTGTTCTTCCAGATTCACAAGAATTGGCTGATGAAGTAGCTTATTCTGTGAGAGTAATGGAAATAACAGAATATGGTAAAGACAGATTACCTGCTGGTCCTTCAATTGATGACAGCGATGAAATCATAGTTTGTGAAGGAAGGGCAGATGTATTGAATCTGTTGAAACATGGTTTTAAGAATGCAATTGCAATCAACGGAACCAATGTTCCTGAAACTATCGGTGAATTAAGCAAGAAGAAAGTAGTTACTGCATTTGTTGATGGAGACAGAGGCGGCAGATTAATAATAAAAGAATTGACTACTGTAGCAGATATTGATTATGTATCTATTGCTCCAGATGGTAAAGAAGTAGAAGAGATAACTAAGAAAGAGATTCATAAGGCATTGAGAGGGAGGATTTCTGCTGAACAAGTAAAATTAGAACTTAGCAGGAATGTAGAAAGGATAGAAAAGCCACAAATGTATGGATCAAGGAGACCAGCTCAGCAAAGTCAAAGTAGGACAGCAGCACCGCAGAGTAGAGCACCACAAAGAACATATGCACAACGACCGTCGGCTCCTCCAAGAGCTCCGGCTCCAGTAAAGAAACAAGCAACTGCAACTGGTCCAGAAAAGAAAGTATTCAAAGAGATGCTAGAGAATCTGATCGGAACAAGAGGAGCACATATATTAGATGATAAATTGAATATATTAGGCAAGGTTCCTATATCTGAATTGCAGACCACAGTAAAGAGCTTATCTTCTGGTGTTTATGCTATTGTTTTTGATGGAGACATTGAAAAAGAACTTGTAAAAACAGCAGAAAAAGTTAACATAAAGTTCCTTGTTGGTATGGATACCAAAGTTAAAGGGAATGAAACAAGTATAAGATTGTTAACTGTGAATGATCTGTAATTATTTTATTTTATATTTTTTTCTAATTCTTTTTCACATTCATCAAAGTAATTTACAAGACATATCTTTTCTTTTATCATGTTTGCAGGTATTACCCCCCCAAACTTGATCTGGTTGTTTAATAAGAAAGCAGGATATGTGTTTATTGCAAGATCTTTTTCTAGTTGATCTTTTTCTATATCACTTACTTCATGAGTTATTATTGTTATTTTATCCCCAAACAAATCTGATACTCTCTGAATATGTGATGCTACTTCGTTTGTTGTACCTGAAAGGGTATATACATCTAATCTATTCTTTATTTCTGGTCTCTTGAAATAGTAATTTGCTCCAGAAGCAGTATTTGTCATTACATATTTATCCTCGATTTTAATCAAAGCACCTTTAAAATTATTGAAATTTAATGTATCTGTTACGCTTGAATCTAAAACATAAGAAGGTAATGCTTGAATTTTTAGCTTACCTACTAATTCCCTTGCTTGAGAGTCACTATAATCGAGCTTTTCTATCTCTGATTTAGGGAATAAACTAACTATTAAATTCTCAATCCTGGTTGTGTCGCATAGTTTGCAGTTTTTATTGTTTATTATTGTAAGTTTTGTAGGTGAATCTTCTTTAAACTCACATTCTGACTCTACTTCCCCTGGATTTGAACAAATCCCTACCTTTCCAGGCTCATTACAATCAGAATCTGATGAACATACTGGTTGTGATTCCAAGTCTTCTGAATTTACTAGGTCTTCTTGATTGTTGCATCCTTTTATTGAAAAGAATATAATCGCTATGATGATTAATATAGTTAAGCCACGTAACCACTTTTTAGAACCTTTTTGTTCTTCTTCAGTTGAATCACCTGAATTCCAGCTGTCTTCTGTTGAATCAATTGTGGTGTGTTCATTGGCTTCTTTTGTTTCTTCTATTGAATCGTTATCTGGTTCTTCTTTCTCTTTAAAATTTTCTTCAGGGTCTCCTTCATCGAGTTCTTTTGAGATTTCTGAATTTTTAGAAGAACTTTGTTCTGAATCTTCTGCTCCGATTATCTTTGTCGGTTCTTCTTTGATTTCTTTTATCTCTATCTCTTCTTGAGAGTTATCTTGTTTTTCGGTTTTTTCTGCTGTTTCTTCGGGAGCGTTTGAAAACGAATTTTCTGAATCTGCAGAGCTTTGTTCTGAAGCTTTTGTTGATTCGTCTAGTTCTTTTAGCTTTCTTTCTATCCGTTCTTTGCCTTTTTCATATTCTGCTTTGGATATTACTTCTGCTTCCAAACTTTCTTTGAGGAATCTTAACTCTTGATCCAATCTCTCTTTTTGTTCTTTTTCCATTTTAATCTGTTGTTAATTCATCTATAACTCTAGCGAATTCTGCTTGTTCCTCTTCTAATGATTTATATGCATTTCCAACCCTGATATATTTGCAACCAAATACAAATGTAGGAACTGTATTCTTTTTATTGTATTTCTGGAATATTTCTATTTCTTTTTTAGATATTCCATTTTCTTCTGCTTCTGTTATGGTGTTATCTCCTGTGTCTAATTGCCAATGATAAGCTACTACTTTTTCTTGATTCTCATCAGCTAATTTATCAAAAGTAGCCCCTATCCATTTTGATGCAGAATTTGTTGTTGTTGAAAATAATCTGATTATTGGTTTGCCGTTTTCAAGACAAACATCATCACCTGTTTCTTTAAATGTTTCTATGCCTTTTTCTAATTCTACAACTTCTTCAGATGAGTCTTCAATAATTACCCCTTCTTCTGTTTCTTCTGTTGGATCTTCTATTTCTACAGATGATTTGGTTATTTCTGCATTTGCCCTAAGTTGATCCAGATATATCTGAATTGCATTATTAGATACTTCATTAGATAATAATTCCCCAATATTCACCTTTGCTATTTCATAATGTATATTATCTGTACCCCTATTGATTATATGATAACCAAATTGAGTCTTTACTGGTTCTGAGATTTCGCCCACTTTTAAGGTAAAAGCAGCATCTTCAAATTCCTTGACCATCTGGCCCTTAGTTACAAAACCCAATTCACCACCATTTACTGCAGAGGTTGTGTCTAGTGACATTGATTTTGCTATTTCATTAAAATCTGAGCCTGATTTTAGGTTATCAATTATCCCAAGGGCTGCTTCTTCTGTGGCTACAAGTATATGGCTTATCCTTATCTCACCCTCTTTTGCATTAAATGAATCAAGATTTTCCTGATAATACTCTTTGATTCTTGATTCGCTTATCTCGATCTTAGAAAATACTACTTGATCAAGTAATTTATTTATTGTTATTTGTTCTTTAATCTGTTCTTTTAAGTCTTCTAAAGTTATACTTCGCTGTTTCAATAAATCTTCGAATAACTCTTCAGATTCTGTTTGAGATTTTATATTATCAACTTCTGCATCTATTTCTTCATCGCTAATCTCAATATTTTGTGTTTTTGCTTCACCCAGCAACAACTTAACATTGATCAGTTGATCCAAGAAGTCTTCTTTTGTTATGAATAATTGATATTGTTCTGGTAATTGGGCATATTTTTGATCTAATTCTGTTTGTGTAATCATGTCTCCGTTAACTGTTGCCACTGCTTTTTCAGGGGCTAATGTCTTAAATGCAAAATAAGATATAACGCCCAAGATTGCTACTAATATAACGACAGTAATCACTTTTTTTAATAATCCAGTAGTCTTTTTTCTGCGCTTGGTTGTTTTTTTATTAGAATTGGTTTTTTTGTTAGTGGTTGTTTTTTTGTTAGAACTGGTTTTTTTAGGTTTTTTATTTGATTTAGGCTTACTTTCCTGAATCTCTTCTTGTTCTTCTTCAATTATTTCTTCAGGTTGGTCTTCTTCTATTTCTTCAATATCAACTTCATTTATTTCTTCTTGTTTATTTTCATTTATTTCTTCTGGCATACTAAACACCTCTAATTATTATACAATTAAAGTAATCTACTAGAACCCCCTCTTTTGATAAAATAAATTGTCTATCCTATTTAAAGCTTTTGAATTTAATATTATTATGTTTACCACCCACTAGTTTCTATAAACATTTATATTGATTTTTCGAGATAAGGGTATTAATGTATGATATTATAATAGGACGGAGTGAGAAAGACAAGAAAAAGTATGGTAATGAAGGGGCTATACTACTAGGCAAACATTATGTTAAGATGGGGCAGACTACTTCTTTATCTAATGAAATCTATATGGATGTGACAAGAAGCCATGTTGTCTTTGTTTGCGGAAAAAGAGGCTCGGGCAAATCCTATACAATGGGGGTAATTGCAGAGGGTGTTACTGATCTGCCTGATAAGATAAAACAGAACCTTGCCATTGTAATGTTAGATACTATGGGTATATATTGGACAATGAAGTATGCTAATGATAAAGAGGCTGATCTGCTGAAAGAATGGGGTCTTGAAGGAAAAGGATTAGATGTTAAGATATATACACCATTAGGGTATTATAAAGAATATAAGGATAAAGGTGTTCCTACTGATGAGCCTTTTTCAATAAAGCCTTCTGAACTAGATGCTGCTGATTGGTGCATCACATTTGAAATAAATATAAACAGCCCAGAAGGGGTGGTTATTGAAAGAACTATAAATGAGCTAAAGGAAAAAGGTGAAAATTATTCTATTGAAGATATAGTTGCTGCTATCAAAAAAGAAGTAACGCTTAAAGACGATGTAAGGGGGGCTGTTGAAAATAGGTTTATATCTACGGAAAGATGGGGTCTGTTCAGTAAAGATGGGACTCCACTAAGTGATCTGGTCAAAGGTGGGCAGGTTACTGTTCTGGATGTCAGCTGTTATGCAACAATACCTGGAACTCAAGGTCTTCGTGCATTGGTCATAGGGTTAGTTGCTGAGAAATTGTTTATACAAAGGATGATTGCAAGAAAGAATGAAGAATTACAGTCTATAACTGAGAGAACTCAGTTTATGAGCAGTAAATCTCAGAATAAACAAAAAGAGCCATTGGTATGGTTAGTTATAGATGAAGCGCATGAGTTTCTGCCAAACACAGGTGTTACTGTTGCTTCACATCCATTGATTATTATATTACGAGAGGGTCGTCAGCCAGGAATCTCTTTGATATTAGCATCACAACAGCCAGGCAAGATACATACTGATGTTATGACACAATCTGATATTGTTATTTCGCATAGGATAACTGCTAAAGTAGATATTGAGGCGCTAGGTATGTTGATGCAGAGTTATATGAGGGAAGGATTAGATAAGCAATTGAATGTTTTGCCTCGTCTGAAAGGTTCTGCTATTGTTTTTGATGACAGCAATGAAAGGATGTATTCTATGCGTGTTAGGCCTAGGTTTACATGGCATGGTGGTGAAGCTCCAACTGCTATGCATAAGGCTAAGAAGGTTTTTGATTTTTAGGAGTTTAGTGAGATTTTTGTTATAGTGCTTTCTTCATATATAATTATTCAATTTTAGCATTTATATTTATAAATAAAGATTCATTCTCCTAGTATATGATATTAGAAGAACATACACTACCAATGGAATTTGTAACTGATTGTACTAATATCTTGATGGGTTATGGGGGTGCCTATAGGGAACTATGTGAAGAAAGAAGAGTAGGTAATCTAGATGATTATGATGATGCAATTAATTTACATCAATTTGGTATGACTTATGCAATGATAAAACATAGTTCTAGTCCATTAGATGGAAAAAGAGTTTTACATCTTGCTGCTAATTTAGGCTTATTTCTGGAATTTTTAGTTAAAAATGAAGGTGTAACTGGTTCTGGGATAGATAAATCAACAATGGCAGTTAACTTTGCTAAACAACATACTGATTTAGATCTGGTAGTTGGAGGGGCAGAATCATTGCCTAGTTCATTGACTGGTCCTTATGACATAGTTATAGCCCATCAGTTTTTTGATCCAGATTACTTACGAGGGGAAAGGATTATTGCTGATGCAGTTAAGGAAGCATTTAAAGTTTTAGATGATGGGGGTAGATTAGTTATATGCAATGGGTCTGTCAAAGATTATATGTTAATTGGTTTACCCATTGCAAAAGTTGTTAACTATACTAATGGTGCCCTAAGAAATTCTGTAATACATAAATGTTGATTATTTAGTTTAGGAGTTCAAACATAAACTATATAAATAATCAAACTAATTTATATTCAGGGAGGTGGGATAAATGGTATTTTCTAAGTCGTTTCCAAAGACAATAGATGGTAGTTCTTACCCTAAGTGGGAAGAGGTTCTTTTATCAGATGAAGAAGAAAGGGAGATTGAAGATATTGCAAGGGAAGATAATATTAAAGTGATGAAAGAATGCCTTGATGATGGAAAAGCCCTTATCGAAGAGAAAGGGTTTAAGGGATTTAAAGAAGACATATTAAAAGTAGCTATTCCTTTGTTTGAGAAAAGAGCTTCGCATACTGTGTATTGGAAAGAGAGTAGATGTAAAGAGAAATTTGATTCTCTTAACAAATGATTATTTTTTACATCATATATGGGCTTAAAACCGTAATATTTATATACCAGTTGTGATATTATTATTACATATGTTAAAAAAAGATAACTTGGATAAGGTTTTGGGGGTATTTTTTGATAATCCATTACCAGAAGGCATAGGATTTCAACTTAGAGAGATTAGTAGAAATATAAAGTTAGCTCCAAAATCTGTAAAATTATATTTAGATAAACTTGAAAAAGCTAATTTAATAATTAAGAAAAAACATAGAATACACAAATATCCGGTTTATTATGCTAATAGAGATAACAATTACTTTAAATTCTTAAAAAGATTGAATATTATAAGAAGAATCAAAGAATCCGGACTATTGGATTATCTTGATGAAAAATGCATGCCTGATGTTATTATCTTATTTGGTTCTGCTTCAAAAGGGGAAGATATTGAAAGCAGCGATATTGACTTATATCTGCAATGTGATGAAAAGAAACTTGATTTAAGTAAATATGATAGGGAATTAAAAAGAAGGATAAATCTATTTTTTGAGAAGAACTTTGATAAATTAAGTGATGAATTGAAGCAAAATATTGTAAATGGTGATAAACTTACAGGATATTTAAGAGTACAGATGTTAAAATGGAAGGAAGTCTAATCAAAATAACACCAAATAAAGAAAAAGCACTATCTATCCTAAAGATGGTAGATACAACAATAGAAATGATTAAAGTTATTGATGCTGGAAAATTTAGTTCTAATGTTACAAAAGAATATTATGATGTTATAAGGGAACTCATTAGCGTTATTCTTCTGCTTGATGGATATAAAACATATGGAGAAGGAGCACATAAAAGACTGATAGAATATATCCAGTCTAATTATAAAGAATTTAATGGATATGAGATATCTTTAATTGATGATTTAAGAATCACTAGGAATAAAATCGCTTATGATGGATTTTTTGTGGATAAAGATTATATTGATAGAAAGAATAATGATATTCAAGATATTATTAATAAATTAAAAAATATAATAAAAGAAAAGTTAATCGATTGAATCTTTATTTCTTCTTTTTTTGTTGTTCGTCCAGTTCTGGCAATACTGGAGCATAAGTCATAGATATCATTGAAGCTATGAACATTGCTGCAAAGAACAGGATAAAAGTAAAACCCCATGTTTTGCTCAAACCAGTTACGTATAATGAAGATATCATAAGTCCAACAATAGAAACAACCATGAATGAACCTTTTAATGGAACAACGTTTTTTAACATACTAATCACCTCTTTAGTATTATTTTGGTTAAACAACTATTTAAATGTTGTCAATCTTTAATAATAAACTGATCTAATTGTTTTTTTGCTTTTTCTCTTGCTTTTTGATGTTGTTTAAGGAAAGCATTGATATTATCTATCAAGATTTGTTTTAATTCTCCGCTTAGAAGCTTTCCTGACCTGTAGTCTTCATATATTTTTTTTAATTTTTTATCATCATCTTCAAAAAAGGTTAGCCATTGGTAAGATGCATCTATGTCTGGGTTGCCACCCTTTTTTCTGTGTTCTTCTAAGGTTGCCTGGCCACCAGAGAAAGCATATTTGTTGATTTTTTTCTTGACTTCTTCTGGTGTATCTGTCGTGTATATTGTTGTGCCTTCTGAAGAGGACATTTTTCCAGAACCTTCTAAAGCTGGCAGGAATCTTTGATGGAGCAATGCAGGTTTGTAGTAGCCTAACTTAGGCATTATATCCCTAGTTATCCTAAAATGTGCATCCTGATCTATTGCTAAAGGTATAAGGCAAGGTATATTTTTCTTTTTTAAGACTGAAGGAAGAAAACATGGTACGGATTGCATAGATGTAAAGAATATCTTTCCAACATTAGTGTCCTCTTTAAAGCCAAAACTTGCTTTTACTGTTGAGAAAGTTAATTTTTTTGCCACTCTTAGTGCTTGTTTGTATAGAGTTTTGGAGTAGTCTAAATCTGAGAATATATGTGTTTTTTTAGGGTCAAAACCTAATGCGATGATATCTAAAGCATTATCATATGCTAATTTATTCGTATCTTCTATTTCTAAGTCTTTTTTGAATAAGAACTTCTCATCATCTGTTAATTGGAACCATAATTCTGCTCCAAATTTATCCTGCAGCCATTTTGTAAATTTCCAGACGGTGATATGGCCTAAATGCACTCTTTCTGAAGGGCCTCTGCCAGTGTATAAGAAGAATTTATTGCCTTTTTCATATTCATCCAATATCCAATTAAGATCCCTATGGCAGAAAAAGATCTTTCTCCTAAGATAAGGATGTAATTCTTTTGTGTGCTTTTTGATTCTCGCTAAAGTTTGATCATTTAATGGTTGTGTACCAAATTGTTTGATTAACTTATCATAATCAATATCTCCAGAAACCTGCCAAGGTGTAACTTTGAATTCTTCTGCCATTTTATTATGATTGAAGTTTTAGTATATAAATGTTTAGTATGACTTAAGTTGTACTTATTTCCCAAATAAACTTTTAAACCAAGCAGATAATATAGTAGTAAAAGGAAGATTTCTGCATTTGTTTTTCCTGCATATATAGCTTAAACAATTGTAATTTTTGGTGCAGGGTTCTTTGTTTTTCTTTTGTTGTTTCATTGTGTTATCTGTATCGCAGAATTGATTGTTAATTATTGATCCATGAGAAAAACATAAATTGTTGATGCTGCATCCTGAAGTTTGGTTGTTGTAGCATTTTTTAGGATTATTTGAGCAGGTGTCAAATGTACAGGAGTTATTATCATTGCAATCTGAGTTTATAGAACATTCATCACAATCTGTATCCATAGTAAAATTGCACCCTAATGGGCAATAACTATCATTGGATGTGCAATTGGTTATTGTTATGTGTGTGCATGATCTTGGTGAGCCCTCACAAATGTCTTTTGTTGTTAAGTTATTGTCATTGCAATCTGAATTGTTTATGCATATGCCGGATATGCCGCAATCATTATCATTTTCTTTAGTACATATTGAATGGCAGCAACCATCATCATCTTTGCACCAAAGAATGAGTTTGTGTTTGCATCTTAGTGGGTCTCCATCACACTCATCTATTGTGCAGGTATTGTTATCATCACATTCTTTGGTTGAAGAACATGTGCCGCAATCAATGCATTTTAATCCAGCAGATAGACATATCTGAGAACTTACATTAGAAGCTGATATTTTAGTTATGGAAGAAATTGTTATTTCTGATAAGTCTTCAAAAGTGTGTGAGTCGTCTTGGTTTAGGTAATCTGTGGTTTCTTTATTGATTTTTATCTTAACTGATAATTCACCGGATTCATTTTGGAAATTGGTTAAAGTAACGTTGTAGTCCTTATCAGTTATGGAATATTCATTGATTATGTTTAGGTTTATTGTTTCTTCGATATCACAAACTGCATATACTGATATAGAAAAGAGGATGATGAGAAAGAATAATATTGTTTTTTTCATATTTAAGAATTTACAGCTTGTTTTAGTTCTTGTATTGCTTTTTTTCTGTCTTTTTGATTAAATATTGCTGAACCTGCAACAAAGATATTAGCACCAGCTTCTGCTGCTTGTTTTATCGTATCTTTGCTTATTCCGCCGTCGATTTCTATATCCAGGTTAGGTTTTAATTTTCTTAATTCTTTTACTTTTTCCAGAACATCTGGGATAAATTTCTGCCCTGCATAGCCTGGGTTGACAGACATTATCAAGACCATGTCAACCTGGTCAAGATAAGGTTTTATATTATCTAATTTTGAGGGGGGGTTTATTGATATTGCAGTTTTTATGCCCTTGCTTTTTATTAATCTGAATGCTTCTTCAATATTATCTTTACATTCTTCATGAATTGTGATAATTCCTGCGCCCGCATCTGCATAATCTTCTATGTAGTTATCTTTTATGGGGTAATCTACCATCAGATGAACGTCTTTTGCTAGTTTGGATGTTACTTGCTTTATTTCTTCTGCCTTAAATGTAGTTGGAGGTACGAATTTGCCATCCATTATATCTACATGTAGAAGATCTGCGTAAGGTTCTATCTCTTTTACTTCTTCCTGAAGCTTTGACTTATCTGCTGACAGTATGCTTGGTGCTATTTTTATTCTCATTTTTATTGGTCTTAATTCTATTTGGGTAAGGGTAAACAACATAGATTACGCAAAAGATAAGGGCTGCGAATAAGTACAGGGATAATGAACTTATGTTTTCTTCTGTTAATTCGTCATTAACAACTACGCCCCCTGTGATTGATGGTTTTATGAATAAAGATAAAAAGCCTGCAACCATAACTAATAAGCAAAAAGAAAATATCATTTTCTCTGTTTTATTCATGTGGTGTATTTTCATCTTCTTTCACCTCGTGGCTTGTTTTTGAAAAACCTTTGATTCATCCGAAATCAAAGATTTCGGAGTGTGCTCAGAAAAGTTTCACTTTTCCGACATTTCTAAACTTTTTGAAAAATCTTTGATTTTTCTAAACGGTTTAGAAGCTTCGCTTCTAAAACCTTTTGGCATAGTCGAAAGTTTTAATGATTTGATGAAGTTTGCAATATTTTTGATTGTGTTTGGTTTGTTGTCTAGATTGTTCTCTATTATTTTTACAATAGCAGATCCGACTATTGCTCCGTCTGCACCTGCTTTTATTATTTCTTTTACGTGGTCCGGTGTTGAGATGCCGAAACCAACACATAAAGGGAGGTTTGTTTGAGGTCTTATCCTTTTTAGCAGATCTAATGTTCCTTTTTGCAACTCTGTTCTTGCGCCTGTTACGCCTAATCTTGAAACAACGTATATGAATCCTTTTACTTTTTTTGTTATTTGCTTTAATCTTTGATTTGATGTTAATGGAGAAACGATAAAAACAGTATCTATCTTGTTTTTTCTTGCTGCTTTTATGTATTCGTCTGCTTCTTCTATTGGTAGATCTGCTATCAAGACAGAATCAATGCCTGCTTCTTTCGCATCTTTGTAGAATTTATCTATAGTTCTTTGGTAAATAAGATTAGAGTAGATTAATATTCCGATAGGGATCTTTTTATTGTATGATCTTACTTCTTTTATGAAGTTTAGGAATTTGTCTGTGTCCATACCTGAGTTTTGTGATCTGACATCTGCTGCCTGTATTGTTGGACCGTCTGCGATTGGGTCTGAAAATGGCATACCTAGTTCTAAGATGTCTGCACTGTTGTCTATTATTGTCTTTACTATCTCTAAAGATGTTTTATAATCTGGATCGCCGACTACAACAAATGGAACTAGTGCTTTTTCCTTGTTTTTTTCCAGTTTTTTGAAAGTTTGTTTGTATCTGTTCATTTTATAGTTTAAGGTACATTTCTTTAGCCCCTTCTTTAAATCCCATTTTGCCCCAGGAGTTCCAGCCATTTTTGTTTCTAGTATTGGCTCTTAAAAATATGTGTTTCATTTTCTTCTTTTTGAAGAAGAGTTTTGCTTGTTTAATCATTTTAGTCATGATGCCCTTGCATCTATATCCCTTAACAATGTATCCATCACTGATATAACCCATTTTATCCTCAACATAAACAGGAGGAACTTCCTTAACAAAACACATAATATAACCAATTGATTTCTTACCATCTTTTGCAATTAATACTAATGAATCTTTACCCTTAATATTTTTTATGAAAAAACTTCTTATCAAGGATCTTGAATTCTTTTTCAATAACAATGCATCCACTTCAAGTTTGATATGGTAATCCATAAGCTCCTGCCAGAGGTCAACTAAATCGTTTAAGTCAGATTTAGTCGCTTTTCTTATAGTTATCATTTCAGTTTCTTTAGTATATTCTTTAGGAAATCTTCATATGTTCCTTCTATCTTTGATTCTTGTACTGATTTCTCTATTATGGATGATTCTTCTTTTGTGAATTTGGTTAATTCTTCTTTTACCAATGTTTTTATGACTTTTTTTTCTTTATCTGTAAATATCTTGATCACCTCATAAGTTTAGTTCTTTTACAATTGTATTCATGTCTTTGTCCCCTCTACCGGAGAGGTTTATTATTATAATATCTTCTTTGTTTAGGGTTTTTGCCAGTTTAAGTGCATATGCAACTGCGTGGGCTGATTCTAAAGCTGGGATAATGCCTTCTTCCTGGCTTAGCAGTTTTACTGCATCTAAGCATTCTTTGTCTGTTGCATAAGTATATTCTGCTCTTTTTAATTCCCTTAATAATGAATGTTCTGGACCTACTGCACTATAATCCAGTCCTGCTGAGATTGAATGTGTGTTGTATATCTGTCCAAATTTATCTTGTAAGATATAAGTCATCGTGCCGTGTAAGATTCCTAGTCTGCCTAGTTCTTTATCTGCGAATCTTGCTGCGTGTTTTTTTGATTCTATGCCTAAGCCACCTGCTTCAACACCAATTAATCTTACATCTTTGTCTTTTACAAACTCCCTGAATATACCAATTGCATTTGATCCACCGCCAACACATGCTACAACTGCTGTTGGAAGCTTATTTTCCAGTTTTAGGATTTGTTTTTTTGCTTCTTTCCCTATAACACTTTGGAAATATGCAACCATGTCTGGATATGGATGTGGGCCTAATACACTGCCCAATAAGTAATGAGTAGTCTGAACATTTGCAGTCCAATCTCTTAATGCATCATTGATTGCATCCTTGAGAGTTTTGCCGCCTGTATCAACTGGATTGACTTTTGCTCCAAGAAGTTGCATCCTATGAACATTAAGTTTTTGCCTTTCAATGTCAATTGTTCCCATATAGATTTCGCACTCTAGACCTAATTTTGCAGCTGCTGTTGCAGTTGCCACCCCATGCTGGCCTGCGCCTGTTTCTGCTATTATCCTTTTTTTTCCTAAATGTTTTGCCATTAATGCTTGGGCTAATGCGTTGTTTATCTTATGAGCTCCAGTATGTGCTAGATCTTCTCTTTTTAAGTAGATCTTACAATTCAGTTTTTCTGATAATTTATTGCAGAATGTTAATGGTGTTGGTCTACCAACATATTCATTTAACAGGTTGTTTAGTTCTTTTTTGAATCCTTTATCGTTCTTGAATCTATTGAAAGCCTGTTCAAGTTCTTTTACTGCTGGCATCAATGTTTCTGGAACGTAAATGCCGCCGTATTTTCCGAATCTTCCACTTTTCATTTTATTTCTTATTTTATTAATTAATCATTGCATCTATTATCAATATTACTCCCCCAAGGATGAATGATATTTTCTCTAATCTATATATGAATGATATGAACGGCAAAGAGATGCCAATTAAATTTAGTATTGCAACTAAGGTGTAAACGCCTATGATTATTGCAAATGCTATTGATATTTTTCCCATAATTCCGCCTTTTGATGCTCCGACAATTAGGAATATGGTTGCTCCGATCAATGCAATTAAACTTACCATTCCGGGAAGGGGGATTATTGGAAATAATGAATTGTATAGTAAAATTATTCCAAATAATATACTTAATATTTTCATTATGTTCATTTTATTCACCTTTTGCTTGCTTAATGAATTGTTCTAGTTTTTTGTAGTCTTTAGTTCTGTCCCTGAGTTTGACTCCTGAATTTGTGTCTACTGCATAGGGTTTTACTTTTTTTATCGCTTCTGCTACATTGTCTGGATTTAAGCCTCCAGCTAAAAATACTTTTGCATTTACTTCTTTAACTATTTTTCTACTAATGTCCCAGTTGTGAGTTTTTCCTGTTCCGCCCTTTAGTTTTCCTATTTTTGTGTCTAAAAGTATGAAATCAATATAGTTTTCGTATTTTTTTGCTTGTTTAATTGAATCTTCATTTGTTACGGAGATTGTTTTTGTTATTTTAATCCGTGGTAATGCTATTCTGATCTTTCCGATCTCTTCTAAGGTAATATCATTGTGTAATTGTATCACTTGAGGGTTGATTTCTTCTGCTATTTCTATAATTGGTTTTGATTTATTTAGATAAGTTACAAAAACTGGTTGTATTTCTAAAGGTAGTTTCTTGATTAGTTCTTTTGCTTTGTTTCTTGTTATTTTGTCTTTTGAAAAGTTTATTTCTACAAGGAATCCTAAGTAATCAGCACCTAATATTGATGCTTTTAGGGCGTCTTGTTCGTTTGTTATTCCACAGATTTTTACTTTTGTCATTTTGCGTAGCTAAATGACATAGGAAAAAATATTTGATTTTTTTCGTTTGTCATTTTATTGGTTTTATTGATTATTTTTAGTTGGATTTAGAAACACCAACAATAATTATTGGTTCAAACACGGTCGTGCTTTGCACGCCCTACTCGCAAAGTAAAAAACCACACTTAGTGAAACGCCATAAATTCCTTCGGAATTTAATGTCGCTGGTTTTTTACTCTGCACTTGTATTTTTACCCATATTATTGGTGTTTCTTTGATTTGTTTTATTGTTATCCCATCAAATCATTGATTTTTTTGTTTATGTCTTTTGAGTTTAGGATTGATGTTCCTATTAAAGCTGCGTTGGCTGTTGATTTTACTTTTTTTATTTCTTTATTTGTGCGGTATCCTGATTCTGTCACTATGATTTTGTTTTTTAGAAAACCCTTCGGCTTTTCTAAACCGTTCTCACTTACGTTCGAAAGTTTTGGTATCTTCTTTGCTAGATTTATTGTTGTGTTAAGGTCTATCTTTAGGGTGTCTAAGTTTCTGTTGTTTATCCCTATGATCTCTGCTTTTGTCTTTAGGACTTTTTGTAATTCTTCTTTTGTATGGGTCTCTACTAAGCAGTCCATGTTGTATCTTTTTGCTATTTCTATGAAATTGTTGATTCTATCTTTTGTTAGTAATGTTGCGATTAAGAGTATGGCGTCTGCACCATAGTATCTTGCTTCATATATCTGGTAAGGGTCTATAATGAAGTCTTTTCTTAATAATGGTTTTTTTGTCAGCTTTCTTACTTCTTTCAGACAGGATGGACCCATGAAAAAGAATTTCTTATCTGTCAATACTGAGATTGCTTTTACATTATTGTTTTTTTGGTATATTTCTGCTATATTTTCTATGCTAAAGTTTTTGTTTATTATTCCTTTTGATGGTGATCCTTTTTTTATCTCTGCAATCAGACTAATCTTCTTGCTGATCGCTTTTTTGAAGTTTCTATCTGAAGGCTTTAGACTAGATTTGAATCTAGTTAAAGGAAGCATGATTTTCCTTTTTTTTATTTCTTGTTTTTTTATTTTTATGATTTCATCTAGTATCATTTTGCTAATCCTCAAGATAGTAGAGAGGACCCTATTTATTAGTCCAAACTTTCAAGTTATTAAGCTTTTCTAAAGCTTTGCCAGAATCAATAGAATCTTTTGCAAGGTCTATGCCTTCTTGAATATTATCTGCTTTTCCTGCTATGTAAATAGCTGCCCCTGCATTTAATAGAACAACGTTTCTTTTTGGGCCTTTTTCCTTATTATTTAGAATATCAAGTATGATCTTAGCATTATCTTCTGGTGTATTTCCTTTTATCTCATCTAATGATGCTAATTTTATACCAAAGTCAGTAGGATTTATCTCATATGTTGTTAGATGATTGTCTTTGTATTCTGCTACTTTTGTCGGCGCTTCTATTGTGATTTCATCTAAGCCATTGCCATGGACAACTAAAGCGTGTTTGCATCCTAATTTTCCAAGAACTTCTGCTAAGGGTTCTACTAATTCTTCACTAAAAACACCCATCAGTTCATATGGTGCTTCTGCTGGATTTGTTAAAGGACCTAAAATGTTAAAAACTGTTCTTATGCCTAGTTCTTTTCTTGGACCAATAGCATATTTCATTGCACTATGAAATTTTGGGGCAAACATATAACCAATGCCAACTTCATCAATACATTGTTCAACTTGTTTTGGTTCTAAATCTATGTTAATACCTAATGCTTTTAGAACATCTGCTGAACCTGACTTACTGGAAACTCCTTTGTTTCCATGTTTTGCTACAGGGATTCCTGCACCAGCTGTTACGAATGCTGCTGCTGTTGAAATATTAAATGTTCCTGATTTATCTCCGCCAGTTCCCACAACATCTATGAGCTGTTTTTGTTTTTTTGGCTTGATCCTTGATGCTTTTTCACGCATGACTTTTGCGCAAGCTGCAATCTCATCTATAGTTTCTCCTTTTAATCTTAAAGCTACTAAGAAAGCGGCAATTTGTGCATCTGTTGCATTGCCTGACATTATTTCGTCCATTACATCTGTTGTTTCCTGCAATGTTAGGTCTTTTCCTTCAATTAATTTTGAAATAGATTCTTTTAGAAAAATATTTGATTTTTCTAAACCTTTCCCATCTTTCAAAAGTTTTATCATTTTATTTCTCAACCATTTTTATTATATTTTCAATCAATAGACTGCCAACAGGGGTTAATATGGATTCTGGATGGAATTGAACTCCTATTATTGGAAAGTCTTTATGTCTGACTGCCATGATTATCTCCCTATCTAGAGTTCTTGCTGAGATTTCAAGACAAAATGGAATGTCATAACCACATAAACTATGATAACGACCTGCCTGGAATGGGTTTTCTATATCTTTGAATATGCCTACATTATCATGTTTTATCTTAGATGGTTTTCCATGTATTGTTTCAACTGATTTGTCTACCCTACCTTCAAAAAATTCTATAATACATTGATGACCTAAGCAAACACCAAATATTGGAATCTTTTCATGGTATTTTTCGATTATTTCTTTTGAATTTCCTGCTGTTTTTGGTGTTCCTGGTCCAGGAGAGATAACAATTAAGTTGGGTTTGAATTTTTGGATAGCAGAATCTATAATATCCATGCTTATATTGTTTCTATAGACTAATACTTCACAGTTTCTTTTTTGAAATTCATCTACTAAATTGTATGTAAATGAATCGAAGTTGTCTATGAATAGTACTTTGGTCACTTTATGCCACCTGCTGATTTGATTGCTTTTAGGCATGCTTTTGCTTTTTTCTTTGATTCCTGGAATTCTGTTTCTGGGATTGAATCATAAACAATGCCTGCCCCTGCTCTTATGTATGCTTTATTGTTTTTTAAGAACATAGTTCTGATGACAATAGCAGTATCCATATCTTTATTGGGGGTGATATAACCGACTGAACCACCATAGAAACCACGCTTGTTTTTTTCGTGTTTTCTTATAAGTTTCATCGCCTCTACCTTAGGCGCTCCTGTTAATGTGCCCATATTCATTGTTGCTAAGTATGCATGTAAGCAGTCTAGGTCTTTTTTTAATATGCCCTTAACATTAGATACTAAATGCTGAACATGAGAATATTTTTCTACAACAAATGGTTCATCACAGAATCTTGTACCTGTTTCTGAAACTTTAGCTACGTCGTTTCTTGCAAGATCTATCAACATAGTGTGTTCTGCCAATTCTTTTTCATCTATTTTTAGTTCTGTCTCATATCTTGAATCCAGATCAGGATCTATTTTTTCATTGATTAGTCCACGAGGTTTTGTTCCTGCGATTGGTCTTATCTCTATTATTTTTTTATCAAACTTGTTTGATAAATTGTTAGAAAAACTTTGTTTTTCTGAAACTTCTTCATCTCCCTGAACCCTTAATGCCATCTCAGGGGATGCCCCTAAAAGAATCCCTTTTGTCTGATTTATATAAAACATGTAAGGGGAAGGGTTAATATCCCTTAGATTTTGGTAAATATCTAAAGGTTCTGAGTTGTAATCAACTATAATTGTTCTTGAAGGAACGACCTGGAATATATCACCCTGAAGAATATGGGTTTTCATAATGTTTACAATCTCTTTATATTCTTCTTTTTTTGTGTCAGATTCTGTTGTTTGTTTTTTTGGTTTGAATTTTCTGGGTTTTGGTAATTTCTTTTCTAATGATTTCTCGTATGAATCAATTGTTTTTATGCAATTCTTGTATATGTCGTTTCTATTGTTATCTGTAATCAATGCATTTGAGATTAAATATGTTTGACCTTTTTTATGATCTATCAAAAATAGATTGTCTAAGAAATATAATTCATAATCTGGAATTTCTAATAAGTCTTGCTCATTCTCTGGCAAGTCTTCGAATTGATCAATGAAATCATAGGAAATTGAACCAAATAGACCACAGTAAGGGATAATTGGTTTTTCTGTTGGATTGAACTTAAATGCTACTGCTCTGATAATATCAATATGTGTTTTTAGTTTTAATCTTTCATCTTCTGAAACATTTTTTCTTTTTGGTTTTAGTTTTCCTTTTATTACATCTGGTTTGTAGGTTACTTTATCACAGAAACTTAAGTCTTTTTTTAGTAGTTTTAGTATCTTCTTTCCTAGGGTATTTAGTGCTTTTATCTCAAAATCTTCTTTAATTCCGGTTAATTTTAGGCATGGAGACGCTGATCCTATGCTTAATTCACCATATTTAGGGATTATATCAGCTGATTCTAGTAAAAGAGAGTGTTTTTTCCTACCATAATCTGAGATTTTGGCAAAAAACTCTATAGAGTTTATAGGACCAGCTATTACTTTGTAGATAGGGATTATATCTCCTAATTTCGCTTTTTTTACTTTATCTAGATATTCTTCCACTAAGTAACACCCCCATTATTATTCTCGTGAGAAGCTATATTATATAAACTTTTTTCTTTAGGCAAGAGGGGTAAAAAGCCTATAAGGTAATTTAAGTCTCTTACTAGATTATAAGTGTCATTCAATCTCTTTTTTGTAGAAATAAGGTTAGATTGTGGTTCTCTAGCTAAATAAAACATTAATTCTCGTTTTCTAGCACCAGGGACAATCACTCTTCATGTTCTGTATCAATTATTGTGATATTTGGGGTGTATTTAAGTGTTATGTTTATTGGTTGTGTTGCGTTAACGGGATATGGACTTAGTGGTGCGTTAAGGGTGATTATTTTCAAAACAAATAAATACATAAACTAATATCTATTTATTCATGGCTGAAAAAATAAGCAAGGAAACAAGAAGCAGGATAATGTCTAAAATAAGGTCAAAGAACACAAAGCCAGAGCTTATTCTCAAGAAACTCCTTAAAGGAACGCATCTAAGGCAACACCCAAATATTGAAGGTAAGCCCGACTTTGGAAGCAAATCAAAAAAAATAGCAATATTTATTGATGGTTGCTTCTGGCATAAATGCAAAAAATGCTATTCAGAGCCAAAATCCAATAAAAAATATTGGTTGCCGAAAATTGAAAGGAATGTTCAAAGAGCAAAAGAGGTAAACAATGAATTAAGAAAGCAAGGCTTTAGAGTTATTAGGGTTTGGGAGCATGAAGTTACAATCAATGGTGGAAAATGCTTAAAAAAAGTCTTACGAATAGGGGGGATAAATCCCACTAAATAGATAAATTTTTATATATTACCTTTTACCTAGATAACATGGAATCCACCGAGAAATTAATAGACACATTGCCTTCTAATGTATCTAATCAACTGATTCCTATGAGCATCCAAACCTTGTATAATAAATTCAAAACTAAAAGAATTACCTTTCCTGAATGCCAAAGGGAAGGGAAAGCATGGAGTCCAGAAAAGCAAAGGAAGTTCATAGACTCAATTTTAAGGGGTTATCAGATTCCAGTGTTCTATTTCTACCAATATGAAGAAGCTGGACAGGATAAATTTGACGTTTATGATGGACAGCAAAGAATTGAGGCTATAATGAAATTTTTGAATGGGGAGTTAGCCCTTATTTCCACAACTAATTTCAAGATGCAGCCTATAAGATTTACAAAAAATAGAATCCAGTATTTTAATGAGCCAGTTAAATATAACACCCCAAATCTTATAGATGAGGCTGCTCACAAAATTTTAGAGACCAATATCCATTACTACAATTTGCCACCTCTTTCCGATGGGTTCTTGACAGAATTTTTAGATGAAACATTTGTTAGGCTACAGGAAGGTCAATCCCTTACAGGAGTAGAAAAGAGGCGTGCAAGAACAACCGACCCAGTAGTTAAAAAGGTAAAGGGAGTAGCGGAGTTGATAGACAACCATAAATTAACAAATTCTTGCTTTCAATATGTCTCTGGAAGGGCAGTTTCATATGCATTGGCTGAACAATCCTTGAAATTGGCTCATGAACTAAAGGAATCTAATGGGGATAATTTTGGGAATCTTACTACTACAGAATTAAAGGAGATGTATAAAAAAGATATAAGTACATCAAATGTTTCAACAGCAGAGAAGGTAATACGTAAAATGATTTCCATATTAAATTCAACTGACATTTTAGAAAAAGGAGACAGTAAATTCAAAGCAAACAAATTTATTCCTTTCTTTTTGACTGTAAACAAATTGATGGAATCTACAGCTAAAGAAAAAGAAAATGGCATAAGAGAGCATCTGCTTATTTTTTTGCATGAGCTCGATAAAATTACTCAGTCTCGCAAGGATGATGAAAATGCTGACTTGAAGCACTTTGACAATAGGATGATTGCATACTACGAAGCAAGCCAAGAGAAAGGCACAGACCAGCACAAGAACCTAAAGATTCGGTCTGATAATTTGCATAATTTTATAGTAACTGAACTTCAAAAATCTTGTTAATGAAATTCACAAAATTAGATAAAAAAAGAGTATTCAGCCCTCTTGAAAAGAGAATAGCTTGGGATTCAAACCTTTTTGCCAACAAGGGGGGGGTCATTTGCAGCTTATGCAAAAAGGAGATAAAAAGCAAGAAAGACTACCATCTTGACCACATAATAGCGCATACAAATGCAGGGAGAACTATATTAGTTAATTCTCAAGTATCGCATAGAAAGTGCAATCAAAAGAAAGGTTCTAAATGAAGTTCAGTTAAGCAAAAACCTTGCATAGTCCGCAATTGCTGCACTGAAATTCGGCGGAACAGCATTTGCAATTTGCTGCGATACAGAACCCATGCCCCCACTAAAAAAATAGTTTTTTGGAAAACTATGTAATGTGGCTTTTTCCCTATTTGTTAAATACCTATTCTTTGTTGGATGAATTATGTAATTTGTTGTTATTGTTTTTGCTGGATTATCATTATGCAACCTCCTATAATAAGAGCCATACCTTTTCACAATAACTTTCTTCCCATTCCTGATTTTCTTTGTTTTAAGATGGTCAGGTAAATGCTCATAATATCCTCCTTGAGGGACATTCCTTATTTTTTCAAGAGTTCCTGGTTCATTTTTGGTAATCTCGTTATTCTTGAGATTTTTTCCATTTATCAATTTATTCAAAAATTTCCTTATGGGTTTGGGGTGCTTAGCTGCTTTCTCAAAGAAATCAATATTGCCTTTTATTTTCTCTTCAATTATACTATTGTTTGTTGCCACAAAGAGGATTCTCAATCTTTCTTGAGGAACATTGAAATTAACAGCATTGAGGATGAAGTATGTGCAAAAATATCCTGATTTTTTAAACTCATTTAGAATAACCTTATCATAATTGACACCAAACTTGTCTTTCCGAGTAATCAAATCCCTGACATTTTCCATAAATATTAATTTAGGTTTTAATAGCCTTATCTTCTTTATGTATTCCTTAAAAAGTTCCCTTCTTGAATCTTCCTTATTTTTTATCAGAAATTCATTGTTTAGCCTTGTAAAGCATTGGCAAGGTGGTCCACCTATAACCACATCTATGTTGGAAATTTTTTTGCTGCCCATAGCAACCTTAATCTCTTTTTCAGAAAGCTCGCTTATATCCTTTTCAAATATTGCGGTGTTTGGATGATTCAACTTAAATGTTTGGCAAGCATCATGCCAAACATCATTGGCAATTACAATATCAAAGCCTTTCCTCTCAAATCCTTTATCAAATCCTCCAGCACCAGAAAAGAATGATGCAACACTAAATTTATTTTTTTCCATATTCATCATATAATCATACTAATATATAAATTTATTGCAATAAATTTATAAATGGTGGATAATCATCCCTTCAAATCCTTCTTAATCAATCCTTCAATATAAGTAGAAAGCTCTATGTCTTTATCTATTGCCTTTTTCTTTGCTTCCTTCCATACATCAGGCTCAATCTTTAGTCTTTCATACCATTTATTCATATTAAATAATAATTCATCTAAACTTTATAAAACCACTGTATATAAAAACAGAAGTAATAATCACCCGCAACGCACCAAAGAAGAGGTTTTATGACATATCACCCTTTAACGCAACACAACCTGTTTATGTGTGGTGTTACTCCTGCTAGAATGGCGGGAATGGGAGTTGAAGATAACAAGAATAAGTGGGATGAATTGTTGCGGAGAAGCCTTAGGGGTTCTTGTTAATCCATTCATCTATTTTATTTTTAATTTGCTTAACTATTTCATCATCGCCATATTTGCCTTTCTCTTTAGGAATAAACTCTACATCACAATCACTATTCCTTTTGGCTTCATAAAATTCTGGAGTTGCCCATTTACTTCTACAAGCACAAATAAGTATATCAAAATCTCCAATTTGTTTAAAATATCTTTCTATTAATTCTAACAAATCACCAATAGAAATTATAGCAATTTTCTTGTCCTTGTATTCAAATGATTTAATCACTTCCTTTCGTTTGCTTTCAATACCAGATAGCTCTTTGTATAATTTATTAATAGTTGTAGATTTCCCACTCTTGCTTACACCTTTTAAAACAATTATTTTCTTCATAGTATGATAGAAATTAACCCTATTTAATAAATCTTTTTATGCGAGATAACACCCATAACGCAACAGAGAGGGCATTTTAAGCATATCACCCTTTAACGCAACACAACTTGTTTATGTGTTGGTATTGGTGATTGTATTAAATTTAGGAAATTAAAACGATGGGGGATGATGATAACGGATTTTTCCTCTTCAGGTAGAATTCATCCACACGTTGTTGAGTTCTGTTTTGGTTAAGTTTATATAGAATTGTAGTTTAGGTTTTGTTATGAAGCATACGGTTAAGATTACATGGATTCTGGTGTTTATTTTTCTTGCAGCTCAGATTATGGGTTTGTTTATAATAAATAGTTATATCGATTATGGGGCTACTGGAGAAAAAGGGGTTGTTGTGGTTCGAAACTTACCTTATGGTATGGAAAGGCCGCCAATTGAACAAGAAAGCAGTTTTCTTTTGTTTATGATGTCTGCTATCTTTATCGGGACTTTCTTATTGTTAATGTTGATCAAGCTTAGGAAAGTTTTCATCTGGAAAATATGGTATTTTACTGCAGTTGTTTTGTGTCTAGCGATTGCTTTTTCAGCATTTATCAATAGCACTATTGCTTTTTTACTTGCCCTTGTATTAAGTATATTCAAGGTGTTTAAGCCATCTTTACTCATACATAATATGACAGAGATTTTTGTGTATGGTGGGATTGCTGCAATCTTTGTCTTGATTCCTGCTGTCAATGTTATGGTGGGCTTTGGTCTATTGATCTTAATATCATTATATGATATGTATGCTGTTTGGAAGAGCAAGCACATGATAAAATTAGCTAAGTTTACTAATGAATCAAAGACTTTTGCTGGATTGAGCATCCCTTATAAATTAGAGAAGGCAAAAGGCAAGAAAACATCTAAGAAAGGGAAGGGTGTATTGGTAAGGGGAGAAAGAAAGGTTGCTGTGCTTGGAGGGGGGGATATTGCATTTCCTTTGATCTTTGCTGGGGCTGTGATGAAAGATTTGATGTTAACTAACAGTATAATAGTTGGTTTTATGAAAACATTGATAATCCCTTTATTTGTAACTGTTGCTTTATTCTTATTGTTTGTAAAAGGTAAGAAAGATAAGTTTTATCCGGCAATGCCTTATTTGAGTGCAGGATGTTTTGTTGGTTATTTCTTTGTTTGGCTTTCTAGCTTTATTTGAATATTTCGCTTAGGGTTTTGTCACTTTTTAAAGGATTTGGGTTATTATCAGGTTGTTGAGATTGTGTTTGTTCTTGATTGATTGGTTCTGAGTGGGGGGGTTGTTGTGTTGGTTGTTCTTGTATTGGTTCTGACATATTGGTCTGTTCTTCTGGTTGTTCTTGTATTGGTTCTTCTATCTCTTCTTGTTCTAATGGTTGTTCCTGATCATGTTGTTGAAGTGGTGTTTGTTCTTCATTTCTTTGTTTTTCTTGACCAAGGATTTCTTGTTCTGGAGTAGATTCTTCTTGAAGTGGTTCTTTTGAAGATGAGTTTTCTGAATCATCTGAACTTTGTTTTGAATCTTCAGGTATTGTTTTTTGTGCAATATTCTGTTTCTTGGGGTACATAAGTGTTCTTTGACCCCTATCGACAGAATAAGACAATGGATTGATCACCATGCCGTCTTTTGCAGCAATTGTTTGTACATCTGTTGCTTTTTGTATCTCCCTTATTTGATATAGTGTGTCTGCCTTTAGCATATCCATTCCAAAGTGCTGGATTATTGCAAGTCTTGGATTAACACCACGTATTATCTTTATTGCATCTTCTACACATAAATTATCTTTTGATTTCTCTTTTTTTATAGAAGGTACGTTTAATATCAATATGTTAGAATTTTTGTATTCTTCGATTAGTTCTGATGAGTATCTTGTATCTGAAGAGTAAGCTAAGGTAAAATAAGGTGTGAAAAACTTAAAGCCGATTGTATGGGGATCTGAGTGTTTTGTTTTTAGTGCTAATACTTCTATTTCATTTATTCCAACACGCTGTCCTGGTTCAAGAACTATGAATCTTTCTAGAAAATCCCTGTAATATGGAGATAATGTTGGTAGATATTCATCATTACCATTAACTACTACTTTGTTTGATACTAATACGCCCTTTTTATCGAGTCCAGAATAAGTCATTGCATCGATAACTGCGTTAAGATCGTTAGAATGGTTTAAATGAGCATGAGATACAAGCAAAGCTGTGTTGGCTCTGGGATTGACTCCGTATTGGGCTGCATTTTTTAGTGAATTTGGTCCTGGATCTATATGGAATTGGTCTTCATCAACCTGAAGAATAAATCCACCTGAAGAAAGTAAATCTCTACCTACTACGAAAGAACCTTGCCCTGTTCCTAAAAAAATTATCGAAGATGCGATTTTAATCCGTTAAATAGGTATGCTTTTGGGTTAATAAATTTTTCGTAATATTGTCCAGGTAGTAATCATTATTCTTATCTAATAGGAATAAATAGTAATATTTATATATAAAATCCTATTAAATAGGAATAATGGGCAAAAATTTGACGCCAGATAGTGATATTAATAGACTTCTTGCTAGTGTGAAGAGGAAACATGCCCTTGTTGAGAAAGAGATTGAACGAGTATTAGAGAAGGAAAAAAAGGAAATTTCACTCCCTATTTCCATATTTAATGATAAATTAGGGATGCTTGAAGCAGCTTCTTTGTATCTTAAAGACGAATTGAAATTGAGCTTTAAGGATATTGCTAAATTTTTGAGAAGGGACTATAAGACAATCTGGACGTCGTATAACAAAGCTAAGAAGAAATTAAAGAATGAGAAATAAGCGAGCGATAACGGAAAGAGAAGAGTTTGATGTAGAGAAGAGGCTAGCTTATTTTAAGGAGGTTAAAGAAAATGTAAAGAAAGATTTA
>CAZTWQ010000001.1:107768-111146 GCA_964618315.1 uncultured Methanosarcinales archaeon
AGAGAAGAGGCTAGCTTATTTTAAGGAGGTTAAAGAAAATGTAAAGAAAGATTTACGAGAGATAAAAGAGAGTTATGAGAGTAAGAAGATTAGTGAAACTGAGTATTCTAGATTGTTGAATCAGAGGATTGATGGTAGGACACGAAGTGAATGGTTGGAGTATTGTGATGGCATCTTAGGTGGAGTAAGTAAAGAAAGCGTGAGGGTTGATGTTAGTGGTAGGTTTAGGGAGACTGAAGAGATACGGGCAGGAGTAGAAGAAGATTTACGAGAGATAAAAGCTAGTTATGATGGTAAGGGGATTAGTGAAAAGAAGTATAGTGAATTGTTGAAGCAAGAGATTGATGGTAAGACTAGAGAAGAATGGTTGGGGTATTGTGATACAATTTTAGGTGGAGTAAGTAAAGAAAGTGTGAGGGTTGATGTTAGTGATAGGTTTAGGCAGACTGAAGAGATAAAGGGAAATGTTGAGCAGGACTTAATAGATATTAAAGGAAGTTATGAGAGTAAGAGGATTAGTGAAAAAGATTATAGTGAATTGTTGAATCAAAGGATTGATGGTAGGACACGAAGTGAATGGTTGGAGTATTGTGATGGTATATTAGGAAGAGTGAAAGTAAGTGAAGAAAGTGTAAGAGTTGATGTTACGGATAAGTTAGAGCAGATTAGGAAGATAAGAGAAAAAGTTGAGCAGGATTTAGGTGAGATAAAAGAGAGTTATGGAAGTAAGAGGATTAGTGAAAAAGGTTATAGTGGATATCTAAATCAGAGGATTGATGGTAAGACTAGAGAAGAATGGTTGGAGTATTGTGATGATTACCTAAGTCAATCTGAGAGATTACCTATAAAACAAGATAATGAAAGAGAACAGCTTATTGAATTAAATAATAAGTTAAAAGAAACTAAGAAAATAAAGAATAGATTAGAAAAAGAGAATAAAGGTATTGAGAAAGAATTTAATAATGGGCTTCTTACTAAAGGGCAGTATTATTCTTTATTAAACCAAAAAATAGATGGAAAGACAAGAAAAGAATGGGGTAATCATTGCAATAACTTTGTTGACAGATCAAGTAAGATATTAAAAGGAAATAGGCTAAAGATAATTGATTACAGACCGATTATGGCTTTCTTATTTATTGCGATGTTATTTGGATTAGGATTTGTTAATACACCCACAGGTTATGTTACAGTTGAGCAGGAATTTGATTACTCAGATTATATGGGTGTATCTGTTAATTCAAGCTATAGTCATACATGGATTATGGATAATCCAGGAATATTGGAGTCTATCAAACTAGATGGTTCTATAAGTAGATTAGGATCTGCTAAGGTCTATCTTGAGCATAATAATGAATCTTATCTGATATTTGATAGTTCAGGATTAGACAAAGGAATTGGAAAAGTAACTGGATTGGCTGTAAGCACAACTAATGATGAAGATTCCATAGTGGATAATTCGTCAAATGAGATTGTAATAGATATCCTAGGTGGGGGTAGAAAAGGCATAGAAGAAATATTTACTTTTGATATTGAAGGTAAACTAAATGACAGTCTTGATCAAAGCAAGCTTTGTACTAAGTGGAGTGTCAATTCATATGATGTATGTTATGGAAATGATGATTGTTGTGCATTACTTGGTCTTGAAAGCTCCAGAGACTGGGATGATAGGTTCTATTTGAGTTATGGCAGATATGGTTCTGGGTTGTTGAATAAAGTAAGTGTTCAGGTCATATATGCTGATTATTCATTAGATATTGATAATGCTTATTCAAATATTATCTATTCAGATGTTAAGGAAGTTAGGGCAGATTTCAGCGATATGGTTGAATTCTCTGATGTTTGTGTAGATACCTGTTTATTGCCTTCTTTGAACGCTACAAGTTATGAATTATTGTTTGTAATTGAAGAAGGTACATTAAATATTGATGATATCGGGTATTCTATTGCTCAAGAGATCAATGTCAGTCTAAATGCTCCATCATTGATTAGTGAATTTGATAATATTACTTTGTATGGGGCTAAGAGTATTGATCTTTCTTCATATTTTGTTGATTCTGATAGTGGTTTATTGGAGTATTCTTTTGTTGAGTCTTCTGGTGTTGAAGTTGAGATTGAGGGTTCTGTTGCAACTATAGTGCCTGTTGCCGATTATACTGGCGAAGTATCCATGTTCTTTACAGCATCAGATGGTTATTACAATACAACATCTAATATGTTCTCTATAAGGGTTGTTGATGAGCCAATAGATTATTCTGAAGCTTTGGTAAGTGAAGAATTGGTCAAGCCTAGTGTTGAGATCAATAAACCTGTGAAATGGGTTAAGGTTGTTAATGTGTCTTCGAATGTGATTGGGTTGAGAGTTAATATCTCAGCCGATGCTTTGAATGTTAGTGTTAAGGATGTTGATGATAGAGTTGTTTCTGAGGATATGATCAAGGTTAATGATTCGGGTGTTATGAAAAATGCTTCTGTGTATAGGGCTGAGAAGAGGATTGATCAGATAGAGAAGATTTCAGATAAGCTTGAAAGTGAGAAATCTGGAGTTATTATGGATGATCCTACTTCTTTAAGGGAAGTTGGTTCAATCAATCGTGAATTGATGAACTTAAAGAACGAAAAGAATAAGTTGACTGGTTATGTTGTTAGTGCGTCTGGTGAAGGTTGGTTGACTAGATTATATGAATGGTTGTTTGATGTTGATATTACTGGTTATGCTGTTAAGGAAAATTATGAATTGGAGAATGAGGGGAAAGAAGAGGATGAAGGCTATGTAGAAGTCATTGTTGAAGATGTTGTATCTGATGTTATAGTTGAGTATTATACTGAAGGACCTACTGCAGAAGAGGAAGATATTTCTAATGGGAAGAGGATAGTTGTTTCGTCAGATGTACATTATACAGATATATTGGCTTATACTTACTTAGAGGATGTTTCTAAGAGTAGTATCAAGCTTTATTGGCTTGTTAATGGTAGTAAAGAGCTAGTTAAGGATGTTGTTTATTATGATGAAAATGATAATACTTTAATCGATTATATTGAATGGGTTGTTCCGTCATTATCTAACCAGACTTATGAGTTAATTATTGAGATTTCATCTGCTGAGCATCTAGATGATAATGGGTCTTTTGTTGCTGATGTTTATGATTATGTTTCAGTTAGGGATTATAATTATACAATGATTCCATCTGGTGATTATCTGAGGGTTACTTTTGAAACTGCTTTGGATAATACTAGAGATATAACTTTGTATGCTAAATCAGATGAATCTAGTTCTGTTGAAGTTTATGAAAAAGATTCTGATGTTGTTTTAATGACTTTTAATATTTCAGAAGATAAAGAGTATAAAAAGTATTTGACTGAGCTAAATGGAACTGAAGA
>CAZTWQ010000002.1:0-105996 GCA_964618315.1 uncultured Methanosarcinales archaeon
ATCTTTGATTTCTAAAAGTTCGCATTTTTCCTTTGCGAATAGGACTTTACGAAGTAAAGTTCGTGTTTGAACCCTTTGTTATTATTCATACTACTATTGATTATTTAGAACCTATTATCAGAATAATATAGCTATATCAAGTTAGAATCTAACAAAAAAAGATAAAAAAATAATTAAGCTTTACCTAGTATTCTAAAAACTTTTGTTCCGCATTTAGGACATTCGCCTTTTGCAGCTTTCATTCCATTTTTCATAACAATCTCTTTAGGGTTTTTTATTTCAACTTGCTCTTGACATTTCATACATCTTCCTTCTGGCATTTTATATCCACCTCTGCATTTATTATACGTTAAAATCTTGTTATTTTGGATATTGGCAGTTTTCCTATATAAATCTTTTGTAATTTTTAGGGGTTTAGTTAGTCACTAGGTGATAGAAATAGATTTATTTGATAATGTCTAATAATTCCTTAATATCCCTTATTTCATAGTCTGCCTTTGTTTTCTTTGCTTTTTGATTGCCATATTTAGCAAAACAAGTCTGCATACCTAGTTTTTTAGCTCCTGCTATATCTCTATGTGGCATATCACCCACCATAAGGCATTGTTCTGGCTTTAGATTTAGCTTTTTCAAAGCTACTTCAAATGGAGATTTATGTGGTTTTAGCTTCCCAGTATCTTCATACGCCACCACAACATCAAAGAAATTCCCTATTTTCATAGACATAAGCCTGACCCATGCTTTAAGTTTAGGAGCATCCGATACTATTGCCAGCTTAATACCCTTGCTTTTTAGTTTTATAAGTACATAATCTGTATGTGGATAAGGTTGTAAATAAGAAGTTCTTACTTTTCTGTAAGCTACTATTGCATTAGCTAATATCCTATAGTCAATCTCCCCTTTTTCCTGTTTTAGGAATTTCTGGAATATTGTCTTTTCTTCTAAACCATGCTGGTCATATAGTTTGAATAGTAGTTTTAGTGCTTTTTCCTTGTTTATGTTCAATCCAGAGTCAATCATAGCAGAAATAGCAGCTTCACAGCTGTTTCTTTTCATTGTCATGAAATCTATCAAAGTGTTGTCCAAGTCAAAAAGAATGGCTTTTATCATATGATGTTAATAGATATACTTTCTTATATAGGTTTTGGTTTTTTTGAGGTATGTTTGTGGTTAGTAAATATTCTACATAACACAATTTAAACAATAATCTTTACAAATTTCCAAAAGGTTTATATATAAGATGTATCTTACTTATCTTGTAAATAAGATAAGGTGATTAATATGGGAACTGAGATAATTGAAATGGGAAAAATAAGTTCAAGAGGTCAGATTGCAATACCTTCTGGTATTAGACAAGAACTTGATTTAAATGAAGGAAACAAAGTATTATTTGTTTTAGAAGATGATACTTTGATAATGAAGAAAGTTACATCAAAATCATTTAGGGAGATTACAAGACCTTTAAAGGAAGCTGCTAAAAAAGCAGGCTTTAAAGAAAGTGATGTTGGTGGTATTGTCCATAGAGCTAGAAAAGAATGAATATTGTAATAGATACTAATATATTTATCTCAGCAGCATTTTGGAGTGGCGCTTCGGAAAAGATAATTCTAAAAGTTGAAGGCAAGGAAATTAGTTTAGTTTTATCTAAGGAAATTATTAAAGAATTTTCAAAAGTCTTAAACTATGATGAAATAAAGAATAAGGTTAAAGATAAGAATCTCGAGATGAAATATACCCTCCACAAGATAATTTCAATTTCAGAAATAGTAGAACCCACTCAGAAACTGCAGATTGTTGAAGATGATCCTGATGATAATAAATTTATTGAGGCTGCAGTTGAAGGTAATGCTAGCTATATCATCAGTAATGATAAACATCTATTGAATATTGGGGAATTTAATGGTATTAAAATAATCCAACCAGATGAGTTCTTGAGAATACTTGAGAATAACTAATTCTTTGTATTTATTTTGATTCTACATAACTCTACTTAAACAATAATATCTACAAATTTCTAAACCTTCTTGATTTTTTATAATTTATCTTAAACGAAACTTTTATTAATCCCACATTAAACTGCTATTCTAATGGATACAGTACCCTCTATACAATGGTTAAAGGCCAATAACTTATATGAAGATGCTAATAGGATTTCCTTTCATCTTAAGAAGATCTTTTCACCTTGTTTTAAGATCACAGACGAAAAAGTACTGATATTGGGTGATCAGGGCTTTAAGAGTAAGAGGATAGCTCCTGTTATGGCTGGTGCTTACTATTTAGCTGCAAAGTCATTAAGTTTAGATGCAAATTTAGTTCTTCAGGATGTCAGGACAAGAGGGGATCTGGCTGATGAGAATATAACTCAGTCATTGGACAATCTTGAACAGGGAAATATCATATTTGTAACTATGTCAGATAAATTAGGTTCTTTAGGTGATATGGGAAAGAGCTTTAGAAAGTTCTGCCAAAAAAAAGACCATAGATTTATCTCTGCATTAAGTTTAGGGGATCTAACTACTAATCATGTTGATTCTGTTATTGAGGCTGTTGATGTTGAGTATAAGCCGCTTAAGGCATTGCATGACAGGATGAAGAATGAATTAGATAATGCTAATGAAGTTCATATAAGGACTAAAGCTGGGACGGACCTTCATTATAATGTTGAAGGTATGAGTGCAATATCTGCTGATGGTATATATCATGATCCTGGCAGCGGCGGGAATATGCCTGCTGGTGAAGTCTATATTCCTTGCAAAGGCAAGAAAGTAGAAGGTAAGGTAGTTATTGATGGAAGTTCCAGAAATCATAAACATACAGTTGTAATCAAAGAACCTATCACACTTGATATAAAAGACGGCAGTATAGTAAATATAACTGGCGGAGATGAGGCAAAGAAGCTACAGGAAGCACTAGAGTGGGCCGCATCAAAGTCAAAACATCCTAAGAGTGTTTATAGGGTGGGTGAATTAGGTATTGGGTTAAATCCCAAAGCTAAGATCATAGGTTCTACATTAGTAGATGAGAAAACATTGGGTACGGCACATATAGGAATAGGTTCTAATTATTGGTTTGGAGGCAGTATCTATGCAAAGATACATCTAGACCAGATATTCAGAGACCCCCAGATTACTATTGATGGTAAGAAATTAGAAGTCAAATAATATGACTGCTTTTTCCTGAGATTTCATCCATTTTGGAAGTTCTATGTCTGGATATAAGTTCTTTGGCATGTTTAAGTCTTTTTCATTAACCATATAGATATATTGTATATAGTGGTATTTAAACATTTTCGATTAATATATAGTGATGAAATAGAATATTAACTATGAAATTGTAAAATTGATTTACTTTGTAAAAAAAGAAAAATACCCAGGAGAAAAAGTGAATCGGGGGATTCTTTACCTGGGTCGAGTTATGCAACTCGTTATTACTATGTAGTAACACATAGCTAGTATATAAATGTTTCGTTTTTTGGTTACTAAGTGGTGGTTAAATTAATGCCTCCAACGTGTACGATTCTCTCTTACATCAACATGGATCATGTTTTTCCCATTATATGTTCCTATACCTCCAAAACCCACACCTTCTGCAAGGTCCTTCATCTGTTTAGGCGATAAACCCTCAATATTTATATCTGCAGCAGTACCATACATATGCTGACTTTTTTTTGAACCCCCTACTCTTCGGTTATGGGTAGGACACCTATACCCTGAATTAATCATTATTCCTCGGTCAGATGCATTAGTCCTAAGTTTTTCTAATTTAACTACAAGTCTTAAATCCAGCCTAAATGTACTACAACCACAATGGCAGGCGAATTCCCTTATTCTAAAATTTGGAGATACTTTATCATTTCTTGAAACATAAAAAGTATAGTCTCCTTTTGCTGCTATGGGTATATATGGATTAGTATACCTGCTTTTACTTTTGTTATGGTAATATATTGTCAGTACAACCCCCTTTTCTTTTTTTACTTTTAATATCCCATTAGTGCTAAGCTGCGATATATCTATTGAATCTGCTATTCTTTCTGTGTGGTTTTCATCAGTAACTATTATTGTTCCTTTTGTTTCCTCAGGTTCTTCTTTTTCTAATGCATCTTCTGTTTTTACAGGTTCTTCTTTTTCTACGGGTATTGCTATCTTTGTTCCTTCTGGTATATTCCCCCAATCTTTAATATGTGAGTTAAATCTCACTGTAACAGCCCATATAAAATAATCCCAATTTATATTACTATAATTCATGAGTTTCCATATATTTTCAATCGTATCTCCTTTTTTTATTGTATAACCTTTCATTCCTGTAATTTGTGGTTCTTTCTGAATTGGTTCCTGCTCAGGTGGATTTTCTGTATACAATCTTTGTACAGATGTTGATGAAACAAAGGTTATCAAGAAAAAGAAAACTAGTCTTGCTAATGTATTATTTTGGTTAGCATACGTCCGTATCCTACGCAATTCAGGATCTCCAATAGGGGGTAATATGCCTTGACGTTGCATTTCAAAGTAACGATTGATGATAGGGTCTGTCTGCTGTCTTAGTCTTTCTTCTATCTGGTATTCTCTTGTTAATCGCCTTTTTGCTTCTGCTATCTCTCTTTCTGTTCTTCTGTCCCATCTTGAATATCTTTTTCTGAAAGTCAGGTGCCTAAGATTTTCTATTCTGCTTAGAGTAGCTATCAGGAATTTAGAATCTCTTCTTGATCTTTTTAATAATGATTCTACAATTTCTTTTAATGCCAATGCACTGTCTAAGAATTCTTTGAATGGGACTAAATAGGGTTTTCTTAAGATTACATTGTCTATCCTAGTTTTATGTTCTTCAAGAGATTCTATCTCTGCAAGAATTATTCTTAGTAATGGTATTTCAGATCGTATCAATAATAATGATAATGCTTTTAAATTTGCATAATTGTTCAGATTGGCTATTAGTTCTTTTTTTCTTTGTTCTATGCTGTTTGATTCTTCAATCAGTTCTTCTGCTCTGATCTCCACCTGTTTTATATCAAATAGCTTCAATTTGTACCCCCTTTATCATTTTGCGAGGTTTGATATTCATTCTAATAACACCACTTTTATTCGTTTACCTGCCCAATTTTTAGGAACATAAACCTGAGCGCCATTGCCGCTTTCTTTAGCAGTCTTATCAAGCATCTCGTATCCTTCCATCTCTATCTTGACTGTTTTTCGCATGTAGCTACCATGTAGCTACATTTGTTTATTAACTTTTCGGTTTTTTTAGTTATCCCATTTGTTTTTTTGACAGTTTTTTAGTCTTTAAAAGCAAAGTTTTTATATGTACGTTAATAATGACGTTAATGATGATGTTAATATGGAATATAAACAAGTTATATTGGTAAGGGAAGATCTGAAATTACCTAAGGGAAAAATGGCAGTTCAGGTAGCACACGCTTCATCTGCTGCTTTGATCAAGTCACATAAAGATGATATCAAGAAATGGCAGTCAGAAGGCATGAAAAAAGTTGTCCTTAAGGTTAATGATGAAAAAGACCTTTTTAGATATAAACAGGAAGCTGAAGATCTAGGTATGGTTACTGCTTTGATCACAGATGCTGGAAAAACCGTTGTAGCTCCAGGTACAATAACCTGTTTAGGGATAGGACCTGATAAAGAAGATAAGATCGATAAGGTTAGTGGCTCTTTGAAGATGGTTTGAGTTCTTTGTGTTAATAACTATTTTATCAATTATCAATACACTATAATTCTATCACAAAGAAAGATTTTTAAAGCTGGTTAAAAATCCTTAGGTTTAGAGGTAATTATGGGCCCATAGCTCAGCCTGGTTAGACTTATAATAAATAAGGACCAAAGCGATTGCCTCTTAATTTTTTAAGAAGGGTGAGCAATAGGTCCGGAGTCCGAATCTCCGTGGGCCCGCCTTATTTTCTTTGTGTTTTAATATACTTTTTTAAATAAAAAGAAATTCTCGAGGTGTATGGTAGAACAATTTCATGAAGCAGTTCGTAGAGTTAGATTAGGGAGAGGACTAACTCAGGCTGAATTAGGTGTTAGTATTGGCTTTAGTCAATCTGTAATATCTCAAATTGAGCACGGATCGATAAATCATAGTAGTAAGGCTAAACTTGAAAGTTTAATGGTAGAATTAGGTCTTCCTTCTCTAGAATCTTATGGGATAACAAGGGAAGATGGGATACCTGGGGAAAACCCCATTAGTTTAGGATATGATGGAATTATTGCTTACTTAGTTCCAGGTCATGATTATTCTTATATTGGGAGACCTGAAGGATCGAATCTAGCAGATGCATGTAGGGTTTCAGTTAAAATTCTCTCTGATCAGGCAAATAGATTAAAAAGTGATGTCCGTGCTGCAAGGGAGATTTATGATTCATTTAGAAATAGTCAAGATGGATTGACAATTTATCATGATTTTAGCCGTCTTGAAACAAAAGCAATGAGTTTTCATTTAGGAGAAGAAAAACCTGCCGAGTAAAATTCTTTAAGAAATTATTTCTCACTTACTAATCTCTGCAAAGCAGCATAACCTTTTGTCGAGTCTTTTTTAGAAATAATAAATGTTAGTTCTGTCAATGTTGAGACTAATTCATATATATTTACATTATCCCAGTTCAGCTTTCTTGCTGCTGTTGAGATTATTCCTGGCGTATGCAGAAAATCTCCTGTGAAGTTTAATGAAAGAGAAACAAGGTCTTTCTCTATATTAAGTATCTTCTCTCCTTTTAGCTCTTTTTTTATCTTTTCCAGATAGCGCATATTGGATATTATTGAAACTTCATAGTTTCCATGAATAATATTCAGAACATCCCCTTTTTCATAGTTTATTGTTGTATAAACTTTTTTTAACTTAGTAACTAACGAAGGTGATTTTCTGACTGATATGTCGCATAGATTAGTCTTCATCATCAATTCAGAATTGTAGTCGAACTTTGGCTTTTTTTGAGTTGTTTGCAGTTTTTCTGCATACCTTCTTAATGACATAACAACTGCAGAATGCTTTACTTTCTTATCTAGCTCTTCTTCTATCTCTGGAATAATCTGTTCTGCTAGATTACCATAACTTATGATGCCTTGTTCTATAGCTTCATGTAGTATAGGTCTTGAACTTACAATCTTTGAGACTAGATGCGATACAGTTACCATTTTAGTTTATTGTTGTTAAAATTTCTATTTTATTTAAAGATTAACAAATTGTTATAATGGTAACAGAAAGTTTAAATATTATATAAATGTTTGCTTTTCTGTAATGTATAGTTTTTTATATATGCAGCACTATGCTGTTTTAGAGGTTAAAAAATGAATATAGCAATAATAGGTTATGGAAAGATGGGGCACATCATAGAGAAGATCGCTTTAGATAGGGGAGCGAATGTTGTAGCAAAGATAGACCCTAATGCCGAAGATGCAAATTACAAAGAAATCAATGAAGAGTCCTTGAGAGACGTTGACGTTTGCATCGAGTTTACTGCTCCAAGTATCGCTGTAGGTAATATCAAAAAGATAGCTGCCTTGGGCAAGAATATTGTAGTTGGAACAACAGCATGGTATGATCATCTGGATGAGATCAAAGAAGTTGTTTCTGAAACTAATATAGGATTTATCTACTCACCTAATTTCTCTATCGGTGTAAATATATTCTTTAGAATGCTTCAGAATGTATCTAAGATGATCGATAAGTTTGATGATTACAGCCTTTCGATGAAAGAGGTACACCATGTTCATAAGAAAGATGCACCTTCGGGTACTGGAAAGAAGATGAAGGAGATTATAGAGTCAGAAGTTGGACGGTTTAATGATATCCCTATCGAAAGTATCAGAGAAGGAGAAGTTCCAGGCACCCACATTGTGAACTTTGATTCGCCTGTTGATACAATCAAACTAGAGCATGAAGCTAAGAGCAGAGAAGGTTTTGCATTAGGTTCTGTTATGGCTGCTGATTGGGTTAAAGGTAAGAAAGGGTTTTTCACGATAGAAGATATGATGGATGAGATAATTAAATGATCTATTTTTATTAGTTTAATAAATTTAAGTTAAACAACTGAAAGAAAATAAATAAAACAACAAATAATTAAAAACAAATTAATAAAACAATAATTAAAATTAATAAAATAAAGAATAATAAACAAATTAATAAAACAATAAAAAACTAATCAATAAAATAAACAATCAATAAAATAACAAATAATTAAAAACAAATCAATAAAACAACTAAGAATAAATCAATAAAACAATAAATAAAAATAAATAAAAAAATAATAACAAGGGTGGTATCAATGTTTAAAGGTGTATTTACTGCAATAATAACCCCATTTAATGAAGATGGGAGTTTGGATGAAGAATGTTTGAAGAAATTGATAGATTTCCAGATAGATAATGGCATATCAGGCATTGTTCCTTGTGGAACAACAGGCGAAAGCCCAACTTTAAGTCACGAAGAGCATGACAGGGTTATTGAACTTACAATACAGCATGTCAATAAGAGAGTTCCTGTTATTGCAGGGACTGGTTCAAATTCAACTGCAGAGGCAATCAGATTAAGTAAGCATGCAGAAGAAGCTGGTGCAGATGGATTATTGATAGTAAATCCTTATTATAATAAGCCTACACAAGAAGGATTATACAGGCATTTTAAAGCTGTAGCTGATGCTGTTAAGATATCAGTTATAGTATATAATATCAAAGGCAGAACAGGAGTTAATGTTGAGACATCTACTTTAGTTAGATTGATGAACGATTGCGATAATATCGTTGCAGTAAAAGAAGCCTCTGGTGATATTGAACAGATGAAAGATGTAATCTCAAAAAGGAAAGAAGGATTTGCTGTTTTAAGTGGTGATGATGGAATTACCTTAGACTTGATTAAAGCTGGAGGAAATGGTGTTGTTTCAGTTGCATCCAATATTGTTCCAGACAGGATGGTAAAGATGGTCTCCTCAGCTTTAGAAGGAAACTTTGAAGAAGCAGAAAACCTGAATAAAGATCTTGAACCTCTTTTTGATGTTGAATTCATAGAAACAAACCCTATACCTATAAAGTGCGGGTTAGCTATGAAAGGGATGTGCACTGAATCTTACAGACTGCCGATGTGTGAACTAAGACCTGAGAATAAGAACAAATTGAAAGAAGTCTTGACTGAGATGAAAATTATTTAAAAACATTTAAATATAATCTTCTTTTGATTCTATTAATGTTATTAATATTTGCTTTGTAAAAATAGATTCATTGGATTGAGAGAATAAAGAACAAAAAAATTTATTACTAAAAAAATTAGAATAAATCGAAAGGGGTGCATAACGATGTTTATACATGAAAAATTAAATGCAATAAGTGATTCAATTGAAGATAACAATCCGGTTAAAGCAATGGAGATAATTGACGAGCATATAACTGAAGGTAAAATTATGGAGGGTATACTAGAGCATTTAAAGCCTTCAATTGATAAATATATAGCAGATCTTACTAAGTTAAAAGGTGCATTACGTGGTGGAAATGTCAGTGCTGGTCTTAAGATACCTAGGATTAAAAATGCTTTTAAGGAGCAGATTATTAGAGCCAAAAGTGATTTAGCAAGGGCTTTTGCAGAAACAGCACAATTGCTAAAAGAAGAAAAAAGAGCAAGATAAACTAAAATGAACCAAAAAATACCATTTAACCAAGAGAAGATTATAGAAATAAGTAGAAAGCACCCCACACCTTTTCATATATATGATGAAAAGCAAATCAGGGATTTTGCCAGAAGGCTCTATAAATCATTTTCATGGGTAGATGGTTTTAAGAATCATTTTGCTGTAAAGGCATTGCCTAATCCGTTTATTCTAAAAATCCTAAAAGAAGAAGGCATGGGGTCTGATTGTAGTTCCCTACCAGAACTTATGCTATCAGAAAAAGCAGGGTTAAAAGGAGAAGAGATTATGTTTACATCTAACGATACTCCAGCTGAAGAGTTTAAGCTAGCTAAGAAACTAGGTGCCATAATCAACCTGGATGACATCTCACACATTGAATTTTTAGAAAAAACTTGTGGAATGCCTGAACTGATCTGTTTTAGGTATAACCCTGGACCTTTGAAGAAGATTGAAAAATTGAATTTTATCGGGAATCCTGAAGATGCTAAGTATGGATTAACAAAAGAGCAATTGTTTGAAGCATATAAGATCTGCAAAGAGAAAGGCGTAAAAAGATTCGGTTTGCATACTATGATCACTTCAAATGAGTTGAATGTAGATTATCATATTGGGACTGCAAGGATGCTCTTTGAATTAGTTGTTGAGATTCATAAGAAATTAGGTATCAAGATTGAATTTATCAATTTAGGTGGTGGGTATGGAACTCCGTATAAGCCTGATGAGAAAGCAGTTGATTTAGAAAAGGTTTCTGCAGGTATAAAGAAAGCTTATGATGAGATTATTGTAGCTAATGGTCTAGATTCCTTACGTATTGTTATGGAATCAGGCAGGATGATCACAGGACCTTTTGGTTGGTTAATAACTAAAGTAATTCATATGAAGCACACTTACAAGGATTATGTCGGTTGTGATGCTAACATGGCTAATTTGATGAGGCCTGCGCTTTATGGTGCTTACCATCATATTACTGTTTTAGGTAAGGAGAATGCTAAAGCCAGTCATAAATACGATGTTACAGGCAGCTTATGTGAGAACAATGACAAGTTTGCAATAGATAGGATGCTGCCAGAGATTGAAGTAGGCGACATTCTAGCCATCCACAATTCTGGAGCACATGGACATGCAATGGGCTTTAACTATAATGGTAAGTTAAGGTCTTCTGAGTTATTGTTAAGAGAAGATAGTTCTGTTGTAGAGATAAGAAGAGCTGAAACAACCGATGATTTGTTTTCTACTTTGGATTTTAGTAAGTTAAAAGGATTTAAAGCGTAATCATTTCTGGTTACTGTGATTTTTCTGGTGTCTATGATTTCAATACTTTATGATTTAGATGGTGAATTTAATCACCATAAACAGAAAGATTTATATATCACTTTAAATCACTATATCACACATAAGGTGATATTATGACACAAATAACACAATTTAGGGCACAAATAGATGATTATACAAATAGAGTACTTGGAGTTGTAAAAGAAAAGTTTGGATTGAAAGATAAATCAGACGCTTTAAACAAGTTTGCAGAAATGTATGGTGAAGAGTTTGTCGAGAGGGAAGTAAAAGATGAATTTGTTACAAGTATACTCAATATAGTAGGTGAACACCATAAGAAATATCCAAAAAGGAGGATGTCTCTTAAGGAATTGGATGAGATGACTGGACTTTAAAAATGTTTGAATTTGATTTTTCAGATGAGTTTAGAAGGATATTCAAAAAGCTTTCAAAAAAAGACCCAGTTATTGCTAAGGCTATAAATAGAAAGATTAAGGAAATAATATCCAGAGACCCAAAGTCTGTTATGGCCTATAAAAATCTCAGCCATGGCTTTAAAAATTTAAAAAGAATACATATTACTGAATGGTTAGTCATCACTTTTGAAGTTGATTTAAATCATAATCTTATCTTATTTGTTAAGATTGCTTCAAGAGATGAAGCTTATAAGCGGTGAAATTGTTTGGATTAAACCAAGATAAGTATTTTTTCTTGTAAACTATTTCATAAGTATAATAGGACTCTTTTAATGATTACTTTGGATTTTAGTGGATTATCTAAGTTTTGATTAAACAAAACCTTTTTATAAGCACATAACCTATTTTTTCTAATATGACACAAGCAAATCCATACGAAAGTGCTAAAGAAATCATTACCTTAGCTGCAGACAAGATCAATCTAAAACCCTGGATAAAAGAAGCCTTATTAAATACTCATAGAGAATTAAAAGTAACTTTTCCAGTTGAGATGGATGATGGTTCTATTAAGAATTTTACTGGTTTTAGGATTCAGCATAATCATATGAGGGGTCCTTTCAAAGGTGGCATCAGATATCATTGGGATGTTAATATGGACGAAGTCAGAGCTTTGGCAACATGGATGACCATCAAATGTGCTGTTGCAGATATCCCATTAGGTGGTGGAAAAGGGGGTGTTATCTGTAATCCAAAAGATATGTCTGAAAAAGAATTGGAGAAGATGACAAAAGGGTTTGTGCAAAGAATAGCTCCTATGATAGGACCTAATGTAGATATTCCTGCTCCTGACGTCTATACAAATGCTAAGATCATGGGTTGGTTTGTTGAAGAATATAGTAAATGTTCTGGTAAGGAAGAGCTTGCTGTTGTTACTGGCAAACCCTTAGATAAAGGTGGTTCAGAAGGACGAAATGAAGCTACTGCTAGAGGCGGTTTATTTGTTTTAAGGGAAGTTATTAAACAAAAATACGTTCCTAACATTGATTCTCTAAAAGATAAAAAAGTAGTGATTCAGGGTTTTGGTAATGCAGGTTCTATATTTGCAGAGCTTATTCATGCAGAAGGTGCAAAAGTGATAGCTGTTTCTGATTCAAAAGGAGCTATCATTAATGAAGATGGGTTGGATATTCCTAAGGTTATTGAGCATAAGAAAAACACAGGATCTGTAAGCGACTATAAAGATGCCACCAATGCAACAAATGAAGAAATATTAAGTTTGAAATGTGATATACTTGTTCCTGCTGCTTTAGAAAATGTCATTATCATGGAAAATGTTGAGCATATTAAGGCTAAATTGATATTAGAGCTGGCAAATGGTCCTGTTAGCGCTAGTGCTGATAAGGTCTTGTATAAGACAGGGATTGTTGTAATACCTGATGTTTTAGCAAATTCCGGCGGCGTCACTGTTTCTTATTTTGAATGGAAGCAGAATCTGGATAATGAACATTGGAGTGAAAAGGAAGTTAATGATAAATTACAGGAAAAGATCAGTTTTAATGCTCCATTAGTCATGGAAACAGCAAAAAAGCATGATGTAAGCACCAGAATGGGGGCTTATATACTAGCGATAGAAAGGATATCAAAGGCTGCTACAAATGAATTAGATGATGAGCATTGCTGGAGAGAATATTTCTAAAAAGTCGATTAGTGCATGTATAGTAGTAAAAATACGAAATCTTTAAAAAGGAATTTTAGTTCTTGAGTGACTATATGGTGACTCCTAGTTTAATAAAAGGAGCTCAGCAGGTGTTGAGGTTTTTTGGGGGAAATATCACTTTTTCTAATAGTCTTGGCTTTGTTCTTTTACCTATTCATAGAGGTGTTTTTTGAATATGGTAACTACTGATGTAGAAGGGGAAGTCAAAGCGCACGATAAAGCTGCAGTTAAAATAGCAAAAAAAAGAGATAGGATAAGGAAAAAAAAAGAGAAAGAGGAATGTGCTTTAAGTAAACATATGTTAGATGGAGTTAGGGGGTCTTATTTAGATCCAGTTACTGGTTTGTCTGAAGAGGATGGCAGTTTTATTACTCATAGGCTTGGACATGGTGACCCTGAATTTTTAGTAGTGCCTTGTCAGCAAGAACATTTAAGCTCAATGGATTATTCTGATGTACCAAGGATTCATCAAGATGGTCCTGTACACGATCCAAGTGGGAGAGTAGTTAATAACCCACATATAGATTATGCTACTTTACTTGCCAATATAAGGGCTCCTGAAGATTTAGAATCTGCAGATGAAAGTAAAGCAGTTACTGTTACTAGGGCAAATCCTCTTACATATACATTAAGGAATCATTGTGTTTGGAATAACTTATATTCTAGGGGCAATATAAAGAGGATAGGATCTGTTGTAGCAGAGCACCATATGGTTCCGCTTATGCCTTCATTGAGTTTAGGTACTTATTCGACTGTTCCTACAGAATTAGTTGATCTTGTTGGGCTAAATGGGGATAAGAGTGTTGTTTTTGGACATAGCTTAAAAGAAACAATAGAAACAACTCGTGCTCTTGAAACAAGAGTTAATGGGGTTACACTTTTAGATATGCATCCTTGTCTAGATCTTGATCGTATTGATCATTATGGTGCTTCAATTGATGAAGATTACCCTGATGGTATGGGTGTTGAATATTTAAGAAAAGGGGATGAAGGAAAATATATGCTATTTGAAGTAGAGTTAAATGGGGAAAGATATGTTATAGGCAGAGGTTCTGAAGGAATTCCTGGATCATGGAAAGAGATTGCAGAGATTACAGCAAGAGAACTGGCTTTTTATGCTGGGATGGGTTTATCTACACCCCCTGATTGGAGTTGGCCTATGAATGAAGATATGGGTGATATAGGTCATGTTTTTAATAGGACAGCTACTTTTGAAGATGGAAAAAATAAACTATCTATCAGAGGGCTTGGTGCAGGTTATATTACTATTTCTCTAACAGATAACACAATACGATATCAAAATCAGGATATGCAGTTTGGCAAGTTTGAATGGGGATATGATCAAGCCATGGTTCATATTTTAGAGCAATTATTTCAAACCTGGCCATTGGATGATCTTACCATCAAACATGCTTCAATCCAGGGCATACCTGATGCAGGTAGTTTGCATACCCCTACAGGATTTGATAATGAAGGATTAGAATATTTTTTTAGACCCAGAACAACTGATAGGGTTTATGAATTCTCAGTTTACAACAAAGACTGGAGTTCAGTTGCCACTAATGCTATGTTAGCTGGAGTTTTAGCTACACCTCTTGTTGGTGGAGCTGCAATGTATTGTTGTAAAAATCCGGGTTTTTTAACTGGAATGATGTCTAATTTAGGCTTGAAATAGCAATAGTTTTCTTTTGAGTGTATTCATTTGGAATATGTATGCTAATATTACTGTTTCTTAGAAGAAAATAATTAGTTTTTTAAAGAGAACTGAATTTTTCTATTTTATGATAAAAGAAAAACCTACTGAAGAAAGAGCTGCCCACTTGGGAATACTAGTGAATGTTTCTGATACGAGGTTGGCTGGTAGATTAGCTTCCCCAGACTGGAGAGCAGATTATGGGCGGCATAGGTCTAAGGATTATGGACCATTAACTATGTATGAGGATATGGTTCCTAATGCAGAACCCGAAATAGAACATTCTTCAATAGATTGACAAAACATTTATAAATTACCTATTTCTTTCTTATTCTTATGAAAATCGAAGCATCAGAAAGGGTAAAAAGCATAGGCAGTTATGCATTTGCAGACGTTGATAATGAAGTAGCTAAGCTTACAAAGTTAGGGATAACCCCTATTGATTTTGGAGTGGGTGATCCAAAAGAACCTACACCTGGACTAATCAGAAACTATTGCAAAAGAGCAATAGATAAAAGGATGGATTCTGGTTATCCTAGTTATATTGGAACTCTAGATTATAGGGAAACTATTGCAAAATGGACAAAGCAAAGATTTAATGTTTCATTAGATCCTGCTACTGAAATTGCATCTACAATTGGTGCAAAAGAAGCTGTGTTTAATCTTCATGAGGGTTTTGTAAATCCTGGGGATTATGTTATAATGCCAAATCCTGGTTATCCACCTTATCAAAGAGGGACATTATTTGCAGAAGGCAAATCCCATTTCTATCCTTTGTTGAAAGAAAATGATTTCTTGCCTGACTTGGAAAAGATTCCATCTGATGTTGTTAAGAAAGCAAAGCTGATGTGGATAAATTATCCTAGCAATCCGACAGGTGTAATGATTACAAAAGAAAAGTTAAAAGAAGTTATTGACTTTGGAAAAGATAATAACATAATCATAGGGTCAGACGAATGTTATACAGAGATCTATTATGGTGAAAAACCTCTCTCTATATTGGAATTAGCTAAAGAAGGGGTTTTTGCAATCCAAAGTTTAAGTAAAAGATCAGCTATGACTGGTTATAGGATAGGGTGGTTAGCTGGAGATTCAAATATTGTTGATATCTTTAAGAAGGTAAAAACAAATATAGATTCTGGTACAGCTACGTTTATCCAGGATGCTGCTTCTGCTGCTTTATTAGATGAAAAGCATGTTGAAGAGTTTAGGGATATGTACAAGAAGAAAAGAGATATTGTTTGTGATGCTTTGACTTCAATTGGCTTAGAAGATTGTACACCTTCTGCTACATTATATATCTGGCAGAAGACACCTTCAGGCATGAGTTCTGTTGATTTTGCCAAGAATCTTCTTGATAAAGATGTTGCTATCGTTACAACTCCAGGTGCATGGATATCTGATGAAGTAGATGGTCTAAATCCTGGCGAAGGTTATGTAAGGTTTGCATTAGTTCCAACACTTACTGATTGTAAATCAGCTGCTGAGAAAATTAAGAAATTAAAGTTTTGATCTTATCTATAAATTTTTGAGATATATCAAGGATATGCTTTGCATCATTATTTGAGAAATGGGTATTAAGACCATATAAGCTGTCATGTCTTGCCATCCTTACTGTATTGAATTCATAAATAAGTTGTTTACCTATGCTTTGCTCATATTTTTCTTTTAGAAATGATATTACAGCTATATGGCTTTTTTCAATAAAGCCATCTTTAAACAATAATGCTCTTGCAGAATGGAACATTGCCATATAAGAAAAAACAATAGTTGATTCAAAGAGTTCTGCTTCAAATGACTTTAATGATTCATCAAACTTGTTTTCAGCTATCTTCAAGGATTGATTTGCTTTTTCTATATCTGGATTATCTTTTCTCAGATAACCTCTTTCCAAACATTCTTTAATATTCATAATGGCAGCTCACCTATTAAAGGAATACCTGTTGTAATAACTTCATGATAGAATGGTTTGTCTTTTTTAACTTTTTCTTTCCATTCTAATGGAGTTAATTGGATAATCTGTAATTCATGCCCTTTGATATCCAGCAAGTCTATTGGTTTTTTATTATTTGTGATTATTAATATGTCTATATCACTATCTTCATTATTAGTGCCTTTTGCAAAAGAACCGAATAATACTATGGAAGTTGGATTTTGGATTTTCTCTAGTATACTCGATTTTGTAATCATATCTATATTAATTGTTTTTTTTCTCTCCTGAATAAGTTTATTTTCTATATTTGATTTAAATATCCTTAGATTAGCTATCTTTTTTTCAGTAATAAATTTCTCTTTTTTTAGTTTATCTAAAGAAATCTTTGCAGTACTGGAACTTATCATTAGTTTTCTTGCAATTTCCCTTATATGAAATTCTTTTGCAGGTTTTTCTATCAGAAAATCAAGTACAATACTTTCTTTTTTGGTTAAATCGAACATATGTTTGATTTATAGAACAGTTGTTCTATTTAAATGTTTTGGTTTTTTAGAATAAGATTAAGAAATTAAAGTTTTAAGTAACTTAAAAAAGAAACAAGTATTTCCCATCTTTTTTTTCTGGAATAGGGATCATATCCTCAGTTGTAGTCTCATCTTCTGTTTCATCATCATCTTCTTGTTCAACTTGAGAGTTAGCTGTTAATAATCTATACCCGTCACTTGCTTTTAATTCAGCAAGCCTTTTTGGAATCGCTTCTGATAATTCTCTATACTCTCTTTCTTTATCTCTATAAGTATGTGAAACTTCATTTATACCTATAGATTCTCCTGATATTCCTTGATATTCCATCCTAAATGATATAGGGATAAGACAACATACATACCCCTCAAATTTAGGTAATGCTGTTTTTCTATCTGCTAGTTCTTGTCCAATTGCATTAAATTCTGCAAGAATTTTTGAGGCTTCACTTGTTTCTTTATCCTCTCCTCTTTGATAATCACTTAATCTTGTTGCTAAAGAATCTAAACGACTTGAATAACCTCTTGCTATTCCTAATGCATTTTCAAAGAATGCATCTACTAGTGGTCTACTTAGTTCAAAACTGTATTTAATTACAACATCATACAAATCAGGACTATCCTCTCCTTGACTTTCACTATCAATTTGCCTATTTAAAGTAGCAACTCTTGCTTCTAATGCTCTAATGTTTTGATTAATACCTGTAATTCCATCATAACTAGCTTCAGAAACATATCTCCCTCTTTCTTGAGCTGTTCTTTCGCCAGGGGTTATATTCCCCCATCCACTAAAATTTGATTTTGTTGGTGTTCCAAATATTCCTTGGAATGTTTCAGCAGCTCCACCGCCGATCATTACCTTGTCTAATGAAGCATCATACCTTACTAATAATTGGGTTGGTTTTGTATAGTTCATATTGATCCTTTTGGTTTTAATCTAATAATCTAAGATGATGATGGCCAGAACCATTTTAAGAAGTGTATAATGCCTGATAAGGGGCTATCTTCTGATATGCCAGTTGTTTTTCTGGTAGCTAACCATTTCCTTTGCTTTTCTATTTCTTTTTTATCAGCAATTAATGCTTGATACTCGCCTGTTTCTTTTAGTCTCTCAAACCTTACTTTAATTGCTACTGATTTTGCATTGTATTCTTGTTCTTTACCACTATATTCAGCTAGAACTTGATCTAATCCTATTAGTTCTCCTGCTCTGCCTTGATATTCCATCCTAAATGATTGCCCTGAAAGGTTACGGGCATAACCCTCTATACTAGGTAAACTTTTTCCTCTTGAATTTAAATCTTTTTCAAATGCATCAAATTCTGAAGCTATCTTGATAGACCTTCCATCTTCAAATCCACTATTAGGTATTTTCTTATAATCAAATAACCTTTGTTCTAACTCATCTAAACGTTTTGAATAGGTTTTGAAATATGTTTCTGCTTCACCTATTTTTTTATCAAAAAAAGCATCTACTAATGCTCTACTTAGCATAACACCTTCTTCAAAAACAACTTCATATTTGGGTTGATCACATGGTTTGTTTAATCTATCTACTTCTTCTCTTAATGAAGCAACACATCCATCAATCCTTTCCCTATAACTAGCTTCACAAACAAACCGCCCAATATTTTCAGGTGTTCTTTGATCTGCTTGAAGTCCACGCCACCCTCTAAAATCATAGGTTACTGGATTCCTAAGAACTCTACTTAACTTTTCAGCAGCTCCGCCGCCAATCATTAATTTATCTTGATCATACCTTACTAATAATTGATTGGGTTGTGTATAGTTCATATTGATTCTCTGGTGTTAATCTCAGAATATATCCTATTAATCCAATTATGCTTGAGGTTCATTAGTCTTTGAAACTCGAGAATTTAATAATTTTACTAATGGCTCACCATAGGGTTGGGCAGCGCTAAGACTTGCTTCAGATTCTAATCTAAATGAAATTGCTGGACTTGATAGTGGGTTTAATCCATCTTCTTTTGTTACCTTCCCAGGCCACTCAAAATTGTTTAATGTAATGCCGTCATCAGTAAGTTCAAAAAGAGTGCAACTATATTCCGTTGTTCTTCTAGAGCCTAATAAACCAAAGAACCTAGGTTCACTCCCCTGCTCTGTATTATTCGCTACAAAATATGCCCTAATATGCTCATCATCCCCTGATCTTATATAAACTAACTTATCAGAATCATTTGGTTGACAAGATTTACTACTATATCCATCTGACAATACCTTTGCTGGAAGGTGCATACGATTTGTACCCCAGTGTTCATAAGTAAAACCTAAATCAATCACACCATAACCTGCTATTGGAGCACCTGCTTCATCAGTTAATCTTTGATTTCCAACAGCAAATGCAATATCTCTTAATGATACATCTAATGAACCTACACTAAATTCCCCCCCTATATCAGTTAGGTTATCTATAGTTATACTTGGTTCTGATTGTGTTTCATCTGTCATTTTAAGAAAGAATTATTATTTATTATTTAAACCTTTCTTTATTATCTATTTTAGAATAGTAAAACATTTAAGTAAATACTTATTTTTTCTTTATATTATTTAACTCTTTCACAGTTTGCCAAATAATCAGTTAATGTTTCAACACTTCTCCCTACCCCAGTTGTATCGCCTATAACTGATTTTAGCGCTGAAATATTAACTAATCCTTTTTCTTCTATATTTGGAAGATCATCATGCAATGCCTGGATTACTCTGCTGGATCTTATCCATCCATCACATCTTTTAGCAGTTTGGACAATAACATATATTATTGAGGGATTATAAACTCTAACAACACCATAACCTTCTTTAAGAACATCTTTTGGAAGTTTTTTTCTTAATTGATCTACAGATAGGCCTGTTTTAGACTCCATCGGAATCCTTACAGCAAGATACGCTAGATCTTCTTTGTATCTCCAGCCTTCTGTAATGGGCGCATCGGTTTCTGATTGTACTACCTCATCAGAAGCATACATCTGAAGGTAATCTGCTATGCCTATAACTCTCTGAGTAATATCATTACGACTAGGTTTAGGAAGTTCACCATCTTGTGGTCCACCATATTCACTAAAAGCCCTTATTGCAAATTCAATATTCTGGGTTGAACATTTTAATTCTATTTGTAAATCTCTGATCTTATCCCTTAATCCTGGTATGTTATATTCTGAAATACCAGAGAAATATTGTTCTAATGCACTATCTATAGGATCTTTGAATGCATCACTCAAAGTTGCAAAACAATTTACTACAGCACCCCGTATCCCTTGCGGAAAAAAATCAGAAAAACTCATAAAAATATCACCATACATTTTCAAAATAATGGATTATTTAAAAATCTTTGTATCATAACTATTTTTGGATAGTAACTACATACCATAGAAATGTTTATAAAAAGAGTTAGAACTTAACATACTATGGCAGATAAAGTTATGCACTGGGCAGATCAGATTGCAGAGAGAATATTTCATCTAAAAGGGGATAAAGATAAGTATACTGTAGCTGCAGGTATAACTCCGAGCGGAACAGTACATATCGGTAATTTCAGGGAGATGATCACAGTAGACCTTGTCCATAGAGCATTAAAAGATGCTGGCAAGAAAGTACGTTTTATCTATTCATGGGATGATTATGATGTTTTTAGGAAGATACCTAAGAACATGCCTAAGCAGGAAGAGTTGAAGAAATTCCTAAGAAAGCCGATTGTCGATACTCCAGATACTTTTGGATGCCATAAATCCTATGCAGAACATAATGAGAAAGTAGTTGAAGAAGTTATGCCTTTAGTAGGCATAGATCCTGAATTCATATACCAAAGCAGGAAATACAGAAGTTGTGAATATGCTGAAGATATCAAATTTGTACTGGTTCATAGAGATAAAGTCAGAGATATATTAAATGAGTTTAGAAAAGAAGATCTGCCTTCTAGCTGGTACCCTTTATCTGTCTATTGTGAGAAATGCAATACAGATGAAACAAAAGTTCTGGATTATGACGGCGAATATAATGTTAAATATTCATGTAAATGTGGTTTTGAGGATTCAGTTGATTTCAGGAAAAAAGGAAATGTAAAGCTGCTCTGGAGGGTTGACTGGCCGATGAGATGGCATCATGAAGATGTTGATTTTGAGCCAGGTGGAAAAGAACATAGTACTACTGGCGGTTCATATTCAACTGCTAAACTAATCATAAAAGAACTTTATAATCTTGAGCCCCCTGTTTATCAAAAATATGATTTTATTATTCTAAAAGGTGTTGGCGGAAAGATGTCAAGCAGTGCAGGTAATGTCATTACACTTAAAGATACTTTAGAGGTTTATGAACCTGCTATCATAAGATATTTGTTTGCTTCAACAAGACCCAATGCAGAGTTTGCAATATCATTCGATCTGGATGTTTTGAAGATATACGAGGATTTTGACAAAGCTGAAAGAATCTATTATAGAAAAGAACATGTCAGCGAAAAAGAATTTGATAAGCAAAAAAGAATCTATGAGTTAAGCAGTGTAGACAAACCTTCCAGTGAGATGCCTATCCAGCCGTCATTCAGGCACCTATGCAACATGGTTCAGATACATGAAAACAGTTTTGCTAAGATCCAGCAATCTTATGGTGTTGAAAATAAAAGAGATATTGAAAGATTAAAGTTAAGGGCAGGGTGTGCTTTTAATTGGCTTTCTAAGTATGCTCCAGAAGATATGAAATTTAATGTCCAAAAAGATGTCAAGATTGAAGTAAGCGCTAAAGGCAAAGAGGTTGTTGCTAAGCTGATCCATTATCTTGAGAATCGTAAAGATCTAGAGGAAAAACACCTATATGAAGAATTTTATAATATTGCCAGAAGTGTAGAGATGGAGACAAGGGATTTCTTTAAGGTTTGTTATAATATTCTAATCAATAAAGATAAAGGACCTAAGTTAGCTCCTTTCATAGTTACATTAGGAAAGGAAAGAGTAATTGAGTTGTTGAAGAAAGTTTGAGTAAATCACATATTTATTAAAAAACACATATATTTATATATTAGCTCTGCTAATATTGTAAATATGACTAGGCAACAATTTAAATCTCTTATGAAGGAAAGTAGAGATAGAGTTAAACAAATTGATAGCCATGTTAAAAAAGTATCTCAAAATGTTGAGAGTACAATTAAAAAATTGAATATGGTTTTATGATTTGTCTTTTCTTAATTTTTCATTTTCATTATATTGTTTTTCGTTGTCCCTAAATAATTCTTCTAATAACTTATCCTGTTGTTTATATTCTCTATGTAATAATTTATGGCTAGTTTCTAATTTATAATAATCTAGTATCAAATTATTATGTTGTTCTCGGACAAATTTATTCCTACTTTCCATAAATAGCCTATGAATCCCTACAGTGGTTAATAGAACTAAAGCAAAGAAAGAAATAACATAGGGTAAGTGGTACATATCATTTCTAAATTCCATAGTAAAATATACTAAACCTAATTGTTCAATAAAGTAAACTAATAAAAATAAAATATCAAATAGGGAATCATTTCTATGAAATAGAACCCTAATGTTCTGCCAACCTTTTTCTATTGATTTACAAATCAAGCCAGTTAGTGTTTTAGCCATTTTAAGGATAAATCTATCAGAACCTCTTTTTGTTAATCTTATTAGAAATAATATATAAATATTTATGTGTTCAAGAATAGGGATGTTAATTTCTAAAAACCCAGAACTTTTAAAAATTAAGATTTTTAATCCATTATGATTCTTACTAATTTCTTTAGAGAATAAATTCCCAAATCATTAAGCTAACTCAAATGAACCATAAGGTTTTTAAATAACTCCTTTTTCTAATATTATTACAATGATCGTAATGAAATTCGGTGGAAGTTCAGTTGGAGACGCTGACAGGATAAAAAATGTTTCTGATATAGTTAAGAGTAGATTAGACCAAAAACCAGTTGTAGTTTGTTCTGCAGTAAAAGGTGTGACGGATAAGTTAATCGATACAGCAGAAAAAGCAGCAAAAGGAGAAGATGTCAGCAAAGAGCTGGAAGAAATCAAGAAAAGACATCATGATATTCTAAAGGATCTTGAGCTTGATGAAACTCTTGTAGATTCACAATTAGATGAATTCTTTAAAGTAGTTGATAAGATATTTGTTATGAAAAATATGAATCCTGAGCTTTTGGATGAAGTACAAAGCTTTGGTGAAAGATGTTCTATCAGATTAGTTGCTGCTTATCTTAACAAGATAGGGATAAAGGCAGAAGCTAAAGATGCTTATGATGTTGGTATGATAACAAATCCTGATTATGGAAAAGCAGAACCTTTGCCAGATGCAGAGGAAAAGATCAAAGAAGAGATCGAGAAAGTAGATGGTGTTCCTGTTGTTACAGGATTTATCGGTAAAGATTCTTCAGGTCATATAACTACCTTAGGCAGAGGTGGCAGTGATTATACTGCAGGTATAATCGGCGCTGCATTAGGCGCTACTGTAGAGATCTGGACAGATGTTAATGGTATAATGAGTACTGATCCAAGGGTTGTTCCTGAAGCAAAGACCATACCTAATATAAGTTTTAATGAAGCTTCTGAACTGGCTTATTTTGGAGCTAGAGTATTGCATCCAAAAACAATATGGCCTGCTGTCAAGAAGAATGTTCCTGTTAAGGTATTGAATTCATTTGAACCAGATAATAAAGGAACTACCATTGTTAAAGAATCTACTAAAACTAAAGAGATAATAAAAGCAATTGCTGCTAAAAAGAACATCAATTTGATAACTTTAACTTCTAACAGGATGTTATTGGCACATGGTTTTCTTGCCAGAGTATTCTCTGTTTTTGAAGATTACAATAGGAGTGTCGATATGGTCGCAACATCTGAGGTTTCAGTATCATTAACAGTAGATAATGATAAGCATCTTGATGATATAAAAAGTGATCTTGAAGGGGTTGCTGATGTCAATATTGTCAAGGGAAAATCAATAATCTCTATTGTCGGTGACGGCATGAGCAACGTTCCCGGAATATCTGGAAGAACATTCTCTGCCTTGGGCAAGGCTAAGATAAACATAGAGATGATCTCCCAAGGAGCTTCAGAAATCAACATCAGCTTTATCGTTGATGACAAAGATGCTGATAATGCAGTTAAGGTATTGCATAAAGAGTACTTTGGTTAAATCTTTTTTATTATTCTTTCTTTAGTTATATTATTTAGATAGAAACATTTAAATATCTAGGTGACTAATTTTAATAGAAATGTATAAAAATATATATTTGTGGTGACTAAATGGCTTTTGTGAGAAAGAAGAAAATAAATGGGCGATATTATTATTATGTCGTCACATCAACAAGGAATGAAGGAAAGATAAGAAAAGTAGAACGTTATGTTGGGATCAATCCCCCCACAGATAAAGACATCCAGAAATATGCTGATAAGTTTAATAGTACAAAAGGATTTTTATCATCTAAGGAATTGGATTTTGAGAAAATAAAAAAAGATTATCTCAGTAAATTAGGGGGTGGAAAAAAAGACGAACTTACTAATATAGAAGAAGAAATCCTTGTTAAGTTTACATATGATACTAATAGGATAGAGGGCTCTAGCTTAACCTATAAAGATACCAAAATGCTTTTGCAGGAAGGTATAACACCAAAAGAGAAACCATTAATTGATGTAAAAGAGACTGAGAACCATAAGAAAGCATTCCTTTATATGAAATCAAATCTTAATAAAGATATCAGTAAAAGATTTATTCTGGAATTACATGGGATATTGAAGAAAGACATTGCAGAAGATGCAGGCATGTTCAGAAACGGCCAGGTCTTTGTTGGGGATCTTGTCCCGATAAGACCATCTATGATAGAAGCTGAAGTAAGCAACCTTATTTCGTGGTATAAGAAAAATAAAAAGATACCTCCTTTTGAGCTTGCAACCATTTTTCATTGTGTTTTTGAGAGACTACACCCTTTTTTTGATGGAAATGGGCGGGTCGGAAGATTGCTCTTAAATTTTATACTGCTTAAAAATGATTATCCTGTAATCATAGTCCAGAACAAGAATAAAAGAAGATATTATAATGCTTTAAGGAGGGCAGATAATGAAAATTATCTTTATATGATCAAATACCTCTTTTCTGAATTGATGAACCAAAAATATTGGAAATGAATTACCAAGGCCAGTCGATACACTCTTTAAATTTGAACAAAGAATAATCTGCCTTTCCGTTTATCACAAATGTCTTTACTCTGTTATCCTTCAATACTTCTTTTGCTTTTTCTAATGTTTTTCCTGTTTTTGATATACTATCCACTATTAGTATATTTTTATTCTTCATCAATTTCAGTCTTTTATTTAATGGCTTTTTTAGTATTGGTTCTTCTCTTATAGGTTTATTTTCTTTGTTTCTGTAGTTTAGCCATATTACTTCTACAGGTATATCTAAGAAATGTTTTAGTAAAGAAGCAGGCATTATCCCATCTTTTCCGATTGCTACTATCAAATCAAACTTCTGGAATTTTTTCGCTTTTATCTTTTCTGTTATCTGAGTCAATGTTAGTTTTTTCATATGTTTATCGATTCCTAAGACTTCTTTTTCTTTGTTTTCTTCTTAGTTTTATTTCTACGGAAAAAGTTTGTCAATGCAACCTTCATTGCACCCAGACCTAGAAGCATTGCCAGAAACTTTACTATCCCACCAATATAGGGGGTGTTTGTAAGAACTATGTATATCACTATACCCAAAGCCATAGGCATCACTAGATTCTTTGGTTTTTTGATTATCAGTTTTCCAATATAAAGTGATGCAAATATCTTTGACAGGTATATTGCCAGAATATATATCATAATTAATATTATAGTTATAGGCAGCCCGATTATTGTTATTGCAAATAATACTGCTGCTGCTGGAATCGCTATCAATGACAATAGTCCAAATAAGATCGTCTGTAATGGCTTTTTTCTTATTGTGTCTGATAGTTTGTTGGATACATTTGGCATGATCAATACTATGATTATGCTTATCAGTAATAATACAAAAGCACCAAATAATCTTAAGTCATTTTTGTTTATATCGACTAATTTGATATTTGCTACTTCTTTTGTTATTGTGCCCTCTATCTGTTCTTCTTTGAACATAATCTCATCGCTTGTGTATTTTAAGTCTCCTTTGATCAAAGCATCTTTCCCTAGCTTGATCTTGCCTGCCTTGACTTCTACATTTCCTTCGATTATACTGTTTATCTTCAGTTCACCAGCCATGATCACCATATCTCCAAAGACCTGGCTATTGATGTTTATGTTGCCACCCATAGCAATGATGTCCCCAAGAACATTTTGATTTAGATTTATGTTGCCCCCCATAATCCTGATGTCTCCATTTACACCATTATTTACATTGATATTTCCACCAGCACTCATAAGATCGCCAGTTATTATAGAATTAATATTTATATCTCCACCACATGCATGAACCCCTTCTCCAACTGGTGCATTTATATTTATTGCTCCACCAAAAGTTGTACTATGCTTGCTTATTGGGGAGTTTACATTAATCTCCCCCCCAAATGCCGTTAAATCACCATTTATATTTGCGTCAATTGTTATCTCATTGCCTGCTGCATAGAGGTTTTCATCTATTTGATCTTCTACCACTATCTCTCCTTGTTCTATCACTTTAAGTGCAGATACTGCAGTTAATAATATAATCAACACAAACATATATGGTATTATTTTTCGCATTTGGTTTACCTCCGAGTAAATATAGTATAAGGTTTAAATTCTTAATACCTAACTCATCATAATTATTAACTTTAGGTTTTATGTATATAAATATTTGTGTTCTTGGATATACTGATAATATACTGTTGCTATACCATGCTAATTATACGATAATTATATATAATACATCAATATTGATGTTTGTAAACAAAAACTTAAATGGTGATAACATGACTGAAAAGAAAAAAGGTTATTGGAAACAAATTTTCCAAGAATCCCGCTGGGATTTTTTTAAAAGCTTAGTTGATAAAATAGATAAGAAGATGGAAAAGAAAGCTTTTGTACCCAAAAGTTCGAGCAGAGCTCAATCTAAAGAAAAAGGATGCTGCTGTGGAGATAGTTCAGAAGACTCATGCTGCAAATAATTGTAGATAAGTTATTGTATTCTTTTTTCAATCTTGATTCAAATTCAAGATTTGTACAGTCTTTAAACTTTTTTATCTATGATTCTGTAAAGATTTTATTATTGTTATTTGTTATGATAGCTATTATTGGATTTTTACGGACTTATATCCATCAGGATAAGATTAAAAAGTGGCTTACTAATATGAAGATGGGCTTGGGGAATCTGTCTGCCTCTTTATTTGGAGCAATTACTCCATTTTGTTCGTGTTCATCCATCCCTATATTTCTAGGGTTTTTAGAAGCAGGAGTTCCATTAGGTATAACTTTTTCTTTTTTGATAACCTCCCCATTGATCAATGAATATTTGGTTGTTTTGATGTGGGGCTTTTTTGGATGGAAGATTACATTAGCATATATTATAAGTGGAATTTTGATTGGAACAATATCCGGCATAATCCTTGGAAAGATGAAACTTGAAAAGCATCTTGTTAAGGATCTTATTACAAAGAAAGTTAAGGTTAAAGAGGCAATATATGATAATCTGAAAAGTAGATTCTATTTTGGGATAGCTGAAGCAAGGTCTATTGTAAGGAAGATCTGGTTATGGGTGTTGGTGGGTGTTGGGATTGGTGCTGCAATACATAATTATGTTCCTCAGGAAATCATCCAAAGTATAATCAATAAAGGGGGGATATTTACTGTGCCTATCGCAACATTATTAGGTGTTCCTATGTATGGCAGCTGTGCTGCAATTGTTCCAATAGCTGTTGTTTTATTTCAGAAAGGGATTCCATTAGGAACTGCATTGGCTTTTATGATGGCAACTGCTGCTTTAAGTCTGCCTGAAGCCATTATACTAAGAAGGGCTATGAAGTTGAAGTTAATAGCTATATTCTTTGGAATAGTTACTTTAGCAATCATATTTACAGGGTATCTGCTTAATGCATTGCAGGTATTCTTGTGATACAACCATATGATTCTTTTGTTGTAAATGATTGAATTTCTGATTATTTGTTGAAGTAATGTTTATAAACAGAAAGGTATTCTCAAGAATCAGGTGGTAATATGATAAAAAGCTTTTGGGAAACTACATCTGGGAAAAGAGTTTTGTTCTTATTAATGATACCTTTAGTTGTTTTACTGAATTATTTTGCTGTGAAGACTGCAATATTTCTGAAAATACCTTTTTTTCTTGATACCTGGGCAACTGCATTAGGAGTTATGGTTGGAGGATTAGCAGTTGGTTTAGTTGGAGGTATTTTATACAATCTGATCATGATGACTGAATGGGGGGCTTCTGCGTGGGTATGGGCTTTTGCAAATATATCAGTTGCATTATTAGTATATACATTCTGGAAATTAGGATGGGTCAATATAAGAAAGCCAGGTAAGTTATTGGTATCTGCTTTGATTATTGGATTGATTGAGACAGTTGTTGTAATTGTTATATTATTTACTGCATGGGGTGGCGTAGAAACATACGAAGGTGTGCTGCCGACTTATACTACTCTTCTTGATGCAACTGGAAGCAAAGTAATAGCTGCAATCGGTGAGAAATTTATTACAATACCTGTTGATCAGATAGTTTCTTTGTTCCTTGCTGCAATTGTAGCATCTTCAATCTCAAAAAAGTTTATCCTGACTAAGAGGAAAAACTAGGTGTATAAGATGGCTATTGAATATACACTACAATTATTTGGTTTTGATGTAGTTGCACAGGTTTTTATCTTGGTTGCGATAATGATGATGTATCTGAGAACTAAGGAATTATCATCTTTAAGTCTTCAGAAAGGGATAAAATATCTTAACTATGCAATGTTATCATATTTGTTGAGTTTTACATTTAGGTTTGTCAGTACAATATATGATTTCTTTTTAGATAATATGTTTGGAACATATACGAAAACAATCTATGGTTTAGTATTTTCATTATTTAACATCTATGGTGCATTGCTTGGTGGTTTTTTCCTTGCATATTGTCTAGTGTGGAGAAGATTTGAAAAAGACCAGATAATGAAATGTTCAATTGGCAGGGTTGTTTCTTTATATCTAATATCTTTGATGATTGTTATAGCAGATATCCATTTTATGTTGATTGGTTATTTTATCACAGCTTATTTCTTCTATATTTCTGTGTTTACCATGCTGTTATACGCAATAATAACCAGCCATAAGGTAGTTGGGGGAAAAATAACCAGCATAAATCCATTCTTATCTCTTGTCGGATTAGGATTAGGGGTCTATGCAGTTACTTTAATTGAGAATCTTTTGGTAAATTTTTTGTTTACTGTACATTACTATAGTTTAGCTCTCTCAGCAATATTTACCCTAACTCTTTTATATCATGTTTTAAAGATTATCAGGTGAAAATGACAAAAATAGTCCTTACAAATTCATTTAGGGGTGGAACAGGCAAGTCTACTATAATCAGCAATATAGGCAGTTATCTGGCCACGCTAGGCATGAAGGTAGTGATTATTGATGGTGATATTATAAGTCCTGGTATTCATGCAATATTCGGTTTGAGCGAAGAGAGTTTTACAAAAACCCTTACTGATTTTTTATTAGGCAAAGGGGATATTGCAGATGCAGTGTATGATATTTCAGATAATTTAGGCTTAAGTCAGAATTCCATTATGTTAGTTCCTTCTTCTATTGCCAGCGGTGAGATAGTTACGTTATTGCAGCAGACTGGAAATGCTGATAAGATGGCAAATGGGCTTAAAAGAATCAAAGAGAAGTTTGAGCCTGATTTTATATTAATTGATACACATCCGGGTCTTAATGATCCTTTTTTAGTTGCTACTGGTTTTAGTGATATTATCCTTAATATAGTGAGACCCGACAATCAGGATTACCAGGGAGCACAAGTAAGTGCAGAAATCTCTAGAAAAATGAATATAAAGATGTATCTGATACTTAATAAGGTTCATAAAAAGATTGGGAAAAGTAAGTTGATCAAGAATGTAGAAGATGCTTTTAATCTGCCAGTTGCAGGCGTTTTGCCTTTTTCTGATGATGTGCTTTTTTCTGAATCTCAATTTGTTTTTTCTGAAAAATACCCTAATCATAAGTTTAGTGCGGAAATACATAATATAGTCACTAAAGTGTTTAACATCAAACCAAAAGAACATTTAGAGGTTATGCATGATCTATTGCAGTATATTAAAGATGGTAAAAAATGTTCGATAGATAATATCTCTGGTGCTAAGGATTTGCCTTGTAAGAATTCTGGTGAATATCTGGATACATTTATTGAAGATGGTTTTATCAGGGAAATCAAGGGGAATTTAAAAATAACTAAAAAAGGATCTAAATTCCTTAAGAAGTATCAGATTATTAAAAGATTTGCAGATGATTTTAGGCTTTAGGTTTTTGAGGTATTCATTTCTTAGTTGACTCTTCACTCTTATTTTGCAGTTTCTTCTTTTTTTCAGGTTCAGAAAGATAGTTTTGCCTAGTTGTTACTGGACGGCATAATTCTTTTTCAGCATCAATCCTCGCATTTCCTTCTACATTTCCACCCCTTTTGGCAACATCTTTGTTTTTAGTAAAAGTTTCTGGTTTTTCTTCTTGTGAAATCTCAGTTGTCATACGTTCACCAAGCATTGTAAAAATTAACTCTAAATCATTCATATGATCTCTCAAATTTGCTTTTGACCGTTTTGGCAGATTCTTGAATTTTTTGTACTCAGAGGGAATCATTCCGAATGTAGCTTTAGAAATCTCTGCTGTGAGGATTGCAAAATCTCTCTTTTCTTCAATACCTCTTTCTCTCCATTCATCAGTTAGATTTTGCCTTATAGCGACACCTCTTAATCTCTTATCAATCCAATCTTTAGGGTAACCTTTTGCAGAGTAAATTTCTTTCATTCTTGCTTGAGCAAGTTCAGGATTCTCTATTTCATCAATTCGTTCTTTTCCTACTTTCGCAAGCCATCTTTTGAAAGGTTCAGCATTTTTGCTTGGAATTGATTGTATAAGCCGAAAAACATCTTTGGTATTTCCTGCAAGAATGTTTCTCTTTTTACCTGTTTCAGTCAGCATTTCTACATGGGGACAATTTGTCCCTATGTAGCTTCCAAGTTCTTCCTCTCTTTTACGTAGCTTTTTCCATTTGAAGAAATACTAGCTTGGGACTGAATTTATGCTGCAAATAAGATTTAGGGTATTCTGTCTAACGTTTTATAAAAAACCAATAACAAAAAATAATAACTAATAAAAAAGAACAAATAATAAAAATAATTCAAACTGACGGCTATCCCCGACCTAAATCTCAAGCTTGCTTGAGGGGTTAGAAATTTTAATTTCTAAGCGATTGGGGTATTTGCCGTCGGTTTGAATTCTTAGAAATTTCGCACTGAAGTGCGGGGTATTACTTTAGAATGTGAAGTCATTCTAACGGATTAGAAATGCTAAGCATTTCAAATATACCCCGTGAAAATTTCTTACGAAATTTCCAATAAAAAATAAATTATTTATTCTTCACTATTTTCTTCAAGAAACTTTCACCATAGCTGCCTTCTACTCTCTTTGGTTCTACTTTCTTTTTGCTTTTCTTTTGTTTCTTATATACTTTCCAGCCTATGAATCCTGCTATCAATATAATTCCTAGACTTACTATCTTCCATGGGTTGTTTGGTTTGTGTTTTGATACTGTAATTGGTATCTTTTCGTTATATGTCAATACATCGTCACCAACTATACTTTTTATCTCTATATCCAGGAAGTATTTTTGCAGATTTGCATCGTCGTCCAACTTAAATTCTAATGTTCCTTGTCCTTCTTCTCCAGGTTCTAATATTGGGGCTATAAAGTCTGAGCTTTTTTCAAAGCTAATTGGCTGTTCTGTCTTTCCATAGACTTTGATCCTTACAGATTCGCCTTTTTCTTCCCCTATGTTCTTTATAGTGATTCTTAGCCTTATATCTTTGTCACCTGCTTTTAATACTGATTGTGACAATTCTGCATTTGTTATGTTGTATATGGGGACTGCTTTGATGGCTATCTTTAATGGAATCTCTATCTCTTTGAATTCATAATCATCTTCTTCCTCATCTGGCTTGTATTTATAGGTTGTTTTTATTCCTGCTGTGTGTTCTTTTGGTATGACTGTTTTATCTACATCTATATAGAAAGTTGCTTTTGAAGTAGAGTCTGCTTCAATATTGCCCAGTAACGAAGATCCGGAATAACTTTCTGATAATGTGACCCCCCTTGGCAAGTTTACAAGTTCTGCTTTTACTCCTTGTGCTTTCCCATCTCCTAGATTTTGTATTGTAACTTCAAGTTTTACGTTTTCATCATCTGGTTTTATCCTTAATGGGTCTGATTCAATATCCCCTACAGCAAGATCAACATCTTTGAAGTCTTTGTCTGTTACTTCTATTGACAGATCTCTTTTTAATGAAGCTGTAGTTCCTTTTGTAATCCTTGCTTCTATTATGTGGGAACCCTTAAATGCTACATCATCTACTAAGAATCTGAATTGTACTATATGGGACCCTCTTGAAGGTATTATCCCTATTGTTTTTTTATTTGGTTCACCTGATGTAAGTTTTAAGCCATCTTTAGGTGTAATTTCTATGACCAGATCTTTTTCTGCCTCATTACTTGGGTTGTCTACCTTGAACCAAATGTTAACTGCTTTTCCTGCTTCTGCAGGTCTTGGGTCATAGTCGTTTACACTAATATCAAGTGCACTTACTGCTGTGCTGAATAATAAAAGCACCATCATTAATAACATTATTTTATTCTTCATTTTATCTTTCCTCCAAAAATATATTTTTTTAGGCTTGCAAAAGTCTTATTCTTGCGCTGCCTTTTATTTTTATTCTTTTGTTGTATTCTATATTGTATTGTTAGTATGGCTGGTACTATCAAGATACAGGCAAAGAATGTTGCCATTATACCTACACCTAGTGTCCATCCTAATCGTTTTGTATTTACTAAAGCTGCAAATGATAATGCCATAAATCCTACAACTGTGGTCAGTGTTGTAATTGCCACTGCTTTTCCTGTACCCATCATCGCTTCAGGGATTGCTTTTTCTATAGAGCCGTACTCTTTTATATTGTGTTTTATGCTATGGATTATATGTATACTGAAGTCAATGCCCATCCCCATCAGCATAGATAACATGCCTGTTGTAAGAACAGTAAATGGTAGATTGATGAAACCCATTATCCCTACTGTCCACATCATCGCAAAGATTATTGGGAAAAATGCCAGAAATCCTGCAACTATTGATGTGTAGAATATCGCTGCAAGGATGATGACCAGTATAAAACCGATTAACGTTGTTTTCATCGTATCCCCTAATAAAGATTCGTCTAGTTCTATCATCTCTGCCTCCCCCCCTTGAGGAACGATCTTTATCTCTTTAGGCCAGGGTATACTGCTTATCTCTCTTAACATTTCATCGTATTCGTTTCTTCCTAGAATTGAGAATTCAACTTTGTACGTTGTAATACTAAAATCTTTGCTGAATTTGTTTCTTATCTGAGGGTTTTTGTTAATTATACTTTTTAGGGTTACAAAATCATGAGGCACTTTTCCTTTGTTTACCGCTTTTATCTCCATTGTTGGTGAGTCAATATCATCTACCCATTTTAATTCTTTAAGGATATTATCCAGAGTTCCCATTGGTCTTAAAACTCTAGGATCTCTTAAATCTTTTATTGAGTTAGAATCATACATGCTTTCTTTGTCCAGCATAAAAAGCACATTTTGAGAACCCAGACCTGTAAAATGATAATCCATCGAGAATAAAGAATCTACAACATCATCTTCTTCTGGAAGCCAGTTTTCCCCTTCAGTATCCATATAGACTAATCCAAATCCGCCTGATAGAATAACTGTTGCGATTACTACTATGCCTATTATGAACCACGGTCTTTTTACCTGTAATAAAGCTAGTTTACTTAGGAATATATCCATAACACTTTTTTTTGTGTCTTCTGTTTTCCCCCTTATCTTGAAGACAACTTCATCCAGTTTTGAATAGATAAATTTTCTTTGTAAGATCATCAAAGGGGGCAATACCATGAATGTTGTGATGAATGCATAAAGTATTCCTATAGACAGAACTTTTCCTTGTGTTAATGCCATTGGTGAGCTTCCAAGAAGCATTGCAAGAAACCCTGCAATTGTAGTTGCAACAGATGCTACTAATGCAGAGCCTACACCTACAACTGTTTTTTCAACTGGATTTTCTTCTCCTTGTTTTATTTTTTCATGATAAGAATGAGTTAAGTGGATGGCATAGTCAACAGACATGCCGACCATCATCGCACCTACAGACGCAATTATCATTGTTATTTTTATGTCTAAAAGATAAAGTGTTCCTGCTAACCATGTCAGTGTCAATATTACAGGTATTGTGCTAAAGAATGCTATCTTATAGGATCTGAAATATATCCATAAGATGATGAAAACAGCTATTATCGCCAGACCTATCGTATTCATATTATCGCTGATGAGAAACCACATGATTCTGTTTATCAAGATTGGCATCCCTGTTAGTGTTGCTTTTACACCAATAGGAAATGGTGATTGATCTACTTTTTGTCTTGTGTTATCTTCTATCCTTTCTAATGCTCCCGGTTTTCTCTCAACATTTATAGATACTGCAATCAAGGCATTGCTTAGGTCTTTGCTTAACATGCCTTTTAATGGTCCTGCTTTTATCTCTTCTGGCAGGTTATTTATCATCTCTTTTGATTCTTCGAGAGTTTCTGGGAGTTTTCCATATGATTGCAAGAATCCATATGCAAGACTCATCGTTGAATAGACATGCGTTTCTGCTTCAAGACTTTTTTGTAAAGAAACCATCGCTTTTAGGACATCTGGATGTCTTATGTCCTGAATTCTGTTTAGATCATTTACTTCATTGTCTATAGAGACTAAGATATATAATAAATCTGTAGAGCCAAATTCATTTGATACTAATTTTTTCAATTGAAGTGTATCTGAATCTTCATTGTATAATACATCAAAAGAAGAATCTGTTTCAACCCTTAATGCATAATATCCTAGAAATAATGTTATTGTCAATATTATTAGGACTATTGGAATGGGGTGTTTTTTTTGAAGTGTTGCTAACTGCTTTAGTTTCTTTTCTATCATTTTAAATCTAAGAACCCCTTTTTATGTGTGAGAATACTTTTGGATTTATAAAGATGATGAAAATCATCACTTAGTAGAAAAATCCTAATATTATCATCATAGGCAGGTTAGGCTAAATTCCTAATTTTCTTATAACTTAGTTTTGCAACAACTGCCCATAATATATTGCTAAATAACAAAGCGATTATAACTCCTTGAACAACCTTTACTGGCATATGCACTAAGTAAACATCTGTAAGGTATAGCCAGGGTAATTGAATCAGGTAAGATGTTAAGACAGCTAGAATAATATTCCACTTTAATCTTATCAGCACCCCAAACACAGTCCCTAAGATGATATTTCCTATCATGATATAAGGATTGTTTAATGCAAATGAGGTGTATATCGAACCCACAGCCCCAGATATAAAACCTCCTGCAGGACCATATATGATTGCCGCCAGGAATATTAAGTATTGGAAGAAATGAACCCTAACTCCAAATATATTCACATGAAATAATCCTAAGATATTAGGGAATACTGCTAAGAAAGCAAGTAATGTGATGTTTTTCAATGTTAATTGAAAGTTGAAAATATTTTTGTATTGCATTATAAAAAAGTTGATTAAACTAGTATAAATAGTTTGGGTTTAATATGGTTTAGTAGAAAATATCGGTTGCCATCAATTTATGAGCTTCTTAAATAGATACATCTAACTGACAAGGGGGAAGTCCCTTACGGGGAATGTCAGTTATCTATGCCAACATCAAGAAGCGAATCCGATGGCAACCCGACCAACGGGAGATTTTCTACTAAGCCGTTTAATTTTTTATTTAATACTTTTAATGACTATTAGAAAACTAAATCACTCCATGGTTTCTATTCTGATAACTACTGTCTTTTCTTTCGTAACTTCTAAAGCATTTATCTCTTTTACTGCCTTTACTAAGTTTTCTTCAACTGATTCATGGGTCGTGACTATAACAGGCACTATATTCTGATTGATCTCTTTTTGTTCTACAGCTGCGATGCTAATCTTGTTGTCACCTAAGATTTTTGATATCTTAGCAAGTACACCTGCTTTATCCTCAACAGTATACCTAAGATAGTATCTTGACTTAATCTTGTTCTTGTCCTTTACTTTTACATCTTCAAAATAGGACACGTCTTGTTTTCCTTTTGCTATATCTATCACATCGCCTAGAACTACTGTTGCTGTCGGCAGCTGACCAGCTCCTTTTCCATATAGCATTGATTTTGTAGTGTTCTCAGCTACAAGATAGATAGCATTAAGCTCATCTTTAACAGAAGCCAGTTCATGATTTATAGGTATCATCGTTGGATGGACTCGTAATTCAATCTCATCATCTGTTTTTTTGGCTATTGCCAGAAGTTTTATCTTATAACCTATATCTTTTGCATATTTTAGATCGTTTTTGTTTATCTTTGTGATGCCATTTGTAAATATATCATCTTCTATCTCTGCATTAAATGCTAATCTTGATAGTATCACTAGTTTTTGTGCAGCATCCTTCCCTTCAACATCAAATGCAGGGTCTGCTTCTGCAAAGCCAAGATCTTGTGCTGTCTTTAATGCATCTTTGTATTCCTGACCTTCTTCCATCTTTGTCAATATGAAATTAGTCGTTCCATTCAGTATACCATATATCTCTTTTATATTGTCTGCTGCATAACTTTCTTTTATAGTCTTTATTATAGGTATACATCCGCCGACTGCAGCTTCAAATGCAATGTTTACATCATTGTTTTTTGCAGCTTCAAATATCTCTTTGCCATGTTTTGCAATAACTGCTTTGTTTGCAGTAACAACATGTTTTTTGTTCTTTAAAGCACTTAGAATTATATCTTTTGCAGGAGTATAACCCCCTATAAGCTCTATTATCAAGTTGATGTCTGGGTCGTTGATCAATTCGTTGTAATCTTTTGTCAATTGATCGTCTTTTAATCCAAGATCTTTCGCATTACCTAGATTACAATCACAGACCTTTTTTAAGTTAATCTTAATACCTGTTCTTTTCTCTATAGTATCCTTGTTATTATTTAGTATCTTAACTACTCCACCGCCTATTGTTCCGATTCCCACTAATCCAATATTTATTTCTGGCATCTTAATCATCTGTATTTTATGTTTGTTTATAAATCTTATCCTTAGTTCTTATATTTGATTATTTTTTAGGTTTTTATTATATCTAGTTTTTATTAGTTATTTTTATCAGTACTTTTAATTGATTTTGTTTATTGGTTAAAAAATAATTAATCCTTGTTTTATTGAAATTCTTTGATTTTTGATACCTCTTTTTTATCCTTGTTATCGAGGTGTTCTGCCTATCTTCAAGTAGTTACAGAAAAAAGGTTTAAATATAAGTTGTTATTTCCGGTAGTTTATGGGAATTTTAGCTAGGGTTACAGGTGCAATTGGTGCAGCTATACATCATAGTGGAGCATCTAATGGAGCAGCAAAGACTATAGATGATTTTGCTGTTACTGATGATTTTGATTCTGATTTGGCTGCATTGAATGAATTTGTGTGTTCTGCTGTTTCTGTACTTTATCCCACTACTACATTTCATAGTTATAGGGGAACTCTTGAAGAATTTCAAACAGATAGTGGTTACAGTTCTTTTGTGGATAATATGACTCATAATCTTTGTATGATGAATCCAAAAAATAGGTATGAGACAAAGGCTGTTAAATCTGATGCAGGAAAACCAGCAGCAGCTGCAAATGAGGCAAAAGAAGCAGAAGCTGGAGTTACAATCGCAACAACAAAAGAAGAAGTTCCAAATACAAATGACCAATATAGATTTGTTAATGCTATTGGTGCGTTTGTAGCTCATTATCAAACAGAATCAAGAAATTTATTAGGTGGTGTATTAGATTTTGCTTATACTATGGCAGCAACAGAAGGAGTTAAGAGTCATACCCTTACTAGTCCGAATGGGAGAGGATTACCTCCAGGTTATAATCCTGAGAGGATAGGTGGGGTAGAAACTAGGGGCCATTATTCTGGTGATTTTGAGAGGGGGGCCAATTTAATTGTAAACATAGCAGGTGATGATCTTGGTACTCATATTGCTAATTTAATCAATAATGTAATTATTGAAAATGCAAAGGTTAATGTTAGATATACCAATGATCATGAGGTAGCTGATTTTGAGTATTTTAATGATGATAAAGCAGAAGCAGTTAGATTAGCAGAACATATTGGCATGGTTGATCAAGTTAATGGCGTATTTAATCAGATTCAAGCACCTTATATGAAAAAGAAGCAAGCTCCAGCACAACCCCAACCATAAAAAAAACTTCTTAGTTTTTACTACCAACATTAGACAAATACCTCGTCGTTAAATCAGTAAACTATATAAACAGGTAATTAATAATCCAGAATAATTACGTGTTTTGTTTTAGATAAGGCGATTGAAACGGTAAATCAACTCTTAAACAAAAGTGAATCTTATTTCTTAGATTATCTTATGGAATGTAGTTTTGAGAATAAAAGAATTATAAATGGAGGATGATTGAGAATGGCAGATAAACCAGCAGCAAAACCAGTATATATAGGTGAAGATGGACTAACAAACTATAGATTTTCATTTGGACCATGGAATATCCATGAAGGTGCAGATCCATTTGGACCAACAGTCAGACCAACAGTTGAGTTTGCAGATAAAGTTGCACTTTATAGGGATTTAGGTTATGAAGCGATACAGTTTCACGATGATGATGTTGTGCCTAACGTTAGTGACCGCTCGCATAGGTCAGTTATGCGAAGGGCAGGGGAAGTTAGAAAACTGATTGATGGCGAAGGATTACAACCAGAATTTGTCGCCCCTAGATTATGGGAAGATGCTAGAACTATTGATGGAGCATATACTTCTAATAGTGCAACTGATCGTCAATACGCTAGGATTAGATCAAGAGTTGCTATCGATATAGCTGATAGGCTCGGAACAGACCTGATAGTGCTTTGGTTAGCAAGAGAAGGAACCTATACTCGAGCAGCAAAAGATCCTAAACGTTCAACAGATTATTTAGTAGGGGCAATCAATGATATGTTAGGGCATAATCCTAATATTAGAATTGCAATTGAGCCAAAGCCCAATGAGCCGGCGGGTCAAGCATATATACCTACAATAGGGCATGCTGTAGCTTTGGCTTATATGACTGATGATCCTAGTAGGGTAGGCGTAAATCTGGAGAGTGCTCATGTGATATTGGCTAACTTAGACCCTTCAGATGAAATGGGATTTGCAATGGCAGCTAATAAGCTTTTGACAGTTCACTTAAACGACCAGGAAGGGCCTCAATTTGACCAAGACCTATCATTCGGATCAGCAAATCTACTAAGGGCTTTTCACCAAGTAAGAGTTCTTGAACAAAATGGTTATGGTAGAAATGGGGAAATTGTAGGCTTAGATGTTAAGGCAATGCGAACTCAAAGGGCAGATGTTGCAACAAAGCATTTAAAGTATAGCAGAGAGACGTTTGAAACTCTGCTTCAAAAGGTTAGAACCCTAGATGAAGGTGCTGTGGCTCATCTTACAGAAGCAAGGGATTATGAAGAATTAAACCGTTTAATAAAGAACCACATTATGGGTGTAGACACAAGATAAATCTTTTTTATTTTTTTATAATTAATAAAAGAAATATTAACGAGGGGATGTAGAATGGCAGAACAAATGGCACCAGTTGCACAGAAAGCAATAGATATGTATGAAAGAAAAGATTTTTGTACTGGAATTGCAGGGGCAGTACCTTATGAACCAGGCACAATATTAACACCTAAATTAAAGGGTGGAAATCAAATTATTTTCAGGGATTATGATTCAAATGAAGATATAATCTACAAAAAGAGTGATGGAACTATCGTTCAATCAACTATGGGTGCAACAGTCAATCCTTCATTAGCATATTGGCATGCAATGAGGGGTACTGGTCAAGACCCATTTGGAGCTCCGACAATGGTTAGGGAATGGGCTCAACCAACAGATGAAATGGAAGCTGCAGAATGGACAATGGTAGCAACATTTCAGATTTGTAAAAGACTAGGGCTTGATTATTGTTTTCACGATGAAGATATTGCACCCAGAGGTGCATCTTTAACAGAATATAGAAGTAACCTTGACCATATGGCTGAATTTGCTTATGGTTTACAACAACATACTGGTGTTGGACTTAGATGGAATACATCTAATATGTTTAGTGATCCCAGATTTGCACATGGAGCAGCCACTAACCCAGATGCTACAGTACTTGCACATGCAGGAGCACAAGTAAAAAAAATGATTGAAGTAGGAAAGTACTTGGGTGCTAAAAATTATGTATTCTGGGGCGGTAGAGAAGGATATGAAACTTTATTAAACACAGATATGGGAAGAGAACAAGCACATTTAGCTAGATTTTTGCATATGGCAGTAGATTACGCAAAAGAAATTGGATTTGATGCACAATTCTTAATAGAACCAAAAGCAAAAGAGCCAACAAAACACCAATATGATTTTGATGCAGCAACAGTTATAGGATTTTTAACACAGCATGGCCTTAGGGATCATTTTAAACTTAATGTCGAAGCTAATCATGCAACTTTAGCTACTCATACATTTGAACATGATTTAACTGTTTCTTCTATGAATGGTATGTTGGGGAGTATTGATGCAAATAGGGGAGATACATTACTTGGATGGGATACAGATCAATTTCCATTAGATGTCTATTCAAATGTTATGGCTATGATGGTTGTTCTAGGTCAGGGTGGTCTTGAAAATGGTGGCTTTCATTTTGATGCAAAGCTAAGAAGAGGATCTACAGATTTAGAAGATATATTTATTGCTCATACTGGAGCAATGGATGCTCTTGCTAGGGGGGCTAGGGTAGCTGCAAAAATGAGTAGGGATGGGGCGTTATCTGATTTTGTAGCAGAAAGATATGCTTCATTTGATGATGGTATAGGTAAAGCATTTGAAAATGGCGAGGTTAGTCTAAGAGAACTCGAAGCATTTGCTTTAGCACATGAACCTGAACCAATTAGTGGTAAGCAAGAATTGCTAGAAAATGTAGTTAATCAATACATTCAAATGGGTACCCATGAATTAGCTCAATAATTTTATTTTTTATTTTATTTTTAAATTTTAAATCAAAAAAAGAGGCTTGACTTGATATAGTAATATCATAGGTAATTATAATGGCAGCAATAGACGGAATGTTAACAAGATCAAAGCTTGAAGATGAACTAGAAGGAGAACGTCGTTATTCATTTGATTATAAAGACGGCGCTTCTGTATGGTTGACTGAATTTGGAGCAAGAGCTATAGGCTTGTTCCATTCTTCTGATTCTAATACTATGAATGGTGTTTGGACTCCACCAAACACTAAAGAAGTTACTCAAAGAATAAGAAGTGCAGGCAGTTATACTGAAGATATCTTGGGTGGAGAAAGAGGGTGGTTTGGGAATGAAGCAGGGTTTCATGATTGGGATAATTGGAAGGTCCAGACCTCCATGGATCCTGGAAGATTTGAGACTATAAATCATATGATCGATGCTTTTTTATTTCGTAATTCAGGAACATTAGAAGATTTTCAGACAAATGATAGATATAAATTTGAAGTTGATAGAACTTTCTCAAAGCTTGAAGACCCTTTTTCTGCAACTGATGTAACTTATGTCGGTTTTGGTCTGCGTTATTCAATTGCTATAACATCTACAGATCTTAGTAGAATCAATAATCCAAAAGTAAATCCCTGGTCTTTGATGACTACTTATTCAGGAACTAAAGATTATCCAGGAACAGTTATAGCGATAACAAATCCAGGTGCTAAATCAATAACTTATGAAGATGATAAACAGGGTTTGCCTATGGGAGAAAGAGTAAGGATAGAAGATGCTGCTGTTTATTTTAGGACTGATAATGTTGGATGTCATCAGATCGCTGTTAAGCCTGAAGACCTAAGATATGTAGATGATCATGCTGTACTGATGAAGGTCAACCAAGTTCCAGACGGTTCTGGATTATATGAATTGACAGTCAAAAGAGTTCCAGACACACCATTAGACAGGAATCTTCCTGCAACATGGCAAGACATCCATGACATACCCCATTATAATCCTGAAGGTGAAAGGGGAACATTGCAGGCATATAATGGACCTGCACCAAGTGATGCAACTCAAAGATTTACAGAGATGGAATTTATGCTGGCTCCTTTAGTGCGTACTAGGGGTGGCTATGAAAGAACAGTCCATCTTGAAGTGATACAATATAGGGGAGAATTCGATAAGATAGTTGGACTAGTGCAAAGGATTGGGCAGATGAGCAATGTACCTTATCTTTTTGCTAGTGAATAAATATTAAAGAAAAATTTTGGAGGATGATATAAAATGGCACAACCAAATATAATGTATGATCAGAGAAACACACCAGACAGTCAATTTACAGCTAATAGGGGTGCAGTTAGTGTAGCTATAGAAACTTGTCAGGAAGGAATTTCAAAAGGGGCTAGAATTCTTACGGTAAATGATAGTGAAGGTGGACTCCAGTATGAAGTGCAGTTGTCACATGGTATGAATATTGGTCCAGATTCTTCTTATAAGGGTAAGAGTATATTTTGGGATGCGCCAAATCCTTTAAGAGTTTATTCAGAGGCAGAGATGGACACGGAATTACAAAGAGCAAAAACTCATAAAAAAGATGGTGCTGTAATTGGTGGTCTAGGTGGTTGGCTTGATACTTTTAATGCTGGGTTAATATTGTGTGGTCTGGATTGTTGCGGTTCTCCTGGAGAGGACCCTGTTACTGGAGAATCTTTAACTCTACACTCAAGAATTGGACTTCTTCCAGCTGAAAATGTTACTGTAAGATATCAACAAATTGGTGAAGCTAGATACCAAGTTGTAATTGAGGGGGATGTTACTCAATATATGGGGGATGTTCCTAGTTACAAACTACATAGAAGGATAACAACAGACGTTGGTGGAAATGAAATAGGGGTTGAGGATACAGTTGAAAACCTTACTGATGTTACATTACCACTCGATGCACTATACCATATACAACTTGGTGGAGCTGCACTGGAGAAAGGTTCTGTATTTAGTACTCCTGCTATTGCGCACCTAGATAGAGATGATGATGCTAAAGCTGGAAGAGCGAATATAAACTCAATGCCTGGAATTGGAGATACTAAATATGAACGAGAAAAATTATGGTTCCATATCTTTCCAGAAATTGAAAAGGTAACGTCATTACTTAGAAATCCTGATGCTAGTTTTGGCGTTTATACAAGACATGACCAAAGAGAGTTACCCCAATTTTCACAATGGCAACAAAATGGTGGTTGGCAGTTTAAGATCGAAGACCCTGAAAACTATAAAGAAGTGTGGTATGTGAATGCTCCTGAGCCAGGATTTACCAGATGTCCAAATAGGTCTGTTGAGAGAGAAGAAGGAAGACTTCAATATCTTGGACCAAGAGAGAGAAGAACTGTGCACGTTGTAGTTGGAGCATTGGATCAGCAATCGCAAATAATGTCAATTGAAGACATCATTAAACAGCATAAATCTGTTCCAAGAGATGAATTTATAGCTGCGTAATCATAAATTATAATTTAGGGGGGAATGATTGTAAAATGGCAGAACAAAGAAGATTATCTTTAGGATTAGATTCAAGCACACAAGGCATAAAAGCTGTTGTTATTGATGTGGATTCTGGGCAGACAGTCTATGAAAATGCCCTTAGTTATGATGAAGATCCCAGATTAGCAAAATATAATGTTGATGGAAGTATATTCATGCCTTCAAAACTAGGTCTTGCTGAGCAAGATCCAAGAATGTTTGTCGCTTCTTTAGATGCTATTTTTGAAGATATGGGTAGAAGTGAAGAATTTGATATGGGTGAAATAAGGGTTATAAATGATTCTGGACAGCAGCATGGTCATGTTTATTTGAATGGGCAATCTAGACAAAAGTTTGCTCAGCTTCAGACAGGAGACTCTGCAAGCAGCAACTTAACTACTATCTTAGATGGATGTTTTTCATATCCTGGTGCGCCAATCTGGAAAACAGACAATACTCAAGCTGAGGCAGATTATCTTAGGCAGGCAGCTGGTGGTAAAGAACAAATGATTCGTCTTACTGGTTCTGATTCTCCATTAAGGTTTACAGCAGCACAAATGATGATGATTGGAAGATATATGCCAGAAACCATTGCAGATACAGAAACTGTTCAGCTTATCAGTAGTTTTATTCCTGCAATACTTGCTGCAAATACAAGATCTCCTTTGGATATTGGGAATGGTGCTGGAACTTCTATTATGGATTATGCGCAGAGAACAAATTCTCAGGTAATGATTGAAGCAGCTGCAAGATATTGTAGAATAGAATCTTGGGATTTTGCATCAAAGCTTCCTGGTTTAACAGCACCTAATTCTATTGTTGGAATGGCCTCTAAATATCTCCAGCAAAAGTATGGGTTTAGGGCTGATTGTATGGTTACTGCTGGATCAGGTGATAATCCTCAACTAAAGGTAATGACTGAAGATGACTTATTAACATTAGGTACGAGTGGAGTTTATATTATTTCTACTGATGGCAATACATTTGACATGACAGGGGTTGGAAATGCTATGTATGACGGTCTTGGAAGGCCTTTGTTGTTTAGATGTAGAAGTAACTGTGCTACTGGTATGGATAGGATCAGGGCAGTTAATGGTTTAGGGCCAAAGGATTACGCTACAGCAGATGATGCAATTGAACAAGAACCTTTTGGAAAATATATCTATATCTGGCATCCTGATGGAGCAGAAACATTACCTATTTCTCCTATGCTTGAAGAACCTTATGTTGAAGGTTTTGGTTCATCAGGCGGATTAGGACCTGAATATGCAGGAGTAGTTGATTCTGTAATCGGAGCAATTCGTGCATATTCTGGATCTGATGAATCAGATTCTAAAAAGCCTCTTCTTTTATCTGGAGGTCCATCTAATAGTAGGCAAATAAAGTTGAGGGCAAGTGGTATTTTTGGTGGGAGGCCAGTAATCTCAATGGGTGATGTTGGAGCTGCACTTGGTGCAGCTGTTGCAGGTGCTGATGCTTATTTAAATAGATTAGCAGAAGAACATGATATTGAATTGCTTTGTGGGAATGTATTGCCTAGAAGTGAACCAGTTATAGCTGGTCCAGAAATTGTTGCAGCATATAATGGGAAAGGTATGTTTTTAGATAGATTAACAGCAGCTTATGATAAAGTAATTGCTGGAAAATAATCTTTATTAAATGGAGGTAAATTAAAATGACAGGAAACAAAACAACATTTATGTATGCAGGACATATATGTCTTGATATACTTCCAGGTATTCCAGTTCAACAGTCATTAGACTTAGAAAAAATAGCAAGTCCTGGAGCACTTGTTCAGGTTATTGAACCAATAATCGGTACTGGTGGGCCTGTTTCTAACTCTGGAATTGCAGCTCATATAATTGGGGGGCAGATAGGGTATACTGCATTACTTAATGGTAAGATTGGTGACGATGATCTTGGGAAGGTTCTCCAAGCAAAAATAGCAGAAAGAGGATTGGATCCAGGAGCCATGACTGTGGATGGAACAACTAAAACTTCTTATACTGTAGTAATTGGCTTTGACGATACTAATGGGGGTACAAGAGATAGAGTATTTTTTCATGGCCCTTTAGCAAATGATACATTTGGATTTGAAGATGTTGCATGGGATAGTGCTGGGGAAGCAGATGGAATTCATTTAGGATACCCTCCATTGATGAGGCTGCTTTATTCTGATGGTGGAGCTACTCTTAGTAAAATTATGAGGTATGCAAAAGAATTAGGTTTAACAACAAGTCTTGATATGGCAGCTTGTGATCCAAATTCTGATGCTGGAAAAGCTGATTGGGATTCAATTCTTCGAATGTCTTTACCTAGTGTTGATATGTTTACACCTAGTATAGGTGAGACATTGTATATGACTGATAGGGCGTTGTTTGATGAACTTGATGAAACAAAAACAGATCTTGTTGATCGTGTAGATGGTAATCAAATTTCTTCTGTTTCTGAAAAATTAAGTGGATATGGGAATGAAATTCCAATTATTGTTCTTAAAATGGGGCATAGGGGAGTATATATGGTAACAGGTAGTAGAGAAAGCCTTGAAAGAATGGGGAGATTTAAACCTGAAGATCTTGATGCGTGGGCTAATAGAGAATTGTGGCATACTAGTTATCATGCAGAATTCCCGATGGCAACCGGAGCAGGAGATACAACAATTGCAGGTATGCATGTTGCAATGCATATGGGATTATCACCTGAAAGTGTTTTAGAAAGAGGCACACTTTATGGTTGGCAATGTGTTGGTGCTCCTGATGCTCTTGGTGGTCTAAAACCTTGGAGTGAGTCAACGACAGCAGGATTAACAAAAAATCCTCTTGAAGTTAAAGGGAAAGGGTGGAAAGAAGTTGGAGGGGGATTGTATGCTGGCCCGAGAAACAAAGGTTAATTCATTTATTTCCTCAATTTTATATAATTTATATATTTAACCTACACATTTTTAAATAGAACTGTATTTTAGTAGATTAATTCTTAGTTATTAGCATAGTTAATAATTAGTTGAAATGATGTTATTGGGTTGAATAATATGGCTGGAACAATTTTAAGTGTAACAAAAAGTGGAAGCAATACCCCTACTGAGAGTCTTCCTGAAGAAATTCGTAATAGAGAAACTCACCAGGTAGATATAGGAGCATCATATTATGCTGGTTCATTAACAATTCCAAGCCTTAATCAGGCATTTAGCGTATTTGATCCTGCACCTATACTAGAAGAAGAGATTGGATTAGTAGGCGATTCTGGAAAAGGGGGAACAAGTAAAGTTTTTAGAGGTAGTTATGGTGATAGGCAGGTATGTGCTATAAAAGTCATGGATTGGCGAGCACTTTTAGGGCGTTCACCTGATTATATTGAAGATTATCTGCGTAAATTTGGTGGAGAGGGCAGAGATGTTCAAACTATGTTTCGTAGGTGCAGTGATGATCCTAGATTAGCAAGGATAATTCAAGTACATAAATATGGGTCTTATATCATACCTCATATTATTATGGAATTTGTTGATGGCACTGACCTTGATAACATTGTTTTAGATAGGACTATCAGTACAAATTTAACTCCTGGACTTAGCAGAAGTGATGTAGTGAATAATATCTATCCAAGAGCCCCTGTTTCAACCATGGATGAAGTTCATCAATTGCTTAGGTCTTATATTCAATCTTCAGAAGGATTAGAACTTCTTCATGAACAGAGTATTATCCATAGAGATATTAAACCAGCAAATATATTAGTCGATAGAAGTGGCAATATTAGGATAACTGATCTAGGTCTTGTGAAATCCCTGGATACAGAAAGAGTAAGAACAAAAGGTACTATTATAGGAACTCCTGTTTTTATGTCTCCTGAACAGATAAATATGGCTCATAATAGCAGAGAATTGACTGTGCAAAGTGATACTTATTCATTTGGGGGTACAATGTTTTATACCCTTACAGGGCAATATGCACATTCTTTTTCTGATGCAGATACTTCAACAACTAAGGCAATGTGCATTGTAGGTAATGTAGCTGGAATTAAAGGATTTGATATATTAAGTGATGAACTTGGAGCAAGATTAGAATATTCATTTGGTCCTATAAAAGATTGGTGTTTAGAATATGACCCAGTTGATAGGCCTACTACAAAAGCAAGGACTTATGCTATTATTGGAGCTGCTGTAGAATTGGGTGTGGAACCAGAACATATTAGATCATATTCATATGTAGAGCAGGACGATGTTTCTGAATTAGTAGCAGATGTATATTCTTGGACTGATTCCAGAAGAAAAGAATTGGTAGTATCAGGCCTTAAGCATGCAGGGCATACAGATGTTATGGATGCATATGAAACAGCTCTTAATCAAACTGCATATTCTGAAGTTGATACAAGCAAGCTAAAACTTTCTGAAAGATTAACATTAGCTGCTAATGCAGTTATAAATATAATGTCTGGTAGCAATCAATGATTCCCCTCATAACATAAAGTTTTAGAAGAATTACTTCCTAAAACCATTATGTTCCTATCATAACATAAGGTTTATAAACAAACATTTTGTTCTCTGAGTAGGTTAACTATAATAGGTGATATAATATGGATAAATTAAAAGTAGGAATATTAGGTGCAACTGGAATGGTTGGACAAAGGTTTATATCTTTGTTAGATGATCATCCTTGGTTTAATGTAGTAGCAGTAGCTGCTTCTCCAAGATCAGCAGGAAAGAAATATTCAGAAGCTGTAGAAGGAAGATGGGTATCTAAAAAAGATATCCCTTCAGATGTTAAGGATCTTGTAGTTTCAGATGTTGCAAATATAGATGACATGAAAGGAAAAGTTGATTTTGTGTTTTCAGCTATAGAAGCTTCCAAAGAAGAGATTAGAGAATTTGAGAATAAATACGCAGAGAATGATATTCCTGTTGTGTCAAACAACTCAGCTCATAGGTGGACAAAAGATGTTCCTATGGTAGTTCCAGAGATCAACCCTCAGCATATTGAGATGATCGACATACAAAGAAAGAACCATGGATGGAACAAGGGTTTTGTAGTTGTAAAACCAAATTGCTCATTGCAGAGCTACCTGCCAGCTATTGCTCCATTAATGAAATTTAATCCTAAGAAAATTATTGTAACTACAATGCAGGCTATTTCAGGAGCAGGAAAAACATTTGAAACATATCCAGAAATCTTAGATAATGTTGTACCTAATATTGGCGGAGAAGAAGAAAAAACTGAAAAAGAACCATTAAAGATATTGGGAAAGATTGAGGATGGAGAGATCAAGAATTTTGAAGGTATAGATATTAGTTCAACTACAACAAGAGTTCCTGTTACAGACGGACATATGGCAACTGTATATGTTGAATTTGAGAACAAACCAACAAAGGAAGATATCTTAGAGATATGGAAAAACCACAAAGCAGAACCTCAGGAATTAGGTTTGCCAAGTGCTCCAAATCCATTATTAATATATCACGAAGATGAGTTTAGACCTCAGACTAAACTAGACAGAGATGCTGGAAAAGGAATGGCAATAAGCATCGGAAGACTTCGTGATTGTAATGTGTTTGACTATAGGTTTGTTGCTTTAAGTCATAATACAATTAGAGGTGCAGCTGGTGGTGCCGTTCTTGTAGCTGAATTGTTGAAAGCTAAAGGTTATTTGGGTTGATTATTTCCCTAGATAAATAACTTCTTTTTCTTTTTTAAAATGAGGGTCTCCTGTTACTAATTGTAACTTATGGGCTTTTGCACTTTCATAAATCAAAGAATCACCTAAGCCCCATTTTTTCTTATGATTTGTTTTAGCAGCATTTAAAGCTGTTTCAGCTTCAATAGGTATTAAGAAACACCTTGACATCATTAAAGATACAATTTTATCTGCGTGTTTTTCGTTTGTTTCTGATAAATATTTCTTGTATACTTCTGATAGATTAATTACACTAATAAATAACATTTGATCGCTATCTATGTAATTAGCTATTTGTTTACCTATTTTTGATCCATTAGCAAATTCTATCCAACACCAAGAATCAAGCAAAACGGTCAATTTCTTCCCTCTTGAATTCACTCACTGTTGGAAATTTTCCAAAATAAGACTTTTTTGGTTTTTTTATTTTACTTATTAATTTTTGAATAGTGTCGTCGTATGTTGGGGTGTCTAATTCTTCTTTTACCATCTTTAATAAGGAATATGTATCATCCTTTAGTGCAATTGTTGTTGACATTTATATCACCATATATTATAGTGCTATATGTTATATTTAAATGTTTTGGTTTTTTGTTTAGAAACATTTTAGAAAAATAAAATTTTTAATCCTTTAAGTTTCTCGTTTCACTCGAACCGTAAAGTTTAAAAACACGATAATAACATTCTAACTATGGCAACCTATAAGAAAATTGGAACTAAGACAGTAATCGGTTTAGTTGAACCAGTTATTTTGTATAGCAAGACTCAAGGCAACAAGACCATAATGGCTAAGATAGATACAGGAGCTTCAAAAAGCTCAATAGATGTCAACCTTGCTTCACAATTAAGATTAGGACCCATAATCAAGTCAAAGCTAGTCAAGTCAGCTTCAGGAAATAAACTAAGACCAGTTATAGAATCTGTTGTAGAGTTGGCTGGTAAGAAGATGAAAGAAGAGTTTACTTTAGCAGATAGATGGCATATGAAATATAGAGTATTGATTGGCCAGAATGTGTTAAAACATGGTTATTTGATAGATCCATCATTGAAAAAATGAAGGCAGCTATAATATCCCTGGGCTCAACCAGTTCAAAATGGACTGCTGAGGCAATGGAAAAGTATTTTGATAGTGTAGATCTTATAGACCTAAAAGGTATTGAGGTTAATCTTTCTTCTGGTAAGTCAATTGTTTTGTATGATGGAAAACCATTGAATGATTATGATTGTATCCTTGCAAAAGGCAGTTTCAGATATGCTCAGACTTTAAGAGCCGTAACTGGAGCATTGTATCCTACTACTTATATGCCGATAAAGGCTGGTGCTTTTACAGCAGGGCATGATAAATTATTGACCCATTTATTTCTACAGCAGTCTAAGATTCCGATGCCTACTACATATTTAACTTCTTCACCAACAGCTGCTAAGAAGATATTAAAAAAAGTAAATTATCCTATCATATTTAAATTTCCTTCTGGAACAGGCGGCAAAGGAGTTATGTATGCAGAGAGTTATGCTGCAGCTTCGTCTTTGATGGATGCTTTAGAATCATTAAGACAGCCTTTCTTGATCCAGGAATATATAGAGACTAGTGGTGAAGATATCCGAGCAATAGTTGTTGGCGGTAAATTAGTTGCTGCAATGAAAAGAAAAGCAGTAGTTGGTGAGAAACGAGCTAATATCCATGCAGGTGGAGAAGGAGAAGCTTTCCTGCCTGATGCCCATATGAAGAAGATGGCTATTGAGGCTGCAAAAGCGATTGGGGCTGAGATTTGCGCTGTCGACATATTAGAAAGCATAAAAGGGCCAGTAGTTATAGAACTTAACTTAAGCCCTGGTTTGCAGGGAATAACTAAAGCAACGGGTGTTGATGTTGCAGATAAAATGGCAAAATACCTTTATCAAAGAACTAAAGAGTATACTGAGAAAGGCACCAAGAAAAATACAGTAGAAGTCATGAAAGAATTGAATATCGATAAATCCAATGAACAGCAGATTGTTACTAATCTTGATTTTAGGGGAGAAAGAATACTGCTCCCTAAACTAGTCACTGATATGTGCAAGTTCAGTGATAAGAATGAGTGTATTGTTAAGGTCAAGAAAGGTAAGATAGAGATTGAAAAGATTTGATGTTTTTTCTTGAGAGATTTAGTTGATCATTTGATTATCTCGTCAATTCTACATTAGTATATGCTTCCCATGTTGTACCTGGTGATTGATCAAGATAATAACCTATAGGCGAATTACAAACTTGCTCACCCATAAATAGCCCCAGATGTAATTCAATATCATCGCTTTGTCCAAATCCATGTTTTACATAATCTGTTAGATATAATAATCTTGGTCTTAGAAGCTCTGGTGCATCTTCAGGTATTTCTGCTACTTTTCCATGTATAATAAAGTTACATACCTTTGATGGTTTTGTATCTCTACGGATTAAAAGAACATCTGTTCCAGTCGGAAGATGCGCTAATTCATCAATACTTCCAACTTTATTCAATTTAAGATGCGCAGCATGCATATAAATTAGGGGTGTAAGATAAGCTATAAGCTTTTCTGTTGTACTTTATTATTTGGGATTATGTTAGTTAATAATAAGAAATATTAATAAAATAATGAGAATTAAAAAATAAATCCAATAAAAGAAAAAATCAATAAAAATTAAATTTAATAAAAACAATACCAATAAAATAAATAATATAAAGAAAAAATCAATAAAATAAGAAATAAAAATAATCTAAAACAAAAATTCTTCTTTCAATATCATTGTCTGAGATCTTTTAGGTCCTGTAGATAGGATAGAGATAGGAATTCCTGTAAGTTCTTCTAATCTCTTTGCATATTTCTTTGCATTTTCAGGAAGATCTTCAAAGTTAGTTATACCTGAGATATCACAGCACCATCCATCCATCTCTTCATAGACTGGTTTTGCTTTTTCTAATCTTTCCAGATCAGTAGGGTAGTTCTCTGTCTTTTCTCCATCAATCTCATAATGGGTACATAGCTTGATCTTTTTCAGGTCTGAGAAACAGTCTAGTTTTGTGACAGCCATAGAACTTAAGCCATTGATCCTTACAGAATATCTTGTTATGACTGAATCAAACCAGCCTGTTCTTCTTGCTCTCCCTGTTGTGGTCCCATATTCTGCCCCTCTTTTTCTTAATGCCTTTCCAGTACAATATTCATCTCCGCTATTTGCATTATTTATATCTTCTTCTGTTAGTTCATCATCTTTATTTTCATTCATTGTCTGTTCATCAGTCCCTTGTTCTGTTGTGAATGGACCTCTCCCTACTCTTGTAGTATATGCTTTTATTATACCTATAACATTAGTTATCTTTGTAGGTCCTATACCTAATCCAGTACAAGCACCACCTGATGTTGGGTTAGATGATGTTACAAATGGATAAGTTCCATGATCTATATCTAATAAAGTACCTTGTGCACCCTCTACCAATACATTTTTGTCAGACTCTATAGCTTCATTGACTATAACATATGTATCTTTAACAATTGGTTTTAGCCTTTTCGCTGCCTCATTATCCTGTTTGATAAAATCAGACATCCTTAGGCCTGTTCTTTCTATCTTAGCCATGTAACAAGGACCTATTCCTCTTCCAGTTGTCCCCACTTTACCGCCTGTTTTTTTGTCAAGCTCAACTTGTTCTTCTGTAATAACATGTGCTGATGAACTTAGTAATAGATTCTTCTCAGTTATCGAGTATCCTCTTTTTTCAAGATCTTCAATCTCCTCAATAATCTTTGGAGGATAGATAACCATGCCATTTCCACATAGGTTTAATTTTTCTTTATGAACAATCCCAGAAGGAATTAAATTAAATTTGAATGTTTCATCTCCAACTACAACTGTATGACCTGCATTATTTCCGCCAGTTGCTCTTGCAACAATATCAGCTTTTTCTGTCAAGAAATCAACAACTTTTCCTTTGCCCTCATCGCCCCATTGACCACCCACAATTACTATAACTTTGCCCATCATTAAACACCTCAATAAAAAAGAAATATATATAATATATAAAATCTTCTATTTTATAATAGTCGTGAAAAGTAGGCATTATTGATTTTAAACAAGTTCAATTCTACCCAGTTCCCCCTGTGTTAAAGTTCTCATCTTCATCATCTGGATCTGCTTTTGTCAGGAAATACAACACAGTATTGACTATCCATAGTGCTATCTTTTTTATAGGTGATATGATCAGGTTTGTTGGTTTTCTTATTGTTCTTATCATTTTACTACATTCAATTTAGTCTGTTTACTACTTAATCCTATTTAGATTCTATATTAATTATTTAAACATTATCTCCCCCTTAGGGGGTTGAGATAGAAAGATTTTTATATTAGTTTAAGTTATTAAAGTATATGGAAAATAAATTACTAGAAGAAATAGGCTTAACAAAAGGTGAGATATCTGTTTACTTTGCGTTATTAGAACTAGGGAGCTGCACAGTAGGACCTATAGTAGACAAGGCTAAAGTCAGCTCTTCCAAAGTATATAATATCCTTGAGAGGCTTACCCATAAAGGACTCGTTAGTTTTGTCATAAAAGAAAATACAAAATATTTTGAGGCCTCCCCCCCAGAACAGATCCTGGATTATCTTAAAGAACGAGAAGAGAGTATAAGTGAACAAAAAAGAAAGATCAAAGACATCCTCCCTGAACTTGAGCTTAAAAGGAAACTGTCAAAGTATAAGAATGAAGCTACTGTGTTTAAAGGATTAAAAGGGGCAAAAACTGCTTTTGATGATGTTCTTAAATCCCTAAAAAAAGGAGAAGAATATCATGTATTGGGCTTTACCGATGTTTCTGGTTCGCTTCTTGCATTTCTCAAGAACTTTCACAGGCAAAGATCAAAAAAAGGCATCAAAGTAAAACTATTATTTTCAGAACAAGGAAAAGAATATGCTGAAACAATAAAAAGCATCCCCTCTACAGAGATAAAATTTGCTCCAAGCCAATTATTAAGTTCTTCTTTTGTATTGATGTACAATGATAAAGTCTTGATTACAGTTGCTACTAAAGACAATCTGACCTTATTTAAGATAGAGAACAAAGAAGTAGCTGATTCATTTAGATCACAGTTTAAGTTAATCTGGAACCAAGATACTATTGTTAATAAGGGGTTTAAAGCAATGAGTGATGCTTTGTATAATATTATCAATACAGTTGATCCTAAAAAAGGTTATTCTGCTTTAAATGCTTGTTGGGGTACTGAGCCATACAGGCAGAAATACATTGATTTTTTTAAGAAATACCATAAAGAGAGAATGAGATTAAAGGTTAATGCAAAGTTACTATTTAATCCTGGAATTCGATATATCCTTGAAGATAATAAAAGCAATTATGAAAAATATCTCCAATACAAAGTAATGCCTTATAAACCAGAATCTCCTGTTGAGGTTTTTACTACAGAAGATAAAGCTATACTCATTATACAAGAAAAAGAACCAATAGTTATAACAATCAATAATAAAGAAGTTTCAAAATCTTTTAAGACTAACTTTGAGGCATTGTGGAGCATATCTAAGTAATATTATCATGATGTCCAATATTAGACATTTATGTTTATATTGTTTTATTTAAGTCAATAACTTTATAAATGGATTGTATTGAATAGGTAGATATTAAGCCTGTAATTTAACAAGCTTTGATTTAACAGAGAGAAAAAATGAACTTACTAGCATTAAATGATTTGTCTGGAAAGGAAATAATAGATCTAATAGATGATGCTCTTTTAATCAAAGAAGATCCTGATAAATATTTTAATGTGTTGAAAGGAAAGACAATGGCTATGCTATTTGAGAAAACTTCAACAAGAACCAGGATTAGTTTTGAAGTGGGTATGGCACAATTAGGGGGGCATGCTTTGTTTCTCGATTGGAAAAGTACTCAGTTAGGCAAAGCAAATCTTAAAGATGAGATCCAATGTATAGGAAGATACGTTGATCTAATCATGGCTCGTGTATATGATCATAAAGATATAGAAACTATGGCTAAATATGGCGGAAAGCCAGTCATCAATGCTTTGAGTGACCTTTACCATCCATGTCAGATATTGGCAGACCTTATGACAATAAAGGAAAAGTTAGGAAAACTTAAAGGCATGAAATTAGCTTATGTTGGCGATGGAAATAATGTTTGTAATTCATTGATAATTGGATGTAAAAAAGTTGGTATGACAATTAATGTCGCTTGTCCAAAAGGTTATGAACCTACGGAAAAACCAGACATGTTGACCACTGATATTGAGAAAGCTGTTAAGGGTGTTGATGTTATATATACAGATACATGGGTATCCATGGGACAGGAAGCTGAGAAGAAAAAAAGATTAAAAGTATTTCCACCATATCAAGTAAACAATAAGATCTTAGGAAAAGCATTATTCATGCATTGCCTGCCTGCATACAGGGGTTATGAAGTTACAGATGATGTTATTGATTCAAAACAAAGCATTGTTTTTGATCAAGCTGAAAATAGGCTGCATGCTCAAAAAGCAGTTATATTGAAACTGATGGGTAAAATTTAATTTTAAGGGGTGTATCAGATGAAATTACTACAAAAGAATGTTTGTTCAGTATATGGAATCAAGGCTTTGGGTAAGCATATCGGTGTAAAAAAAGGAAAAAAAGATTTTGCTATCATATATTCTAAGAAACTTTGCAGTGCAGCAGCTGTTTACAGCCAGAATAAGATAAAAGCGCCTGCGATAGAAATTACAAAAGACCACCTTAAAAATGGCAAGGCCCAGGCTATTGTCGTCATTTCTGGAAATGCAAATGTGGCTACTGGAAAGACTGGGCTTAATGATGCTGATAAGATCTGTAAATTAGTTGCAGAAGAGATTAATGTAAAGCCAAAAGACGTTCTTATCGCAAGTACAGGCATAATAGGCAAGAGGCTTCCGATGGATATCATAACAAGAGGTATAGTGGGTTCTAAAAAACAACTTCAGAAAGTAAATATGGTTGCAGAATCTTTGCTTACTACAGATACTGTAAAAAAAGAGATCGCTTTACAGGTTGATGGTTTTAAGATCGGAGCCATAGCTAAAGGTTCTGGGATGATACATCCTAATATGGCTACAATGCTTTGTTTTATCACAACAGATGCAGATATATCTTCTGATAACATTAAAAAATATCTAACTGAGGCTGTTGATGATAGTTTTAACATGCTTTCAGTTGACATGGATACATCTACATCAGATATGGTGATGATAATGAGCACCAACAAGAAGAAAGTAAAGAAGACCCATTTTAAAGAAGCACTAAATCATGTCTGCCATGATATGGCTAAACGTATAGCTGCTGATGGAGAAGGGGCTACTAAGATGTTAGAAGTCACTGTAAAAGGTGCAACTACAAAAGAGTCTGCTAAGAAGATAGCTAAGAACATAATTTCTTCTAACCTTGTCAAGTGCGCTATGTTTGGAAATGATCCAAATTGGGGCAGGATAATTGCAGCTGTTGGCAATTCAGATGTTGTCTTTAAGGAAGATAAGATTAGTATATTTCTTCAGAATGAAGCCATAGTCAAAGGCGGCAAAGAAGTTCCTAATTTTGATGGACATAAGATATCCAATCTGTTAAAAGGCAAAGAAGTCAGCATAGTCGTAAATCTAAATCAGGGAAAGGAGAAAGCGACTGCTTATGGATGTGACATGGGTTATAATTATATTCATATAAATGCACAATATGGTCATTAAAAATGGATAAGATATACAAGAAAGCGGAAGTGTTGATCGAAGCATTGCCCTATATCCAGGAATATTCTGGAAAGATTTTTGTTATAAAGTATGGCGGTAATGTGATGGTTGATGATGATACAAAAAAATCCATCATAGGTGATATAGCTTTGCTTCGTCATGTTGGGATCTTGCCTATAATTGTCCATGGTGGCGGACCTGATATAAACAAGGAAGCTCAAAAAGAGCATATCATTCCTAAATTTATCAAAGGTTTAAGGTATACAGATGAAAAAACAATGAAGATTGTCAAAAGAGTTACTGGTGATATAAGCAAAGAGATCATAGATATGCTTAAAGATGAGAAATGCAAGGCAATTAATGTAACTTCTGGATTGATAAAGTCTAAAGTTCGTAGTAAAGAATTAGGATTAGTCGGAGATGTTGTAAGCATAAATGAAAAGAAAATATTGGCTAAACTAAAGAAAGGAATTATTCCAATCATAAGTCCATTGGGTTATGATGGTAAAAACTTTAACAATATAAATGCAGATACTGTCGCAACTAAAATAGCAGAATCTGTTAAGGCAGAAAAACTGACTATATTGACCAATGTTGAAGGTGTTTATGAAGAAGGTAACCTTATCAGCCACCTAAGTATAGATGATGTCAAGAAAGGAATTAAGAAAGGCATAATCAGCCGTGGAATGATACCTAAGGTTAAGGCTTGTGTCCATGCTATCAACAAAGGAGTTAAAAAAGTTCATCTTATAGATGGATTGCATAAACATGGTTTGTTATTAGAGATATTTACTGATACTGGTATTGGTACTGAGATTGTTAAATAGTCTAGTATTGGACATTAATGTCTAATCTGTCTATTTCTAGTCAATAACTTTATAAATTAAAGTGTTTAACTTATCAGTTAGTAGGTTATAATTTTGTATATTGTTTAACTTGATAAAATGGATTCAAAAAAAATAAAAGAAAATGAGAAAAAACATGTAATGCAGACTTATGGTAGGTTTGACATCATAGTTGATCATGGTAAAGGCTGCTATGTCTATTCAAAAGAAGGAAAAGAATATCTTGATTTTCTTGGAGGGATAGCTTGTTGTTCAGTTGGACATTCTAATAAGAAAGTTACTGATGCAATCTCAGATCAGGCTGGCAAATTACTTAATGTTACAAATTATTACTATACAGAACCACAAGTTGAACTAGCTAAGAAGTTAAGCGAACTATCTGGACTAAAGAAATGTTTTTTTGCTAACTCAGGTACAGAAGCAAATGAAGCTGCAATTAAGTTAGCTAAGAAAATAACAGGCAAAAAGAAATTTATTGCTTTTAATCATTGTTTTCATGGCAGGACTACTGGAAGTTTATCAGCTACATGGAAAGAGAAATACAAGAAACCTTTTGCTCCATTAGTACCCGAGGTTAAATTTGTTCCTTATGATGATATTGATGCTTTGGAAAAAGAGATCAATAGTGATATCGCAGGGGTTATTATCGAACCTATCCAGGGCGAAGCAGGTATAATTGTTCCATCTGATTGTTATCTAAAAAAAGTTAAAGAACTTTGTTCTAAAAATAAAGTTTTGATGATAGTTGATGAAGTTCAATCAGGAAATGGGAGGACGGGAAAGTATTTCGCTTATCAGCATTCTGGTATAAAACCAGATATTGTAACAACAGCTAAAGGATTAGCTAATGGTGTTCCAATCGGAGTTTGTATATCTGACTATGATTTTGATAAAGGGGATCATGCTTCAACATTTGGTGGCAATAATTTAGCCTGTGCAGCTGCAAATGCAACAGTTGATTTCATTATTGATAATAATCTGATGGAGAATGCTGTTGATGTTGGAGAATATTTCATGTCAGAATTGAATAAGTTAAAGTCAAAACATCCAGTTATTAAAGAAGTTCGTGGCAAGGGATTGATGATAGCTGTTGAACTAAATAAAGATGAAGGCAAGAAGATTGTTGACAACTGTTTAGATGATGGTATGTTAATAAATAATGCTGCTGAGAATATATTAAGGTTTTTGCCACCTTTGACTGTTACAAAGAAAGAAATTGATAAAGCGATTAGTATTTTGGATAAGGTGTTATCATGAAATCAGTTGGAATAATCGGAGCATCAGGATATACTGGATATGAATTGATTAAGTTACTTAAAGGGCACTCTAAAGTTTCTCTTAAAGTTCTGAACAGCAAAAGCTATGATGGTAAGAAAGTTTCAGAGCTTTATCCTGATTATTCTGGTGAAGAAGAATTTACTAATTATTCTATTGATGAGATCAATAAGATGAAATTAGACTGTGTTTTTTTATGCATCCCACATACAACTGCTTTTGATATCGTTCCTAAACTGAAGTGCAAAAAGATAATAGACCTATCAGCTGACTACAGGTTTAAGAAAACATCTGATTACGAATCTGTTTATGATGTCAAGCATTTAGATGAATCTGGAAATAAGAAAGCAGTCTATGGGCTTCCTGAATTATTTAAAGAGAAAATCTCAAAAGCAAAGATAGTAGCTAACCCTGGTTGTTATCCCACTGTATGCTTACTAAGCGCCTTTCCGATTCAGAAATTGGCCAAAAATATCATCTTGGACTGTAAGACAGGATGGAGTGGTGCTGGGAAGAAATCTAAGTTTGCTAAAGACCATTCGACCATAAAAGAAAACATTATCGCTTATAATTTAGTTAGTCATCGACATAAACCTGAGATGGAACAGTTTTTGAAAGCAAAGATTAGTTTTACACCACATGTCATCGATGCTTTTCAGGGAATGATGTGTACTGCTCATGTTATTTTAAAAAAACCAATAAAAAAAGAAGAGATTATTAAATTATTTGAAGACCAATACAAAGATGAATCATTTGTAAAGATAGTAAAGGATAAAATACCAGAAATAAAAGATGTTGCAGGAACAAACTATTGCCATATAGGCGGTTTTGAAATTGATGATAATAATCAATTAGTAATTGTTTCAGTGATTGATAATTTGTTAAAGGGTGCATCTGGACAAGCTGTTCAGAATATGAATTTGATGTTTAAGTTTGATGAAACGGAGGGTTTAAAATGAAAGAAAAAGTTATATTAGCATACTCAGGTGGTTTAGATACATCTATAATATTAAAATGGTTGATAGACAAAGGCTATGATGTAGTCTGTTATATAGCAGACGTAGGCCAAGACGATGATTTTAAGGCTGCTGAAAAAAAGGCTATTGATCTGGGTGCTTCTAAAGTCTATATTGAGGATCTGAAAAAAGAATTTATCACTGATTTTGTCTATCCTGCTTTAAAGGGTAATGCTATCTATGAAGGTAAGTACCTGTTAGGTACTGCTTTAGCTCGTCCTTTAATTGCCAAAAACCATATTGAGATTGCTAAGAAAGAGAAGACAAATATCGTTGCTCATGGCGCTACTGGAAAAGGAAATGACCAAGTGAGGTTTGAGATGACATATTACACATTGATGCCTAATGTAAAGATAATTTCACCATGGAAAGATCCATCATTCTTAGATGAATTTAAAGGTAGAAGTGATATGATAGATTATGCTAAGAAAAAAGGAATACCTATTCCAGTAAGTAAGAAAGCCCCATATAGTTCTGACCCTAATATCATGCATATAAGCTATGAAGCAGGTGTATTAGAAGATCCCATGTATACACTGCCCGAAGAAGCTTTTCAGATGACAAAATCACCTAAAGAGGCTCCTGATAAAGAAACTTCTATCATGATCGAATTCAAAAAAGGAATTCCAGTTAAGGTTGAGAATAAAAATGCAAATGTTGTTGAGACAGAACCACTTAAACTGTATTCTTATCTTAACAAGATTGCAGGTGAGAATGGCATAGGCCGTATAGATCTTGTTGAAGACAGATTTGTAGGCATGAAAAGCCGTGGAGTGTATGAAACTCCAGCTGGAACTATACTTCGTGCTGCCCATCTTGATATAGAAGGTATGACAATGGATAGGGAAGTTATGGTTATCCGGGATAGTTTAATCCCTAAGTTTTCACAGTTGATTTATTTCGGATTCTGGTATGCTCCTGAGATGGAACTGCTTATGAGCTTAATAGACAAATCCCAGGAGAATGTCAACGGAAAAGTCTATCTGAAACTGTATAAAGGGAATGTAAATGTTGTAGGCAGAGAAAGCTCCAGTTCGCTTTATGATGAGAAGATAGCATCAATGGATGAACTAGGCGGATATGACCAGACAGATGCCATAGGCTTTATCAAATTGAATGCTCTTAGGTTAAAAGCCTGGGCAAAAAGGAAGAAGATCTAAAGATGAAAGCATTAGTCGCTTATTATTCAAGAACAGGAAATTCTAAAAAAATAGCCTTAGAGATAGCTAAGAAGCTAAATGCTGACATAGATGAGATCAAAGACAAGAAGAAAAAAGGGATATTTGGTATGGTATGGTCATGCAGGCAGGCTATCAAAAGAAAATCCTCTTTGATTGATTATTCTAAGGATGCTTCTGATTATGATCTTGTAGTTCTTGGAGGACCTGTATGGGCATTTAACCTTCTTCCACAACTCAGAAAATACCTTGAAGAGAATAAGATCAAAAAGCTGGGTTTTTTCCTGACTTATGGGGGCAATCCTGGAAAAAGCTTTGAACAGGCTGATAATCTGAAAAAGACAATAGCTACAGCAGGTTTTATAGATAAAGATATTAGGGCTGGAAAGTATAAAGATAATTTGAATAAGTTTGTTAAAGAATTGAGTTTTTGATATTCTTATAATTCAAACTGACAGTTGGATGTTTGATTGAGTTGATAAATTTCTGGATAAGGCCAAAAAACAAAAGAAATTTAAATAAATTACCATTCTTGAATAGTAGAATGTCCTATGCACTTTATGATGAAACCCAAGCAGCTTTAAAAGCTATGAATCTACCCTTTCGTGGACCAATAGGACTCCGACAAAGGTGTGATAGTATACCAGGTAGTGTTTTAGTGGCTGCACTTGTAGATGAATATCTTGGTCCTTTTGTAAAGTCTGTTGGAGACTTAGTAATTGCAGAGGGACATTCATCATCTGCAGGACATGGAATCACCACATATGGAGGTAGTGGATCAGTTCAGATCGTTCTTAGTGATCTATATCATGGATATGTTTTTAGACAAGCAATTCAAGCGCATAAAGGTAGACGTGAACGGGCTGTTGGTGATTTAGCTAATAGTAGTTTCGAAACCAATCCAGCTCAAATAATTAGAAGATATGGTCTTGATGCTAGTGGTAATGATCAGTTTAATAATCCATTTGGTGATACATTTTATACAGTAGACTCAATCAAGGCAGCAATAAATCTGGCTGTTGAAAGACGTATAGCTGAGCTGGTAGCAGAAGACGATAAAGAACATCTGGGTGGTTTAGATCCTAATAAATACCTACTCCAAACTTAATAGCTCAATATTTAATCTATTGATCAAATAAATTCTATGATTAAGATAATCTGAAAAAGACAATAGCTACAGCAGGTTTTATAGATAAAGATATTAGGGCTGGAAAGTATAAAGATAATTTGAATAAGTTTGTTAAAGAATTGAGTTTTTGATATTCTTATATAATAGAATAAAGAAATAATATTTAATCTAAATTCCAAACGTTTGCTTAAATTGGTTAACCATAGTATTAGGCACAAGATAACCTGAAACATCAGTATGAGTTTCTGCAAAGCAACCATATATCAATCCATAGGTCTCTTTTGCTTCCCTAACTAATTTGCTTACATCTTTTGTGTCTTTTGGTTCTGGTGTAAGCTGCATAACTCTTGTTCTTTCTGCTGTAGGTATTAACCAATCCTGATAAACATCACAATAAAGTTCTGGGTGGGGTGATTTATTTGTTCCTTCTTTTTCATCCCTAACATTAAGATCTCTTTGAACATTTTCAGAAGTTGGCATGCCATGGGCATTATCATATAAAGAATTAAAATGAACAATCCATGCAGGCCAGACAACTTCCCTAGCGTATGCTGCCAGATCATAATCTCCAGCTTGTTTTGGTCCATCTGCTCCAACAGCTACATGACCTATATCCATATGCGCATAAACTTGGCAAGGGCTATTAGTTTGTATAATCCTATGCATCCTGTTCATCTGGTCTATCCCTACTGGAGCCATCCCATCATGCTGGTACATAAGTTCAGTTGTACTGGAAATACCATAATCATTTCTGTTCAATGCAATTGCAGTCTGAATGTTTAATGCTTCTGCTTCTGTTATATTTACTGAACTATCCACCTTATCAGGTAATTTCCATCCAAAGTGACCTGCCCATTGATTGATTGAATATGTAGTCATATGCCTTTCAGGAAAGGCAGTTAAAACCCTATGGCCTCCAACAGTTCTTCCTCCAACTGCATCTGCACACCTAATCAAATTTCTATATGCCCTAGTTGCTTTTGTTTGTTGCAACACATCAAATTCAAGATGCCCTGTTTTATCTAATGCAAGCATCCTTGTATAAAGAAATTGACCTGTTCCAGTACCCTGTATCTTAAGGTCATATTTTTGAGCTAATCTTTTGATAAGATCCACTCTCTCCTGAAGCCATCCTGGAAATTCACCTTGAAAATCAAGACCATTAAAGATTCCTGGCTTTTCGGGATTTTCAAATATATCTTCAGCCAACTCAACTTGAAGTATGTCTGCATCTAATTGGGGTAGAAAAAGATTAGCTTCAATCTCATCTAAAGATAACCTATCGGGCCTTATAAATCCTTTATCATCAGACTGCCTGTTTATACCATATGCATAAGTGTTTAATCCTGGAACTATAATAGGTCCTTGCTGCATCTCTGGGTCTTCCTCTTTATGGAAGGTTATGCATTGTTCTAGAGTTGGTTTTGACATTTTTTATCCTGCATATATTTTTAATAAAAAAGTAAAAATAAAAAAACTAACCTAAAATTGATTTCATACTAATCAATAACTCTTCAAGTTTAGGCGTACCAGAAACAGGAAAAGTAACTGTTCTTGAACCAGAATCAGTAGTTGTTAAATGTAATCTAGAGTCATACATTCGGCGTTTTCTTGATGCTACTACTTTCTCTGCTACGTTTCTTGTTGTTGCTGCTTCAGCTACTTTTTTTGCTGCTGCTTCTTCATCTTCTGGTGTTGTATCCTTATAATAAGATTGGTTAGGAAAAATCCCTAATGCTCTGTCAACAAGTGCGTCTACCATATACTCGTTTGATAATCCTAATTCTCTTACTCCAGCTAATCTTTTTAATTTACTTAGTGCCTCTCCTGCTACAGTATCAGTAACTGAGCTTGAAAAACTAACTGTAACATAATGGTGATCACTAGCATCCCTCACACTTACAGTAGTACCTGGTAATGCATAGACACCCACTCTACTTACACCATTGGTTGATTCTAATCGCTTACCCCCTGCTTGTGAATCTTCATAAGACACATTTAAACCAACCTTATCTCCAACTCCAGCTAGATATTGTTCAAACCTTGCATTCATAGCATCCCTAACTCCATCATTCATCCAGACTTGTATCATTGGTGCAGGATCAGTTGGTTTTTTTGAATCTTGTTGTGCTGGTTCAGCACCATTATAATTCTGTCGATGCCAATCTGCAAAAATCTGATCACGTTCTGCCCTAAATGCCCATACCTCAGGACCTTTATTGTTATATACTATCTGTGCTGCTGGCGCACTTTGAGTTTCTTGTACCATTATTATCCCCTCCAAAAATATTAATATTTAATGAAATTAAATGATGGTATTTAAATCTTTCTATCGTCTCTATTTTAAAGTAGTTAATGGTGGAAAGGTTTATAAATATAAATGAAACTGTAATGAAAAATAAGGGGATAAAAAATGCCATCAGTAGTCATAGAAGGAGCAGGGAATGCAGGAAGAGCAGTACATGCACCTAGATTTCTTGAAGCAGGTTATAAGGTTACATTAGTAGATGTCAATCCAGGTCTTGTAGGTCATCTTAAAAAAGAAGGAAAGTATACTGTTGAGGTAGTTGGAGATGGTGCAAAAACATATGATGTAAGTGGTTTTGAGATGCTTCACGGCAATGAAGATAGGGATGCAGTTGTAGCAAGGATTAGAGATGCTGATCTTGCGATAACTGCAGTAGGTGAAAGAGCACTTCCTTTTATATATCCTGTTTTTGCAGAAGCATTAGGACAAAGAGGCAGACCATTGAGTGTTATTCTTGCAGAGAACATGGGTCAGCCTGAAACTGTATTTAGACAAGGAATTAATGATATTAATCCAGCAGCAGCTTCTGAAGACATGTTATATCTTACAGGTGCGTGTATCGGCACTATGATGCCATTACCTGTTAAAGGGGAATTCTCAGTTGTCAGAAGAGAAGCATATGATAAGGTAATCATAGCAAATCAAGCTTTTCCAGATGGCTTTCCACAAGTGCCTAACCTGGAAGGAGTTCACAATTTTCCAGCACACCTAAGTGAAAAATTATTAGTTCATAATGGGGGGCATTCTGCATTGGCTTATTTTGCACACCAATATGGTATTGATTATATCTGGGAGGCTGCAGCCAGATCAGATCTTATGGGATATGCAAGAGCTGTTATGGACTTAGCAGGAGAAGTTCTTGTCAGGGAACATCCTGATGATTTTGATGAAGCCTATATGCAAGCCCACACCGCTGATCTAGAAGCGAGATTTGGAAATCAAAGATTAGGCGATACAGTTTACAGAGTCGGAAAAGACCTATTGAGAAAATTAGGACCTACAGATAGACTCGCCCCCACAGTCAGATTAGCACAAAAATATGGACTTGATCCTGATCCAGTTTTAAGGGCAATTGGTGTTGGAATATTCTTTTATGATGCAGTAGACGAAGATGGAAAGCCTCATGCAGGAGATGCCGCTGTAAGGGATATATTCATGAATGAGGGACACATGGATGATGGTGATGGACATAGTGGTGTAAGAAATGTATTGACAGCTGTCTGTAATTTTGACCCTCAAGTAGATAGTGCCATTATAGATAGAACATATCAACTTGCTGAGGAGTTTAATCAGAGTGTACATTCTAAGTAATTTCTCTCTTTTTCCAGTAACCACAAATTCTTATATATCATAAATTTGTTTATTAACTTCTTAACAATAACCACAAACTTTTATATACTCAACATCCATTTCTAAGTTAATTAGGGGGTAATAATTTGATATCACATAGAAAATACATGGAATTAGCTTTAAAATTAGCTGAAAGGGGCAAAGGTAGTGCTTCACCTAATCCTGTAGTCGGTTCTTTGATAGTTAAGAGGGGCAGGGTTGTTGGCAGAGGCTGGCATAAAAAATGCGGTGATGATCATGCTGAAGCATGTGCTTTAAAAGAAGCTGGAGGCAAAGCTAAAGGCAGTATACTTTACGTCACTTTAGAACCATGTTCACATTGGGGTAGAACACCTCCTTGTACTAAGAAGATTGTAGAAGCAGGTGTTAGGGAAGTTGTCATTGGTATGAAAGATCCTAATCCAATAGTTAATGGTTATGAGCAACTAAGATTTATGGGGATAAAGACAAGGATAGGCATATTAGAAGAAGAATGTAAGAAATTAAATGAACCATATTCCAAGTGGATAAGAACAAAAAAACCTTTTGTGATTGTTAAAGCAGCTATGTCTTTAGATGGCAAGATTGCTACTAAAATAGGGGATAGCAAATATATCACAGGCAGAGAAGCCAGAAAATTAGTGCATGAGATGAGAGCAGAACTTGATGCAGTTATGGTCGGTATAAATACTGTTATGAAAGACGATCCTCAATTGACAGTAAGACTTGCAAAGGGAAGAAATCCCATGAAGATTGTTGTCGATACTAAATTAAGAATACCTTTAAATTCCAAGATCATTAAAAATGAACCTGAGAAATTGATTATAGCCACATCTAACAAAGCCAGTAAGAAAAAAGTAAAAGCATTACAGCAAAAAGGCCTTAATGTTATCCTTACAGAGCTTAAGGATGGTAAGATTGACCTGAAAAAGCTTATGAAAGAGCTTGGAAAATCTGAGATAACTTCTATTATGATAGAAGGCGGAGCAGAACTCAATGCAGAAGCACTACGTTCAGGTATAGTTGATAAGATATTATTCTTTATCTCACCTAAGATGATTGGCAAAGGGATAGGCGCTGTAGGCGACCTGGGTATAAATAAGGTTGACAAATCAATGAATCTTAAGAGTATTGATTATAAGAAAGTTGGAAGAGATATTCTTATAGAAGGATATTTGTAAGTTACTCATATTAGAGTAAGATTAAACCATAATTTTTTAAATAATACCTTTTTCTTTAAATATTATGTTTGGTAAGATAGAATACGCAATAAAACAATTACAAAGAGGAGACTTTATTATTCTTGTAGATGATGAAAACAGGGAAAATGAAGGCGATCTAGTCATAGCTGCAGAAAAAGCAACACCTTCAAAGCTTAATTATTTTATTAAATATGCTGGTGGTTTGATGTGCGTTCCTATGTCTGGTTCTAGATTAGATAAATTAGAAATTCCCATGATGGTTAAAGATAGTACAGACAGATTAAATACACCGTTTACTGTTTCTGTCGATGCTAAAGACAATACATCTACTGGAATGAGTGTCAATGATAGATTAGAAACTTTAAAAGTATTGCTTGATGACTCAAGTAAATCAGGTGATTTGTCAAGACCAGGTCATATGTTCCCTTTACGATCTTCTGACAATGGTGTTTTTGATAGGGAAGGTCATACTGAAGCGTCTGTTGATCTATGTAGATTAGCAGGTTTAAAGGAAATTGCTGTTATCGCAGAGATAATGAATGAAGATGGTTCAATGGCAAAGCTGCCTAATCTTGAAAAGTTTGCTAAAGAACGAAAACTTGAGATCTATACTATAAAAGATCTGATTGAATATAGAAAGAGTAATTAAGTTGGGAAATGCCTGCTATATCTTTCAAATAATCTCCCCCATAAATCAAATTTTTCTTCTGTTGTTCTATTTGTCCTAAATGGGTTACCAGAAGAGATACCTTCTCTTAGAGGTCTTACCAATTGAACCATTGCTTTAGTTCCTCTTTCTGTTAGGGATAAACTAACAAGATCATAAGGGGTAAGTTTAGTGATAACTTCATCACTTTCTAATCTTCCAAGGGTCTTATATAAGTGTGATCTATCTGTTCTTAACCTACCATTTAATTGACTAACAGTCATAAAAACATTGTCACCCCTAAGGAGACTTACTACTTGTTCAGAAGTTCCGCTAAGACCGCTTACTTCTGGATTTGTTAATCTATAAAGCTTTCCAGATTTAATTTCAGGCATTTCACCATCAGCAGATACAAGACCTTGTTCAATAAGCCTGGCGCATAGTTTATATGCTTGGCTAGGATTTAATTCAACAATACCCCTATCACTTTTTGTACTAGCACTTAACTGAGAATAGGTTTGAGTGCCCCCTTCATGTAAATGCTCCAATGCTTCTGCTCGACTTAAAGTTGAATTGCCTTGGCCTGTTGCAGAACCAAATGTTGCTGATAGGCATATGTCTAATTCATCTGCCTTTTCTAGAAGGAAATATAATGGTCCTACCATCCCCCTATATTCTTCGTTAGCATACCACCCATTTACAGATTCTTTGCCCCTAGTGGGATGTTTTTGTGTAGTTGTTCCTTGATCAATAAATGCAATTGATCCTTGCCCTCTTCTTGCAAAACTGGTACTCATCTCATGGATTGTTCCCTTCTTAAAATATTGCCCAGCAAAAGGGTATCTTTCTCTTAACTCATTAGCTAAACTACCTTCAGAAACAGGCCATGAACTTGATCTATTATACATTTCAAATACTAAAGCCCTTCTTTCATCTGCTAAGCTCCATATAGTACTACATAATCGAGCATATCCATTATTTTGCGCCATCTGCCATTGGAAACTTATTCTTTTTTTAAATCTTACCATTATGAGTACTAAATAGTAGTTAGATTATTGTCCAATACTAGACATTAATGTCTAATCTGTCTATTTCTGGTCGATAGCTTTATAAATAAGCAATAGTAATAATCCAATAGGTAAGTAAAATGACTAAGATATGGCAAGGTAATGTAAACAAGAAGATTGAGAAGTTTACAGTAGGTAATGACTTTATAATAGATCAGAAACTATTGAAATATGATTGTATCGCTTCTATCGCACATTCAAAGATGTTAAAGAAAATTAAGATATTAACAGAGCAAGAACAAAAAAAGCTTGAAGATGAACTGAATAATATAATTGAATTAAATGATAAATGCAAATTTACAATAAAATCAGAAGATGAAGACTGTCATACTGCTATCGAAAATCACCTTACAAAGAAATTAGGCGATCTAGGAAAAAAGATACATACTGCAAGGTCAAGGAATGACCAGGTAGTTGCTGCAATGAAACTTTATGAGAAAGATGAACTTAACGATGTTTCTAAATTAGTCAAGGACCTAATTAATGCCCTGAAAAAGATACCAGATGTTATTATGCCTGGCTATACTCATATGCAGAAGGCCATGCCTAGTTCTACTAAGCTATGGGCAGAAGGTTTTATCGAGACTTTAGAAGATGACCTTGTATTACTGTCTAGTGCTTTAGGCATTATAGATAAGAATCCATTAGGGAGTGCTGCTGGTTATGGTGTTCCATTAGATATAGACAAAAATATTACCAAAAAAGAATTAGGATTTAAGGCTAATTATTCTTCTGTCACTTCAGTCCAGATCTCACGAGGCAAGCATGAAGCCATAATCCTGAATGCTTTGGTCAATGTGATGTATACTTTGAATAAGATAGCATCTGACATGATATTATTCTCTATGCCTGAATTTGGTTATTTTTCATTGCCTGCTGAATTCACAACAGGTAGCTCTATAATGCCTCAGAAAAAGAATCCAGATGTCTTAGAGTTAGTCAGGGGCAAGTATTCAATCGTCTTAGGCTATGAATTTCAATTGAAAAGTTTGATTGCTAATCTCATATCTGGCTATAATCGTGATCTGCAGCTGACAAAAGAGCCCTTGATGAAAGGGTTTGATACTGTTAAAGAATGTGTTGAGATAATGACTTTGGTGGTTAATGGTCTAAAAATTAATACCAAAAAATGTACCAAAGCCATGACCTCTGAACTGTATGCTACTGAAGAAGTTTATAAATTAGTCAAAAAAGGAAAATCATTCAGGGAAGCTTATAAAGAAATAAAAAAGGCATTGTAATTCTAAGATGAACAAGCTAAAGATCACTAAGATAGACAAGGAGTTGTATAATTTTAAGGGATTTGACCACATAGGGTGCCATAAATCAGGATGTGACGATGCTTGTTGTATACATGGTGCTGATTTTGACAAAGAATCTTATGACCTTGTATTTAAGTATAAAGACCTTATAGAAAAAGAGACAGGAATCAAAGTTAAAGACTGCTTTACAGGAGAATGGTATGATGATCCTGAATTTCTAGGCGGGAATGCGACTGAAAGCAAGGTTTTAAGTTCTGGTTTTTGTGCTTTTCATACACCTAATGGGGAAGGTTGTATTTTGTATAAGCTAGTAAATGAAAAAGGATTACCTAGAAGATTGATACCAACTATCTGCAGGTTATATCCATTGACATGGGGAAATCAAGAATTATTTATCGCTGAAGACCTCTACTCTAAATGCAATTGCACCCATAAGAATTGTTCTTCTAAGAATATATTAGAGACACAGAAAGAAGAAGTTGAAGATATATTTGATATAGAATTAGATCAGTAAGACTCTCCAGTAAAACTTACTGGAGGATATGGCAAAACTTCAAGCTTTCGCCTTCCTAATTCAGTCATAAATGCAGTTTCTTGTTCTTGTGCAAGTGTTGGATTCTCAACTATTGGTCTTTCACCATTTACTCTAACTAATTTACGTGGTACATAAATTGTTGGCTTGTTTTCATTACCAAATATCCCTGTATCTACAAAATCTATCGATTCTTGAACATGATTTCCTGATTCAAATCCTGCTCCTAAGTTATATGAATGTGGAACTCCTGAGTCTCTTAATATTTCAACAACTCTTCTCAGTTCTGGCATACCTATGCTTCTTTTCATTTTTCTCATAGATTCTTGTGAAAATGTTTCTGCTCCAACATCGACATCATCGATTATGCCTTTTAGCTCTGCTATATCAGAACCTACTCTTAGTATGTCTTCTGGATGTGCAAAAACAAATATTTTAGCACCTGGACGATGCATCTCTCTGACTTCTCTTGCAAATCCCAAGAAATTATTGAAGTCACCCCCCATCCCCCTGTTGTTTCCTATAAAAACATCAAAATCAACAACATCATTATAATCATCATCACCTAATATGCCTCGATATACCTGATGTTGATTTTTAAGATCATCAAGTGTTCTTTCTACTATTCTCCCCTGACCATCAACAAATAGACAACCAGGACATCTCTCTCCACACCCCTTAGTTGCAGAATATGTTACTACATTATATCCTGTCTTTAATACGTATGGGGATATTATAGGAACATGACCTAAAACATTAACAAGACTTCTTGCATCTTGTTTTCTTTCCTGACTTGTTTTTAGTTTTCCTAATATAGCCAGAACTTCATCCAGTGAACTAAATTCTGTTGTTTCATAAGGATGCCCCTCAAACTTAACATCACCAATTTCATCTATAGCTCTATCAATCAATACCTCTGCCAATGATAATTTTCTGTGTTCAGAATCAACATATTTTGGATGGTCTGGCGTTAGTCTCTCAACATATCCTCTATGAAATTGTCTATAACCAAAAATACCCCCACCACCTAATGCATGATAAACTCTAATCCCTTCATCTATACCATGATTCAGGTATTTCAATGATCCATTCCTATAGAAATTACCCCAGATCATACCTCCAGTACCTACTTCAATACGATAGTTTAATGGACCATGATAATTATCATGTACTCTGACTTTTCTGAGTGTGATCGAAAAATCATCAAATTTAATTGTTGCCATTTCAATCTTTGTAGTTGAGTTTCCACTTAAAAATATATGTTTTTGATACAGTCATATCTCAACCAAAAGATTTATAATATTCTATAGTTCTTTTCTACTTATGGACTTTAAAGAAGAGATAATCAAAGTTTTAGAAAAAGAAACTAATGTTAAAGAAATTAATCTAGAAGTCCCCCCTGATCCTGCTATGGGTGATTTTGCTTTTCCGTGTTTTTCTTTAGCTAAAGTGTTTAAGAAAAGCCCTATTGAGATTGCAGCAGATCTAGGTAAGAAGATTAAATTAAGCAATGTTATTGAGAAGATAGAGATAAAAGGACCTTATCTGAATTTCTTTGTACATAAAGGCAGTTTATCTTCAAATGTCTTGAAGGAAATAATCAAAAATAAAAATTATGGTTCTTTAAGTTTAGGAAAAGGAAAGAAAATATTAGTTGAACATACATCTATCAATCCAAACGCTTCCCCTCATGTTGGCAGGGCAAGAAATGCCCTTATCGGCGATTCTATAGTACGTATCCTAAAGTTCCAGGATTATAAAGTCGAAACACATTATTTTGTAAACGATATAGGAAAGCAGATTGCTATGCTCATAATGGGCGCAAAAAGAAAGAAGAAGATTACATTTAATGATCTGCTTAAGATCTATGTCGATATCAATGAAAAAGCAAAGAAAGACCCTAAGATCGAAGAAGAGGTATTCTCTTTACTTAATAAGCTCGAAAATGGAGATTCTGATGTTAAGAAACAGTTTAAAGATATAGTAGATATATGTGTTAAAGGGCAGACAAAGATCTTTTCTGAACTTAATATCAATTATGACAAATTTGATTATGAGTCTGACTATCTATGGTCTAAGAAAACAGATGAGATATTGGCTAAATTAGACAAAACAGGCAAGTTATTTGTTGATGATGATGGAAGAAAAGTTTTGAACCAGGAAGAGTTCAACCTCCCTATGAAAAGCCCTGTTTTTGTGCTTACAAGAGGAGATGGAACTTCGCTTTATCCTTTACGTGATCTGGCCTATCATATTGATAAGAAAAAAGATGAGAATATTATATTATTAGGTGAAGACCAGAAATTATATCATCAACAGATTACAGCTGCATTAAGTTTGCTTAGCTTCAAGCCACCCCGTGCTGTTCATTATTCTTTTGTTTTATTACAAGAAGGCAAGATGTCAACAAGGAAAGGCACTGTAGTCCTCTTGGAAGATTTCATGAAAGAAGCTTTAGAGAAGGCAAAAAAAGAAATCTCTAAAAGACATGGTTCAGTAAAAGAAGAAAATGCCAAAAAAATTGCATATGGTGCGATAAAATATGCAATATTAAAAGTAAGCTCTGATAAGAACGTAACGTTTAATCTAGAGTCTGCTTTAAGTTTCGAAGGCGACACAGGACCTTATCTTCAATATGCTTATGCCAGGATCAGCTCTATACTTGCTAAAGATAAAGTTAAATCAGACTCTAAAGTTGATTTTAGTTTATTGGAAGCTCCTGAAGAGATCCAACTGATCAAGAAATTAGGTGATTTCCCTATTGTTGTTAAAAACGTAACTAATAATCTAAAACCCCACTTGATATCTAACTATATCTATGAATTGAGTTCTTTGTTTTCTGCATTTTATAATAACTGTCCTGTCTTAAAAGCAGAAGAAAAGGTCAAGAAAGCAAGGTTAGTTCTTATTGAATGCGTTAAAATAGTTCTTAAGAATGGATTATCTCTTTTGGGTATAGAAGTTCTTGAGAAGATGTGAAAAAGAAAGAAAATTATTTTCCATTTAGATTTAATCTATAGACTGGGACTCCACTTTTGCCTGTTGATTGGGTTTTTACAAATCTTGATTTTGCCATATCCTCTTCTGAAACACCAGGTAATTGATAAACAAGAATATTTCTTAGTTTTCTTTTTCCAGCTGCCCTTATTGCAGGCGGCAATATTTCAGCAAGTACCTTCGAATTAAGATTTGCAAAATCATAAGCATGAGTGTGTCTGACCAATACAGAGTTTCTTGCATAAGATCGATCTACATTACCCCCCCTCATAAAAAGTGGGTCTGGGTCGATATCGTAAAAACCAACAATTTCCTGATTATCATCTGAAATAACTGTATATATATGCCCTTTAGCTAATGATACTTGCAGAATATCTGCACTTTTAGATACTGCATTAATTGCTAATATCTCTTGTTCTACAGCTGCTAATAATAATGTAGGTAGATCAGCAAACGTAGCCCTCCTTACTGAGAGATCTTTTGTTTTTCCAGGGTGGGGTAAATCAGGGTTTGCATATTGGATAAATGGTATGGTCTCTCTATCATCATTATGTCTAAAGAAAGAATAGGGGTTAGGGCATGCTTCTGCATCACTTCTATGGAAAATACGCTCGTGATCAAATGAATCTGATATTCTTGCCCTTAGTTCATTTAATGCAGTAATTTTCTCAAATAAGCCTGTAGATATATATCTTCCATAATGATCCATCAAACTTGTGTATGCTTCCATTGTAGAATCAGTATAATCCATCCATGCTTTTCTAAATGGAGAACCCTCACTAGGGTCTTTTAATTTAGTACCTTCAGCTGCTCGAAGTAATGTAGCAAATGTATCTGTTGAGGAGTATTCACCTTCTCTAAGTGGATTGTCAGCCAATTGACCAAAAGGAGTATTTGCTCTTTTACACATAGCACTCATTATTGTTTGTGCTTCAGTTATACTCTCCCCCATATCAGTTTTTGCTCCCTCTATATCAACCATGATTTCCATAGCTAGCTCTTCATATTCCCTCATCAAAGTATATGCTTCTTCAGCTCCACCTATCAATCTAGTGGATCTTGTAGTGATGTCTGCAATTATTTCAAGGTCTTTAGGTGTTAGGTTAAATTTATCAGACTGTTCTTGTACAAATGAGATTCTATCCTCACTAAATTCCCTTAAATTAGATAAATATTCATCAAATTTGGATTTATCATCCTGATCGATTGCTGTTGATACCAGAATTTCAAGCAAGAAGTAATGTGCACGCATAGCAACAGCCATTGAAGGACCTGTCGATTCCATCTCAAAATGCATATCTCCTTCAGCTGCAATTCTTTCTAATGAATCTGTTAGTGTATTGCAATGTTCTGCAGCATAATCTAATGTTCTTGAACTAGCAGTAAAACTATGGTACATATCTAAATAAGGATCAGGTGTATGTGCTAATGTATCTTCAGTGAGATGTCTAGTAAGCAGTTCTGCAGCATCAGTTATCTCGAGTTCAAATGCTTCCTGGAGGTGTTCATCATGCAATATGTCAGTATCTATACTATCTCTTTGTTTTGTTGGAACATAGTATCCTGTTCCATCATTACCAGCATATACAAGAACTCCTTTTGTTTTGGATGTTATTGGTATTTTACTCAACAATTTTTGTGTTGGGTCACTACCTTCTAAACAATGAAGCCCATATAATCTGGATTCTGTGCTTACTCTTGGATCGAATAATAATGTAGTTTCATCAGGGTTAGCCCCCTTACTACCAGTATTACGTCCACCATTTCTTCTTTTATTTTTACCCATAATTAATAAAAACAACGATTTCTTTTTAAAGTTTTCCCTAAAGAGTAGTTAAATAATTAAGGTATTGGGATCTTTACAAACATTTAAACATTTTCATATTGACGATAAATTTGTGATAAGCTGGTGACAAAAAAGTCAGTTTTAATAAAACAAAAGTTTTTTATATGCATATCTCTAATTTAGATAAAAAGAGTGTAAAATAATGCTATTATTAAGAGAACAGATTATCATTTTAGGTATTATGTTAGTTTTGTCTGCATTCTTTTCTGGTTCTGAAACTGCTATAATGGGTATTGGCAGGTTAAAAGCTATCCATCTTCTTGAGAAAAAGAAAAAAGGTGCCAAAACCCTGATGAAGTTAAAGGATGAGGTCCATAGAACTTTAACAACCATATTGATAGGAAATAATGTTGTCAATGTTGGTGCTTCTGTCCTTGCTACATCCATAGCTTTTGAACTTTTCAGTAATTATGCTCTAAGCGCCACAACAGGAATAATGACCTTATTGATATTGGTATTTGGAGAGATAACTCCTAAATCATTAGCTACAATCCATATGGAAAAGTTTGCTTTGATAGCTGCAAAGCCAATATACTGGTTGAGTATATTGTTATTCCCGATAATCTGGTTTTTTGATGTCTTTACTCGATTACTAACACGAAATGTTGAAGAAAAGCCTTTGATAACAGAAGATGAGATCAAGACTATTGTCAGAGCAGGAGAAGAAGTAGGTGCTATTGAAGAAGAAGAACATAAGATGATACAGAGAGTGTTTAAGTTTGACGATATCAATGTCAGTGAAGTGATGACACCAAGACCCGATATGATTTCAATAAACCAAAATGCTTCTTTAAAAGATCTAAAGAAAATAGTCAATAAGCATGCTTTCTCAAAAATACCTGTATACGATAAGACTAAAGACCATATTGTAGGTGTTGTATTTACTAAAGATCTACTTAAACAAAAAGATCTAAACAAAAAAGTTAATAATATCATTCTAAAGATTCATTTTGTTCCTGAAACACAAAAATTAGATACATTATTAGGGCAGTTAAAAAAGAGGAAAGAATCAATAGCCATAGTGGTAGATGAGCATGGGACCGTTGCAGGGTTAGTCACAATTGATGATCTTTTGGAGGAAATCGTCGGAGAAATAGTTACAGAAAAAGATAAAGTAAGCCCTTCTATAAAGAAAACAGGCAAGAAAACATGGATTGTTGAAGGCAAAACAGATATCCAGGAAGTTAATTCTAAGCTAAAGAGTAAGTTTAAGGAAGAAGAGGATTTTGAGACTATTGGTGGTTATGTTCTGGATAAGCTGGAAAGGATACCTAAAGAAGGGGATAAACTATCTGTTGGCAAGTATACTTTTTCTGTCATTAAGTTATCAGGTAAAAGGATAAAAGAGATAAAGATAGAGAAGAAATAAATTTATATATATCAATTAGTTCTTTATTTTTGTGAGATTATGGTCGATATATACTTAGCAGCTACAGATTCACTTGATATAGTTGGTTCTGAAGATGATGGATCACATATTGATCTGATAGGAAGTTGTTTAGAACAGGCTATATTGAGTATGATAGGTGCTAAAAGGTTTGCTGATTGCGATACAGGCAGAACTTATTCATATTCCAGACGTGTTTCTGGTTCTCTTGATGGAAGAGACGTAACTGTCATTCTTGCACTTTTTCGAGAGGGTGAGAAAGCACATGTTGATGTTTTTACAGATCTAGAAGAACTTGCTTTACCTGATTGTCCTGATGATCTAGGTCTTGATAATGCAATTAGTACAGGATATGGAATATATTTGGATTTTGTTAATCAATTAGAAGCTAAGAGAAGAACTCAGGATAATCTTGATACATACTTCCCTCATGCCCATGGTTATTAGAACTTTTACAAAGTAATATTTCTATAATAACTAATATCAACAGTTAAATTTAAAACCCTTTTAGTAATTCTCTCTAATATGCCTAAACAAGATAAATTAATAATCCTTGACCTGGATGGTACTGTCTGGGATGTTGGTGGTTTTAATATTGAAGCCTCTAAAGCTGTTTTTGATGGACACAATCGTGAAGGAGACATCAGAAATGCTAATTCCCATGGAAGCACCATGTATCTAGTCAATAAGGCATTGATGAGACTTGTAGTTGATGCACCAACTTATGGGCATATAACTGGTGCAATGGGGAGATGGATAAACAGAGGCAAAGAATTACTAGATGATGACCCCAATTCATTAGAGCCTTTCAGACTTTATTCAGGTGTTACGGATTTACTAAGTTTACTTGATAAAACTGCTCATCTAGGTATAGTATCAGGTAATCATCGTGACTTAGCTCAACCCATCCTAGAGTATTTTAGTCTAGAAGACATTTTTACACCTGAATCACAAATATATCAGGATGGTTTTATAGGCAATGGCAGGATAAGTTCAATAGCAGCACGTGCTAGCGGCATAATTATCTGCATGATGAGACAAAGACAAAAAGGCATCAAATTCAATGAAGTATTTTATGTAGGCGATGCACCAACAGACATTGAATCAGCTAATAAGGCAGACAATGTAGTATCCGAGCTTTCAGGAATCAGAGTTAGGGGAGTTGCCGTTGCCCATACCCACACGATGAATCAACTTTTAGCTCAAAACCCAGCTTATTGTTTTGAAAACCTCAAGGATCATGAACATGTCGCTAATCAAATACTTTATGGAACTCAGTAGATCACAAATACCCTTTCTTAAGATTAGGTGACCACAATAAATATAAGTGTGGTCACATATTTTTTAGTTGTTTTTTTAGTGTTTTATATTCTTTTAGGATTAGGTCTATCATTGGTCTTAAATTTCCTTCATGTTCGTACATTTGAAGTGCTTGATAATACTCCTGCCTATTCTTTAGTTCAATATTCATAGGGGGCAGCCCATTTTTTAACAAAATATTATTAAGCAGTAATCTTCCTACCCTACCATTGCCATCTTGAAATGGGTGAATATTTTCGAATTGATTGTGAACTACAACTGCAAGCAGCAAAGGGGGGTATTTCTTCTTATTTTCATCATACCATTTGATTAATTCTTTCAATAAACTAGTTACTGATTGAGATGGCGCACCCCTATGGATAATATTTCCAAATTTATCCCTTATCCCTACTTCAACTCCTTTTGGCCTGATTTTTCCTGCAAAATCTTTTGAGTTTTTAAAGCAGAATCTATGTAAGTCTCTTATTAATCTTAATGATATATGTACTTTTGTCTCCCTTATATAGTCTACTGCTCCTGCTACACCATAAGTTTCTGAGATCTCCCATTTTGAGGTATCTTGGGGCCATTCATCATTTTCAATTATATTTTCTACTTCATGAAACGTTACAGTTGAACCTTCTATAGCATTAGTATCATAAGTAAATCTTTCTGTAAAATGTAGCCAATCCCTTTTAGATAAATGGTTTATCCTTATTGTTTCTTTTATGTTAAGTTTTTCTAATTCTTTTATCTCTTTAGTTGATAATATATAGTTTAAAGGATTTCTTATTGTCTTGTAGCTCTTTATTTGTTCTTTGATCATTTCTTCGGCTCTTTTTTTAAGTTTCTCTAGCTCTTTTTTAGATAAGTTAGACCCCAGATACCTCCTGATCTTTCTTGTTTTATCTTTCTCTCTAAAAGAATATGTAAGATAATATAGTATTTTCTTGCCTTTTTTTCTTATTTCTATAAACATACTAATATATAGTGTGACCACATATTTAAACTTTTCTATTTTATGTGACCACATAATATCATATAACCAATACATTTAAAAAAACAAAATAATTCTTAAATACTATGAAAATAATAAAGATTCCTTCATCTCAAGGGGGTCTAGGAAAAGCAGATGGTTCAGAGCTAGCCCCAGATAAGATTATTGAGCAGACTAAAGAATTATTCATGTCTGAAGATAAAGTTCTGCCTGTCTTTGATGTTGATTCAGTTGATGTCATAAGTTCAAATATAGAAGAGACAAATAAGAACATATTCAACAAAGCAAAAGAGGCACTATCAAATAATACAAAGCCATTGTTTTTAGGCGGTGACCATTCTGTAACATTTCCTATTGTCAAAGCCTTTTCAGAAACTTATCCTTCTAACCCAGGAATCATAATATTTGATGCACATCCTGATTGTGAAAATGATTTTACACCACCTACGCAGGAAGACCTGGTCAATGGGCTGGTCAATCAGAATATTATAAAAAAAGAGAATATTATCTTAGTAGGTATCAGAAATTGGGATAAGAATGAGATTGAGTTCCTTTCTAAGAATAATATAAAGTATTTCTCCATGAAAGAGATCATGGCTAATGGTATACATGATGTTTCTGATTCTTTTATGAGCGTCGCAAAAGATTTTTCTGACCTTTACATAAGCATTGACATAGATGTGCTTGACCCTGCATTTGCTCCAGGTACTGGTTATATCGAACCAGGGGGACTAAGTACAAGAGAATTGCTATTTTTCTTACAAAGGCTGAAAAGACTGAAGAATCTTCGTGCCTATGATCTTGTTGAGATAAATCCTGCTAAAGATATCAATGATATGACTTCTAAAGTAGGGGCTAAGATATTGGTTGAGTTGTGTTAGATTACAAAATTATTTAAATAAAAGCAAATATTTATATATTAATGAATGATAATGAATATATAATAAAATATTTAAGGAAATATAAAAAAGAAGATATCTTAATAGATAAACACGCTGAATTAAGGGCTAAACAAAGGGACCTCGATTTAGAAGAAGTATATTATAATTTGTTAAACCCTTCCAAAAGATTATCATTCACAAATAAACTTGAAGAAGAAAGCGATGGTTTAGAAAAATTTAAATGTTATTTTGGCTATAGTAAAACACAATGTCAAATTTACATAATAAAATTTAGTGACAAATTAATCATCAAAACAATAATAAAATTAAATAAAAGATGGCAGAAAAGGGCTGAAAAATATGGAAAAATTTAATATAGATTATGATAACGAATCAGATGATTTGTTTCTTTATGCTAAAGAGAAAAGTAAGGGTTCAGTTGAAATTGGAGACTTAATATTGGATTTTGATAGGGGTGGAAAATTAGTGGGTATAGAGATGTTGAATGCAACTAATTTTTTATGTGATTGTGTGGCAGATAAAGATAAAATTTCTAAAGAATTCTTATCTAAGCTAGTGAAATGTGAAATCGAAGTTAAACAAAAAAATAATTTCTTATTTATAAAAGTTAATTTAATCGGTAAGGATGTGATTGTTCCTTGTCCAATAAATGCTCCAATTGTTACTGAAACAAGCCCTGCATTGGCTTATACTTAGAGAAATGTATGACTTCTAAAGTAGGAGCTAAAATATTAGTTGAGTTATGTTGATAAAAACATAAATCTTTTATAAAAGATATATTTCTTATTTAATGAAATGTCAAGAATAATGTTCAAAAGCACAAACAAACAAGCACCATTAGTCAGTTTTAAACAAGCTTTGCTTAAGGGTCAGGCTCCTGATTATGGATTATATATGCCTACTTCCATTCCAAGATTAAGCAAAGAAGAGATTAATTCTTTTAAGAATAAGGAATATCATGAGATCGCTTTTGATGTTGCTAAAAAATTTCTACAAGAAGAGATAAGCGATGAGGAATTAAGAAGCTTATGTAAAGATGCTTATAATTTTGATGTCCCTTTGGAAAAGATTGATGGTAATTTATACATAATGAGGTTAGACAGAGGACCTACAGCTTCTTTTAAAGATTTTGCAGCTAGGTTGATGGGAAGGCTGATGCATTATTTTGCTAAGCAGGAAGATCAGAGATTAACTGTCTTAGTTGCAACTTCAGGTGACACTGGCGGCGCAGTAGCAGATGCTTTTTACGGATTAGATAATGTCAATGTTATTGTTTTGTTTCCAGAAAAAGAGATTTCAGAAAGACAAAGAAAACAAATGACAACATTAGGCAAGAATGTCAAGGCATATGCAGTCAAAGGAAAGTTTGATGATTGTCAGGCCATAGTAAAAAGGGCTTTTAATGATCCTGAATTAAATAATCTAAATCTTACATCTGCAAACTCAATCAACTTCGGAAGGCTATTGCCCCAGATTGTCTATTATATATATGCTTATTCAAGATTAGGTTCTGATAAGATTACATTTGCAGTACCCTCTGGTAATTTTGGAGATCTGATGGGTGGTATCTTAGGGAGAGAGATGGGGATGCCTTTTGATAAATTTATCGTAGCTGTTAATGAGAATGATGAATTTCCTAACTTTTTAGAAAAAGGGGAGTATAAAGCAGTTGTTCCATCTAAAGAATGCAGTTCAAATGCTATGAATGTAGGACATCCTTCGAATTTAGCCAGATTAATAAACCTTTATGGTGGTTGGTTAAAAGATGAAAGAGATTCTTCTGGTAAAGTTATCAAAAAAGGTGTTTTGAAAGAAAGACCTAATATGGATAATTTAAGAAATGATTTTATCGGTTTTTCAATCAGTGACCATGAAGTAGATGAAACAATAAAAGAAACTCAGGATAAATATAATACAATAATAGAACCACATGGAGCTGTTGGACTAGCTGCTGTCAAGAAAGCTGCATTGCCTGGATTAATAGTTTCTCTGGAAACAGCTGATCCTGCAAAGTTTCCTGATAAGATAAATGAATTATTAGATGTAGATCCTAAAGTTCCAGATTCATTATCTAGTTTAGATGGCAAAGAAGAAAGTTTTGAAGTTATTGAAGATAGTTATGAAGAATTTAAAAGTAAGATAGTATAAGTTTCTAAAAACATTTATAAATAATACAAAAAACACTCTAGCCAATGAAATACATAATATTCCTAATAGATGGTTCAGCAGATCATCCTATCGAAGAACTAGACAATAAAACACCTTTGCAAGTAGCTGATAAGCCTAATATTGACAGTTTAGCTAAGAAAGGAAGATGTGGATTGTTCAAGACTATACCTGATAATTTTAGCAAAGGTTCTGCTGTAGCTAATCTCTCTGTTCTTGGTTATGACCCATTAATATGCTTCCAGGGTAGAGGTGTACTTGAAGCAGCTGCAATGGGTATTTCGTTAGATGATAATGATATTGCTTTTAGATGCAACACACTTTGTATTTCTGAAAATAAAATAAAGAGTCATTCTGCAGGGCATATAACTAATGAAGAATCTCATGAATTGATCAGAGCTTTGAATCAGCAGCTAGGAAATGCTAAGATAAAATTTTATCCAGGTGTCAGCTATAGACACTTATTAGTTTTAAAAGAAGATTATAGTTCTGAAGTTGAGTGTATGCCCCCACATGACAACCCTGATGGGAAAGTTGTTGATCTATTGGTTAAGGCAAAATCTCCAGAAGGCGAGAAAACTGCAGCTTTGCTGAATAAGCTTATATTTGACTCTAAACCAATCTTAGAGAAACACCCTGTCAATATTGAAAGGGTCAAAAAAGATAAAAATCCTGCAAATATGATCTGGCCCTGGTCACCTGGCAGAAAGCCACTTATGAAAAGTTTCAAAGAACTATATGGAATTAAAGGGGCTGTGATATCTGCAGTTGATCTAATCAAAGGCTTAGGTATTTATGCAGGTCTTGATGTGATTAATGTTAAGGGTGCAACTGGATTGTATGATACTAATTATGAAGGTAAGGCAGATGCTTGTATTAAATCTTTAGAAGACCATGATTTTGTATATGTTCATGTTGAAGCTGCTGATGAAGCAGGACATGAAGGTGATCTAAAGTTGAAGATAAGATGTATTGAAGACTTTGATAAACGATTACTTGGAAGAGTGTTAGAGAAACTAGGTTCTGTTAAAGACGAAGTCAGGATAGGGATATTACCTGACCACCCAACACCTGTTAAGATAAGGGCACATGTTTCTGATCCAGTTCCTTTCTTGATATATGACCCTAATGTTTCTGGAGATTCCGTTTCAGAGTTTGATGAAGCAAGCTGTAAAGATGGTTCTTTTGGATTGCTTGAGAAAGATGGATTTATCAGAGAATTGTTTAAGAAGTGATTAAGTTCATTTTCTAAAAAATAAGATTATACAAAAGAAAAAATTTATTTTTTTAAGTATATTGACTATAATTTTTCTAGACTTTCAAAACCTTTATAAACTTAAAAATACTACCCAAATACAATAGCTTTTGAGTAAAAACATAAATAACAAATATCAGTGAGGGGATAAACATGGCAGAAGACAATGCAATTTTTATTGGCGGGAAGCCGTTTATGAACTATGTGACTGCTGTTGTAATGCAGTTTACGACAAAGAACGCACCAGAAGTGATTGTAAAAGCAAGAGGGAAGTTTATTTCTAGAGCAGTGGATGTTGCAGAAGTAGCTTCAAAAAGATTTTTGACTGGGCAAGTTGCAGTTAAGAACATAAATATAAATTCTGAAGAGTTTCAGAACAAAGAAGGCAGAGATGTCAGGGTTTCTACAATGGAGATCCTTATAGGAAAACTTTAGTTTTTCTTTATTATTTTTCTTTTTTATTAAACAAGTTTCTAAACTTTAAAGCGAAGCTTTAAATTTACTTAAGTTTTATATAGTAGTTTTGAATATGGTTGTTTATTGGGCCTATAGCATAGCCTGGATAGTGCAATTGGCTTCGGATAGAAATAGAAGCTACCAGTTGACCGGGGTTCGAATCCTCGTAGGCCCAGTTTATTCTCTTTCAAAGAAATGATTCATACTTAAGTTTAACAGCAGTTCCATAAGTTTGTAACAAGATTATTGCAACTAGAACTTTTATTAGGCAATAATGTTCTATTTCCAAAATATTTAACTAATTGTGGTGGGTAATACAATAAAAACAACAACTTGTGGTGGTAAGATTTCTGGAACAAAAAAAAGATTTATTGAATTTATCAAAAAAGAATATTTCAAAGAACACGAAGAATACCCATAATTCTAGATTCATTATCTTTTCTACAGCATTCTTACAATAATTATTTCCTAGATAAAAAGATAAGTTTATTTCAACTTTTGAAAAAGACCAATAAACTGGATATATCAGTTTTCTTTGGAAATGACTATGATTTGTTATCCCAAACAGTGTCCAAAAGATAATAGTCCTGTATGTTTATAAGCTAATAAATATTCTTCTTTATTTATGACAGAAGAACCAGAATCAGAAGGTTGGGAATCTGTTCCATGGCACCCTCCAAGATTTGTAAATGGGAGAGTTACAGATGATATTTGCATAGTACATATCCTATACATGATGTCTATGGTACCCCATCATAGAACTGGATCTCTCGTTAAGGGGGATGATAGAGACCTAGACAGCACCCTAGTTGAACATAGAGATAGGTTGATTCAAGAACATGGTATTGATATGGGTCTATATGTCGAATTAGGAACAAAATTCATGTATACCTATAAGGATCAACAAGAGAAGTTTGAAGCAGGCATGAAATTATATGATATATTAACTCCCCTATACACTGGACTTCATGAATCAGGATTATCCCATACCCAAATATTCGGATAATCAGTTTTGGAACTTATTCCATCATTTCTTCTTATCTTTTTTTACTGGTTTTACTTCTTCTGTTTCTTCAACTGATTCTTTTTTTGTTCTAAATGGTATTGTCAATACATGAAGTATCCTTAGAACAAACTCAAGTAATATTATGAATCCTAAGTAATAAATCATGGTCTTCCACATTGCTGGAAATCCTTTTATCGTTGCTATTGATGCTTCTAATGAAAAATATCCTATATCCAGCAAGAATACACCTAATAATGCAAATGGCAGCATCTTAGCCAGATCTTTTGATAAATCTTCATTATAATATGCAGTTATCCTGATCGATGAAACTAATGCTATCGCTATAAGCAAAAGAGAACTTACATCTGATTTTGAGAGTGTTGATAATACTAATGTGAGTATCAAAAACCAAAAAAACGTGAATAATGGAAATACTAACAGATATTCTACCATATAAAATATTACATCGACAATATTCTTGATAGTTCCCAGCAATGACTGGCTGTATTTTTGTAGGTTTAAACTAAAGATATCTCTTTTAGCTATAAATCTGTAGAACTTAAATATGAATATTGAGTATATGACAATTCCTGCTATGAACAATATCAAAGGCTTTACTGCAGTCTGAGCTTCTGCTAATGATAGATCAAGAAAAGTTATACCACTGGCATTTATCAATCAAATCACCTCTTTTATCTATTTATTAAGATTATAGTATAAAAAGTTTACTGATGATTGGGCTGCGTTGAAAATATGAATTGCCATCAATTCGTGGGCTTGATAGATAATCACTTCAAACTGACAAGGGGGATGCCTCTTACGGGGAACGTCAGTTATCTATACTAACTTCAAGAAGCGAACCCGATGGCAACCCGAACGTAGTGAGATTTTCAACGCAGCCTGATGATTAGTTTATAATACTCGTTTGTTAGAATAATAACATTAAATTAATATAATAACATTGCGTTATATAGTATATGGAATCAGACTTAGAGGATATTGCTAAATTCTTAGGTGTGATGGAAGAAATAGTAGATAAAAATATGGAGTTATGTGATAAGTAAATTAGATATTATCAATAAAGAAATCCTGGTTCTCTTTTACTCTATAATCTGGAAATGTATGCCAAAACCTTTCTACATTTTTTTCTTTGAATTCAAGCACTTTATGAGCATACACTCCGCCCCCCAAATCTTCTTTATAGTTTGTTCCTGACTTAAATGAAGCCAGAACTAATTCATCCCCATTTATATAGCCAGGATCCAAATTTATGGTTCTATTTTCGTCTTTTAAAAACTCTTTCTCTATTTCAGTTATTTTATTTTTAATCTCAATTAAATCTTTCTTTTCTATATCTTTAACAAATATCAAGAATCTTTTTACCAACCCCTTTCCCATCTCTTTTTCATAAAAACTAGTAAACTGGTCAAAGTCATATTCATCACTTTCTGCTTTTATCTCGCCATACTCTTTTATCAATATATCTTTTACTTGCCCATAGACCCTTTTATCAGAATACATTATTGCGATTATCAAATTCCCCTTCATATATTGTTTGGATTATTTGCATTTATTTAAATATTTAGTTTATGTGTTTATTCGTCTACAAACGGTGGTGAATTTGTTAGGTTTTGCATGCAAAAGTATATAAATTGGTGTCTGTTTTTGAAGTAGATTATAAAATAATTTGTGAGGGGAGATTATGGAAAAAACACCTAAATATAGAGGAAAAGAAAGCGCAACAGCACAATTAGGCGATGATACAAGATATAAAACTGCTGCTGGAATTACCCAATTCAGGGATGGAGTTGATGATCTAATTGGGATGGCGGCATTATCAGTGATGTGTGGTATGGAAGACTGGAATAAGCCGACTCATTTTGATGATCCAAGATACGTTAAAAAGAACTTAGCAAGATATGTAAGACAGCCTGCTGGTCATACTTCTTAAAACCGAACATTTTAAATATACTTTTTCTTAATATCCCTATTATGCAATACAAAATAGGCTTTATCGGAGCAGGAAATATGGCTTTTGCTTTAGCTAAAGCTGTAAAGAAAGCTAAATTAGCAAAGTCAATAATAGTTTCTGACCCTAAAAATGAAAGATTAAAATATATCAAAAAAGAATTAAAGATAGACGTTACTAATGATAATAATGAAGTCATTAAAAAATCTGATGTTATCTTTTTAGCTGTAAAACCACAAGTTATCAATCAGGTTCTTGAAGAAATCAACGCTGATGATAAACTGATCATCTCAATTGCTGCAGGCATTAAATTAAGCAAATTAGAAAGTAAACTAAAAAGTACAAGAGTAGTCAGGGTTATGCCAAACACTCCATGTTTAGTCGGAGAAATGGCAGCAGGATTTGCAATTGGAGAAAGAGTTACTGATAAAGATATCATAACAGTCGAAGAAATACTGAATTCAGCTGGCAAAGCATTTTATCTGAAAGAATCCATGCTTGATGCAGTTACTGGATTAAGCGGTTCAGGACCTGCTTTTGTAGCTAGATTAATCGAAGCTTTTGTTGAAGCAGGAAGAAAACAAGGATTAGGTAAAGATGTTGCTAATGAATTAGCTATTCAAACATTCTTAGGAACTGCAAAACTATTACAAGAAACAGGGATGACTACAGATGAATTAGTCGGCATGGTAAGTTCACCAAATGGAACAACAGTTGCAGGAAGAAGTGTATTAGAGAAATCAAATTATAAAGATATCATAGCTAAGACTATCGAAAAAGCGACTAAACGAAGCAAGGAACTAGCAAAATGAACATTAAACATCAAGTTCTAGAACAATGCGAAAATGCAAAAGAAGCATCTTTAGATATAGCTGTGATAAACAGCAGGGTCAAAGACGTAGTACTCTATGAACTTGCTGATGACCTGATCATAAACAAAAATAAGATAATAAAAGCCAATAAACTGGATATCAAAAAAAGCAAAGGCAAGATATCTGACGCATTGCTTAAAAGATTAGTTGTTGATGATAAAAAGATCAAAGATATGTCCAATATGGTAAGGTCGGTTGCAAAACTTGATGATCCTGCTGGAAAAGTTTTAGACAAAACAGAATTGGATAAGGGATTATTGTTAGAAAAAGTATCCGTACCTATAGGTGTACTCGCTTGTATATTTGAATCAAGGCCAGAAGTTATAGTCCAGATATCAGCTTTAGCACTAAAATCAGGAAATGTTGTCTTGTTAAAAGGTGGTTCAGAAGCCCTTAACACAAATAAAGTACTGGCAGACATAATAAGAAAATCCATCAGAGATAATGAGGGTATTCCTATAAATGCTGTTCAACTGATAGAGACAAGGGAAGCTGTTAAAGAGATATTGAAGATGGATGATTTTATCGATCTAATCATTCCACGTGGTTCAAATAAATTTGTCAAATATATCCAGGACAATACCAGAATTTCTGTATTGGGCCATGCAGAAGGAATATGCCATATCTATGTTGATAAAAAAGCTTCAATTGAAAAAGCTTTAAAGATCACATTTGATGCAAAATGCCAGTATCCTGCTGTTTGTAATGCAATGGAAACTTTATTAGTCCATAAATCCATAGCAAAAAGGTTTCTTCCACATATAGTGAAGAAATATCTTGAATCTGGGGTAGAGATAAAGCTAGATAGTAAATCAATGAATATTGTTAAAGCTAATAATAAAATAAAATCAATAATAACAGATAAAAATAAGATAAAAAAAGCATCTGAGAAAGACTGGTCAACTGAATACACAGATATGATAATCTCTATAAAGATAGTCAATGACGTAACTGAAGCTATAAAACACATAAATAAATATGGTTCAGGTCATACAGATGCTATTGTTACTGAGAATAAGATAGATGCTTTGAAGTTTTTAACAATGATTGATTCTTCTTCAACAGTATGGAATGCCTCTACCAGATTTGCAGATGGTTATAGATATGGTTTAGGCGCAGAAGTTGGCATTTCAACAAATAAGATCCATGCCCGTGGACCTGTAGGATTAGATGGATTAGTTATCTACAAATACATATTGACTGGAGATGGACATATAGTTTTAGATTATGCAAATGGTTCTAAGAAGTTTAAGCATAAGAAGATAAGATAGAACGCTTATTTTTAATGGCTTTGAATTAAACAGTTGGGATCAAATTGCGCAATCTCCTCTGCATTTACAAGCTTTGGAGCAGTAAGGAATGGAAAATATTCAGTTTCAGAATACATTAAACCCCCTTGTAAGATAGCATCAACTGTTGTTTGGGCTATGGTCATCTCAGTTTCTGGATCATGTAGGAGTAGCTTATCTCCATCTTGACCGACAGAATTAGCGGTTTTGCCACCTGTTTCAGATGAGTTTGGTTGTCTAAGGTATCTCCTTGGAACCTGTTCAATCCCATAATCTGATGACATATAAGCTAGATTAGTGACTCTCGCACATTCTATTGCTTCTTCTAATGTCACAAGTGGTTTAACATCTTCACCACGTACTTGGGCTAAAAAGTTTTTATACATTTGCCTAGTCATGGGCACAGATTCAGTTCCATAATCACAAGTTGATCTTTCCCTATCTTTATTTATACAGTCTAAGCTTGCATAAGTCCATGCTGCACAACCTTTATCTCCTATAACTATAAGACTTAGATTATTATCTTGTGCATGACATGTTGTGCCATATAATGTAATTGGAATACCACCAACATTTAGTTGAAGACATGACGTATCTGCTAGTTCTAAGTATTCTGCTGAGTGTCCCCTAAATAGATCTGCACTAACAGTCTTAACATTAGGCACACCATCAGGTGATGCAACACGTAGGGCTTGTTCGATTAGATGTGCTAATTGGTTCTCCCAAATACCATCAAAACCCCATCTATCTCCAACTCTAACCTGTCCTGCCCAATTAGCCCTATCATAATATTGATTTGTTCGAGTCCATAATCCAGTTCCAACTATCCTTAAATTTTCTCCAAAAAAACCATTTCTTCTAGCAGTCAAGAGATCAGTGGTTGATCCTGATGCTAGATACTCATAATTAACAGATACTAATCTATCATGTTTTCTTGAAGCATCAAGAAGTTTTAACCCTCCATCATAAGTTACAGTAACTGGTTTTTCACAGAAAACATGGATTCCTCTTTCAAGAGCATCCATAGCAATTTGATAATGTAAGAAATGTGGAACTGCAATCGTCAAAACATCAATATCCTCTTTTTCAAGCATTTCCCTGTAATCAAGATAGTGCCTTGTGCCTAACTGAGATAATCTATCTATAGTTTCCTTATTTTTAGCTCCAGCTGGATTACTATTATCAACATTAGTTTCAGAAACAGCAACAAATTTAACACTAGGATCTTCTTCAATTATCCTTGCATGAGTAGGACCTATACCCCCACCTACACCTATTGATGCCGCATTTAGTTCTCTTGACATTCTACTCATGCAGTTACTTATCTATTTTTAAATGTGTATGTTTTTTAAAATTAAGACTAATTCATAGAAAATTCAAAAAACTGATCAAAAATTATCAGAGATATCTTTGAACCTGAACTTCTCTTCCGCCCATATCATTAGACTTGATCATAGCTAGACAAAGAGCTTCAGTAGCTTGTACTGCTAGATGTGCAAAAGCTAAAGGACATTCTTCATATGGGGTTCTACCAAGCAGGACATCTGCTACCATTCTATGTGCATTTCCAGTAGGATGAAATTCAGTTCCCCCTGCCATAGGATCATATGCTTTATCTTTATCAGGCATAACAACACATCCATCTGGTCTGATTATTGTCAGTTGTTGTGTAGGTGGGGCTCTGGAATTAAATCTAATTTGTTGTCTTGAGGCATAACTTCCATCAACTACTAGATGATAACCTACATGAAAACCATCAACATCATCTTCGGAAGCTGCTGTCTGTCCAGGGTCCATCTCAGCGATAAAGTCTATATGACCACCATTATATCGTATTTTTCCTGTCCAGAGTGTATCAATCGGGAAATTTCCTTTCTCACGCCTTCCAAAAACTGCTTGGACGGATAATGGATAAGTTCCTGAAACAGAAAGTATCCTTGCTCCAAGATTCAATGCATGGTTATGTGCCTGAGCACCAGCATTATTAATCATCCCCTCATAATTTTTCCAATGATCTCTCGATCTAGGTACACCAACCTGGTGGCAAAAAAAAAGTTCCATCTGAGTTGGAGGTGCACGTCCATCTAGACTACTAGATATATCATCATACGCACGATGACCATTTAATACATAATCAATAAAGAATCTTCTTTCTGGATTTATTAATAAAGTACGTGCTACATTTCTAAGGCGTTCTTCAGTTACAAAACCTGGTTTTTCACTAAAAACATCTTTTCCAGCAGCTAAAGCCCTATGTGTATTTAATTCATGACATGAATTTGGGCTGGCATCAACAATCAGGTCTACATCATCCATATCAACAACTTCAGAATAAGATCCAGCTAATCTTGCACTTCCTGCATGATGTTCTATCATCTTGTCTCTAGCTCTATCTTGATCAGTATCAGCAACAGCAACAAGCTTGTAATCATGATTTCCAAGAATAGCATCTAGATGTTGTTCACCCATCCATCCAACACCTACAAGTGCAACATTTATCTTTTTGCCTGCCATTTTTATAATATCACCAATATCATTAGATTAGAATCAACCCTAATATATAAAACTTACACCTTATCTTTCGTCATCAAGTTTAGGTAAAAAACCACTAATTTTATATATTGATGTTTATTTTAAATAGATAATATGAAAAGAATAGTGATTAAGATTGGAACTGCAATAATGACCAAATGCAATAGATTGAACTATAAATGGTTAGATACAAAATCTAAAGAAATTTCAGCTCTTGTAAAAAAAGGAGATGAAGTGATAATAGTCGCTTCTGGAGCAGTTGCAGCTGGTATGGAAACCTTAAATATTAAAAAAAGACCAAAAGAAACAATAAAACTTCAGGCATTATCTGGTATAGGTCAGATACGGCTTATAACTGTGTTTGCACAAGTGTTTAAGAAATCAGGTATTGATATTGCTCAGGTTTTGCTTACTCACCATTCTTTTTCAACACAAGGAGAAAGAGAAAATCTTAACCAAGTGATAAACAGCTATCTAAAAAAAGGGATAATACCTTTGATAAATGAGAATGATGTAGTTTCAAAAGAAGAATTAATGGAAAATTCAAGTAATAAATTCACAGATAATGATGTTTTAGCAGCTTTAGTTGCAATTGAACTTAAAGCAGATAGATTATTGTTAATAACCGACGTAGAAGGTCTTTGTGATGTTGATCCTAAAAAGAACAAGTGTGCTAATGTAGTTGAAAAAATAGATAATATCGATAGAGATATAGAGAATATGGCAAGCAGAGAAACTAATTCTTTAGGCAGAGGCGGAATGATATCTAAGATATTAGCTGCAAAGATGGTCAAAAAACACAAGATAGAAACAATAGTTGGTTCTGGATCTCATAATATTCTCGATCTATTAGATGGCAATGTGAAAAGAACTTTATTTAAGTCTTGATTAAAACAAAAATATTTAAATAAAGTCTGATAAATACATCCTTATGGCAAAGCAAAAAGAAAACGTTGGATTAAGTGTAAAAAAATCAGAAGATATCTCTAAATGGTATACTGAAGTCATCCAGAAATCAGAGATGGCTGATTATTCAGATGTTTCTGGTTGTATCGTGTTCAGACCTTATGCTTATGCTATCTGGGAAAAAATTGTCAAAGCCGTAGATGACAGGATCAAAGCAATGGGTGTCAAAAATGCATATTTTCCTCTTTTTATCCCTGAAAAACTATTGAAAAAAGAAGAAGATCATGTTGAAGGTTTTTCTCCAGAGGTTGCATGGGTAACACATGCAGGAGACACCAAGTTAGATGAAAGATTAGCTGTAAGACCTACATCTGAAACTATTATGTATGCTTCTTATAAGAACTGGATAAGATCATGGAGAGATTTACCATTAAAAGTCAATCAATGGAATAATGTAGTAAGGTGGGAGTTTCAACATCCTGTTCCTTTCTTGCGTACAAGAGAATTTCTTTGGAATGAGGGACATACTGTCTTTGCAACTAAAGAAGAAGCTGAAAAAGAAGTTACTGATATATTGAATATGTATGATGACGTTCTTAAAGATTATTTTGCACTTTATGGAGTTAAAGGCAGGAAAACAGAAAAAGAAAAGTTTGCTGGTGCCAAATATACTCAATCTATAGAGCTATTCCTACCAAATGGCAGAGCAATCCAGGGACCTGATGCACACCATGACGGCCAGAACTTTGCAAAGGCTTTTGATATCAAGTTTTTGGATAAGAATGAAAAAGAGCAGTATGCCTGGCAGAATACCTGGGCTATCTCTACCCGGATGATCGGAGTTATGATAATGGTCCATGGTGATGATAAGGGATTAGTATTGCCTCCAAAATTAGCACCTTTAGAGATTGCAATAGTCCCAATTATGTTTAAGGATTCTAAAGAAAAAGTAGTTAAGAAAGCTAAAGAGATTATGACAAAATTAAAAGATTATACTGTTAAATTAGACGATAGAGAAGAATATTCTGCAGGATGGAAATTTAACCAGTATGAGATGAAAGGAGTTCCGATCAGAATTGAGATTGGACCTAAAGATATTGAAAAAGACCAAGTTGTCATAGTTCGCAGAGATACTCTAAAAAAAGATTTTGTCCCAATTAAAGATTTAAATGAATTTGTGAAGAAAACCATGGAAAGCATCCAGAATAATCTTTACAAAAAATCTAAGAAATCTATGGAAGAAAACATTACTGAAGTCAAGAACCTAGATGAATTTAAGAAAGCAATCGATGATAAGAAATTAGCTAAAGCATTGTTTTGTGGAGAACCTTCTTGTGAAGAATTAATCAAAGATGCCACTGGCGGTGCTAGTTCTAGAAATATCCCATTTGGACAGAAATTAGTTACAGGTAAATGTGTCAATTGCGGGAAACAGGCAAAGGTAAGTGCTATTTTTGGTAAGAGTTATTAGTTTTCTACTTCAAAGCCTTCGCTATTATACCAGATATATCTATCTTTGCTGATGCATTAGGTATTGTATTTGATGTTATTACAGTTGCCCCTGCTTTTCTCAACTTTTGCAATGCATTCTCAACTAAGATTCCGTGTACTGCAAAACACGTAACTTTCTTAGCTCCAAGCTTTTTCATGGCCTTTATAGCCTCAAGCAGAGTATGTCCTGTAGATATCATATCATCGATAAATACTAAATTTTTCTTTTTTAAATCTACATCTTTATTGAGTTTGACTTTTACGTTTCTTGCAGAATATCTTGTTTTTTCCATAATAGCACAATCACACCCTATCTTTTCAGCTACTTTTCTTGCCCATTTATAGGATTCCCAGTCTGGACCGATTATAACTGGATTTTTTATATTCTTTTTTATGTATTTCTCTATCAAAGGGTTAGCAGATATCTTTTTTGATTTTATCTTAAAGATATGCTTTAATGTTTTTTCTCTATGCAGATGAGGATCACAGATAATCACTTCATCAAAGTCTTCATCAATGTTCTTAGCTATAGTCCTTAAGCTTATACACTCCCCAGATTTGAATCTTTTGTCCTGTCTAAGGTAAGGGAAATAAGGTGCTGCTAATATTATCTTTTTAGCCCCTAAATCAGCTGCAGTCTCTGCTGCAAATAAAGTTTCTATAACACAATCATTAACATTCTTATAAAAAGACTGGACAAGAACAACAACTTTATTTTTTACATCTGTTTCAAACTTTAGTTTTATCTCTGAATCAGGAAAATGAGTTACATTTAATTTGGAAAATGGTTTTTTTAGTTTTTTAGATATTGATTTTGCTATATGCAAACCATGTGAAAGACCGATTATTATCATTTAAACACCTCTTTTGTTAATTTATATTATTCTAGAACTACTAGTTTTTAAATTATTTGTTTTTTACCTTTTTAATCCGGCTGCGTTGAAAATGGAGGTTACCATCAATTCATGAGCTTGATAGATAATCACTTCAAACTGACAAGGGGGAGGTCCCTTACGGGGAATGTCAGTTACTTATATTAACTTCAAGAAGCGAACCCTATGGCAATCCGAACGCAGTGAGATTTTCAACGCAGCCTTTCAATCCATAACATTTTTATATCAGTTGTTCTTTCTATAAATTACTTCAGATTAAGGAAAGTATTGTGAAAATCAATTACTCGCCCGGAACCGTAAAGTCGGAATACTTGTCTTGAAGAAAAGGATCGAGGAGTGTCTGAGTTATTTCTCAGCATTAGATTAATGAAACAAAAAACAGTCTTAAAGAAAAAGAAGAAGTCTGAATCAAAGACCAGTCAGAAGTCTGAAAGCAAGCAAAAACTTAGTTCAAAACAAAAAGTAGCTTTGCATGCAGTTCAAAAACAAATGCAGTTATTGAAGTTAAAACAATGGTTAGTTGTTATTGGATTTGCTTTTGGAGGGGCTGCTTTAAGAGGACCTATGCAGGCTGTGCCTTCTGCTGAACCAATAACTTTTTTTGCTATATTATCTGGATGGTTATTTGGAAAAAAGAAAGGATTTGTCACTGGCGCTGCTGCTGGTTATATATCTAATTTTATCATGTTTGGAGGGCATGGGCCATGGACAATCCCTCAGATGTTAGTTTGGGGATTAGCTGGATTTTTAGGCGGGTTTATCAAGAATATAAAACCGACAAAAAATTATTTTGTATATTGGTTAAGATCTATAATTCCTGTTGTAGGCATAGTTTTTGTATCTACATTATTATTTGACATAGTTATGAATGTCAGCTGGGCTTTCTTCTCCCCATTTAGTATAATTGGATTGATGTTGTCTGGCTTGCCATTCTTATTAATCCATCTAACTTCAAATATAGGTTTTTCACTATTATTACCGTTTGCGAGGAAAGTTGTTCATGAAAAAGGAAAATTCAATGAAATGGAAATATGTAAAAGTATTGTTAATAAGTTTGGTGGTAGTGCTAAGCTTAATTGGATGTCAAAAAGAGACAGATGATCAGATTAATGGTGGTAATGTAACTCTAATCATTAAGTCCTTAGGTACTACAAAAACCGAAAGGTTTAAGTTTAGTAGTGGGACTCCATTAGAGGTAGTTAAGTACAACCATAGAGTAAAGACAGTTTTGAATGATAACTTCATAGAGTGCATAGATGATGTTTGCGCAGATGGAGGATATTGGTGGTTGTTTTATGTTAATAATAAAACAATAAATTATGGGGTAAAAAGATATAATCTGATTGATGGCGATGTTATCTTGTTTGAATTTAATAAACAAGATTAAAATTAAATGATAAAGGTGAGGAATTATGAAGAAAATAATGGTTATGGTGTTTATGTTGATGATTGTATTGCAATTAGTCAATGCAGCAGAAGTTTGTGTTATTGCTGATTACGGATCATCTGGAGAAGAACCAGATAGTACATGTATTGATATTGATGAAGGAAAAAGTGGTTATGAGTTACTAGAGGATACTAATTTTGGTTTGTTGTGGAGTCCTGCAAGTGCATTTGGAAGGATGATATGTAAGATTGATGATATTGGAACAGATGTTGATGGGCAGTATTGCGCTTATTCTGGCGAGTATTGGAACCTTGCATTAAATAGAGATGGAAAATGGCTGCATCTACCTGTTGGATTAGATGCAGGAACTGATTGTTGGAACTATGATATGAATTCATGGGATGGTCATTATTGTACTAAAGATGGAGATGTTGTAGCTTTAGCCTTTGGAGAAAGTGGAGCTGAACCTAAGATGTTTAGTATTAATGTAAGTAAAGTCTATGTTGATGGTGACAAACAGACTGATTCAAAGACACGTGGAGGAAAGATTGTAAAAGTATTTCCAGGGTCTAAAATTGAAGTCAAATTAGAATTTGAGAATTATTATAATAGTGATACTGATATTGAAGTAAAGGATATTTCTGTTGAGGCTGTACTTGAGGAAGTAGAAGATGGAGATGATATTGAACAAGATCTTGGTGAGTTTGATCTAGTAGATGATAAAAAAACTACAGAATCTATAGAATTTGATATTCCATTAGAAGTTGAAGAAAAAGACAGGCTTATGAAGATAACAATAGAAGCAGAAGATGATGCAGGCATACAGTATGATAAAGAGATTACATTTGATGTAGAGATAGAAAAAGAAAATCATGACTTAAAGATAATGAAGTCTGCACTTACCAGAACTTCGTATACATGCGGTCAAAGTGCTTTGCTTGACTTTTCTATACTTAATATAGGATCTAATGATGAAGATGTTACTTTGAGTATATCTAATAGTGAACTAGAGATAGAAGTAACTGATAGTTTTGAATTAGAAGAAGGCGCATATGAATCTGAGGTTAAGTTTGATAAGAAATATAATATCAGGATTCCTGCAGTGGCATCTGCTGGAACTTATACATTAGATATTCTTGCAAAGTATGGCAGTGAGGGAGAAAGCACAAGTCTTGACCTAAAATTAGATTCTTGCAAAGCAGGTAATGCTGCTGTAGATACTGTTAAGGAAACTGAAGATAATGTTGAAGTAAATGTAATCAAAGAAGATTCTGATAAAGATACTGAAGTGATTGCGTCAGAAAAACCAAATGATGCAAAAGAGATCATAAGCAGCATTACAATGCCTAGTAATATGCCTTTAATTTTAGGCGGCATCTTATTAGTATTAATCGTAGCAATAATTGTCTTAGGTGGATTCTTGTTCATTAAGAGATAGTGCTACTCTAAAGTGAATACATAATCGAAAGGTTTAAATATAAGGAAAAGATTCTGAGGTATAGGATGGCTGTTAAACAAGAGTTATTAAGCAAACTAAAGCAAGACTTTAGATTAAACATCTATGAAGTTAAGATCTGGACTGTACTCCTTTCTAGAGGAATTGCAACTGCTGGTGAACTGGCAGACCTTAGTGGAGTTCCAAGATCAAGATGTTATGATGTTCTGGAAAGCTTAGAAAAGAAAGGATTTATCATAATGAAGATTGGTAAGCCTATCAAATATATAGCTGTTCAGCCGCAAGAGATTGTCGACAGAGTAAAAAAAGATATTCATGAAGATTCTGAGCTTAGCTTAAAGATGATTGAACAGATAAAAGATACTGATGTTTTTAAAGAGCTACAATTACTGCACAATACAGGAATAGAAAAGATAGATGGAAATGATATTTCTAATTCATTTGTTGGAAGAGAAAATATAAATTTCTTCCTTAAACATATGGTTGAAAAAGCTAAGAAATCTGTTTTGATCGTTACAACAGAACAGGGATTTATAAGAAAAGTAGACTTGTTACAAAGAGTATTTAGAAAGATAAATGCAAAGGGTGTAAAGACAAAAATAGTTGCACCCATTAATGAGAGAGTTGCTAAAAAGCTTAAAGGTTCTGTTGAAGTCAGTGATAAAAATACTAATGTAAGATTTGTTATTGTTGATGACGAACAATTATTATTCATGTTAAATGGGGATGTTGTTGATAGAAATTATGATTCAGCAGTTTGGGTGAAATCTGCATTCTTTACTAACGCATTGAAGCAGATATTTAGTGATATATTATAAGTATTGATTCTTATTTTGACATTAGTTAAAGACAATATACTAGTTTAAAAAAATAAATTAGAAGATAATAACAAAGGATTCATTCACGGTCATTTTACTAACGTAAAATGCCCTATACCAAAAGGAAATTTCCACACTTTGTATGGAAATTACCTCTTCAGGTAGAATTCATCCAAATTACATTTAAAATAGCAACATTTATATATAACTTGATTCCTACAATGAATAAAGGAATTCTTAGAATGGTAGAAGACAAAGACATAAGAAAAACAGGCACTACAACTGTTGCAATTGTTTGCAAGGGTGGAGTTGTACTTTGCGCAGATAAAAGAGTAACATCAGGTTATTTAGTAAGTTATAAGAAATACGAAAAGATAATACAGATTACTGATAATATTGCAGTTACAGTTGCAGGTACGGTTTCAGATGTTCAGTTATTGACTAAGCTTTTAAGGGCTGAGTTAAAACTTAAGGATCTTAAAACAAACAGGACCGTCACAGTAAAAGAAGCTGTAAATTTACTTTCATCAATGGTATATAATAATATAAGAAAATATAGTGTTATTCCAGGAATATCTCATTTCCTTGTTGGTGGAAATGATAATGATGGAGTTCATGTTTATGACATAGGGGCAGATGGCAGTGTTACACATATTGATGAGTATACAAGCTCTGGTTCTGGATCAGTGATGGCTTATGGTGTTCTTGAAACATTGTATGAACCTGGTCTTTCAATGGGGGAAGGAATTACATTAGGAGCAAAAGCAATCAATGCAGCTGTTCAGAGGGATATAGCATCAGGAAATGGTATTGATATTGTTTCAATAACTGATAGTGGTGTTAAGAAAGTATTGAGCAAGACAATTAATATTAAGATTGAAGCATAATTTTTTGTATGTTCTAAAAGTTGGTATTTATGGGAGACATAACTAAAGAAATTTTAAAGAAACTTCCTAGTGATAAGATAAGTGATATAGCTTTTGAAGGAGCTAATATCGTTCTATACACTAAGGATAAAGAGTTTTTTCTAAATAATGGTGGATTGATAAAACAAGTAGTTGATGATATAAAAAAAAGAGTTGAATTAAGGGCTGATCCTGCTATAACCCTTGATATGGAAAAAGCTGAAAAGGAGATTAAGAAGCTTATTCCAAAAGAAGCAGGTATAGATCAGGTAATATTTGATCCCCATAGAAGTCGTGTTATTATTGAGGCTGCAAAGCCAGGACTTGCAATAGGTAAACAAGGATCTTTTTTAAGTGATATAAGGGCAAAAACATCATGGATACCTTTTATCAGAAGAAAACCTGCTATTCGATCTAAACTCATAGAGAATATCAGGGCTGTTTTGTATAAAGAATCTGATTATAGGCGTAAATTTCTTGATAAGACTGGCCATAGGATATATGATGGATGGATGAGAGATAAGAAGCATGAATGGATTAGAGTAAGTTACCTTGGTGGAGGAAGACAAGTAGGTAGATCCTGTTTATATTTACAAACACCTGAAAGTAGGATTTTATTGGATTGTGGGGTTGATGTTGCTTCATCTGATCAGGAAGCATATCCTTTATTAGAAGCTCCTGAGTTTAATATTCAAGATTTAGATGCTGTTATTGTTTCACATTCTCACCTGGATCATTGTGGTTTTGTACCTTATCTGTTTAAATATGGCTATAAAGGGCCTGTTTATTGTACTGAACCTACTCGTGATGTTATGGCTTTGTTAACATTGGATTATGTCAAGATCATGAGAAGTGAAGGCAAAGATCCCATATATACTACTGATGATATTAAAGAGATGGTTAAACATACAATAACCTTAAATTATGAAGAGGTTACAGATGTAACACCCGATATCAGGATTACCTTATATAATGCAGGCCATATATTAGGATCTTCTATGGTCCATTTACATATTGGAAATGGACTGCATAATCTGGTTTATTCTGCAGATATGAAATATGGTAGAACAAGATTACTTGAGCCAGCTGTAACTTCATTCCCTAGAGTAGAGACTTTGATGATAGAAAGCACTTATGGTGGTAAGGATAATATATTGCCACCAAGAGAAGATCAAGAAGAACAGATAAGAAGCATAATAGATAACGCTTTAGATAAGGGTGGTAAAGTATTGATACCTGTTTTAGGTTCTGGAAGAGCTCAGGAAGTGATGGTACTTCTCGAGAATCTTATGAGAACTGGTAAGATCAAGAATAAGGTGCCTGTTTTTGTTGATGGTATGGTATGGGATATTACAGCCATACATACAGCTTACCCTGAATTTTTGAATAATAATGTAAGAAAATTAATATTCCATAAAGACCAAAATCCATTCTTAGCTGAAATGTTTAAAGAAGTTGGTAGCCAGAAAGAAAGGATGAAAGTTATTGAGGAAGTAAAATCTTGCATTATATTAGCTACATCTGGTATGTTAGTTGGGGGACCATCTGTAGAGTATTTACGTCATATGGCTGATAATCCTAAGAATTCATTGATATTTGTCTGTTATCAGGGAGAAGGCAGTTTAGGCAGACGTTTACAAAGAGGAGAAAGAGAGATTAATTTTTCAACTACATCAAAACCTGAGATATGCCCAATTAATATGGCAGTGCATACAATAGAAGGATTTACAGGTCATTCTGGAAGAAAAGAATTGATGAATTACCTGTTAAGGTGTGACCCTAAACCAAAGAAAGTTGTCGTTAACCACGGTGAGAATTCAAGATGTCTTGATTTGGCTTCATCTATACACAAACAGAATAGGATAGAGACAGTTTGTCCAAGAAATCTAGAATGTATAAGGATAAAGTAATCACCTAGTAGTAGTTAGAAAATAGAAACATTTATATAGTGGATGAAATACCATATAATTATAAAGCATAAATATTGACGAGAAAGCACTTGATCATTACATGAACATTTCGCTTTTTCTGTGAAAGTGCTTATTAACGAGGTAAAAAAGAATGAACTTATTTAAAGATTTGGGCCTAAGCCCTGGACTATTAACAGCAATTGAAAAATTAGGATTTGATAAACCAACTCAGATTCAAGCAGAATCTATTCCTGCTATTATGTCAGGAAAAGATGTAATCGGAGAGTCAGCAACTGGCTCAGGCAAAACACTAGCTTTTGGATGCGGCATTATAGAGCACGTAGAACCTGGAAAAGGATTGCAGGCTTTGATTCTTACACCAACAAGAGAACTTGCAGAACAGGTAAAAAATGCACTTATTAAATTCTCTCACCAAAAGAGGTTATCCATATTATCAATATATGGTGGAGTCTCTATTGGTCCACAGATCAGGGATTTAGCTAGAGCAGATGTTGTTGTTGCAACCCCTGGAAGATTATTGGATCATCTTGAACGAAGAACAATTGATACTTCTAAAGTTAAATTATTAGTACTTGATGAAGCAGACCGTATGTTTGATATGGGCTTTATAGATGATGTAGAAAAGATCATAAGTGTTTGTCCAACTAAAAGGCAAACTATGTTTTTCTCAGCTACAATCTCTTCAAGAGTTAAAGATCTGGCAAATCAACATATGGTTGATCCTGTTTCTGTGTATGCTACTAAAATGGTCGATCCAAGTAAATTAAATCAGATATATTATAATATTTCAAAGAATCAGAAACTTTCTTTGCTTGTAAATCTATTAAAAAAAGAGAGAGCCGGGTTAGTCATGGTATTTTGCAATACAAGGAGGATTACTGATTTTGTTGTTAAGACTCTTAAAGTAAATAAGATAAGTGCTATAGCTATTCATGGCGGACTAACACAGAATAAAAGAACAAATACTATTGATATGTTCAATAACGCTAAGGTTGGCGTACTTGTTTGTACTGATGTTGCAGCTCGTGGCCTGCATATTGACAATGTTTCTCATGTATACAATTATGACATACCAAGAGATTCAAAAGATTATGTCCATAGGATAGGAAGAACAGCAAGAGCAGGAGAAAATGGAGAAGTAATCAATCTATTGTGTGATTATGACTATGACAATTTTTCTAAAGTTCTTAATGACTATAGGGAATTTCATGTTAAAAAAGTGGAGAATCCTCAACTGGAAAGAATAGTTATTGCTAGACATGATGAAAGAAGGGGCAATAGGAACAATTCTGGAAGGAGACCATTTCCTAGTGGAGGAAGAGGGTCACCTAGAAGGGGAAATAGTTACGGGCGTAGATAAAAAAATTTGATTACAAATTTTTAAATCTCAAAATCCTATAATTATTAGTTCAACTTTGAGTTGAAAATAGAAGCATTTAAAAATGATTCTGATTACCTAGTATATAATTGACATAATTGTCAATTAAAAATAGTAAATGAACCAATTTGGTTCAAGGAGGAAGTAAAATGAATGGAACAGTAAAGTTCTTCAATGCAATGAAGGGATTTGGCTTCATTAGTGCTGAGGATGGAAAAGAATATTTTGTGCATCAATCCGCATTAGGCGAAGGTGTAAACTTAAATGAAAATGATCCTGTTTCCTTTGACGTAGAGCAAGGGGATAGAGGACCAAAAGCAGTTAATGTTAAGGTTGGAGCAGCTGAAGAAGCAGCACCAGCAGAAGAATCAACTGAAGAAGCACCTGCAGAGGAAGCAACTGAAGAAGAAGCTCCTGCTGAAGAAGCATCTGAAGAAGAAACAAAAGAAGAGTAATTACTCTTTTTCTTATTTTTTTTATTATTTTTAATGGTTTATAATTCTAATTTACTAAAAAATTATTAATCCCTCAAATTTATTCCTATATAGAATCAATATCAGTCAAACAATTCAATATCAAATCCTGACAGTTATTTAGTATCTGTTCTAATCTTTGATCCTGCGTTGCCTTTCTTATCTGGTTTATCCTATCTAGTATTTGCCTAAAAAACCTTATTAGATCACCTTCTAACAGATTTGTATTTTCCAACATATCAAATATGGTCTGGTTATTATAGCATGGATGAATCAGAGCTGTTAACGGCTCATAATGCCTGAATCTTTTGTCCTTGCTTATATATTCGTTGTTTCTTATAGCTTTTTTCAGGTCATTAAGAAATCTTGATGGATAATCTTTGTAAAACTCGGTTTTTTCCCTAGGTTCATAGCAAAGCCCTGCTAAGAGTATGAGTAGTTGGTATTCATTTAGGTTAAGATAGAATTTAGTTGCAAATATCTCCCCAATCATGATTTCATCTGCATAGATCATCGATGAGAATTCACCTTTTTCAGTCAATTGATCATCTTTTACATAACCTAGTTTTATCAGTTTTCTTTTTGTTTTTGCAAAAGTATAGAAGAACCGATTTTCTTTTATCTTATTGAAATCTTTTCCAAATTTTTGATAAGTATAGAAATTATCTTTTAGTATTGTATTTATTTCATCCTGATTATGGTTTTTTATTAGATTCAATACAGTGTTTACAGACAACTTAAATTGTGATTTTATTGGGTCTTTATCAATATCTGTTATTTTTTTTATAGCATTATATTCAAAGTCTCTTCTATCTATCATTGCATATGCAAAACCTTCTTTATCTATGCCCCTTCTTCCTGCTCTTCCTGCAATCTGGAAATATTCTTTAGAGTTTAATAATCTAAAATTTATACCATCGAATTTTCTTAAAGCTTCAAAACAAACTGATTTAGCTGGCATATTGATACCAACTGCGAATGTTTCTGTTGTATATAACACATTGATCAATCCTTTTCCGAACAATTCCTCAACAATGTGCTTCATTATAGGTATCAATCCTGCATGATGAAATCCAATTCCATATGGGAGAGTTCTTGTCAGTATCTTTGTTGATTCGAGATTCCTTATTTCTTTTGATGCTGCCCCTAGTTTTTCTCTTATGAATGAGCTTATCTCTGGATTTAGTTTGAACAGGTTTCTTTTTAATAATTCAATTGAATTTTCCTGGCATTTTTTTCTTGAAAATGTAAAAAATAGACAAGGAGTTTTGTTTCCTATATCTTGTACTAGATGTACATGTGAAGGTGTTTTGATTCTTGGTCTTTTGAATCTCCCTTTTCTCCTTCCAGAGTTATATTCTGGAATATCGATTACAGCCTTCATATCTTCTAATGTTGTTATGCCAAGTTCTGAATCAAAGAATTTCTTTTCTAAAGGAACTTCCCTTTTATGATAGGTTATTACCTTAACTTCATGTTTTTTTATTGCCTGTATCCAGTCTGCGAATTCTTTTGCATTTGGGATAGTTGCAGATAAGCATAAGAATCTTATATGATCTTTTGAAAAGATAATAGATTCTTCCCATATATAGCCCCTTTCTATATCGTTTATGTAATGTATTTCATCAAAGATTACATACGAAATAGAATCCATTATAGGGTCATTGCTTAAAGCCATGTTTCTATATATCTCTGTTGTCATAATTAATATTTCTGCATTTGGATTTATCACTATATCCCCTGTCAATAATCCAATCTTATCCTTACCATATTCTTTTGAGAAATCACTGTATTTTTGATTAGAAAGAGCTTTTATCGGAGCAGTGTATATGACTCGAATGCCCTCTTTTATATCTTTATTTATTATGTAATCTGCTATGAGAGTTTTTCCAGAACCAGTTGGAGCTGAAACTACAACAGAATGATTTTTTTCTATTGCTTTGATCGAATCTTCCTGGAATTTATCAAGAAGGAAGTTTTTGTAATTCATACTATATTGGATTTATTCATTTATTTAAGTGTTTTGATTAGTTGTTAGGAATTATCCCCATAATAATCAAATAATTCAAACTGGCAGCTATAGATTCAAATTCTTGTAAATCTCTTACAAAATTTCTAATAACTCCTAAAGAAATAAGATAATCTATTTAATATCCAAAGCTTCCATTATCTTGTCAAGTTTTTCATTGATTACATCAAGACC
>CAZTWQ010000003.1:0-99726 GCA_964618315.1 uncultured Methanosarcinales archaeon
CTCTGATAAAATTGATTATTTTTACCCATAGTGATATTCAATTCATTTAGAACAGCTAACAACTCATCAGGCACAGCCTTATCATCAGAATCATCCAACAACTTAAGTCCAGGATCAGTATAAGCACCATTACCCCCCGCATCTAATAACAATGCACCCCTTTCAAAAGCAACATCCCCTCTTGAAATAGCATCAGAACCAACTAAACTAAGCTCAAGAGGACTATAAGAACTATCTTGTTTAGCTGAATTAACATTTAAAGCATATCCCATTTATAACTCCCCGATTATGTACTACTTAACTTAGAATACAAATGAAATATATAAATGTTACCATTATAAGATAGATAAAGTAACATAAAACAAAAACCAAATCCATATATATTAGTTTAACATTATCAAGTTTATGATATCAATAATCGGAGCAGGACCAGCCGGATGCTATACTGCATACTTGTTATCAAAAGCAGGAAAACAAGTAAACATATTTGAAGAACATAAAAAAATAGGAGAGCCAGTTCAATGCACAGGACTAGTCACCTCATCAATCAAAAATATAATAAAGATAAAAAACAGCATAATAAAAAACAAAATAAACCAAGTAAAAATATTCTCTAAAAACAACTGCCTAGAATTAAGACTAAAAAACAAAAACCTGATCCTAGACAGAAAAGAATTTGATAATGACCTGGCAGACATGGCAGCTAAACAAGGAGCTAAACTATTCCTAGACCACAAGTTCATAAACAACAAGATAAAACACAATAATAAAATAAAACCATTAAAAACAGATTATTTGATAGGAGCAGATGGTCCTTTAAGCCAGGTAGCTAAATCCAATAACTTACAGACTAAAACAAGATTCCTGACTGGACTTCAAGCCACTATAAGACTAAAAAATGAAAATTATATAGAATTCTACCCAGACTTAGGTTGTTTTACATGGGTCGTACCTGAAAATAAAGATATATGCAGGATAGGTATAGCATCATACACAAACCCAAAACAAGACTTTGAAAAATTCCTAAAGATAAGAAAGATCAAAGACAGCCAGATCATAGAAAAACAAGGCGGCCTTATACCCATCTACAATCCAAAGATAAAAACGTTTAGAAAAAACAACGTATACTTGATAGGGGATGCTGCAACACAAGTAAAAGCAACAACAGGTGGAGGCATAATCCAAAGCCTAAAAGCAGCAGAAGCACTCTCAAATTCTATAACAAAAAACAAAGATTATGAAAAACAATGGAGAAAAGCTATAGGAAAAGACCTGCAATTGCATCTATTGATAAGAAATACTATGGATAAATTCAAAGAAAAAGACTGGGACTTATTGGTAAAGCTATTCAAAAAAGAAAAGACAAAAAAGATAATTGAAGAATTTGACAGAGACTACCCAACTAAATTCCTGATGAAACTAGCAGTCAAAGAACCAAAACTCGCATATTTCTCAAAATTCTTATTCTGAAGATAGTACTATATTCTGATCATCATACAAAAAATAATAACATTGGGTGAAAACTTGCCTGGAGAGGAAATTCCCATACGCAAGTGTGGGAATTTCCTTTTGGCATACTTCAGATTGCGTAGCAATGTGAAGGTATTTGAACCCCTTGTTGTTATTATTTTTTGTTGCTTCTAAAAAAACACCAAAAAAGGATTAAAAAACAAATCAGAGAATCAATAAAATAGAATAACACAACAAAATCACTTAATAGAAAGCTTTTTATTTGATATACTATTCACAAACATACTCTGGTGATCTAATGGATATTGATGAAAACAACGAAGATGAAGAAATAAGCATAGATTTCTCTAAAATAAAAAATCTTTTCAAAAAGAAAAAAGATAACAAAGAACAAGATACTAAGATTTCCCCACCTCAAGAAAATATTGAGAAACCAGAACATAAAGAACAAGATGACAATCAAAAAGAAGACATAGAGATAAAAGAAAACAAAGAACAACCATCAGAAACAACCAAAACAGAAGACATAAAGAAAGAAGAGCCTAAACAAGAAGAGATTAACAAAGAAGAAACAGAAGACGATGAAGATATATCAATTGATTTTTCTAAGATAAAAAACATATTCAAGAGCAAAAAAGAAGATAATTCAGATATTAAAGAAAATACAGAAGAAATAACAGAAAACCAAGATGATGATGAAATTTCATTTGACTTTGGAAAAATCAAAACATTCTTCAAAGACCTAAAAAAAGGATTCAAAGAAGACAAATCCGAAAAAAACGAAGATGATGAAGAAATCTCTGTAGATATCAAAAAAACAATAACATCAGTTAAAAAATATAAACATATCTTATTGCCAGCACTATTAATAATAATCGCAATGGTATTTAGTATTGCATTAAGGATGCAGCCAGCAATCCTGCCATCAACTGACAATTGGGCTGAAAACTCAGTTCATAACCAGATAAGATCATCTATAAGTTCTCAGATAAACCAACAATATCCTAATCTACCTGAAGCTAACAGGAATTCACTAGTAGATGCTGAATTTGATAAATTCCTAAAAGAACAAAAAACACAGGTAAAACAACAGATAGAATCAACTTCTGATTATTTCAAGACAAGATTACAAAATGACAAAGGAACTACATATCTATTGGCGATAGATCCTTATTTCTGGATGCGTCATGCTAAAAACATTATAGAAAATGGGCATCCTGGAGATGAATTAAGAGATGGAAAACCCTATGACAAATATATGTATGCCCCAGTAGGAAGGGGAATCCCGCCAGACATGTTCCATGCATACTTTGAAGCTTACCTTTACAAATTCCTAAGCATTTTTAACAAAAACATAGACTTGATGGCAGTGATATTCTATGTTCCTATATTATTATCAGCACTATGCATATTACCTGCATTCTTTATAGGAAAAAGATTATCAGGAAATTTAGGTGGTTTTGCCTCAGCATTTATAATTGCAGTTCACCCAGCATTTATAACAAGAACAGCAGGTGGATTTGCAGACACAGACGCTTACAATGTTTTATTCCCGCTTTTGATCACATGGCTATTCCTGGAATCATTTGAAACAAAAGATAATAAAAAACTAATCATATACTCCACATTAGCAGGCCTATTTGTAGGATTATTCAGCTCAGCATGGGGTGGATGGTTCTATATATTTGACTTTATATTATTTGCATCAGTTTTCTATCTGATATATTATTTAATACTACACAGAAATGAAATAAGGAATATATCTGAATTCATAAAAAAACCAAGCTTCCTAAACCCATTAAAATCAATAGTCACATTTATATTATCTTCAGCCATATTCACTACAATAATCAGGGATTTTTCAAGTTTTATAGAAGCTTTCTTGGTAGGACCATTAGCATTTGCAAGACTTAAACAAGTCGCAATAACAACAATATGGCCTAATGTATACACAACAGTTGCTGAACAAAATCCAGCCTCCCTTAACTCAGTCATAACCCAGATAGGTGTGGGCAGTACTTTATTATTCCTAATCGGATTAACAGGCATTGTGCTTACAATGCTAAAAAAAGACACAAAAAAACAATCTGATCTATGGTTTGCTTTAGGCTCAATTACATGGTTCGTAATAATCTTAGCAATAAAACCACAAAACCTACCTACATTCTTAGCATTGATCAGCCTACCACTGATAATTAAATTAGCATTGATTATAAAAGAGAAAGAAACTGAAATCGATATCAAAGCATCTATACTATTAATCTTATGGTTCATAGCAACAATCTATGCAAGTGTAAAAGGGGTAAGATTTACACTTTTAGCCGTACCTGCATTTGCAATAGCAGTTGGTGCAGCACTAGGAATAACATATCACTACCTGCACAAATTAATCACAAAAGGCCTAAAAATAAATAAGAACGTATCAAAAGCGCTTACAATAATATTACTATGTCTCCTTTTATTTGGACCATACAAATCAGGATATGCAACAGTAAAGAATGAGATACCTTCTATGAATGATGCATGGTATTCTTCACTGCAAAAAATAGACTTAGAAGCACAACCAGACGCAATAATCAATTCATGGTGGGACTTTGGTCATTGGTTCAAGATGGTAGGCAATAGACCCGTTACATTTGATGGAACTTCTCAAAACTCACCTAATGCACATTGGATAGGTTCTGTTCTGGCAGCAAACAATGAAGATTATGCAGTAGGAACTCTAAGGATGGTTGATTGTGGCCAAAACAAAGCTTTTGAAGAACTAGACAAAGTAATAAATGATGGAGCAAGATCAATAAAAATAATAGAAAACATAGTAATCCTAAACAAAGAAAAAGCAAGATTAAAATTATTAGAAAATAAATTAAGTGAAGAACAAGCAGACAGTGTACTGAAATTCAGTCATTGTAATCCACCAGAAAACTACTTCATAACTTCTTATGACATGGTAGGAAAATCAGGTGTATGGGCTCATTTTGGTTCATGGGACTTTGACAGAGCATTGATTTACAACACATTCAAGAAAACAGAATATAAAGATGATATAGAAAAAAGCGTTTCATTCCTACAAGATAGATTCAATTATACAAGAGCAGCATCAGAAAGCATATATTTTGACATTCAAGCGATTGGAAGCGACGCAGAAGCAAATTCATGGATATCTCCTTGGCCAAGCTATGGTGGTTCTGGTTCTTGTACAAAAATATCAGAGAATGCTGTTGAATGTGGAATAGGACAAGGTGGAATTGTAAAGATAGACCTTAAAACACTACAAGCAGATATACAAACACAACAAGGAGTGATGCATCCAAACTCAATAATTATGCCATTAGAAGACGGCACATACAAAGAAAAAGAATTTAACAACACAATAGGATTAAGTATAACATTAATCCCAGTTGGTACAGACAGCTACCAAATATTAATCTCAAGCCCAGAATTAGCAAAATCAATGTTTACTAAGATGTTCTATCTAAATGGTCATGGCCTAAAACATTTTGAAAAATTCAGTGATGTAAGGGATATAACTGGCGGAAGGATCATAGTATGGAAAGTAAACTGGCAGGGTGAATCAGAAAATCTATTAGAACATTATGAACCAGAACCAGTTATTGAAGAAGAGATAATAGAAGAAACAGAAGAAGAAACTACAGACGAAACACAAAGTACTAATGATTCACAAGAACCAACATCTGAAGAAATTACAGATCCAGATAACAAGACAGAAACAACTACAGAAGAATAAGTTAATTCTTAAACTCATTAATTTAATCTCACATTTATGATTCACAAGATATAAATAGGGCAAATAATTCTAGCAAATAGATGGAAAACAAAATATTCGCAATTATTCCAGGGTATAACGAACAGACTCATATAAGAGAGATAATTAAAGAGACTAAAAAATATACCCCCAATATAATTGTAGTAGATGATGGCTCTAAAGATAAAACAAGCGAAGAAGCCAGAAAAGAAGATATAATAGTCCTTAAACATATAATTAATCTAGGAAAAGGCGCAGCACTAAAAACAGGGTGTGATTATGCAGTCAAACAAGGTGCTAAAAAGATAGTTGTTTTAGATGCTGATGCCCAGCACGAACCAACAGAAATACCCCGATTTTTAAGCGAATTAGACAACGCAGATGTTGTTCTTGGATATAGAGAAAGAAACAAAGCAATGCCATCAATCTTAAGATTAGGAAATGGATTTATCAACAAAATAACAAAATTATTATATGGCATAGAAGTACGTGATACTCAGTCTGGATATAGAGCATTTACATCTGAAGCTTACAAAAAGATCAGATGGAAATCATCCAATTATAGCATGGAATCAGAGATGATAGCAAATATAGGTAAAAAAAAGCTAAAATATAAAGAGATTCCAATAAAAACAATCTATGCAGACAGATATAAAGGAACAACAATATTAGATGGTGCAAAGATTGTATTAAACCTATTTTGGTGGAGACTATCAAAATAGATTATCAAGAATCTAAGGAGGTAAAATATTAAAAAATGACATCAGGAATATTAGGAATACAGATACTAGGTATATTATTTGGGCTCTTTTTCATCTACTACACATTTTTGCTCCGTAAAAGACATGAATTGACAATCAGAGAATATTCATTCTGGGTTGTTTCATGGACACTATTCATAATATTAACATTATTTCCAGGAATACTAAAACCACTGATCAAACCAGCAGGATTTGCAAGAACAATGGATTTCTTTATTGTAGTAGGATTTATGTTTATGATAGCTAGCATATTCTATACATATTTAGTAGTAAGAAAAAATCAAAAAAGAATAGAAGACATCGTAAGAAAAGTCGCTTTTGAGAAAAAATGAAGAAAGCATTAGGAATATTCTTTGAACTTAGAAAATTCATAATATATTCTAAGTTATGGATTCAAAGAACCATGTCATGGATCTCTATAATCAATTCAGGCATGATCCTATTCTTAGTTCTTTCAAAACTCCAGGACTATGGAATAAAAATACATATAACAGCATGGTTTATACCCATCTATATTGGGGTGATTCTTCTGATGATCTTATTTGGTTACCTTGAAGACAAAGCTGGCTTCTATAGGGAAGAATCAAAAGCAGCAGCTAAACGAAATCCATATTTCAACGAGATTCTTGAAAGATTAGACAAAATAGAAAAAAAGCTAAAATAAAAATGGGCGTCAAACTTATTAAATCCATTGACAAGACAATAGGTATATTTCTTTGCATAATATTAGGAATTGTAAATTTATTTATGAAGAAAATAAAACCTTCTGAAGATAAAACTAAAAATATATTGATAATTCAACTCTGGGGAATTGGAGAAACAATACTGACAATACCTGCAGTCAAAGCATTAAAGAAGAAATATAAAAAAACAGCAATCGATATATTATGCACTAAAAGAAATAAAGAAGTATATTTTAATTATAATTTCATCAGTAAATTAAATGTTGTTAAACTAAACCCATTCTCGCTAAAATGGTTTATTCTAAAGAATTTCAGAAAATATGATATTGTTATAGATATGGAAGAGTACTTGAATATATCTGCAATAATGACTTTCTTCCTTGGAAAATATACAATCGGCTATTCACATGGCATAAGATCAATACTATATTCATCTAAAACAAAATATAATGACCAACAGCACACTTCAAAAACATTCTTTGATCTAGTCAAGCTATTAGGTGTAAAAGGCCAAGTAGAAAAACTAGAGAAACTAAACTACACAGGAACTGATAAAAAAGTAGTAGATTTAAGCTTAAGATATGCTGGAATAAAAAAACAATTCTTAGTTGGAATAACAGCAGGAGCAGCAGAATCCTCAAGATCAAGACAATGGCCAAAAGAAAACTTCGCAGAACTAATTGAAAAGATTCAAAAGAAAAACACAAAAATAATATTGATAGGGGCAGATTATGAGAAGACCAATTACAATTTGATAATAGAACTGATAAAAAACAAAAGGATTGCAAAAAACATAATTAACTTCGCAGGCAAATTCACCCTAAGACAAACATTCTACCTAATCTCTAAATGTAATACATTCATCTCAAACGACACAGGTCCGATGCATATATCAGCAGCAATGGGAGTTAAAACAATTGGATTATTCGGTCCTAATCTACCGTTGAGATTTAGTCCATTCAACAAAAAAAGCACCTCAATCTACAAGAAGATGCCATGTTCCCCATGTATCAATGTCCACAAAGGCAAAGTTCCAGAATGTTTCTATGGCGAAGAAAGCAGAGATTACCAAAAATGCATGAAATCGATTAAAGTTAAAGATGTTTTAAGATTGGTTTAAAGAGAAGTATTAAACTTAAGGATTACCCCCTATATGAATTCTATCAACTGGAGTAAAAGGCCCATATATCTCCCTGTTAGTAAGCACCTCCCTACCAACAAATCGATTATATCTAACATCATAGGTATGCAATGTAACAGGTGTACTCAGCTGACCCCCATCAAGGTCTGATTCTCCATCAAGCAAGCTGCCTAAATTAACTTCACCAGTTCTATTTTCCTCAAGATCAAAAAATAAAGTCAGATTACTACCACTTCCAGCAACTAATTCACTACCCCTTGGCCTTACCTGAAAACCACCGTTAAAAACTCGAGCCAGATAATCATGAACATTCTCATCTGGTCTTATCTTAGGAGTATTTCTACCATATACCCAACAAAGAGCCTTCCCCTGAACAGGCAATTCAACTGCAGTATCCACATACCATTCATCTACATGAAATCCATTATCTGGAGTACTTCTGCCATCTAAAAGAGCATGTTTTATTGCATCTATTCTCATCGCTTCATATCCATTTAATTGTTTTCTACCCATGATATTTAAGAACTCGATTCCATTTAAAAAAGTAACTTAATCTAACTTATAGTTAATACTAACAACATTAACTAAATTTATTACTTAAAAAACTAGAAACCTAAATATGCAATAATCTAAATATCTCCCTGATTAGGATATCAGCTGCCTGATGTATTGCATCTTCCCTAGATATATCCCCTAAGTTTACAAACATAGAATAAAGATCAGTTATACCCTCAACTCTATGACCATTATAATCAATCAGGGGGTCAGCACAACTCCTCCGATCATTAGTTGTATATTGTATGCCAAATCCATCAGGAAGAGGTCTAAGTTCTGTACTAGCCCACATACCCCCACCATAACTACAATTACAGCTTCCAGATTCTACAATTATTCGCAGAGCTGTCATCTACACAAAGAGAATGGATTGATACTTTTAAAGATTTCCACTACCCCAAATTAAACTAAAAGATCCTCAAGACCAACAATAATATAATGCATTTTACCATAAGAGAGTATCACTGATAAAACCATTCACCGCCACTAAGTTCTAAAGACTAATAAAGCATAAGCCATTACCTATATTAAAGTAAGGGGGTGCAAGATGAGATTATATACAACAGAAGAACTAGAGTCTATGGATATTGAAAAAGCAGAGCAATATTACAAAAGATTACACGCAGAAAGCCGTAAGATTCTATAAACAAATCCAAAATCTTATTAATGTTTTAAGGGAAGAAAATGGTTTAGATAAAATTAAAGATTTACCCAAGAAAGAATTAGATGAATTGTTTCTGATTTTCTCAAAATACCCCCTTAAGGAGATTGAAAAGTTAAATGAAACGGAATTATTACCTAGAAATTTTGAGTCTCACATTAAATTTCAGGATTTTAAAGGTTTTGATGGAAAAGGAAATCAAATTGATGGAACTGGTTGTGTATTTTATACATATTACAAAGAAAAAATTTATTCTCCTGAATCTAAAAAATTTGAACATTACTACATAATTCCTGGAATGCATTTAAGTGTTTCTTCTGACAAAAACGCCCTATATATTCGTCTATTAAAAGAGAATAGAGAAATATTCAAGAAAAAGGTTTTGAAGATTTTAAAAGAAAAAGAAATGAAACTAAAATCAACCGAAGAAGGTCTTATTTTAGAAAAAATTTAAAGTACCCCTTATTTATAATTAATCACTATAAAGACATTGGAAGACAAATTGACCATTTGATAGAAACATTATAAAACATTCCTACCCAAAATGAACATATCCTACCATCTTAAATCAATATACATAACTCTTCTTTATCCTTTGGAGCTAAGGTAACATCTTCGCCTTTCTTTAATCCATAGAATTTTGCTAACCTTTTGTTTATCCTAATAATTAAAGAATCTCCTGCTTGCGCTACTTTAGTCTGAGCCTCTAAACCCCATAACCCTTTAGCTTTTGTTGTATCACTTATTTGTTTACTTATTTCTTCACTAAATAATGTTTCCCTGCATTTATTACATACTTCTGCTTCAAATTTCCCTAGACTAACCCCATATAAAGAATAGTCTACTTTCTTCTTCAACACCAAACCCCCGCATCCACATTTAGGAGATTCCCCCATCCTTTTTGCCATATTAATCACCCTCTTTTCTTATCCGTCTTATCAATCTATTTCGTTTATAATTATTTCTTTATCTTAATTGTTTTTACTAAAATAAATTCTAGCCTTATTTTTTTCCAACATACTGAATAATATGTATAATGGCTTTCGTATCCGTCTGTTTGTTTTGTTCTTGCTCCAAATTTAATGGCTTTTTTTACTTGCTCTAAACTAATACCCTTACAATCCATACGCATTTGTGCGTGTAAACTAATTTTCACTTTCATCCTATTACCTCAATTTCCCTAACAGAGATTACGCATAAAATGAAAAAAAGCATAATCACATACATAATATAGAATTGTGTATGATTATATATAATTATCACTACTTATATATAAACCTTTTGCTTAATCAACCAAAATGCAAATACTCACCATAAGTAAAAAAACCAACCAACTCCTTAATCTTAGCAATCTTAGAAAACAACCCCTTCTCCAAAGAATCACCACTAATCAACTCAAACACCTCAGGTTTAAAGATATAGATCCCAGCATTTACAATATGAGAACTCAATTCCTTAGTCTTCTCCTGGAAATCAATAACTAGATCACCATCCAATATAGCAGTCCCATAATCAGAAGACTTATCTCGAGTCATAAGCCCCATCGTAGCAATCTTATTCAACTGCTGATGTTTATTTGACATCTTAATCAAATCAAAATTATTATACGTATCTCCACTCATAACAATAAAGTTTGATTTAATCTTATCTTTTAAAGAAAGCAAAGCAAAAGCATTACCTTTAGCATCTTTCTCAATAATCTCAACACCAGTATCAATTAACTCTTCCCTTAACTCTTTTTTAGCACCCTGAGTCACCAGATATATCTTCTTCACCCCATTATTAGAAAAAAACTCAATCTGATTCTTAATTAAAGACTTTCCCTTAAAAGGTTTCAAAGCAACTTCTTGTTGAGTACCTTTCAAAAGAATAACCGCTATCGAAATAGAATCCTCACTTAACCCTTTCCTAAGAAAATACTCAATTGCTTGACTTCTAGAACGAATAACAGAACCATCAACCTTACTATCTACCAAATTAAGTAAAGAATTATCCACACTTATAGCAATCTTACTTTTATTCATATACAAAGTATGAACAGGTACTACTATTTAAATATTTGTATTCCCTATAAAATAAAGAAGAAAAACCACTAATATGGATGAACACTGCCTGAAGAGGGAAAAACCATACAAAGTATGGTTTTTACCTTTTGGCATAGGGCTTTTGCAAAGCAAAAGACCGTGTGTGAATCCTATGTTGTTGGTGGTTTTTCTATTAAATAATTAATGTAAGAAATGTTAAATAATCCAACAAAAAACCAAAACATTTATATATACCAACAAATAACTAAGGTATGAAGAGTTCATACTAAGAGGTAAAAAATGGAACATACACACGTAAAAAAGAACTGGGGTTCAGAAGAATGGATCGTAAATAGAGATTACTGCGGTAAAAAGTTAACCCTGAACAAAGGCTTCAGATGTTCAATGCACTACCACAAAAACAAAGACGAAACTTTCTACATCCTAAAAGGAAAAGTACTATTAGAATTAGAAAACAAAAAATATATTCTAAAACCAGGAGACTCAATGCTGGTACAACCTAATCAAAAACACCGTTTCACAGGCTTAGAAGACAGTGAAATAATGGAATTCTCAACACATCATGAAGATGAAGACTCTTACAGAGAAGAAGGAATGTTATCAGGACCAGTTAACCTAGAAACATTAGAACTACCAAAAGAACCAGAGGTTAAAGAATGAAGTGCCTTGTTACAGGTGGTGCAGGTTTCATCGGTTCTAACCTAGCTTTAGAACTAGAAAAACAAGGTCACAAAGTTACCATAATAGATAATCTATTAACAGGAACAAAAGACAACCTAAAAACATTCAAAGGAAAATTCATTGAAGCAGACATTTCCAAAGATTTCAAAATAGAAGAATTCATAGATCCAGAAACAGATAAACAGTTTGACATAATCTTCCACCTAGCAGCAATCACAGACCCAAGATTCAAAGACGACAGAGAAACACTAAGAGCAAACTTAACAGGTTTCAGAAACATGATTGAATTAGCACAAAAAAACAACTCAAAATTAGTTTATGCCTCAACAGCAAACCTATATGGAAACACAAAAACACCTATGAAAGAAGATCAAAACAAAGAAATTATTACTGCTTATGGCAAATCAAAGCTAGACATGGATATCGCAGCAAACAAACTAAAACATGATATGCATATTGTTGGTTTAAGATATTTCAATGTATTCGGACCAAGAGAAACACATAAAGGAAGACCAGCGAGTATGATTCTTCACTTATCAAAACAGATGAAAGAAAACAAGAACCCAAGAATATTCAAAAACGGAGAACAAATAAGAGATCATATTTACGTTAAAGACGTTGTAAAAGCAACAATCCTGGCAGCAGAAGCAGAATCAGGAATTTATAATGTAGGGACGGGCATAGGAACAGACTTCAACGAATTGATAAACATCCTAAACCAAGTATTAAACACAAACCTAAAACCAGAATACTTCGAAAGCCCATACAACATGAAAACCTACCAAAGCAACACCCAAGCAGACACAACATTAGCAGAAAGTAAACTTAAATTCAAACCAGACTTCACATTAAAACAAGGAATAGAAGACTATATGGTGTGGTTAGAGGCCAATGAGTAAAAACGACGTGGGTGAAAACTGTCTGAAGAGGGAAAATGCGTTACGAAGTTCGCATTTTACCTTTTGACATAGGATTTTATGAAATAAAATCCGTGTTTGAACCCAATACCATTAAAATCTAAAAAACATAATCAGAGGAAATACAAAATGAACAATGAACTAATAAAAACCTTAGAAAACTTCAAAGGAAAAAACATTTTAGTAGTTGGAGACATAATGCTTGACAAATACATCTTCGGAAAAGTTGATAGAATCAGCCCAGAAGCTCCAGTCCAAGTTCTAGAAGTAGAAAAAGAAGAATACACACCAGGTGGAGCAGCTAATGTAGCTAATAACATAGCTTCATTACAAGCAAATGCATCCATAGTAGGTACAGTAGGAAACGACAACGAAGCAAATATCTTATTAAATGAACTTAAAAAAAGAAACATAAACACAGAAGGAATATTCACAGATAAAAACAAACCAACTACAAGAAAAGTAAGAATCCTAGGTCATAAACAACAATTATTAAGAATAGATTATGAAAAAAAAGAATACATAAACAAAGAGATAGAAAATAACATCTTAAACTTCATAAAAAATACTACAAACATAGACGCTATCATAATTTCAGATTATGCAAAGGGAGTTATAACAAAAAACCTAATAGAAAACATAAAAACAATAGCACAAAACAAAATAATAATAGTTGATCCAAAACCAAAACATAAAGACCTATACAAAAACGTAACATTGATCACACCAAACTTAAAAGAAGCAAAAGAGATGACAGACAAAGAAGAAAACCTGATAAATGAACTAAACAGCCCAATTTTAGTAACAAAAGGAGAAAATGGTATGTCTTTATTAGAAAAAGACGGAAACATAACAAACATCCCGACAAAAGCAAAAGAAGTATACGATGTTTCAGGAGCAGGCGACACTGTAGTTGCAACATTAGCTTTAGCATTATCCTCAAACGCAACCTTAAAACAAGCAGCAACCCTAGCAAATCATGCAGCAGGCATAACAGTAGGTAAAATAGGAACATCAACAGTAACAATAGAAGAAATAAGAAATAGCATAGAAAATGAGTAATAAAGCAGTTTTCCTAGACAGAGACGGTGTAATAAATAAAGATCCAGGCTATGTCCATAAAATAGAAGATTTCGAGCTATACTCAGACGCAATCAAAGCATTAAAACTCTTAAAAGATTTCAAACTAATAATAGTAAGCAACCAATCAGGAATTGGAAGAGGCTACTATAAAGAAGAAGACTTTCACAAATTCAACACACATTTAACAGAAGAACTAAAAAAACAAGGAATAAAAATAGAAAAAACATATTTTTGCCCGCACCACCCTGATATAAAGTGTGATTGTAGAAAACCAAATATTAAATTTATAAAACAAGCAGAAAAAGAATTCAACTTAGACCTAAAAAACTCGTTCATGATAGGCGACCACCCACATGATATAGAATTCGGGCAAAAAGCAGGATTACGATCAATATATTTAACTACAGGACATGGTATAAAACATAAAGAAGACCTAAAAAAAAGAAACGTAACACCTGATTTAACAACAGATACATTATTGGAAGCTGCAAGATGGATACTAGCTCAAAAATAAAAACAAGATTTGAGATGGACAACATAGTTCAATCTTTAAAACAACAAGGAAAGACTATTGTAACTTGTAATGGCTGTTTTGACATCCTGCATATAGGACATATAGAATTCCTAAAAGAAGCAAAAGCACAAGGAGACATCTTAATAGTTGCAATAAACTCAGATTCAAGTATAAAAGCAAACAAAGGCCCAAGTAGACCAATAAATAATGAAAACAACAGAGCAAATATTCTAGCAGCATTAAGAATGATAGATTATGTAACAATATTCAATGAAAAAACACCAATTAGACTACTAGAACAAATAAGACCAAATGTCCATTGCAATGGTGAAGAATATGGAGAAAACTGCATAGAAGCTGAAACTATAAGGAAAAACAACGGAAAAATACACTTAATTAAACTTAAACAAGGCTTTTCTACTACAAATATTATAAATAAGATTCGAGAATCATAATATTTTTAAACTAAAAAGGCTTCTTAAAGAATAAATGAAAAAGACCAGTTTAATCAAAGCAACAAAAATAATGATAGTTAGTTTAATTCTATTTTTCTTAATCAAAACATTGATTAACAGTTGGGATCAAGTTTCAATGTATTCGTTTAAAATAAATTACACATTATTAATCCTGGCAATAATAACAATATGCATATCCTACATTTCAGCAGCAATAGGTTGGATTTACACTATAAAAAAATTAAAACAAGATCTAAGCATTAAAAAAGGATTATCAATATTTTTCAAGGCACAGATTTCAAGATATATCCCTGGAACAATCTGGTCTTATATTGGTAGGGTATACCTATCAAAAAAGGAGAATATTCCAAAAACAATAACCTCCATAAGTCTTGTATTAGAAGCAATTTTCCTCCTAAGCACCTCAGCAATAATATCATTCCTAGCATTATTCTCTTACCTAAAATCAAATGAAATATCCAATTATCCATTATATTTTATCATTGCAGCAATACCATTAATATTACTCCACCCAACAATATTAAACTTTTTAATAAATAAACTCCTAAAATTATTAAAAAAACAAGAAACAAACATAAAGATAAGATACCTAGACCTATTAAAAATATTCTCAATATATATTTTAAGGGGGATATTATTAGGCATGGGTTTTGTAATATTCACAAACTCAATCTACCCCATAAACATAGCCAATTGGCCACTGCTATTTGGGGCTTCATTATTATCTTGGGTAATAGGTTACCTTTTCGTTATTGCCCCTGGTGGAATGGGTGTAAAAGAAGCAGTTATTGCTTTTTTACTAAAACCTATAATGCCAATAGGAATTTCAATAATTATTGCACTAGGATCAAGAATATTGCTCATCCTGGGTGAAATAACTGCTTTTGGATTAATAAAAGTATACAATACGTACTCAGAAAAAAAAACATTATGAAAATAATTCACAAATAAACACTTTTCTTTTTTCTAAAAAATTTTATTCGAGTAAATAGTTTATTTATTTCATAAAACCATAACATTTAAATACTTACTAGTAACACTAGTAGACTAATGAAAAAGATTGTATGGGCAAATAAGTCAAATGGTCAGCTTTGTGTAACTATACCTAAAAATTCAGGAATAAAAGAGGGGGATATTGTAAGTATTGAAAAAGACAAGGTAAAAACCATAGTCTATACATATGTTACAGGAGATCTGTTCCATTATGGTCACCTTAGATTATTGCAAAGTGCGAATAGCCTAGGGGATTTTCATATTTGTGGAGTTCTAACTAACGAAGCTATTCAATCCTATAAAGATAAACCAATAGCAGACTTTAAAGAGAGGCAAGCAATAATATCATCACTTCAATGTGTAGACATGGTCGTAAAACAAGAAAATAAAAATCCAACTAAAAACTTAAAAAACATACACAATCAATTCAAAAATGCAAAAATAATCCTTGTACATGGTTCTAATTGGAAAAAAGTGCCTGGCAGTGATTATATTAAGAAGATTGGTGGCAAAATCATTAAACCCCCTTTTTATGATAAATTATCAACAGAAAACGTAATTAAAAAAATCTTGAAAGCTCATAAAATTAGGAGGCAATAAAATGTTCACTAAAAAGAAAAGGAACAAACAACAAATAATAGTATATGCTTATGTTTGCGGAGACATTATCCACGAAGGACATTTATTACAATTAGAGAATGGAAAAGCACTTGGAGATAAGCTCATAGTAGGCGTATTAACAGACAAAGCAGTGATGGAAAAAAAACCCCGACCAATATTATGCTTTAGAGAAAGACTAAGATTGATTCAGTCCCTCAAATGCGTTGATTGCGCAATGCCTCAGGATGATTATTCTCCATTAAACAATCTAATAGCAATTCAACCAGATATACATATGGAAAGTGCCAGTCATATAGGGCACAAATACCTTGAAGATCTGAAGAAAGTGTTCAAAGGCAGGATTATAATGACTCCTTATTACCCAGAACAATCAAGTACTGAGATAAAAAACAAGATAAAACAACACCATAAAGTAAAAAAAGCATGTGAATGTGAATAAAGAGGGCATAAAAAATGAAACTTTTAAAGAATGAAAAAGATTTAGAAAAAACCGGGTTTTTTCAAAAAAAAACAATGATATTAACTTTAATCTTAATAATAGTTCTAGTAGGTTGTCAAACAGCAGTTACTGAACCAAAAATAAATACTGATAATAAAATAGAAGGTATGGAAATATTGAAAATGGGGCTTATTCCCGCAGATGATGCAGATGAGATGCTCAGAAATTATGAGCCCATTAAAAAATATTTATCAGCAGAATTAGGAATCCCTGTTGAGATACAAGTAACATCAGATTATACAGCAGCCATTGAAGCTATGAGGGCAAAACATATTGATATGGCTTGGTTTGGTCCTTTCTCATATGTAATAGCAGCAAATGTTGCAGGAGCAGAAGCAATTGTTAATGGTGTAAAAGAAAGCACAGGTAGTGCAACATATAAATCCCTAATAATTGTAAATAAAGATAGTGGCATAGAGAAATTAGAAGATTTAAAAGGAAAAACATTTGCATTTGTAGATCCTGCTTCAACTTCAGGCAACTTAATACCTAGAAAAATGTTAATAGAGAATGGAATAAACCCTGACGTAGATTTTAGCACAACATTTTATGCAGGAACACATAACGCAGTTCAATACGCAATAGCAAATGGCAAAGTAGATGCTGGTGCAAGTGGCGATAATGTTTATCAAAGAATGGTTGAATCAGGAGAGATTAATTCTGAAGTAAACATCATAATCCATGAATCAGAACCAATCCCTGGATCACCAATAGTAGTTAGAGGGAATTTACCAACAGAGATCAAACAAAAAATACAGAATGTACTTATAAACATGGACCAGCAAACAATACATAAAGTAGATGGCTGGGGTGGAATATCAAGTTACCAAAAAGTAAGTGATAGTGATTACAATGTAATTAGAGAAACCGCAAAACTTTTAGGGATGGACGTTTCAAATGCAGAAGCTGCAAATAAATAGTTTTTTTATTTTTGATTGTCTAATTGATATTAAAAATATTATCTTAGTTGGAGAAAAATGATAAAAATAGAAAACTTAAATCACAAATACAAAAACAGGAATGAAGAGGCTGTAAAAAACATAGACCTACATATCAAAAAAGGAGAAAGTGTAGTTATAATTGGTTCAAGTGGTTCTGGAAAATCAACATTACTTAAATGTATCAATAGATTACTAGAACCTAATTCTGGAAAAATCCATATAGATGGAAATGATATCCTAAACTGTAAAATAAAAAAAGCAGAAAAAATAAGGGGTAATATTGGAATGATTTTCCAGAACTTTAACCTTACTGAAAGAGAAACAGTCCTAAAAAACACATTAAATGGACGATTAAGTCACATCAGCACATTTAATACTATATTAGGAAGATTTTCTAAAGAAGATTATGAATTAGCAAGAAATAACCTTAAGAGGGTAGGATTAGGGGAATATGAAAAGGAAAGAATAAATAATCTAAGTGGGGGTCAAAAACAACGTGTAGCAATAGCAAGAACATTATCACAAAAGCCAGAGATTATCTTAGCAGACGAACCAGTATCTAACCTAGATCCTAAACTGATGAAAGAAATCATGGATTTGTTAAAAGATATATGCGTTGAAAAAGGTATAACATTAGTTACTAGTCTGCATTTCTTAGAGTTTGCCAAAAGATACGGCTCTAGGATTATCGGGATGAAACAAGGTCAAATAGTTTTTGACGGTAAACCAGAAGACCTTACAGAAAAAGACATTGTAGATATATATGGTAAAACAAAAGATTGGTATCTATATGGCAAAACAGGATTTTAAAAATGGAATTAAAAATATTAAAAAAACACCGTAAAAGCAAATACAAAGTATTCCTAATAAGCATATTTTTAATCATAATTTATTATTGGGCTATCAAAGGCACCAATACAAGCCTAACTAATCTTGTAAAAGGCACCCCCCATATGGTTGACTTCATCAGAAGAATGTTTCCCCCAGACATCAGCAACTTAGGGAGATTTCTCTTAAAAGCTATTGAAACATTACAGATGGCAATCATTGGTTCAACATTAGGAGCATTAATAGCATTACCACTATCTTTCTTAGCTGCCAGAAATATAATGTCTAATAAGATAATATACCACAGTATTAGGACAATATTTGATGCATTAAGGGGCATAAATGAAATTATATGGGGGCTCATCTTTGTCTCAATGGTGGGATTGGGTCCATTTCCAGGTGTTTTAGCACTAACTGCCCATGTAACTGGAGCTTTAGGGAGATATTTCTCAGAATCAATAGAAACAGTAGACCCTGAAGTAATAAAAGCAATAATCTCAACAGGAGCAAACAAGATTCAGGTTATTGCAAGAGGGATTTTCCCTCAAGTAAAACCCCTATTCATAAATTATAGCTTGTATTACTTAGAAAACAATTTTAGAGCAGCAACTGTTCTAGGCTTAGTAGGGGCAGGAGGAATTGGCATGGAACTGATAACAAGCATGCGACTTTTCAAAAATCAAGAAGTATTAACTATTTTAATTATAATGGTGGTTATGGTAACAGTAATAGACCGTTTCAGTGCATATATAAGAAAAAAAGTAGTTGGAGTTGAATCAATAGAATAAAGGGAGATTTAATAAATAATAAAGCAACAATAACACAAAATGAAAGCAATTATCTTAGCAGCAGGAAAAGCAACAAGATTGCTCCCTTTAACTAAAGATACCCCTCAATGTCTACTAAAGATAAACAACAAAACAATTCTAGAAAAACAAATTGAATACCTAAACCACGCAGGAATCAACGATATAACAATAATAACAGGTTATCTATCAGAACAAGTAGAGGCATTCTGTAAAAAACTGGGCATAAATACATTTTTTAACCCATTTTATGATGTTTCCGGTATGGCCCTCACACTATGGGTTGCTAAAAAAGAATTGACAGATGACTTCATACTAACTTATTCAGATGTTTTGTTTGATCCTATATTAATAAAAGACCTATCAAAAAATGATGGAGAAATCTGCTTAGCCATAAAAAAAGACAACCTAAGAGAAGAAGCAGAAAAAGTTATAGAAGAATCAAACATAATAAAAAATGTAAGTAAAGTTAAAATCCCTGGAGAAAATGGTGAATTTATAGGCATATCAAAATTCTCAAAACAAGGTTCTAATAAATTGATTAAAGAGTTAAACAAAGTATCAAAAAACAACATAAATTCTTCATTCATAGATGTTATTGACAATATTATAAAAGAAGGGGGTATAATTAAAGCTCATGATATAGGTAATTCTTCATTTCTAGATATTGATTTCCCAGAAGATCTAGAAAAAGCAAAAAAAATATTCTAATTAATTCACACTTCAATATCTCTATCCTTCAAATAATCTCCAAATTCTTTATAATAATAAGCAAACCAACTAGCTTGTTTAACCAAAAACAAAAGAATTGTCAATATCAAAACAGGCAATAATGTAATCTCCTTTACCTGGATAAAATAAGGCAATAATGGAACTAAAACAAAAGATATAGTTCTGCTATCCTCAAAATTCAAAAATTGCTGATATTTTCTTGCTCTTTCTTTCCTTAAAAAAAGCATTACTACACTAGTCTGTAAGGGATGAATAATAGACATAATAATCAACAAAGGTATCAAAAAAAGAATTATAGTCTTATCCATAGGATAAATCAAAGCAATCGGTATAATTGCCGTACCGATGTAACCAGTAACATTATCTAAATACATACCCAATTTTGAAGATTTATTCTTCAATCTAGCCACTTTACCATCAATATAATCCAAAATATACCTCATAAGGTAACATAAACTACCAAATAAGAATAATCCCTTAAAGAAAAAAACAGCACTACCAATTAAAAATACAAAAGACAAGATAGTCACAAAATTAGGACTAAAATTAGTAAAATTAATAATCAACCAAGCGAGTCTGTTTATTAAAGGATTTAAAATAATATTAAAATAGGGGGGAGATTTGTGTCCAGCCTTATCAATATCATCTAAAGTAAACATTATTTCACCTCCTTAATCAACTTAAAGAGCTTAAGAAATAAAAAAAAGGAAATAACAAAAAGCCATAAACATACAAAAGAGCCTACCATAAATATATTAACAATGTTCATCAAATCAATCATTCTAAATTTTAAGTTAAATAACTAATATATAAACATAATGTTTTTAAACATGGCTAGATTCTATAAGAAAGTGGTTTCAATGAACATTAGTATATTTGGTATGGGTTATGTAGGATGTATATTAGCAGCAGGCCATTCTTCTCAAGGTCATAAAATAATGGGCGTAGATATTGACCAAAAAAAATTAGACATACTTAACCAAGGAAAAAGCCCAGTAATAGAAAAAGATATTGAAAATTACATAAAAGACTCTGTTCTAAAAGAATTACTAAAGACAACAACAAACGTAAAAGAAGCAATAAACAATACAGAAATATCCTTAATCAGTGTAGGAACCCCCTGTAGAGAAAATGGAGAAATCAACCTCAACTTCACAATCAAAGTCTGTGAAGAAATAGCAAAATCACTAAAAGATAAGAATACATACCATTTAATCGTATTCAAAAGTACATTATTCCCAGGAACAGTTGAAAGCAAGCTAATTCCAATAATAGAAGAAATATCAAAAAAGAAAGCAGGGATTGATTTTGGAGTATGTCACAACCCAGAATTCTTAAGGGAGGGCTCAGGTATGGAAGACTTCTTCAATCCACCTATAACAGTTATAGGTCAGTTAGACAAAAAATCAGGAGATGCATTAGAACAGATTTATCAAGATATAAATGGAGAAATAATAAAAACAACAATAAAAATAGGTGAAATGATAAAATATGTTAACAATACATTCCATGGCTTAAAAGTAACATTCGCAAATGAAATAGGAAAAATAGCAAAACAACTAAACATAGACAGTCACGAATTGATGAAGATATTCTGTATGGATAAACAATTAAACTTATCCCCTTACTATCTAAGACCTGGTGTTCCTTACGGGGGCTCCTGCCTTACCAAAGACCTTGAAGCTCTAAAATTTGAAGCTAAAAAAAGAAACCTAACTACACCTATTCTAGATTCAATCAAAAAAAGCAACGACTCACATATAGACTATTGCATAAACCTAATAGAAAAGACAGATAAGAAAAACATTGGAATATTAGGACTAAGTTTCAAAGAAAACACAGACGATTTAAGGTCAAGCGCCATAATACTAATAATCAACAAACTAATAAAAAAAGGATTTAACATAAAAGTATATGACAAAGCTGTAAAAAATGCAGAGAAATTCGGGATAAACAAAGAAATATTTGAAACACAATTCCCGTTCCTAAAAGACATATTAGTAAATACAATAGAAGAAGCAATTGGTCAGGAAGTAATTATAGTAAAAAACAAAAATGAAGAATATAAAAAAATAGCTAATATTTTAAAAGAAGAACAGATTCTGATAGATATGGTAAGATTATTCGAAGAAAAAGATGTAAAATCAAAATATGTGGGGTTGTGCTGGTAAAATGAATGAAATATCAATTATAATACCTACATATAATGAAAAGAAAAATCTTAGTAATCTTATCCCACACATAGAAGAAATCATTAAAAAGAACAATATCATTGCGGAAATAATAATAATTGATGACAACAGTCCAGACGGAACAGGACAATTAGCAGAAGAATTAAATAAAAAATACCAAAATATAAAAATAATCCATAGAAAAAAGAAAGAAGGTGTTGGTTCTGCAAGAAGATTAGGCTTTTCAAAAGCATCTAAAGATATAATATTAAGTATGGAAGGTGACAACACCCATAATCCTGATTATATACCCCAATTTATAGAAGAAATAGAAAATGGTGCCGACTTAGTTATTGGAAGCAGGTATCTAAAAGAATCAAAAATAATAAATTGGCCATTAAAAAGAAAAATTGTAAGTAAAACAGCCAACCTCATAGCACGATTCTTTGCAGGAGTAAACCTTACCGATGTAACTAATGGTTATAGAGCATTTACAAAGAATCTTTTCAACAAACTAACAATAGAATCTTCTGGATTTCCATTTAATATGGAATTTGCATGTGAAACTGTATCAAGAAGATTCAAAGTTAAAGAAATACCAATAATATTCACTGATAGGAAAGAAGGTTCTTCAAAGATGAATGTTGGAAAAGAATTTATTGCATTTACTAGTACTGCATTTAGATTTGCATATACTTATAGGCCTGTTAGAGTATTTGGTGGTATTGGCTTGACTATGTTCACAATAGGCCTAATTCTAGGTATCCAGGTAGTCTACCTTAAACTAACTGGAAACATTACAAATAGAATCACATTAATATTTCTATCAGTTCTTCTTATATTATCTGGATTTCAGATGATGTCTCTTGGTTTAATTGCAGGAATTTTAACCAAATTAAGAAAGGAAGTTTTATAAGTATAAATTAAATCCATATCCTTAAAATGAAAGTCTTATTTGTAATGCGAGATATCAAGATGTGCGAGCATTTAGGTATTATGTATATTTCTAGTATATTAAAGAAAAACGGTCACGAAACAGACCTTGTACAAACAGACCTAGAAGATTATGAAAAGAAAATAAAAGATTTTTCTCCAGATATTTTGGCATATACTACAACAACTGGTGAACATAAGCCCCTTATTGATATAAACAAGAAAATCAAAAAAACATTCCCCCACTTGATTTCATTATTTGGAGGACCCCACCCAACATTCTTCCCTGAGATGATAGAAAGTGAAGGCGTCGATATAATCTGCCGAGGTGAAGGCGAATTTATAATTCTTGATCTTGTAAATGCACTAAAAGAAAAAAAATCTATAGATAACATCCAAGGTATATGGGTAAAAAAAGATAATAAAATATTCAAAAACCCTATGCAACCTTTAACAAAAGACCTCGACCTAATCCCATTTCCTGATCGTGAAATAATCTACAACCATGATAAAAATCTAAAAGAATTCGGAGAAAAAAGAATTCTAATTGGAAGGGGGTGTCCATTTAGATGTACTTATTGTTTCAACAACCGCCTCTCTAATCTATATGGGGCAGAATGGGATAGAGTAAGAAAAAGGAGTGTATCTAATGTAATAAAAGAAGTAAAAGAGATAATAGAAAAATACCCTGTTGAATTTATAAGAATAGTAGACGACACATTTATAATGTGTGATAAGAAATGGCTTGAAGAATTTGCAGAAATGTTCAAAAAAGAGATAAACATCCCTTTTTTCTGTAATGTAAGGGCAAACCTAGTAACAGAAGATGTAGTTAGATTATTAAAAAAAGCAGGCTGTTTCTCAATCTTCATGGCTATAGAAACAGGAGATGAAAAAGTAAGGAACACCCTCCTTAAAAGAAACATGAGTGACGAAGATCTATTCAAAGCATGTAAACTATTAAGAAATGCAGACATAAAATACGGCTTCTATAACATGTTTGGGCTGCCCGTGGAAAACGCATTAGAAGTTGATTTTAAGACATTAGACCTTAACATAAAACTAAAACCAACTATGGCGTGGTCATCAATATTCACCCCATTTCCAAAAACAGAACTAGGGGAATATTGTATAAAACATGGCTATTTCGACGGAGATTTTGATAAAATCGAAGCAAACCCAAAAATTGGTTCTGTACTAAAATTCAAGAACAAAAAAGAAAAAAGACAGATAGAAAATCTCCATAAACTATTTGGAATTACAGTAGAATTCCCATTTCTACGCCCACTCACAAAACAACTTATCAAACTACCCCCTAATAAATTATTCAACATAATCAATATGGGATGGTATGGCTGGGTGCTTAAAGTCAGGATGAGCACAATCAAAATAACTATTCCAAAACTTTTTAAATGGGCTAAAGTTGTAATGAAACATACAAAAAGTGAATAATATGAAATCATTCCTAAAAAAAAACAAATATCATATAATATACATATCCTTGATGATAGTTATTACTCTTGTCTTTCTCAGCAAATATATTAATCCAAATACAATTTATGCTTGTGATTTAAATGCAAGAGCAGCAAGAGGCAGTGTTCTTAAAGAATCCGTATTAAAATACCATGATTTTTATCCATTATACAATCCTTATTGGATGGCTGGGGATGCATTCTGGAACAGACCAAATTCAGCTGATTTCAACAATCCAATGTGGTTCCTGATGTTTATCATCCCAACGATAGGTGCATTGAAATATATACTAATCCTGGGTATTATCGGAGCAGGAATCTCCATGTATGCACTCATGGTATACTTAATCAAAAAACCACAATTTGCATTTGTTTCTGGATTAGCGTTTATGTTTAACGGATGGATAATAGAACATGTAAGGGACTGCCATATATCTAGTGTCAATGCTCCAATGTTTATACCACTCATCATATTATTCACAGTAAAAGCAATAAGAAAGAAAAAATGGATAAATAATGCGATTATTGCTGGAATATTGTTCTCTTTGCAAATATTCTTTGCACCTGATTTCAAGGTTGCAATGTTTACTGCACTAGTATTTGGATTGCTACTCTTAATATTTATCCCTGGGAAACATATCCAGAAAAGAATAACAAAAATAATCCTAATTGGTGCAATAATATCTTTAGTTGTCTTTGGTTTAACTGCTCAAAAAGTATTACCGACAAAAGAGCTCATCAGCCAAACAAGTAGAGGCCAAACAACATGGGAAATGGCATCTGGTAGACAAATACAATTAAGAAATATGTTCACAAAAATGATAGAACCAATATATGAAGGCATGCCTAAGGTGCAAAGATTCGGAAAAACACAAAACATAGGCATAATTGCTTTTCTTCTTGCCATATTCGCAATATACAAAAAGCCAAAAAACAGAATCGTTCTCTTTGCATCAGCAGTCATTATATTATCTATATCAATAGTCACCGCCTCACCAGTATTCTATTTCCTATGGAAATACATACCCCCATTTAACAGCTTTAGGTACCTTACAAGGTCTGTAGTAATATTTGTATTTGCATCATCAGTTCTTGCAGGATATGGATCTTTTGCATTAATAGATTCAATTAAGAAAAAAGGGATAAAAGAAAAAGGAACAAAATCAGCATACATCATAATTGTCCTATTGCTCATACTAAACTTAAATGTTTTTGGATATTCCCCTTATAGAGACTATTATGAAAATCCATTTATAGACCTAAATGAAGCAATTGAAAACAATCATATAATGCAGGCCATAAGTAAAGAACCAGGAATATTCAGAACTCATGTTTATGAAACCAAGGGTATTGACTGGCCAGTTGAGTATTATACTGCGCCTATTGGTGTAGAACTTATCTATGGCCACGAATCTGCATGGGATGTAAGATACCTAAATGAATATTTGAGTATAGCAAACAACCAACCTGCAAAATTATGGGGAATACTCAATACAAAATACATAACATCAAAAACTGAACTAAATATCTCAGGATTTAAATTCATAAAAAAATATGAAAACTGCACAAAATGTTTCCAAATAGAACAAACAAAAAAAGCATATGGCCCTTACCTATATAAGAACGAACTGTTCCTTCCTAGAGCATACATAGTAAACAATAGCATATTGATTGTAGGAGAAAACGACCCAGTCACACAAACATTATATGGATTGATGCTAAATCAAAATTTTAAGCCACAAAATACAGTAATAATAAAAGGCAAAAAAAGCATCAATGATTACCCTCAAGAAGACCTAAAAAAATACTCTGCAATATTTCTTACCTCTGGCTCAATAGACCAAAACTCAATTCTAACATTACAAAACTATGTAAACTCGGGAGGCATATTATTGCCAGACATAACAAAAAACAAAAACTTAATTAGTGAAGATGAAATCAATACAATGCTAAATTCATTTAAAGGAAATCTAAACATAATAGACGAAAAAAACATAATAACACATAATTTTGACAAGAGGGAAATAATAACAAACAAACAAAGCGGATTCTTGGTCTTAAGTGAACGCTTCTCAATGTTCCCAGGATGGACTGCAGAATCAAAACAAGGAAAAACTACTGAAATACTGATGGCTGATGGAGTAATAACAAGCACATATCTAGATAGTGAAGAGAGTATAGTTTTTGAATACAAACCAAAACCATTTATTATAGGTACATGGATTACAATAACAACATTGATTATTCTCCTAAGTTATCTTATCATTAATTTGAAAAATAAAAGACTTAATAGAAAAAATGAGAAACTGGATAAAAAAGAAGAGTAAAAATATTTTAAAATTATTAATAGGATTATTCCTCATAGTTTTTTTTATGAAATGGATTAATCTGGCAGATGCATTCGATTTGATGAAAGATATAAGATTAAGTATATTCTTCTTCACAATTTTCTTGTTATTCCTGGTTCATTTAACAAAGGCCTTGAGAACTTACTTATTTATGAAGTCATTAAATTTCAAACTTAACTTTCATAAAAACTTCATAGTACATATGATTGTACCGATAATAGGCAGATTTACACCTGGACAGATAGGAGAAGGTGCTAAGATATTCTTCCTTGGAAAAAATAAAGAGATCACATTTACATTCATACTTGAAAAAGTGATAGATATAATAATCTTGATGGTAATTTCATTATTTGCCATTATAAATTTCAAATTTTTTGTGAAATCCTACTTAATATTTATTTTATTAGCGATAATTGGGGTAATAGCCCTGCTAAATATTGAAAAGATACTAAACCTTATATTAAGAAGAAAAGTATTTGAGAAAAAATGGTTTAAGATATATCTTAGAAAATCATCACCTAAAAACTTAGCATTATTTTTATTCTTTTCATTGATAGTAAGACTGCTGCTGTTGATATTCCCCTATTTTATTGCCCTATCTATGAATATAAAGATTAGTTTGTTAATGATAATCCAGGCGTATTCACTCGCAATGCTTGTAGGTATAGTCTCAGGATTACCAGGGGGCCTTGGCTCAAAAGAATTCACATTGACCTTTTTACTTATTAACTTTGCATACTTAAACAAAGATATAGCAGGTATATACACATTATTCATAACATTTAGTTTGATATTGGGAGAATCTTTATTCGCATCGATTTCGTATCTAATCTACAAATTAAATCTTTTCACAGATAAAGATTCTCCTCAAACCGATTAGCTGCATTAGATTATTTTTAAATAATTTTTCTAGGAATTCTCCAATTTTTGTAATGAATCTAGGTCCCTGAGCTATAAGGACTGTTGTTTGTTCTTTTTTTATCTTTAAACCTGCATCATGTATGTATTTTATCAATTTTTTTCTCCTTAAGAACCTATGGGGCCCTTCACTGTGGTGTATATTTAAAACTGCCACAACCCAATGTATTGGTTCCCATAATATATTAGGTGTAGTTATTATTATCTGCCCGCTTCTTTTACAAACTCTTGCGATTTCTTTTATGAATTTCCCAGGATTAGAAAAGTGCTCTACAGTCTCAAAACACAACACACTATCAAAAGTATTATCTTTTAAGGGAAGTGGCAAATCTGTAAATTTCAATAATTTATAATTGTCTATCTTATTATTTTCAAGTTTATTCCCACATATATTCAAAAATTCTTGTGAAACATCAGCACAAATTACATTAGATATCTTCCCTTTCTTATGAAAAAAAACAGTCCCATTGCCTGGTCTGCAGCATATATCTAACACATAACCCTGATCCTTCAAATTACTTAATTCAAAACTATCCTCAAATCTCCTTGGATAAGCATAAGTTTTATCATCTATCTGTTCATAATCATAAACCGAATCCCAGAATTCTCCAACTTCCCTGTAGCCCCATTTTCTCTTCTTAATATAACTGACTTCTTTTCTAAACCGCTTAAATAAACCTTTTAACTGCATCATTATCACTCAAATTTTTTAACATATTTCTTTTCAATCTTGGATCTTATTGCTTTTTTTATAAACAAAGGCAGTTTAAAATAGAATCTCCTAAAAATTCTCCTTGCATTTATTTTAAGAAAACCTTTTTCCCCCACCTTAAAATTATAATTATTATATGAAACTAATTGCTCAACATCATCATTCCTTTTATGGGGCTTAGGTTCATCAGAAGGGTAACCTAAAGCAATATAAGCAATGGGATCGTAATGATGGGGGATATGTAGTAATCCCCTAAGATCATTCTTATTAGGTAACTGACATATCCAACAACTACCCAATCCTAATGAATGTGATTTAAGGAGCATATTTTGTATGCACGCAGAAGCACTTTGGATATGGTCATTGTACTCAAGATTATCTGTTTGATTCTTATAAAGAACCAATATCCCGATGGGGGCTGCACTTATGACAACAGACCCGCCCAAATCAATGATTCTATTCATCAACTTTTTGTTATCAATTATAATAAATTTCCATTCTTGATGATTACAAGCACTTGGCGCCCAAATACCTGATTCCAGAATTGCATTTATTATTTTTTCATCTACTTTATCATCAGAAAACTTACGTATGCTTCTCCTATTCCGAATAGCCTGTTCTAGTTTCATAAAAAATTATTTAGTGCTCTTATTTAAAAGGTCTGCTATTCCACCAAGAAAGCAAATCTGTAATCCCCCAAGTATCAAAAGAATAGGTAATTGACCCACACCCAAAGAATCTGTTAAAACCTGATACGCCCCATGAATTATTCCCGCTATTATAATCAAAATACCAGGTATTAAGAAAAATTTCAAAGGATTAAAATACATCACAATCTTAAATATCAAAGATATAAAACCAACAAAATCCTTTAAAGGAGAAATAGTAGATTTCCCAACCCGTTTATGATAATCTATAGGGACATATTTTATAGAATAAGAATTATTGAATGCGACTAAAGTTATAGTAGTAGTAAATGAAAAACCATTTGGAAACAACCTAATAAAATTAACGGCAATTTCTTTCTTAAATATCCTGAATCCGGAATTAACATCATCTATTTTTCCATCACACATAAAGTTTACTAATAAAGATATAAACCATTTAGCAGGTCGCCTTAAGAAAGGGATATTTACATTTTTACCTTTTCTTGAACCTACAACCATATCATAATCATCAGCAAATTTTATTAGTTTAGGTATATCACCTATAGGGTATGTTCCATCTGCATCAACTATTAAAACCCAAGGATATTTTGCATTCTTTATCCCTTTTTTCAAAGACGCCCCATAACCCAAGTTATATGGATTATTAATCAATGTTATTCCAGTTTCCCTATCCAATACATCTTTTGTTGAGTCTGTACTCCCATCATTAACAACAATTATCTCATACTCTAATTTAGTAGAAGACATAACTTCCATTATTTGATTGATAGTAGAATGAACAGATTTTTCCTCATTATATGCTGGCAAAAGTACTGTAATTTTTTTATCTTTCATTTTTATACCACTCCACAAAAAGCCTAATTCCTTCTTCTATTTTAATCTTTGGGTCATAACCAAATAATCTCTTAGCTTTCGAAATATCTGCATATGTAAGTGGAACATCGCCTTCCTGCATAAGTAATTGGTTTATCTTTACTTTATTACCTATTGCACCCTCAATGACTGATATAAATTTCCTTAATTCAACTGTATTTGAATTTCCTAGGTTGATTATCTCAAACCCTAAATTTTTATCTAAAGATAGCAAAATCCCATCCACTATATCCTTGACATAAGTATAATCTCTTTTTGATGTTCCATCACCATACATATCTATTGGTCCACCTCCAAGAATAAGCTCTGTAAACTTATAAGGTGCCATGTCAGGTCTCCCCCTCGGACCATAAACAGTAAAAAATCTTAAGCAAGTCACATTCAAGTCAAAATTATCATGAAACTCATTGCATAGTTCCTCTGCCTTTTTCTTAGTATTTGCATAAGGGCTTATTATATTTTCAATATGATCATCTTCGGAGAAAGGTATCTTTTTATTTGTCCCATAAACAGATGAACTAGAACCAAAAATAAAATTCTTTATTTTAAATTCTGTTGCAAACTCCAACATATTCCTAGTTCCATCAACATTAACTCCCCAATATAACCCGGGATTCTCAAAAGAAGCCCTAACTCCTGCTCTCGCTGCTAAATGCACTATCTTATCAACATTATTCAATTTAAAGACTTCCTTTAACCCTTCATAGTCTGTTATATCCTGCCTATAAAGTATAAAATTAGGATTATCTTTAAATCCAGAAATATTCTTTTCTTTAGTCTTCGGATCATAATAATCATTGAAGTTATCCACGCAGATTACTTTATTTTCCTTAGACAAAAGAGTTTCACAAACATGACTACCTATAAATCCTGCTCCACCTGTAACTAGTACTGTTTCCATACCCCAAGGGATTAATTTTTCGTTTATAAATGTGTCGGAAAAAGCTACGCTTTTTATTGTCCTATGCCAAATATTATTTTCTGACATGTCGAAAACTAAATGATTCCAGTATGTTATCTTTAACGAAAATATTAAATACAATCAAAAATCCCTTGACTGAATGGGGGATAGAATAAAATTTAACCTGGAATACACCACTATAATAATATTCATGGGAGTATTCCTATACCTAGGAGTTGCAAATCCATGGGATAATACCTTAGCACATGACTTCCCTTATTCTTATCTTGCTTCAGATGCATTCTTTCATCAATCAGTTGCCCAACATACAAAAGATGTAGGCAGATATTGGTTTACTCCTTCTTATGAAGTGGGTGGTCATAAAGGGGTCTTTGAACAGCACCCCCCAGTATTATTTGAAGTTACAGCAGCATTTTCGCATTTATCAGGTATTGAAGTTTATGACAGCATATTCTTCATCGCAGTCCTATCATGTTTATTATTTGCACTCATTTTCTATATTATAGCTAGACAAGTAAATAAATATATTGCGATACTATCATTGCCAATTATGACTTTAATTTTCAAAGGACCATTCAATGTTTGGATGTTCTGGGGTTATTGGATGTTTGTCATTGGTGTCCTATTTATGGTTGCTTCAATTTGGTCAGCTACAAAAATAGGCCTAAAACATTCCTATATCCTAATAGGCATTTTCTTAGCAGGGGCTATGCTATCACATCAACCAGAACTAGTATTTGCTGTAGGCTATTTGACATTATTCCTAGTAATAGATATAATAAAGAACAAAAAAATAAATATTGATTATATTAAAAAAGTGATATTTGCCGGACTCATAAGCATCCCATTATCATTATTTAATATGATTATATTCAGTAAAACATTCCTAAAATCTGAAGGTTATAGGAATGTATGGGATATAAAAAACGTAGCAGCACTGAGTGGACTTCCTGAAATGCCCTGGGCATCCTTAGGTATTGCAGGGGTCATAACAGTCATAGGTCTCGTCCTGTTCTTTATATCCAATAAAAAGAAAACCACAATTCCAGCGTCTATATCATTATTTTCTTTTCTTCTTGGATACCTAATCATTATTGGAATGGGAAAAAGATCATACACCCACAGGTTCTTCTGGTTTATATATGCATCATTCTTTTTTGGATTTGCCCTGTACTATATCTTAAAGAAAATAAAAGCCTCCAGATTAATTTACGTATCTGCGATAACAATTATACTAATATTTATTATTTCACAACCAATCTTCAGTCAAACGAATAGAGGTGCAGGTATTATGGATCCTTTTAACTGGGGTGGTTTAGAATGGATCAGTAAAAACACACCAGAAGATTCACATATCTATTACTTCTTTTCCAATGCACTTGCCCACAATGCCCCATTATATTCATCTAAACGAGTTTCATTCAATATAAACACAAATAAATTCATAGAAGATCTTCAATCGGGACAGATAAAAAGAGTATATCAATTTGGTCTCGCAGACTCATACTCCACCTATATATGCAAAAAAAGCAGATTTTCATTTGGCTATTTCAGAAACCATCTTAAACCAAAAAACGACAGTAATTATAAATGTGAAACAAACCGTAAAAAACTGGAATATGCCCCTATAGAAACAACTACCAAGGATATATGTAACATAGAATATTATTATTTCAATAAAGCTTCTGACCCGCCAGCCCTAGCACAGTATAATCTTGCAATAAGAAATATATTGATTCAAAACAACTGGATTACAGAAGTTTATAATAACCAATTAGTATCTATATTAAAAAATAATCAAATCGGAGCGGATTGTATTGAAAACAACACTCAATAAATTAAAACAAGAACTGATTTACCTAACAATATTATTAGTTATACTAATAGTATTATTCAAGATACTATTTCACAAAGAAACATTTACAATTATATTGAGAACAATCCTGACCATTTTCTGGTTATTCCTCCTACCGGGCTATTCGATAATGTTTTACTGGAACAATAAATTAAACTTCTTAGAAAGACTAATCATAGGTACTGTTCTAGGAATAGCAATAATTGGAGTAATAGGATATAATCTGGGTTTGATTGGAATAACTATAATATACCATACAATTTTTCTTCCAATAATAACGATAGCCATTGCATCATTTATTACATGGAAAAAGATTAAAAAAGAGAATCAAACAGATCAATAACAAAAACAATAATCAATGTTTTTTCTTCTTTAACAAAAATCCAACTAAAATCAATAAAATAAAGCTTATAACAATTGCTAGCCTAAAAGATATCAAAACCCCCAACCAATAAACCAGCAAAGGTAAAAACCCTACTCCAATAAACAAAGAAAAAATAACTTTCTCACCCCGTGAAATATCAAACTTATCAAAAATCAAATAAAACGGCAGGAAGAAAACAAGCAACATACCAAATATTACCTTAAAGCCAATAAAACCTAGAAAACTAAATGAAAATAATCCTATTAAAACTAAAATTATTCCTGCAGTGGTCTTATCATCAAGCTTAATTCTCAAATTCATACACCTTTATTAATTCTTTATCATATAACTTAGTATTGTTAATCAGGTTTTGCTCCCAACTTTGAACCAAATTTAACCCATCCTGATGTCCAACAGCTGCAAAATCCGAATAATCAATGATGATATAACTTATGTTATAATCATCAAGACTATGATCTGGGTAATTACCAACAAATCTTTGGCTTACCATCCACATCCACCTACTCTTTGCCAAGGATATAGACCCCACATGATACATCTCAGCATCTTCAGGTATATTTTCCATCGCCCATCTAGTAAATTCATATTGATGTGGGTTTAATCTCGATATGCCTGTATATGCCCCTTTCAGAGAAGTGTTTGCTGCTATTCCTATTGAAATAAAAATAAAAACTATGAAAGAAGTGATCAAACCATATTTGATAATATTCTTATATCCATTTATCTTAGGTATTAGAGAAATCAGATACAACAAACCCAAAACAATCAACGGATAGAATATATGTGTTGTCCCACTTAATGATCTATGAACCCTCCCCTTACCTATAACATCAAGATGTATCATAATATACAAACTAACTAACCACCCAAGCATAACTAAGTCTTTTTTATTTCTTCTTAATAAAAGGAACAATATCCCCAACAATAACAAAGGTATTGTCCAGTAAGGCCCAATCATAGGTTTATAGAAAAAATAAGACTGAGGAACCCCTGGATTATCTAGTTGAGGCTTAAACCAATAAACTAATCTGCTTAAATCTCCAACAGCCGCACTATCACCCTTATCTGTCCTTAATCTCACAATTACATTCATAGATTGTAAAGGAAACATGCTAACAATCAATAAAAATAATACAATAGCAATAAACACGTGCTTAATGTTAAAAAATATCTTTCTTTCTTTAATTAAAAAGAACAAACCAATTATAATTAAAGCGGCAATTGAATGAAAAAAATCCATAGGATGTATAAATAAGTTAATAACCAAAAATAAAGACATGAGATATAGATATATTGGTTTGTTTTCCCCCTTCAGATAAGTAGTACAATATTTATAAAAACAATAAAGTATCAAAGGTAAATATGCAAAACCCATCCTTTCAGGCCATTGCCCCCAAAGATAAATCATGATATCCCTCATTGAAAATATAAGCATAATTCCAGATATCAAAGCAGCCTCAAACCCAAAAAACCGCCTCATGATAAAATAAACAGCTAAAACAATCAAAGAACATAAGATTGCATTTGCCAGAAATATTGGAACATCACTCTCACCACCAAATACAGCAGCAATAGCTAAAGAAGTATGAAAAGATGGAGGATACCAAAGAACATGCTCCCTAAATTTATTAGCCTTACCATATCTCATATCAATATAATAAGGCAATGTTGTAATAGACCTATCTGATTCATATGTATAATCTGCAATAGAATAATGCGATGCTGCATCAACTTCCCCATAAGGAATTGGATTATTTTGGATAGGCAAAGTCCAGAAATATAAACAAGTAAGATAAAGCAAGGTTACAATTATTGCTTCAACATTTCTATTGATCTTCATTTTCTTGCAGCAATAACAATCTGCTCACCTAAGTTTTTAGTCAAATCAGAAAAATGAATCATACTATCTTTGATAAAATTAGGGATTAATTTGCTCTTGACAGGAAAAAGTATATTAGGTGAAGTTAATTTTACAACCTTAAACTTATTCTTATTCAATTGCTTTCTTAAAATTAAAGGTGTATATGCCCTTATATGCCCATTAGTACACTCATTTATGCAATACTCTAACCCATTTGGATAGCCCCCAAAAATAAGCTTGATCCTGCTTGTAAACGAAGCAACATTTGGTGTAGTGATAAACAAAAAACCCCCGTTTTTAAGCACCCTATGAATTTCCTGCAACAAAAAATCAGTATCAAAAATATGTTCAATAACTTCACACATGATTATAACATCAAAAGTATTGTTTTTGTAAGGGAACCTCTTAGCCAAATCAGCTACCTGAGCTTTTATCCCATTAAGTTTAGCTCTATCTATTGCCCTTTTAGCTATATCAACACCATAAACATCAAAATGAAACCGTTTCTTCAAGATTGCCGCAAAAGACCCATCTGAACAACCAATATCCAGAAGACTCTTACCCTTCTTTTCTGGAACATACCTGCTTATCAAAGCATGCACTTTCTTAAGGTTAAATTTATCATCTCGATATTCCTTAATATCTGCAAACCTTTTTTCGCTGAATTTTTGAGTATTCATTTTAAATATAAAATTCACAACTCCCCCTTAACAACCTTCAATACATCATCAACCTTAACAGCCTCTAAACATCTACTTCTGCTGCAAGGCGTCTTCCTATGATTAAATGCAGAAACACATGGACTGCAGGCAAAATTAGAATAAACACAAGTACAATTATCTCCCAAAGGCGAATATATCTTCGGAGTTTCAGGACCAAACAAAACAACAATCTTGATATCAGTAAGTGAAGCAAAATGTGCTGGACCACTATCATTAGTAACAATTACATTAGACACATTATACAGGTCAATTAATTCCTTAAAACTGGTGTTCCCTGCAAAATTTATACATCTATCATTCTTAACAAAATCACAAATAACCCTTGCATCCTCACCCTCAGATTCAGTTCCAGTTATCACAAGGAATAGATCTTTAACACCCAACAAATCTCTAGCTAGCCTCATAAAATTCTGCAAAGGCCATTTCCTTATAGGCAGTAATTGACTAGCATTAGGATTTAACAAAACAATTTTACTTTTTTCATTAATAGAAGGATTAATCTTTTTTAATTTACTAATAATAACCTTTTTTGCAGACTGTGTTGAAGCCACTTTAGCTTTAGCTATTTGTGACATAGGAATCGCTTTCTTAAGCAAAGGCAATTCATCAGTACTTGCATTCAAAGCATAGACCAAAGACATAAAACTCTGACTAATATGTTGATGTGGATTATATTCAACCTTATGAGTTTGGAAATTCCCCCTATAAAGACCCTCCATATGATATCTATAGAATCCAACAATTGCTTTTGCCCCGCTAAAAAAACTTAGTATACTAGTAAACCTGGAAAACAACTCCAAATCAATTACAACATCTATACCCCTCATCCTCATCTTAAATATTGCTGTAATAGTATCAATAATCAGTAAAAACAAAGATTTACTCCGAATAGTTATGATATTCTTCTCAGGAACAGCATCCAAAAGTTTGATACTAGCCTCATTCTCCTTAAAAATCATAAAATAGATTTGAGCATTGAATAATTCTTTAGCTTTCTTCATAGCACTATACGCAAGAACTGTACTCCCCATCTCAGAAAGCTCTAAAAACAATACCTTCTTTGGCTTGAACCCTTTCTTAATCTTCCTCAATCCAAAAAGACGTTCTATAGATACAACTAAAGATAATAAGAAGCAAATAGGAACCCCAATATAATAGTCCACCCAACGCATAAAATCTACTTTCATTTAAAGTATGATAAATTAAATTCCTTATTAAATCTTGTGTTTTAAGGTACATAAATAAAGTATAATAAACCCCATAGAATCCACAACCCTAACAAACTCATCAGAAACATAATAAACAGCTTACGAAAAAACCCATCACCTATTACCAAATTACCATTCTTATCGTAGGTTACTTGCCCTACAAAACCAAAAGATTTATATAGTAACTATGAGTTTCTATATAGAAACTAGAGGTTACCATGGTAAATTTAACAGAAAAAGAAAAAGAAGCCTTACTAATCTTATTTAAAGATTTTAGTAGTTATTACAACGCCAATTCTCTTAGTAAAAAAATAAGCATTAGCCATGTTGGTGCTCAGAAGTTGCTTAAAAGATTTAAAGAAGCAGGTTTAACAGTTACTAAAAAGATTGGAAAGTCAATAATACATAAACTAAATATAAATGATGATTATAAGCAAAAGCTCGTTTCATTTTTATTAGCTGACGAAGCTAATAATTTCAAGAGATGGAAGGATGAATTTAAGGACCTATTTAAGAGAGATAGAATAGTTTTGATATATGGTTCTGCAATTAAAAACTACAAAACAGCTAGCGATATCGATATAATGCTGGTTATAAAAAAGAATGAAATAGACGAAGTAAGTAAAATAATTAATATGATAGGCAAAATACTTCCTAAAAAAATTCACTCTATCAATCTTACAGAAAAAGACCTCCTAGAGAACATTAAGGAAAAAAATGAAGTTATTATAGATATTATTAAGGATGCAGTCATCTTGTATGGTTATGATAAATATGTAGAGGTAATCAAAAATGTCACAGGCTTCTAATCATGTAAAATGGTGCTTGAACAAAGCTAAGAAAGAGATCGAGGAATGTGAAAAACAAGGGAAAAGAAAAAAACATAGGGGGTTATTAGAGGCAGAGCAGGATATTGAAATAGCTAAAAAGCATATAGAGAAAGCAACGCACAATCTTAGCTTGATTGATATATTAGAAGATCAGGGTTTTTCTGACTGGTCTGTTAACGCAGCATTTTACGCAATCTACCATTGCTTTCTGGCAATTGCCTCAAAGTTTGGCTATGAAAGCAGAAATCAAACGTGCACAATTTCATTAATTGAATACCTAAAAGAAAAAGGAAAGATAGATATTGATAAGAAATATATTGATATGTTAAAATATGCAAAAGTTGAAGAAGAAAAAGGAAATAGTATTATTGAAATGAGAGAAGAGCTAACTTATGGGATAAAAGTTTCCCCTAAGGATAAGAGGAAAATAAAAGAATTAGTTGAAGAGTGCAAGAATCTTATCGATATTACTAAAGAGATCGTTTATGGTTAATATATTATTTGAACTTATTATTTCTTGCATAAACGCCATAGTATCTTATCATCTTAAATTGTTTCTGAGGAATATGTTGGACTAAGGAAGTGATAAAGTTAGTTATCTTTTTAGTCACAAAGATTTTATCACCATTATAGTCTTTATAATAAAAAGTGATCCGATTTTTACCATAGTCAACTATTCTTCCATTTGCAATAGCTGGATGTCTTACATACCTTGCTGCATATTTAGCAACCTTTTTCGGATTCAGATTTCCCTTTTCAGACCACACATAATACCCATAGGAATATCTGTTTGACAAAACCCTTAGATTATTCAGAACAATTCTCCTCCAAAACTTATTGAACTTACTGTTAAAATTTATATTGGAATTTGTTAAAATGTGAAGGTGGGGATGAAATTTAATATCTTTTCCAAAAGTATGGAGAACAGTGATTAATCCCAAGGGCTTAGAGCCAGAAACCCCCATAAAAAATCCCTAGAAGAATCCATAAGAATCTTCAAATTATACCAGTTCCTTAAAATTGACCTCAGAAAAGATGGGGCAGTAAGTACAATATGCTTATGATTGGTTTTAGGTAAGAACTCTTTTAAACCATTAGACCAATCGTCAGCATATCTTTTTCCGCATGATGAGCAGATTCTTGAATTACAACTGTTCTTTGAGCAATTAATCATCTTTTCGACTTCTTTGATCTGATAGTCTTTTACTTGATGTGCCTTTTTATAATCGTTCCAATTATCCTTAAGTATTTGCCTTATTGTATACATAAAATCACCTCAAAAAGCTTTGAAATTTCAAATCAAGATATAAAGTTATTGACTAGAAGTAGGAAAAAGAAGAAGTTATACTTTACGTACCAAGATTTATTTATGATATTAACCCCCTAAGAAAAAGAGAATCTAATATTATATATAAATTATTTGTCAAAATTAAGATAATCCAGTAACTAAAACACAATTATTTAACCAACGCATTTCTCCAATAATCCAACAAATCCTTAAGTGTCTGTTCAATAGAAATCTCAGGTTTCCAACCAGTAACTTTAACAAACTTAGAATTATCCCCCTCCAGGTTAATTATATCTGCCTTCCTTAACTTTTTATTATCCACAACAACCTCAACATTAGTATCAGTAAAACTAAGCAAAATATCCAGGATCTGCTTAATCGAATAATTTTTCCCACTACAAATATTATATACTTCATTAAAATCACATTTCCCTAAAACAATCAAATAAGCCTTAACAATATCCCTAACATCAGTAAAATCTCGCCTAACATCAATATTGCCTACACTGATAACATTTTCTTTCCCACCCTCTATCTCAGCTATCTGTTTTGCAAAATCAGAACATACAAAAATAGGTGTCTGTCCAGGCCCAGTATGCGTAAAACTTCTTGAGATAACAAGATTTAATCCATAGCTCAAGGCTAATTTCTCCTGCTCAACTCTAGACTTGCCATAAGGACTAACTGGATTTAAATTAGAACTCTCAATCAATGGATTCTCTCCTGGAACACCATACACATCAGCAGAACCCACAATAAGAATCTTTGAATCAGGTGCATGTTCCTTAATCGAATCAAGCAGATTCTTAGTTCCATTAACATTAACTTCCATTGTTAAATCAGGCTTTTCAAAACTCAACTTAACAGATGATTGTGCCGCCAAATGAAAAACAAAATCAGGATTTGTTTTTACAATTAAATTATTCACACTATCAAAATCACATAGATTAACAACAAAATCAACATCTTCACCATCAGAAATATCCATACCCACTACTTCAATATTATTTCTTAATAAGTGTTCTTTTAGATAAGGTCCAACAAAACCATTAATCCCTGTAATTAAGGCCTTCATTCTATTGATTTTTTATGTTTTTCTAAATCAGAATCAACCATCATCTCTATTAACTCCTTGAATTTAATCTTAGGTTCCCACTTCAGAAGTTTTCTCGCCTTAGAAGCATCCCCTATTAAAATATCAACTTCAGCAGGCCTATAAAATTTAGGGTCTTTCTTTACATAATCCTTATAATCCAGACCAACACGAGAAAATGCAACTTCACAAAGTTCCCTGATAGAATGGCTTTCTCCAGTTGCTATTACAAAATCCTCTGGCTCTTTATACTGCATCATAAGCCACATTACTTCAACATAATCTCCTGCAAATCCCCAATCTCGTTTTGACTCAAGATTTCCCAACGCAAGCTCTTTCTGCAAACCAAGCTTTATCTTAGCTACAGAATCTGTAACCTTCCTAGTTACAAACTGTTTACCTCGCTTAGGAGATTCATGATTAAATAAGATTCCATTACAACAAAACATACCATAACTTTCCCTATAGTTTTTAGTGATCCAATAAGCATATACTTTTGCAACACCATATGGACTTCTAGGATAAAAAGGTGTTTTTTCAGTCTGAGGAGATTCTTGAACTTTTCCAAACATCTCACTAGATGAAGCTTGATAAAACTTAATTTTCGGATTAATATGCCTTATTGCTTCTAATATGCGTAAAGCACCTAAACCAGTTACATCTCCAGTTAGAATAGGTTGAGTCCAAGACTCAGGAACAAAACTCTGAGCAGCTAAATTATAAACCTCATCAGGCTTTATATCCCTCATAAGATTATTAATTGAACTCTGATCAGTTATATCCCCACACACTAACTTAATCTTATCTTTAATATGAGTTAATCTCTGAAAAGATTCAGTACTCGCCCGCCTATACAATCCAAATACTTCATAACCTTTGTTCAATAAAAATTCTGCTAAATAAGAACCATCTTGACCAGTTATGCCAGTTATGAGTGCTTTCATCTAGGTTCAAGAAAACAAAGTACGTTTTTAAATCTTGTGGATTTATAATCAAGTTCTATTATCACGAAACTGCCTCGCATCACGAAACTAATTCGCTTTCACTTAAAAGCAAAAAATAACATGGATGAAAATATGAGTGCAGAGGGGAAAACCATACAAACTTCAAAAAGCGTAGCTTTTTGACGGTTTAGAAATCTTTGATTTCTAAAAGTGTGGTTTTTTCCTTTACGAATAGGACTTTACAAAGTAAAGTTCGTGTTTGAATCCCATGTTGTTATTTTTTGCATATGCTCCATAATATATAATGTATGCGAACTAAAAACATGATAGCACAGATTTATAATCAAGTAAATATGAATATAAAAATGATAGTTCCATAAATTATTTAAACAAAAAAATAATTCCTAAGAGTATATGAATATAGCAATATTAACACCCACTTACTCTCATTTTTCAGGTATAGACCGCCTAGTTGAAATAGAATCAAAAAAATATATGAAAAAAGGTCATAAAGTAGACATATTCACCTTAAAAGCAGCAATAAAAACCAAAAAAGTAAGGGTTTTCACCTTAGGCATGCCAAAGAACCCATTCTTTGAAAGACTATACAGATTATTTATGTTTCTTGATATCAAAAAAATAAATAAATATTCTAAAATTCTAAAAGATTATGATATAGTAATATCCCACTTGTATCCTATGAACATACTAGCATATAAAGCAAAAAAGCAGAATAAAAAACTAAAATATATTTATCATAATGCAGGGGTAGGCATAGTTGACACCTATTCTTTCTTTGAAAAGACTTATCTCAAAATATTCAATTATCTTACAAACAAAACAATAAAAAATACAGATGAAATAACTTCTATAAGCAACTTTCTAAGAAAAGAACTAAAAAAAGAAACAGGACTTGATAGCAAAGTAGGATATATCCCAATTGATAAACATAGATTTCATAAAAACATAAGCAGCAATAAAATAAGGCATAAATACAAAATAAAAAATGAACCAATTCTGCTATATGTTGGAAGGATAAGCCCCCACAAGGGAATTCATTTACTGATTAAAGCATTCAAAATAGTTCAAAAACAACACCCAAAAGCAAAACTAATAATTGCAGGAAAACATACATTTCCGGGATATACAAAAAAACTAAAGAAACTAGCAAACAAAAATGTCATATTCACAGGATTTATAGAAGACAAAGAACTTCCACTCTACTACGCAGCATGCAGCATCTACACTACAGCCTCATTATGGGAAGGATTTGACATGCCAATAGTAGAAGCATACAATGTAGGAAAACCCTCAGTTGCATTTGATATCGGTTCACATCAGGAAGTCCTAAAAAAAGGCAGTTTAATACAGCCAAAAAATATCAATAAATTTGCAGAAGCAATAAATAACATATTAAGCAAAAGTTTAAAACAATAATAGCATTATTCAACAACAAAATGGATAAAAAACCAAGCATATCAGTATTTTTTCCTGCATATAATGATGAAGGTACCATAGCAAGCATGGTAATTAAAACAATCGCAGTACTCAAAGAACTCACAGATGATTATGAAATTATGGTAATTGACGATTGTTCCCCTGATAATTCAGGAAAAATAGCAGATGAACTAGCAAGAAAATATAAAGAAGTAAAAGTCATACACCACAATCAAAATAAAGGATATGGAGGGGCCCTAAAATCTGGATTTAATGCAGCAACAAAAGAACTTGTTTTCTACACAGATGGAGATGCACAATATGATGTTTTGGAAATCAAAAAATTGCTTCCTTTGATGACAAAAGATGTTGATTTAGTCAACGGATACAAACTAAATAGGGCAGATTTGTTAAGGAGAATAGTATTAGGAAGGATGTATCATTACGGAACCAAAATTCTATTCAATCTAAAAGTCAAAGATGTTGACTGTGATTTTAGATTAATAAGAAAAAAAGTATTTGATAAAGTAAAATTAAAGTCCAACAGTGGATTGATATGTGTTGAAATGATAAGAAAAATACAGGACGCTAATTTTAAGATAAAACAAATAGGGGTGCATCATTATTGGAGGGCACATGGGAAATCCCAGTTCTTTAATGTCAAAAGAATCAGGAGAACATTACTCAATATGTTAAAACTATGGTGGACATTAGTAGTATTAAAAAATAAGGATGCATAAAATGTTAAAATATAAGATAATAAACATTGAAAGTAAATCAGACGAAAGAGGAGAATTATCATTTGTTCAGAATTCAAACCTCCCTTTTGAGACAAAAAGATTTTTCTGGATAAAGCCAAAAAAAGAGAAAGAAAGAGGCAATCACGCAAACCACAAATGCAAACAATGTATTATATGTATAAGTGGCAAATATAATATGTCTCTGGATGATGGAAAAGACAAAGAAGAGGTAATACTAAGTAAAAACAAAGGATTGATACTAGAACCAAATATATGGCGCACTATGTCTGATTTCTCTGATGACTGCATATTATTAATCTTAGCTTCAGAAGAATATGATGAAAAAGATTATATCAGAGATTATAGAAAATTTAAAAATCTCCATACTTGACTTTTGTAGATTTTAGGAAAGAATTGGCTCCAATAAAAAATATAACCTACTATTTTTAAAACGAAAGTTTTATAATTAACTCTACAGTTACAGAACACTAAAAATGAATGTATTACTCATAAAACCGCAAAGTAAACATATGTTATATTGCGACTTGCCAGAAGAAGTGGATTCAGAAAGAGGACTCTACCCACCCCTTGGATTGATGTATGTTGCTTCTCACCTAAGGGAAAATTCTGATGTAAATGTAAAGATGCTAGATATGGTAGCAGACAACGTAACAATAAATGATTTACATCAATATATAACAAAAATTAAACCAGATATTGTAGCGATACAATCGATTACATATACAATAATTGATACCATAGAAACAGCAAACAAAATAAAAGAGATTGACAATAGTATCAAGATCGTTATTGGGGGAATTCACGCCACAATATACCCTGAAGAAACAGCAAACATACCAAGCGTCGATTATGTAATAAATGGGGAGGGCGAAAGAGTATTTACAGAACTTGTAAAAAATATTGACAATCCTGAAAAATTAAAAGAAATAAAAGGTCTTGCTTTCAAAGAAGGGGATAAAATAATAAATAACGGCAGAAGCGATATTATACAGAATATTGATGAGTTGCCTTTCCCTGCAAGAGACCTATTACCTTACAAAAAATATTATTCTGTTCTTGCAAAAAGATCCCCATTAACAACAATGATAACCAGCAAAGGTTGCCCTAACCAATGTGTTTTTTGTGATAGGCCAATACTAGAGAACAAATTCAGACCAAGATCACCAAAAAATGTTGTTGATGAGATGGAAGCATGCACAAACCTGGGCATCCATGAATTCTCCCTTTATGATGATACATTTACAATTAATAAAAAACGAGCCATGGATATATGTGATGAAATTATAAAGAGGAAATTAGACATAGGTTGGGATGCAAGAGCAAGAGTAAACACAGTAGATAAAGAAATCCTAACAAAAATGAAAAAAGCAGGCTGTGATCGGGTCTATTATGGTGTTGAATCAGGAGATGCAAATATTTTAAAAGTAATAAAAAAGAATATAACCCTCCAACAAGTAGAAACTGCATTTAAAATAACTAAAAAAATAGGAATTCAAAGACTTGCCTACTTTATGATAGGTCTACCAACAGAGAAAAAAGAAAATATATTAAGAACTATAAAATTTGCAAAGAAAATTGCCCCAGATTATGCTGTATTCTCACTATTCACACCTTTACCTGAAACAGAAGCCTATAATATATACCTAGAAAAAGGTTTGTTCAAAGACTACTGGAGAGAATTTGCAAAAAACCCTACATCAGATTTCAAGCCAAAAGTTTTAGAAGACACTATGACAAAAAAAGAGTTAATGGAATTATTAAAATATGCCTATAAATATTATTACCTTAACCCAAAATACATCTTAAAGAGAATATTATCAATAAAAAGCTTTGATCAACTAAAAACACAAGCCAAAGCAGGGCTAAACTTATTAAAACTTTAAAATGATACCATTTGTTGATTTTAAAGAGGAATATTCTGATATTAAAAATGATATAGATAAAGCAATAAATACCACACTAGAAAGCGGACGATTCATTCTTGGAAAACAAGTCAAGTCATTCGAAAAGGAATTTGCAGCATACAATAACTCAAAATATTGTATAGGCACAGGAAATGGGATGGAAGCCCTGCAACTTGCTTTAATGGCATTGGATATTAAAAAAGGAGATGAAGTCATAACTGTAGCCAATACAGCTGCTGCAACAGTATTAGCAATTATATTCGCAGGAGCAACCCCTGTATTTGTAGACATTAAAAAAGATTCTTATAATATAGACCCAAAAGAAATAGAAAAAGCAATAACTGATAAAACAAAAGCAATAATCCCAGTACATCTGTTTGGTCAAACTGCAGATATGAATCCAATAATAGAGATAGCAAAAAAACATGATCTAAGAGTTATTGAAGATGCCTGTCAAGCCCATGGAGCAGAATACAAAGGTAAAAAAACAGGTTCTATGGGGGATATTGGCTGTTTCTCTTTCTACCCAACAAAAAACCTAGGTGCATATGGGGATGGGGGGGCAATTATAACAAACAACAAAGAAACAGATGAAAAACTAAGGATGTTAAGAAACTATGGCCAAGAAACAAGATACACCCATCTGCTAAAAGGACTTAACAGTAGATTAGATGAAATACAAGCAGCAATTCTCAAAGTAAAACTCAAGCATCTTGATGAATATATAATAAAAAGAAGAAGAAAAGCTAAACTATATGGAGAACTAATCAAGAATCAAGAAATAATAACTCCAATTGAAAAAGAAGATGCAAAACACACATACCACATTTATGTCATAAGAACAAACCAAAGAGATAAACTTAAATTAAATCTTAAAAACAAAGAAATTCAAACATTAATACATTACCCGATTCCATTGCATATGCAACATGCATTTAAAGAACTAAAACACTATAATCTCCCAATAACAGAAGACCATTCAAAAAAAATTCTTTCACTACCAATTTACCCAGGATTAGAAGACGAAAAAGTAGAAGAAATAGCAAAGGAAATAAATTCATTTTAATAAAATGATTGAAAAAAATATATTATTAATATCAGAATGCCCAAAAATTAAAAGTAACTATGTAAATAGCTTGCCCCCTATAGGAATTTTAACCCTGGCTTCTTTTTTAGAATCTAAAGGTGCAAAAGTAGATGTCATAGATTACAATGTTGAAAAAAGAAAACCAGTAAACTACAAAAAATATGACTTAATAGGTTTTAGTGCTTATTGCAGCAATATAGAAAATACTTTAAAACAAGCAAAATGGATAAAGGAAACAACCAATGCCGCAATAATAGTGGGTGGCCCTCACTGTATGGCTAATCCTCTATTATATATTAAAAAACCATTTATAGATGCAGCCATAATCGGAGAAGCAGAATACACATTATATGAATACTTAACAAAAAAAGACAAATCAGAAATTAAGGGGCTATATATAAGAAAAGATAATAAACCATTTTTTACTGGAAACAGAGAATATATCAAAGATCTGGATCAACTCCCATTTCCAGCCCTTGAAAAAGTAGATATAAAACATTATAATGTTCCGTTAAAAAAAGCAAAACCAATCTCAAATATAATGACTTCCAGGGGGTGTCCATTCCAATGCATTTTCTGTTTTCATTCTCTCGGAACTCAATTTAGGGCAAGATCTCCAAAAAATGTGGTTGATGAAATAGAATGGCAAATCAACAAATTTGGAGTAAAAGAAATCTGCATTTTTGATGATAATTTTGCATTAGACGCAAAAAGGGCAGAAAAAATAGCAGATCTCATAATTGAAAGGGGCCTAAAAATAAAGTTACAATTTACTAATGGAATAAGAGTAGATAATATAACAAAAGAGTTATTATTCAAACTAAAAAAAGCAGGGATTTGGCTAGTTGGTGTTGCACCAGAAAGTGGAAACCAAGATTCATTAATTAAAATGAAAAAAGGCGTTAGTTTAGACAAAATCAAACAGGTAGTTAAATGGTGTAAAGAATTAGGTATAATAACCCACTCTTATTTTATGATGGGATTTCCATGGGAAACAAAACAGCATTTGATAAACACAATAAATTTCGCTGAAAAATTAGATACAGATATAACACAATTTACAAGGGTCATGCCTTTTCCAGGAACAGAACTCTATAAAATGATGGAACTGAAATTAGATACAGAATCTAAAAATGATCAGGGATTATTTTATGGGAGCATACAACACAAAGTTGCTAATTTAACAGAAAAAGAAGTGCACAAGTATATTAAAATTGGATACAGGAAAACATTTATAAAACCAAAAAAAATTTTTAAATTATTAATAACTCTAAATCTAGTAGATTTCTTTAAACTTTGCTTATATGCAATAACTTCAGAAAGTGTCTAAATAAACATCACTCTACAACTCATCCATAAGATTTATATAGGTCAATAAATCCCCCCTATGGGGTTTAAATGAAAGGAATCATACTTGCTGGGGGTCTAGGAACAAGACTAAGACCTATAAGCCACACTGGCCCAAAACAATTAGTTCCAATAGCCAACAAACCAGTATTACATTATATAATCGAAGACATAAAAAATGCAGGAATAACTGAAATAGGGATAATAGTAGGTTATACTAAAGATCGCATCCAGAAAATAATTGATTCTTGCGGTGATGGTTCTAAATGGAATGTAAAAATAACATACATTGAACAAGATGCTCCAAGAGGCTTAGCGCATGCTGTTTCTATTACAAAGGACTTCATAAAAGATGATAATTTTGTTGTTTATCTTGGAGATAATATATTAAAAGAAGGCATAAATAACTTTGTTGAAAAATTCAAGAAATCAAACGCAGAAGCATCTATCCTACTTTGCAACGTAGATAATCCTCAAAAATATGGAGTTGCTGTTTTAGAAGGAAATGAAGTAATAAATGTTGAAGAAAAACCAGAAAATCCAAAGAGCAACCTGGCAATTGTAGGGGTCTATCTTTTCAAAAAGAATATATTTGATATCATAAAACAAGTAAACCCCGGAAAAGGCGGAGAACTTCAATTAACAGATGCAATTGAGATAATGATAAACTCAAATGATCATAAAGTAGAAGCCCATATAGTGACTGGCTGGTGGGATGACACTGGAACAACAGGAGCCGTATTAAGAGCAAATCATTTGGTTCTTGCTGACCTAGAAGAAAAAAGGTATGGCGAAATTGAAGAGGGTGTTTCAATTACAGGTAAAGTAAGTATAGGCAAAAACAGCATAATAAAAGAAGGATCTGTAATAAAAGGTCCAATAATAATCGGAAATAATTGTAAAATAGGACCAAACAGCTATGTAGGCCCTTATACATCTATAGGAGATAACACAGAAATAACTAATGGGGAGATAGAATCATCTATCATAGTTGGTGATTGTAAAATAAACTTTAATCAAAAAATAGTAAACAGCCTTATTGGAAGGCACTCAAAACTTATATATGAAAACAAGCTGCCAAAAGGTCATAAACTAGTCCTGGGAGAAAATTCAGAGGTAATATTATGAAAATATTAGTTACAGGTGGAGCAGGATTTATTGGTTCTAATTTTATAAGAAATATATTAAGCAAATATTCAGACATAGAATTAATCAATCTGGATAAATTAACATATGCTGGAAATCTGGAGAATTTAAAAGACATAGAAAATAACAAAAACTACAAATTCATAAAAGGGGATATTTGTGACGCTGAACTTGTAAACAGCCTGACAAAAGATATAGACATAATCTTCAACTTTGCCGCAGAATCCCATGTAGATAGATCAATAAACGACCCATTTGTATTCACAAAATCAAATACCTTAGGAACACACACTTTATTAGAAGCAGCACGAAAAAATAACATAAAGAAATTCATCCAAATAAGCACTGATGAGGTATATGGCAGCACAAAAGAAGACTCATTCAAAGAAACTGATAACCTAAAACCAAGTTCACCTTACTCTGTTTCAAAAGCAGCTGCTGATTTAATGTGCCTCTCTTACCATACTACATTCGATATGCCTGTGATAATAACAAGGACCACTAATAATTTCGGACCCCACCAATATCCTGAAAAAGTAATTCCTTTATTCATCACAAACCTGATGGAAGGCAAAAAAGTTCCACTTTACGGGACTGGAAAAAATATAAGAGACTGGATTTACGTTGTTGATAATTGCGAAGCAATATGGTTTGCAGCTGAAAAAGGAAAAATAGGGGACGTATACAACATTGGCGGGGGGAATGAAAAAGAAAATATAGAGATAACAAATTCCATACTAAAAGAAATGGACAAAGATAAATCTGATATAGAATATGTCAAAGATAGACTAGGCCATGACTGGAGATATTCTCTGGATTGCACAAAAATACATAAATTAGGGTGGAAGCCAAAGCATAATTTTGAAGATGCATTAAAAGACACAATATATTGGTACAAAAAAAACATAAATTGGTGGGAAAAACTAAAGACAATCAAATAAAATGAAATTCTTAAAAAAGATAATAGATAAGCTTTTTAGCAATCCGATTTTACTTAATTTTGTAAGGGCTATCTTTGAAGGCAATTATACTGTTTCAAGGAAGATAATATCCAATGAACTTGACAAAAACAAAAAAACATTAGACATAGGCTGTGGTACGGGAGAACATTCAATACTTTTTGACTCAAAACAATACAATGGAATTGATATATCTAAAAAGTATGTATATAATGCAAAGAAACGACATAAAAGCAATTTTTTTGTAATGGATGCTCAAAATATCAGATTTCCAGATAACTCATTTGACAATATACTGATTTTGGGCATACTCCATCATGTTAATGATGAAATCGCTGACAATATACTAAAAGAAGCAAAAAGATTATCAAAAAGCAATACCAAAATACTCATCATGGAGGATATACCTGTTACCTCAAAAATTAATATAATCGGCAAATTAATGCACTACCTAGATACAGGAAGATATATAAGAAAAATAGGTGCTTATGAAAAAATCATTTCAAAGCAGTTTAATATAAAGAAACAATTCAAGATCATCAATGGTATCTCTGACTATTGCGTCTTTGTATGCCGAAACAAGAAGTGAATAACATGAGAAAAACGCCATACTTAACAAGCAGTGTGATACTGAGTATAATAGGCATCATAGTTGCTTTTTTCTTGTATGATATTATGCCCAGTGGATTTAAAATTGGTTTGAATAATGCCAAGATTATAACCCACCTCATTATTGTTTTAATCGTCTCGCTCCACATGCTCTGGCTAGCTTATAGCAAAATTGTTTCGTCGATTCAAAAAAAAGATTTTAGCAAGATCCTAAGAAAAGATGCACTAACCTATATCCCATTCATTGTTCTTTGTTTTTTTCCGTTAAGGTATCTAGTAAGTAATTTAGATTCACGGTTTGTTCAGTTTATACATATTCCATCTACCGTAATATTTATCTTTGCATTTGGGTCGTTTATATTTCTCAAAGCACTATTTCTAGAAATATCACCAAAAAAAGAAAAATCATTAAGAAATATCGCAATAATCTGCACACTAATTTTCTTCATAACTTTCTCAACATTAAGCATATTAAAACACGAATCATTTTTCTCTACAGGTTATGATCTTGGAGCTTATGACCAAACAATGTATGGCTACGAAAATGGAAAAATGCTTGACTCATTAATAGGATTTCATCTATTAGGGGACCACATAGAATGGATTTTATTCATCATCTTACCGATATATGCCTTATTCAAAACACCAATAATCTTAATTATAATTCAGGCTATTTTTATCAGTACAGGTGCTTTTATTATTTATATTCTAGCAAAAAAGATTTTAAAAAATGAGATTGCAGCTCTCATTCTATGTTTAACATATCTTGCCCACCCAGCAATACAATATGCACTACTCTTTGATTTCCATACAACAGTTCTGCCCCTCCCATTTATTATTCTTGCAGTTTATGCCCTAACCCAAAGAAAATACAAATTATTAGTTATATCATTAGTTTTCACAGCAATATGCAAAGAATATTTTGCCCTTATTATGATACCATTTGGTATTTTTATATTCTTTATAGACATGAAAGGAAGTAAAAGATTCACTAGATTCAAAAAAATATCAATCCAAAAATTATTTTCAAAACAAAGAATAATTGGAATTAGTATTTTATTATTAGGGATTACATGGTTCTTAGTTAATATTAATATCTTAGTGCCATTATTCCACGGTGATTCATATGTTTATATTCAAGGTGGAAACTCTTACTTCGGAGAAAGTATCACAGAGACAATAAAAATCATCCTACTAAATCCAGTATATTCTGCCAAATATTTATTTACTCTAAATAAATTCGCTTTCTTGATTTTATTCTCTGCCTCAGTCTTTTTTGGTTTGTTTGCTTTATTTGCCCCAGAATATCTTTTCCTAGGAATAACTGAATTAGCTATAATTCTCCTATACACTAAAAACTCCCTTTCAGAAATTGTATACCACCACCAAATACCTTTAGTTGGATTTGTTTTAGCAGCCACTGTAATTGGAATAAGCAGAATACCCAAATTAATCAAGTCCAAAAAAGATAGTAAGGGCATCATAATAGCATGTTCCATCGGCGTACTATCCACCACAATACTTGCCAATATATTTTTTGGACCATTTGCAATACTCTATGATGTAAATAATTTTAATATCAACACACCTTATGTAAAAGCAGGTAATGAAATTTTAAGTATGATACCGGAAGATGCCTCTGTGGCAGCTCCAAATTGGGCAATACCCCACCTAAGCAGAAGGAATGAAATATATCAGCTGAGACATTTTATAGAAGGATTAACCCCCAACACAGATTATTTAGTTATGGACCTCAGTAAGGCATTGACTGATCCAAAAAGGAGTTCCATCCCATTTAGTTCTGAAGAATTAAGAATATTATTTAACAAAAAAGAATATGGAATTATTGCTGTAAAAGATTCTTGGCTACTATTTAAAAAAGGCGTAAGTTATGAAGCAAATATCTGTAAGACAAAACCATTTTTGAATAAAAGCAAATATCCATATATAGATATAATAATAGAAGAAAAAGGTTTAATTGCAAAATGTTGAAGATAGGTTTAGTAAGTCCATTTCTACCTGAAAAAGATGGTATAGCAATATACTCAGATAACCTCTTAAAAGGGATGGAAAAAAACAAAAAGCACATAATAACCATAGGAAGAAAAGGAAGCAAATCAGACTATATAACCGATTTCAAATCATTTTCCCTAAAAAAAGATTTAAAAAAAATAATCAAAAAAGAAAAACTAAGCTTAATCCACATACAATACGTTCCCACATTATTTGGAAAATATAACTTAAACTATAATTTAATAAAATCATTAGATCTTCCAATACCCATAATCGTAACACTTCACGAAGTCCATTACTCAAACAAAGGTCTAAGAAACAAAACCCTTACAGCTATTGAAAAACAGATTATAAAAAGAGCCAATAAAATTATTGTCCATAGCCCCCAACAAAAAGAATTTCTAAGAAGGAAATACAAAACAAACAAGATAACTGTAATTTATCATGGATTAAGATTAAATAAAATACCAAAAAGAATAAATAAAAAAAACATCCTTTGTTTTGGTATGATTTCACAAGGCAAAGGCGTCCCTTATCTAATAAAGGCAATGAAATATCTCCCAGATTATAATTTAACTATAGCAGGAAATTTTATTAACAAAGAAACAAGAAAAAGTGTATTGTCTGCAATAAATAATTCAAAATCAAATATAAAAACAGACTTTAAATGGATTGACGAAGAAGATAAAGAAAAATACTACAAAAAAGCTGATTGTGCAGTATTGCCCCACACATGGGCCCCATACCAATCAGGAATACTCCATAATTCAGTTGCATGGAACCTCCCAGTTATTGTAACTAAAATTGGAGCACTGTATGAAATGGTTGAATTATTTAAATTTGGAGAAATAATCAAACCAAAAAACCCAAAAGCACTTGCAGAAGGCATTAAAACAGTATTCAAAAATTATAGTAGCTATAAAAAAGGAATTGACAGATACAAAAAAGCTGCAAACTGGAAAAACATAGCTAAACAACACTTTAAACTATACTCGGAATATGATATTTAAAGAAATAATCAACTCACTATTTCTTAACTGAATCTGTAGATAAAAAAGTTGATCTAACATTAAATATTATCCTAACTAACTCAACAAAAATATTAAGAAAATAAAAAATTAAGATAATCTTCAAATTAAATAACACAATAAAAGGAAAAATATAATAATTAAAATTGATAAGTGCAACAATAATTTTAGATAAAAGAGAATATTTTGACTTTAAACCTTGTTTTGAAGATTGATATGTATCAGAAGAACATACGGCTTCGCAATAATAATAATTCTTACCCCTATCCCCTGGATGAATAATTAAAGTGATGTAATCCCTTATGACCATCAAGGTAACCAAAGAGAAAGCCACTATAAGTATATTTAATTCCCCATAATAAAAAAATAAGCCCAAGGGCAATATAAAATGAAACAGCTTAATAGTAAAGATATCTGTAATCAAATCTAATTTTGCACCAACCTTTGAAGTTTGCCCTGTAACTCTAGCAACAGGACCATCGCACCAATCTAATATAAAACCCAGGAAATATAATATAACTGCTGGAATCTTTAAGAATATGAAATAGAAATACAACCCAACAAAAGAGATAAAAGTGCCAAGAAAAGTTATTGTATTTGGCTTCACCTTTAATTTCAAAAAAACCCAGATAAAAGGAAGAGTTAGAAATCTATTTATCCTCCTATGAAGGAATTTATAATCTGCAGGTTTTGCATATTCTTTAAAAAGTCCCATTTTAAATTATTATTCAAACTAATTATCTAAAATATAAAGTCACGTCTCAATACTACTTAGGACTTATTCTGGGTTTTTAAACTTTATTAAACAAGAATCGATAAGTTTTTAAAAATACACTTGATAACTCAATAAGATGATAATTGCAATAGATGGAAAATATGGTGTTGGAAAAACAACAACCGCAAAATGCTTAGCAAGAAGATTAGGATACAATTACCTCAGTACTGGAGCTATATTTAGGGCAATTGCACTTAAAGTTATAGAAGTAAAAATAGAAAAAGAAGACAAAGAAGCAATAATAAAAATTGCAAAAGAGATAAATATTGAAGTAAAACAGATCGACAAAGAAACAAAAATCTTTATCGATGGAAAAGATTTAACAGAAAAAGCATATACCCATAATGAAAAAATTGACTCAGTAACATCCTACCTTGGAAGAAACATACCTGAAGTTACTGAAATAATAACAAAACTGCAGAGGGAGATTGCCAAGAGCGGAAACTTTATTTTCGAAGGAAGAGACATGACATCAAGAGTTTTCCCAAACGCAGACTGGAAATTCTACATACAAGCAGAGATGATGAAAAGAGCTGAAAGGATGTATAAAATTCTCCCCGATGAAGAAAAAGAAACCTATCCCACCATAGAAGATTACTCTAAACTAGATCATTTTCATAAAGAATACCCTGGAGCAGAAGACGCTATTGTCTATGACAACACATATAGCCCAACACCTGAACAAGATGCGATTGTCCTTGAATATTATATAACTCATCCTAAAGAAATATTAGGGAATATCGGTAAAATAAAAGATAAAAAAGAACCAATAAAAAATAACTAATATTTTATCTTTAAATCTTTTATCACATCATTCTCAGGATTCAGATAATCCTGGATAAATACTCTTTGTAATCCTTCTTTCTTCCCATAACCAACTGAGACTAAGAGAACTCCATTATATTTATATGGTTTCAACAATTTATGGCAATGTCCAAAAATATGTAAAATCTTAGAATTTGGACTGACTTTTTTTGCATAATTGAATATAGGAATATACCAACAATTCCTTTTCTCCAATCTCAACTTAGGATCAGAATTTGAATGACTTCTAAAAACAATTTGAGTTACTCCCCCGCCGCACTTATCTAAAATAGATTTAATTTCTAAAGTATATGCCCTTAATTCGTTATCAGTTCTCTCCTCTATGTAAGGGATATTAATCTCAAGAGTTTTGCCTATAACTTTAAACTCTATATTGATTAATTTGCGAAACGCATGTGAATTATCCAAAATATCAAACAATGTTTCCCCTTTGGATTTTTTAGGGGGTAATAACTCATACGCTTTTCTTATCCTTTTTTCTTTATCCCAATCATTCCCCCCAAGATCTAAAATCTGTGGAATTTTCCCACTATTTACATATCCCTCAATTAATTTATGCATTCTTCGTGTTGGCTCTAAAACTCCCAACCACTGTTTGATTAATACCTGTTTGTATTTACCCCTCCACTCAATATTTTCAGCTTCCACATAATTCTTACCTTGTTCTTTAGCCATTAATTTAGATTTTCTAAGTAGATTTTCACCATTAGTTTCAGAAAAATTTGGATCAACGCTTCTATCTCCAACTAACACAAATTCATCAATATGAGGAAAATTCTCAGATATAAACTCCAATACAACATTTGCAGAATTTTCTAAGTGAAAATCACTAGTGTTACATACAAGATAACTTTTTTTCATCATAACTTTATCAAAATCTATTACACACTTATTTAATTATCCCTTTCCCCTCTAACTTATCAACTAATTTCTGAACAGACTCTTCAACAGAATATTTATCAGTATCTAATACTATATCTGGAGATTTAGGCTCTTCATATTTTGAAGAAACACTAATAAAATTCTCAAAACCTTTATGATTATCTCTTGCTTTCTTATAATGCCCTTTGACATCCCTATTCTCACACACATCCAAAGAACATTTGACATAGACTAAAAAGAACTTTTCCAATATCTTCCGTGCATATTCCCTAGATTGATATGTAGGTGAAGCAACAGATGCTATAACCAATTTTCCCCCATTAGAACTTGATTTACACAACTCAGCAACCCTCTTCATATGCTCGTTCCTTTCACCTAATGTATAGCCTAAATCAGAAGATAGATTCTTTCTTAACTCATCTCCATCCAAAAGAACAAAAGATACATCCCTATCTTTCAATATTTTACTCAATCTTTCAGAAATCGTAGATTTTCCAGATCCATGTAAACCAGTAAACCACAAAGTCCACCCAGGTCCAACATCAGAAGAGCCCCCGTTGGCCTTATTACGTATTTTCTCCAAAATCCCGTCACTTATCTCAATCTCACCTAATGTAGACCTCTCATTATCATGATAATCATTACCCCCACTTTCTAAGATGTTTTTAGACTTTACAATTCCCCTATAAAACTCTATAAGTTTCGTATTTCCTTCTTTATCCAAATTTAGTTTAGGGCTTATGATATGATAAGGATAATATGTCTCTATGCCTTGTCCACCATTTTCAATAAAATAATCAATAATCTTAATTGAATTTTCTTTTGGGTATATCCCTGGATGCGCCAATATAGAAATACCGCCCGCCCCTTTAATAATATCTATAACATCTTTAATTGATACCCTATGATTAGTCTCTAAAAAAGCTTCTTTCCCCCTACCTATTAATTTATCAAAAACCTCCCCGACAGATTTAAACTTTTCAGGATATTTTTTTATCAAATATCTTGCAATATGCGGCCTCCCAAATGTTCCTTTGACTGTCTTTTTAACATCTGAATATTCTATATCATAACCTAAGCTCTTTAATTTAGAGATTATCCTTTTCTTATTCCCTTCCCTTTTGACATTTATGTGCCTTATTAATTCAACCAATCTATTATTATTAGAATCGACAAATAATCCTATAACATCTATCTTATCATAATTGAATAAAGGATCGTCACAGCTTAGCTCTACACCAGATATTATCTCTATATTTTTACCCTTAGAATAATCAATTGCCTTCTTTATTGAACCCAAAGAATCGTGGTCTGTTATAGCAATAGCACTTAGCTTTTTTTCAATAGCAAAATCAACAAGTTCTTCAGGAGTTAATTCTCCATCTGATGATATAGTGTGATTATGTAAGTCTATCATTTAAATTCCCATCATTTCCTAATCATTCAATATGTCTATAAGCAGCAGCACAAGCTTATCAAATCTTTCTTTCCCTATTTTTACTTTTTGAACTGGAGTCATCTTCACAAACTCCCCCCCAGTAGAATCCTTAATCACTTCTTTTCTTCCAAAAGAACTATCAACAGTACTTGGCTGCCCAATATTTCCCCTAAAAGGATATATTTTGATATGTAAATGCTCTTTTTTTTCTTTCCATGTCGTGCATTTTCCATATGTGCCTATAGAAATCGCCATCCCCCTATCTTCAGATATAGCCTTTAATTCTTGGTCCTGTATCATCACTACAGTCATTGCCCTACATATATTAGAAAATATTACACCATAATTTTCAGCTAATTTAGGATAAAAACTTATTTGAGAAAAATGAGTAAGGTGAGAAAAAGGCATCAACTGTATTGTAAAATCTAACTTGAGGTCTCCCCCAGTTTTTGGAGATAAAGTAGCAAACCACCCATCTTTTAAATTTCCTACCTTGCATATCACTGCACCATATCCAGTCTTTTCACCAATACTGTATTTGACTTCTTTACACAGATTACATCCATCAACAAGAGTAACATCTTCATTAAATAATTTATCAGCTTCTTCAGATTTATACATTTTAATCCCCAATTACCCTGATATACTCATCATTCTTCCTCTCACTCAGGTAAGCATCAAAATATCCTACAACCACCCTATAATATTTCCCCCCTTTAATAGGGGTCACTTCTTCAACCACCCCACTTACCTCAACTGTCTCCCCTTCATAAGCAAGCATACAATAATCCCTAGAATAAAAAGCAATTTTATCTATAAGCAAATCTTTGCAGGAATCATCTCCAGAAATGAATTTTGAGTTAGAAATTGTATAACAACCAGGCCTCACAACCGAACTTTTATTATCTTTAACCAGCCCTTCAAATTTAGCTATCCCTAATTTCCTATACTTCTCTTCACCCCACTTAAACCAAGTTTCATCTTCATTCTCAACAGCAAATATTACAAACAAAGTTCCTTTAAAGAAACCTTCAGATTTTTTCCTATACATATTCTCAATATATATCTCTTTCTTATGTATAACATGTCTATTTCTTTTCTTATAGAAAGCTTCCCATTCTTCATAAGTCTTCCATCTTAAATCTGGATGATCATTCTTTTTTAAAAACTCCATCAATTCCCAGAAGTTTTCCTTACCATATACAACTATATTTACATCAGATATATTAGGAGAGTAATGCCCCATAAGGGTAGAATAGGTAATACCAAAATCCTTTAATTCTAGGCCGCTCTTAAGAATAAATGAAACAAACTGGGCAACTGTCTTAAGATGCTCATCCAAATCTCTCTCAGGCATACTCATAAGGTCAGCAAGTCCTTCTTTAGGAGAATAAATCCTTTCTATATTATTCTTTGAAACAATAAAGAACAATGGACTTTCTTCATGTATTGGGCTCTTGAATATATATTCAGAATAAGCTCCAGTAAATGTTTGAATATATTGTTTAAGCTCATCTTTATCTATCCAAAGATTAAGTCTGTTCATCTTCTTTCCAGAAATAAACCTGTAGGGTAAAAAATCACATGAAATCTTATCAGTAGGTATATACTTAGGCTTGACTAAAATCCCTTCTTCAGGATGTTCATTCCCATATACTTGGCAATGAATTCCGTCAACGGTTGTTATTATTGTAGATTCGTAGAAATGCATTTTTACAATCCAGATTTAATAAACTCAGCCTCCCTCCTATCACTAACATAAGCATCGAAATAACCGATTACAACCCTATAATATCTATCACCAATTGTGGGAGTCACCAATTCAAGCAACCCGCATGCAGTTATCTCTTCCCCGGTCAAAGCTTGCTGCACAAATGGGATTGAATATGTAACTACCCTCTTAATCCCTAAAGAACCATCAACATCCATATCTTTTCCATGATTATCTGTTATTTTACCATCTATAATCTCATAATATCCTGGCCTTACATGACTATTATAATGATCTATAACTTTCCCTTTCACTGTAACAAGTCCCATAGGCTCATACTTCTCTTCTCCCCACTTAAACCAAGTCTCTTCTGGTTCTTCAACAGTAAACAATGTAAAAACTGTATCCCCAAACATGCCCTCATACTTCTTTCTTTTCATATGCTTAACATATTCTTCCTCAGTAAAATGAGATGATTCTGAAGTCTTATGCTCTTTATAATATTCTGCCCATTCTTCATCAGTTTTCCATTTTAACAAAGAATGCTTTGCATCCTTCAAATAATCAAGTACTCTCCACCCATTATCTTTGCCATATACTATTAAATCTATATCAGATCTACCTGGAGTATAATTTCCAAGTAGAGTAGAATGAGTTATCCCTAAATCAGTAGACTTAACTCCACTATTTGTCAATAATTCAACCAATTCAACAACAAGAGTAAGATACTTATCTAGGTCATTTTTAGGCACTTTCAAAAGCTCTTGAAGCCCTTTTCTACTATCATGTACTTTTTTTATCTTGCTTTTAGGAACAACAAAGAACCAGTTATCATGAAATTTAGAATCATGTATATAATCAGGAAATTTTTGTCTAAACTGCTTTAGATATTCATTAACATTATCCTTTTTTGCAAAAAGATTGAATCTTACAAAACATTTTTCAAAAAGAAACCGATACTTCAGACCTTCTCCTTTTATCGCATCCTGAGGAATATACTTAGGTTTTACTATCACATATCCTTCAGGATGTTCATTTGCATAAGATTTACACTGAAATCCATCTACAGTATCTATCAATATCGATTCATAAAAATGCGCCAAATATATCACCTAATGCCCTTACAATCAATATTTTGGAGTAATTGTCGATATATAAATGTTATTAATTCATAATACATAATAGTTAATTTAAAGCATAAATTACAGTTTACTATAAGGTTATTACTTAAAGTAACTAAAAAATAAGTAAAAAACAAATCATTTATAAATATAATTTACTTTTTTAATATTAAATGTCATCAGCAAAAAAGATTGCAAAAAACACGGGTTTTTTGTTTTCAAAGGATATAATCGACAAAGTAATGTCATTTATCCTAGTTATAATAATAACAAGGTACTTAGGTAGTGCTGGGTTTGGAAAATATTCTTTTGCTTTTGCCTTTATCGGTCTGTTTATCATGTTCTCGCATTTTGGACTTACTACATATATGTTTAGAGAGATTGCAAAAGACAAAACCCGAGCCAAAAAACTTGCAGACAATATTTTTACGCTAAAACTTTTCCTTCTGATTAGTGTTTATATTATCCTAGCGATAATCGCATGGAACTTTCCAAAAACCAAAGAAATCATGCTATTAATATTCCTTGTAATGGTACATGAATTCTTTGCAGTACTCAATACATTGATGGGCACAATATTCAAAGCGTATGAAAGAAATGAATTTGGCATATATTCTACAATCATTGATAAAAGCCTAGCATTACTTCTGGGGTCATATGCCCTCATAAGTGGTTATGGCATACATACACTAGTCATAGCATTAATATTAGCAAAATTGAGTTCATTTGTATTCCGTTTCTGGATTATTTACAAAAAATTCATTAAAATCTCCATTGAAATTGATGTAAAATTCTGGAAAATCCTGATTAAAAACTCCATCCCATTCTGGCTAACAATGGTATTCCAAAGAATATATTACCGCATTGACACAGTAATGCTTACAAGTATGAAGGGTTATGTAGTAACCGGCTGGTATAATGCAGCCTCCACACTGATTGGAGCCCTCACATTTATCCCCACTGTAATCATGAGCGCAAGCTTCCCTGCATTATCCAGATTCTATCACATAAACGCAAAAGACCTATCCAAATTATTATACAAAAAAACGTTCTATTATCTTCTTTCAATTGGAATACCGATAAGTATTGGAATAAGCCTGTTATCACAACGCATAATCCTATTAATCTACAAAGAGAACTTTATTGGGTCCAGCATAGCACTCCAAATTTTATCATGGTCACTATTCCTTGTTTTTATAAACCAAGTAATGGGCTTCTTCCTAAACTCCATAAACAAACAGCATTTATTTACTTTATCTGCAGGTATCTGTGCATTATCAAATATAATCCTAAACTTTATTCTAATCCCCAAATTAAGTTATATAGGTGCAGCAACAGCAACAGTAATAACTCAGTTTATTAACTTCTGCCTATTGTATTATTTCACAAGAAAACATGGATATCCATTAAATTTGATAAAAATAAGTTACAAACCAATAATTGCAGGTATACTCATGGGTGTTTTGATACCATATATCAAATTCTTACATGCAATATACATAATACCTATTGCTGCTGTTGCTTATTTTATCGCACTAATCTCAATAGGGGGCATAGGAAAAGAAGAGATTAAATTGATAAAATCATTCTTACCCAAATCTTAAATATCTACATCAGAAAACTTAACCACAACCTTAATATATTCTCCTTTTTTACTATTAATTGAGATGAGAGTATGTTTAATTAATCCTGGAAGAACCTATTATGAAAAATCTTCTTCTGTATCTAATGTGGATATAGGCTTGCCTTTAGGGATAATGTATCTTGCCTCATTTCTAGAAAAAAAAAACCACGATGTCAAGATAATAGACTCATTAGTAATGGATGAAGCTGTTCTAGAAACAATAGACAACTCTAGAAGAAGATACGGCGCTCCATTAAAAATTATTAAATCAGAAGTTGAGAAATTCAAGCCAAATATTATAGGTGTTTCGAATCTTTTTAGTTCCCAGATAATTGATGCTGTAGAAACCACCAAAGCTATGAGGGAAATATATCCTACTATCCCACTTGTGATTGGGGGACCCCACGTAACTGTAAAAGGAAAAGAGTTTATGAAAAAAAATAAGCATATTGATTTTGCCCTACTAGGTGAAGCAGAAAACTCTTTTTCAGATTTATTATATCATATAGATGGCAAAAAGAATATAACAGATATTGATGGAATCATCTATAGAAAAAATGATAATATAATTGAAAACAAAAAATTAAGATTTATAAAAAATCTAGATGACTTGCCATTTCCAGCCTACCATTTAGTAGATATGGAAAAATATTTATCTTTATCTGAAAAAGGAATATACTCTAGGTCTATAGATGAAGAAAGAAGCATTTCAATAATTACCAGCAGGGGTTGCCCTTATAACTGTATATTTTGTTCTATCCACTGCCATATGGGCAAGGAATGGAGACCCCACTCTGCACAATATGTTATAGACCACATAAAACATGTAGTTAACAAATACAAAATTAAACATATCCATTTTGAGGACGACAATCTTACTTTAGACCTAAAAAGGTGCGGAAAAATTTTGGACGGCATTATTGAAAATAACCTTAATATCAAGTGGGATACCCCTAATGGCGTTAGAGCAGATCGATTTAATGAAGAAATCGCTTTGAAGATGAAAAAATCAGGATGCACCAAACTTACAATGGGTGTAGAATCAGGAGATCAGTCAGTACTGGACAATATAATTCAAAAAAATCTTAAACTAGAAAACGCCATTAAGATGGCAAGGATATGTAAGAAATTTAATATACCATTAAGTGCATTTTATGTTATTGGATTTCCTGGAGAGAGAAAAGAGAATATAGAAAAAACAATTAAATTTGCCCTAATGCTCCAAAGAAAATATAATGTGATGCAAGGTGGAGCTTTCTACGCAACCCCACTTTATGGTACAAGACTTTACAATATATGCAAAGAAAACTCATATCTTACTAAAGAGATAACCCCCCAAGCATTATCCGAAGCTACTGCAGCATATGGTACAAGTTTAATAAAAACAGAAGACTTCTCCCCTGAATATCTAAAAAAAGCAAATCAAAGATTGATAAGAGCTAATTACCTCAACTACTTATATCACCCTACAAAAGCAATAAAGTTTCTGTTCAAAAACCCTAAAATTATATTCAGTGTATTAAACAGGTTTTTAGGAAGATGACTTCAGATACATAAATTATTTAAATGGTCCAAAAAACTCATTTAATCACATAAAATCAGAAAAATAAAATGGTATCATCAATAAAACAACTCAATAAACTTCTTGCTGAAAAGAACAAACCAATATTATCCAGAACATTCAGATATCTCTCAATATTTTTAGCCAAACCCCTACTTTATACACCAATTACAGCAAACCAAGTTAGTTTTGTAAATCTTTTCCTACCACTTATATCTGCTTTTTTATTTACATTTAACAATTATACATATTCAGTAATAGCAAGTCTAATCTTATTCTTTTCAGTAATTCTCGACTTTGTTGATGGTGATATTGCAAAATACAAAAAACAAAAGTCATTATATGGTGTATACCTCGAATGCCTATACCATGAAATAGCTATGCCCTTTGTTTTTTTAGGGCTAGGTATTAACGCATACAATCACTATAACAACAACCTGTTTATTTATTTGGGTGTTTTTGTTATCTTAATGGTCTTCATAATGAATATAGTAAGACTAAATAAATACAAGATTATCCTACAATCAAAGAAAGGATTAGATAAAGAATTCTCCCCTGCATTAGCAATGAAAAAGAACAAAACACATTTACAAAAAATAGTATTCTTCATCATAGGCATATTCACCAAAATCACTATGTTTTGGCTTGTGATGCTCTTATTTTCCGTATTTAACTTACTGCATTATGCAATAAGCCTTTACGCTATTTTTTACCTGATTATTGGTACTTCTAAAATATTTATTGAACTAAGAACAGGTTTTAAGGAATTTGAGAATGGCTAAAGTTCTATTGATTAATCCCCAGGCAGAAATTGGGAAGAAAGTTAAAGGGGGTATTGCTGCTCCGCTTGGTTTGTTATCTATAGGTTCTTATGTAATCAAAAGGGGATATTCTGTTAAGATAATTAATACAATACTTGAAAATGATCCTATGAGAAATGTATTAGATGAAACCAAAGAAGCAAAATACATTGGACTAAGTGTGATGACTGCCCAGATTACACATGCTTTAATCATGAGCGAGAAACTAAAATCTCTAGGAAAAATAATAATTTGGGGTGGAATCCATGGTGAACTATTCCCTAAACAAACATGTGAAGATTCAGCTATTGATTATGTCATTTGTGGGGAAGGAGAAGCAACTTTCTTTGAATTGATAGATTCTTTAGAAAAAGGAAAAAGTGTAGAAAATATCCCTGGATTAGTACATAAAAAAGAAAATAAAGTCATAGTTAATCCACCAAGAAAACCATTGCCAGTCGAAGCTTTCTCTGATATAGATTATGGGCTTCTTGATCTAGAAAGGAAATTCAAGAAAAAAAGGATGCTTGAATTTGAGACTTCAAGGGGTTGCCCTTACCGTTGTGGATTTTGTATAGATACAATAGGTTGGAGGCACAATTGGAGATCCTTACCTGCTGAAACTGTTTTAAATGATCTGGAAAAAATGAAAGATAAATACAAAATTGAAGAAATTATATTCAGAGAAGAAAATTTCTTTGTAAATCAAAAAAGAGCAGAAAAAATAATTGAAGGTATGATCAAAAAAGGATTAAATATAAAATGGTCAACAAATATTAGAGCAGAGTATTTTAAAGATGATTATGTAAATGATGAATTTATGACAAAACTAAAAAAATCTGGTTTAACATCCCTTACATTCGGAGTTGAATCTGGATCTGAACGAGTCAGAGGATATATGAAAAAAGGTATTACAAGTGAACAAGTATTTAGGGCTGTAAGTTATTGTAAAAAACATGATATCCATTGTAATATTACTTTTATGGTGGGTTATCCTACTGAAACAAAAAAAGAGATATTTGAAACAATAAATATGATCAATAAGATAATTAAAATACATCCAGACGTAACAATCCGTGGGCCAGTGCCTTTTATGCCCCTCCCTGGTGCTTCTATTTATCAATATTGTCTTGATTGCGGTTTTAAAGAACCTAAAACCTTAAGAGAATGGTCCAAACGTGAATTTGATTTGCTGTCATATTTTAAAGAATATTGCGCTGATAGTAATTTTTTAGGTGTTGATAAAAAAGACCGTTATCTTATAGAAAATATTGGCAAATACTCCACCCTAGCTACCAGTTCATGGGGTAGAATTATGAGCTTCTCACCATTATTAATATTACCTACACTATTATGTAAAATCAGATGGAAGTTAAAATTCTTTAGATTCCCTATTGATTATAAGTTGTATAAATGGGTGACTAAAAAACTCCCAGTATATTAAAAATGAAAAGTATATAAAGTAATTCAAATATAATTAAAAAATGAAGAAAAAAATACCTAATAAAATTGACAGGGACCTCGTATTTAGATATTTCTCCAGACCCATTGGAAGATTACTTATCAAACCAGCCTATTATTTAGGTATAACCAGCATCCAATTAAGTTTATTCATGATGTTTCTCACTTTATTTAGTTTTGGGCTTATAGCATATGGGAAGATAATATTAGCCACAATTTTACTCCAATTCTGCATAATTCTCGATATGATGGACGGAACAATGGCAAAATTAAGAAACCAACAATCTGTATATGGCAGATTCTTATCAGCTATATGGCACAACAACATAATGCCATTATTCTTTCTGGCTGTAGGATTCCATTCATACAAATTAAACAACAATATAATATTTTTAATCATAGGTATACTTACAAGTCTTTTCATAATATCAATAAACTTAACAGAATATCTTAAAAGAACACTTATGTACAAATTTAGTTTGTTAAAACCATCTGGAAAATCAAAAAAATATCCTAAACTTAGATTAGATGAATGGATTATAATGCTTATTGCAGGCACAGGCTATATATTTACCTATGCATTGATACTTTCATTCTTTGGCTGGCTCCACTATATGACAATACCTTACTTCATATTCTACACTACATTATTCACTGCAAAATCCATTATCTTTCTAAAGAAGTTTTAGTACAATATAAACTCCAAAAAACAACATAATCAATCTAATATCTCATCAAATATATTATTAAATTTCTTTATAGCAATAGGATAATCCCATTCCACCATATACTGCCTTAATTTCTTTCCACTATTATTCCTTAAAATACTGTTATTATAATAATGAAAATAATTCTCTGCTAGTTTTTCCTTGTCCCTCGGCCTAGAATAAAGCACCATATCCTTAAAAACAGATGTAAATGACCCTATACTAGATAAACATAAAGAAACACCTGCAGAAGCAGCCTCATAAACAGCCATCCCCATCCCCTCTGGATCTGAAACATTAACAAAAACATCTGAAACGTACAAAGCTTCCCTTACTTTTTTATAATCAACACCACCTGTAAAGATAACACTATCAGATATGCCCCATTTTTTTATAACTTCTTGAACATCCCCTACTTCCTTATATCTCTCACTCCCTTGTTCCTTATAATGAGGGTTCCTTGTTTGATCCTTACCCACTACCAACATTTTTGAATTTTTTACCTTTTTATTGAACAATGCAAAAGCTTCTACCATAACATCAAGATTCTTAAACTTCCTAAAATTAGCAACAGTAGTAATCACAAAATCCCCATTATCTATGCCATACCCCTTACGTATCTTATCTAAACTTCTTTTAGGCTTCTTTGAAAAAAAAGAATAATCTATAGCATGTGGGGAAAAAACAACCCTATCACTTCTCAAACCATTTTTTATATATTCTTCCCTCTCATAAGGTGTTAAAGCAAATATCCTAGTAAACATATTCATAAAAAATAAAGAAATCCGCTTAAACAGCCAATTAGAACCAAGCTCATAAGTCTGAGTAACCAACACACTTTTCTTAAAAGACAAGGGTGATAATAATGAAGGGGGATAAGGTCTCCCCTGAGCATATACTAATTTTATATCCCTATCAAAAAACAAATGCAACAACAAAGAGAATGTATTAGGAAATTTCCTTACTTTAATACCTTCATAAGAATCTCTATCTTTATTCTTCCCTTTACTCAAAGTCCACAGTTCTGGCAAAAAACCCCTTTTCTCCAATACCCTCAAAGGATTGAGCATATAACTCTGTTTCTTGGATATCTGATCACCACAACCAGTAGCAATACCCATCACAATTTCAACAACTTTTGGTTTTTTTGAATTCATATTTTACCAGACAAAAATAGGCTATATTAATCTTATGAATTTAAAGTTAGTATCCCCATTAATTATCTTTACTAAATTTAAAAATGCCTTTAAGTAGCGGCAAAGCGGTCCGTATAGTCCATTTTAGTTCCCTCATTGACTTAATCAAAAACAAAAACTCAAAAATCTTTGAAGGTCTGAAATAAAAGCTTGTATACGCTTTTCTTTGATACTTCAATACTTCTTTACTCTTTAAATCACCTAATTCATAATGCCCTTCATTAATAGTATAATACCCCTTATCAACACTAGAAGCATCCCTAACAAATTTCCCTTGTTTTTTTATCATCTCAAAAAGCTCTGTATCCGGCATAGGAATAGTGATTGCAAAATTTGCTATATGTGGATTTGCTTTCTTTGCAAAATCTATTGTTCTCTGCATAGTCTCAGAATTATCTCCAGGTAAACCCAACATAAAGAACCCAAAAACAGTAATCTTCTCTTCCCTAAACCACATTATTGCCTGAACAACCTTATCAAGATCCAAATTTTTCTTTATATTTTTCATAATTCCTGGATCTCCAGTTTCTATACCTACCCCTACTTTATACACCCCAACTTTTTTCATCTTACATACAATCCCCTTAGTTAACCTATCTGCTCTAAGCCCATTAGGAAATGTTATATGCACTTTTATCTTTCTTTCAATAAGCATATCTAATATTCTTTCTGCCCTTTCAAGATCTAAGGTAAAATTATCATCTAAAATATCTATTTGTTTAACATTATATTTATTAACCAAAAGTTCTATTTCATCAATAATATTTTCTGGTGAACGTTTCCTAAACTTGCTTCCAAAAATATTCTTATTACAATATACACATTGATATGGACAACCCCTGCTTGTTAATACAGGAGCAACAGGACTTTCCCTGGACCTGCTTTCATAAAGTTTCAAATCTGGAAGAAGATGATAAGCTGGAAAAGGAATCATATCCAGATCCTCAATAAGGCTTTCTCTTGGATTATTCACTATTTCTCCCTTTCGAATATAGCTAACCCCCCTCATACCATCTAAATTTCCTTCATTCTTAACAATATTCCAAAACACCAATTCCCCTTCCCCCATTACAACACAATCTGCTTCTGATTCATCCAAGGTCTCCTTTACCATTGAAGTTGCAAAAGGCCCCCCAATCACAACAAATTTTCCAATACTTTTCTTAAGAAATTTAGAAATCTGATTTGCATCTTTAGCATAAGCTATATTAGATGATATACCTATAAAATCTGGATCAAAATCCTCAATTAATTTTAGAATCTCATTATCTTCTAATCTAAGAAGATTTGCATCAATTATCTTACAATTTACCCCTTTTGATTCAAGAAATGACGCTATATAAGCTAATCCCAAAGGGGGGTAATTTGTTGCCTCATTTATCTCCCTTGCAAAGAAAGGAAATGGCCTGATAAGCACTACTCTTTTAAAAGTCATTTTTTCTTAAAGCTTTTAGAAGCATCATGAACATATTATAAGCATGGCTGAATGTTTTCATTTTAGAGTTGCCTGCTTTTCTCGCCTTATAATGTATTGGAACCTCAATTATCTTCAAGTTATTTCTTTTGGCTTTTATCAAAAGCTCAAAATCCATCCAGCTGTCTTCTTTTAATTTATCCACTGTAAGCATATCTGTCCTGAATGCCTTAAAACCGCATAATGTATCTGTAAGGTGTTTCCCAATTATTAATGAAACAAGCAACGCAAAAACCCTATTACCTGGTATATGTATCCATTTCATTGCCCCCTTTTCCATAGGATATATTAATCTTGAACCATTAACAAACTCTGCTTTTCCTTCAAATATGGGATTCACTATCTTAGGAATTTCTTCAGGGGGAGAAGTCATATCAGCATCAAGGATTATAGCAACCTTACCTTCTGCTCTTTCTAATCCTTTTCTAAACGCATATCCTTTTCCCTTATTAGTCCTGTAACTAACTACCCTTATTTGTTTAAGATGTTTACTTTTTATCTTTCTTGCAATCTCTGCTGTCCTATCTTTACCCCCATCATCAACCACAATAGCCTCTGTTTCATAAGGCATCTGCGGAATTCTCTTCAGGCACTCCCCAATATTGCCTTCTTCATTAAGACAAGGAATAATAATACTTAAGTCCATCACTGATCCCCCTCACATTCTTTCCCAATTTTACTCTTAAAATAACTTTGGTCCTTTAAATCAATTCCTAGTTTAAGCTTATTGACATAATATTCAATAATTTCATTAAAAATAAAATCAAGATCCTTGCTCATCTTCCATCCAGGATAATCTGCCTTAAACTTGGCCATATTTGAAATCCACCATATATGGTCAGATTCCCTTTCAGGACCTTCCTCAAAATCAAGCTCTACTCCAGTCTTTATTTTTATTGCATCAATTGTTTCAAAAATAGAGACAGAATTTTGTCTCTGCCCACCCAAATTATAAGGCTGCCCATATAATCCAACTGAACTAGGTTTAGGTTTCTTAATAAATTCATAGATGGCAGATGCAACATCAGAACTATGTATCTGGTCCCTCACCCTATAGCCTCCACCAAAGATATTATATTTTTTCTTTGACAAAGCACATTTCACAATATAAGGTAAATAACCATGCATCTCAACAGCCCTTGAATTTTTCCCAGTTAAACAACCACCCCTGAATGTGGCTGTCTTCATCCCATAATTAACACCATACTCCTGCGTATAAAGATCGGCAGCAGTCTTTGAGACCCCAAAAGGAGTATGTCCGCATCTATCTATAGGTAAAGTTTCATCAAAACTATCAAATGCCTCATTTTCGTATCTTTTTCCAACAACCTTATACTTAAAATAATTAGGATAATCCCCATAGACTTTATTAGTTGACATAAAAGCAAAAGGAATTCCAGGATTAATATTTCTTGTAAGCTCAAGGAGCTGCAATGTTCCAAAAGCATTTATCTGAAAATCCTCCATAGGTATCTCTAAGCTCCTAGGATGTGATGGCTGTGCAGCAAGATGAACTATAGAATCAACCTTCTTAATTATTTCGCCCAAGATATCTTTATCCCTTATATCTGCTTTTACAAACTCCACCTTTTCGTTAAGTTTTTCTTCTTCAATATTGATTAGGTTATCGGCATCATCACCAAAAATACTTTTCCGCATATTATTATCTACACTGATTACTTCATGCCCTTTTTCAGTAAAAAGCCTACAACATGCTGATCCTATAAGGCCAGCCCCACCTGTAACTAATATTTTCATTTTACCCCCTAAATATTCTTCAATAAATATCAATCTGTTTTTATATCTTTTGGTAGCTTGTTTTTAAAAGATAAAAAAATAAAGTAAAACAATATACAGAACAAAGTTAACAAAGTTATTATCATACCTATCTTAAATGACCTTGGAAAATAGCTAAATTCAATCTCATAATCATCACTATCCACAAAAACACCACTTGAAAAACCATTTGTCCTTAATATCACCCTATTATCATCAGCACCCCACCCATCATACAAAAAGTATTTCTCAGCTACCACAACAAAACCAGAACTGCCATCTAAATCGATTCTTATACTATTTGGCTTATATTCAGATACACTAATCATTTCAATTGACCCATAATCAGAGGCATACATATTTAGTAGATCATCAATCTGTCCTTTTTTTAATGATGTTTCACCATTAAATATATTGGGCATCAATATACCGCCATTATTCGAGTATTGCTTGAGTTGAGCCACATCTTTTGGTTGATCAAGGAGTATAACCGCATCAAATTTCAATAAAAACCATTCATCCTGTTCATATAACTCATTAATATCCAGGGGGATTATAGCAAGATTAGCAGGACTAAATCCATTACCCAATATGATTGAATACATAGCATCTACTGTCTCTTTTTCACCACCAAGAACAAGAATAGTATTGTTAACCCTATAAGCCCTAGGCACGTATCTTTTATTCAAATAAAGATATGGACCAAAATTCCCATCACAAGCATCTGGCTTAAAAGACACAGAAGGGTCGCAAGACTCAAATTCTTTCGTTAAGACCAAATCCGAATTATTTAGGGTAGTATCTGAATAAAAATATTTAGTATTATACATCCCCAATATCTTTGATGGATTTGAAAACGCAATAGGATTTATGAACTGCAATAAATACTCTGATTCAAAAGTATTCAATTGACCATGTATAGTTGAGATTCCCATAGGTACCCATCTTGATTGGCCCCCACCACCTATATGATTAAACATGTCCCATTGATGAACCCTAAACAAATTCCCCACTTCAAATTCATTGAGATAAACCATAAGCTCATTTCTATTCATCTCTTCTTCCATATTAATTCGCCTATAATTCTCATTTGGAGGCTCATAAGGCAATCCAATCAATAACAATATAAACAAAACAAGGAATATCATAATAATAAATTGTTTCTTTTTTACCCTACTAGCAATATTCTTAAATAAAAAACTAAAGCCAAATGCACTTAACACACTAAAACAAAAAGGAACAAGATGAATTACTCTGATTATATGGTGCTGCTTATTAAAACCTGGGAAAAACTTCCATAAAAAATAAAAAAGATGTGAACCAATAGCTACGTTAGATAATAAAACTATTGAAATGACAAAAAACAAGACATATTTATTCTTGATTAAAGGTAAAGCGAGTAAAGCAAGAATAAATGTAAAAATGCCGATCATAATCTCATTAGACCACTCAAGCCCATTTTCAGTAGTCAACCCAACTACAATCTTAACAAGAGGATCAAACAAGCTATTTGACTGTATATGATACCCCTTAGCAGACTCAAAAGACCTTACACCACTTAAATCAGAAACCTTGCCAAAATCCGTTAAAGGAAAAAGCCTTATTGCAGATAAACCAAACAAAACTATTGAAAATACGATAAAGATCGATATCATTTTTTTATATTTTTTCAATGAAATTAATGTGAAAAAGATAAAAAATAAAGAAATAAAGAATAACATATAAGTAAAGGTAGAAACATCTCCTGCATGGAATGCTAATACAGAAAATATTCCAGCAAAAATAGAATTTTTAATCCATTCTTGATTCTTATACGCCCTAAAAAGAAAAAAGAAGATTGCAGGAAGCCAAACTATTGAATCAAAATGTAATTCTCCCCCTGATGTTAATGCACTCAGATTATACCTATTGAACATAAATGTAAAAGCCCCAATAATGGAGTATTTATAGTCTAATTTCAACTCCCAAATTAGAAAATACATTGTAATACCTATAATAAAAAGTTGAAGCATCCCAAGTAGATTAAAAGCAACATTAAATGAAGGAAGCAAAACAATAAGTATATTTGCTATATTAAAAACAGGTGCCTGAGGGTATTGAAAATATGGTGTACCACCATAAATATAAGGAACCCACAAAGGAAACTGATGATTATCAACAATTGATTCCTTTACCAAGATACTATTAATATCATACTGCCCCCTCATATCCCAAGTTGGATCATATTTATCAAAACTAAATTTAGAATTCAACAAGCCCCAAATTATAACAGCCAATAATATTATAATTATGCCTAGTATTCTTTTATTTTCAAATAGTTTCTTAAATTTAAACTGCGTATTTAAAATCATATTCAACCACAACAACCTATAACAACTTAAAAACAACCATGCTCTTTGTTTGATGAACTACCTGGAATTTTTCAGAACTGATTATTTCCTGCAATCTTTTCGGAAGAAGCTCATTTGTTTCATTTTCACCAAATGGTCTAACAAGATCCCTATAAGACATGCTATCCATGACTAAATACTGGTATTTTTCTTTTTTCAGCCAGTTATAAAGCTCAGAAACATTTTGATATAATAAATCTTTCCTGAATTCTATCAGATTATCACACCACATACAGCTAAATTTATCTAGGCCAATAACTATTTCATCGCCAGAATATGAAAAAACCTTTGTATTAACTGGCAGGGTTTTTAACCACATATACCCGCTAACCTCATCATTAGAAGTCCACACACCCCCTGGCAGCCACATAGCAGTATTCAATGTATATTTTTGTTGACCAGAAGTTAGGAATATCAAAATAATAATTAAAGAAATAGTAGCTATCTTTGGCACCTTCATCTGTTTGAGAAGTTCAACTATAAAAACGAATCCATGCGCTGCAATTAAAGACAAAGGAATAGCAAACAACATCCAAAACCTAAATGCAAACAAACCAACAGGAAGATTAAAAGTCACACTATTTATACCAATAAATGTAAATAACAACCACAACAATGCTACACTAATCCAATGATTTTTTTCATCAGCTAATGATTTATACCGCCTTAAAATAATAATTAAACTTAAAAAAAGCAAAATTGACAAAACAATACCTACCCCAATAGGATTATTAATCAAATTTTGTGATTTTGCAACAAAAAAATCATTAAATGTGTATGCTCTAGTAGCCGTACCCGAATTACTAGGGAATGCCCTAGCAAGCTTACCTATCAATTGCGTTATAAAATTTGTTTCCTGAGTACTAAAAATTATTGCCTTTTTCCCTTGCTTCCCAAACATTGCCCCAATCTTATTATACCACCATAATAAAGACAACAAAAAACCACCAATCATTGCAAATAATACATTCCATTGAACTTTCTTCTTTAAAATAGAAAAGACAACTAAATATATACCAACCAATATTGAGATTTTTATTGCCTGTGTAGGTTGTATTAGAAAAATTCCTGAATATACCAACATAAAAGCATATTTCCACCGACTATCTTCCCTTATCCTGCCTATTGAATACATCAATGGGAAAAAACAAGTAACAACTAAAGAATGTGACCATATAAAATGACTCAAATAACAAGGCACCATAACAAATATAGATGTCGAAAGTAATGCCTTATTCCTATTTCCAACAAATTGTTTAGCAAAGAAATAAAAAAAGAGCACACCTAAGGAAATGATCAATGCATTGAAAAACTTCATGGTCCACATAAGAGATGATGATGTTTGATGCAATACTCCAAAAAGAACAGCAAAACCAGGGGGATATGGGTCTATATATTTAAAGACATTATTAGTATCCCTCACATTTTTCTCCATTGTCACATATTTAATGCCTTTAGCATGAGTCCAAGGGTCATCATCCTCAAGATAAGGATAAACAAATGACCCCTTTACATACATAAATAGAGTAAGAAAGAACATCACTAAAACTAAGATAACAGCAATATTTGATTTTGTTAATTTAATAGATGGAATTTTAATGCTATTCCTAAATCTAAACATATTATATACAGGAATTATAATGCTAAGCACTAAAAAGATCTTCCAATCTATAGGTATATGCAAAAGATTTAATATTACCCCTAAAAGGGGGATTACACCTAAACCAAAACCAATCCTCATTAAATTCCTTTCAAAAAGATTATTTGAACTTTTTAGAAAAAAAGAGATACTATAACCTAAGCCATAGGTATAAATAAAAAACAATATTATTGTTATTATGCTCATTGTACCCCCTATCAAAAACAATCGAAACCTATATAAATAGTTTACTATAATCAAATATCTAATGAATATTAAACCATTAATGAGAAGGACTGTATTTCATATAATCAGAACACGACAATTTAATGATAAATGTATAAAACAGTTTGCAAAAACAATACACAATAAGAAAATTCTGGAATTAGGTTCTGGAAAAAGAATACGCGGGAAATGTAAGTATTCCAGCAAAAAGTTCTTTGACAAATCAAATAAATTTATCTGTTCAGATATTAACAAGAAGTTTGGTCATAATGTAATAGATGCCACAAAGATGAAGCTTAACAAAGAGTTTGATGTGGTATTATGCCTAAGTGTTTTAGAGCACATATTTGATTTTGAAAAAGCAGTCAAAAATATCTACAACGCCTTAAAAACAAGTGGTATGGCCGTGATATTTGTACCTGGTTTTTATCCATTGCATGAAGAGCCCAATGATTACTGGAGATTTACAGAACATTCTTTAAAGAAAATATTAAAAGATTTTAAAAAAGTCAATATCAGAACATTTGGTATAAGACAGTATCCTTTTGGATATTATATAGAAGCCAGAAGATGATATTCTACTCGATACATATATAGAAACATATATAAATAGTTCTTCATTAATCTACAACCATGAAAGTCATAGTTACAATTCCAGCCTATAATGAGGAAGGAACAATCGGCAGGGTAATTACAGATATAAAAAAAGTTATGGACAGTAATAAGTATGATTATGATGTTCTTGTTGTTGATGATAGTTCTAAAGATAAGACAGCAGAGATAGCAAAAAGAGAAGGGGCCATAGTTTACTCTCACCCAAAGAATTATGGTTTAGCAGAAACATTCAAATCAGAAATGAAAAAATGTCTTGAATTAAAAGCAGACATAATTGTACACATAGATGCAGATAGGCAATATCTTGCTGAAGAAATACCTAAACTAATAAAAGAAGTAGAGCACGGAAATGACCTTGTCCTAGGATCTAGATTTAAAGGAAAAATAGAACATATGCCTTTTATCAAAAAATTAGGGAATAGGCTCTTCTCAAGGGTGATTTCAAACATATCGGGTCTCAAAATTAGCGACTCGCAAACTGGATTCAGAGCATTCGATAAAAAAGTAGCTGAAATGAAAATAATCTCATCTTACACATATACTCAAGAACAAATAATAATGGCTGTAAAAAACAAGTTCAAAATAAAAGAAATTCCCATTTATTTTGCAAGGCGGAAAGATAAAAGTAGATTAATGAAAAATCCTTTTGATTTTGCTTTAAAAGCTTGGCTAAATATTCTCAGAGTATATAGAGATTATGAACCTATGAAATTTTTTGGTAGAATAGGTGGTTTCTTTCTATCAACTGGTTTTTTACTAGGTTTATGGCTCATTTACTTATATCTAACAAACGGCGCTATTGGAAGGATACCCTCACTAATATTGAGTATGTTATTAATTGTAATGGGGATACAAATAATGCTATTTGGATTTCTAGCTGATATGAATAAAAGATGAAAAAAAAGGCACTTATCTTAAAATTACTAGTTAGTGTCCTTATTCTGGGAACCCTAATTTATAAAGTTGGAATAAAAAGCATAATAGATACCCTCTTAAAAATAAATATTTTATATTTGCCAATAATTTTTATTGTAATCATATTAATTAACTTTTTTGGGGCTTGGAAACTAATGCTTTTTTTCAAACCAGTAGGTATCAAAATGCCATTTTGGAAAATTTATCATTATTATTTTCTAACATGGTGTCTAAGTTTATTCATACCTGGAAAAATAGGTGAACTTTGGATGGTCTATTTCTTAAAAAAAGAAAAAACAAGCCTAGGTATTGGAAGTGCAGTTGTGATTATGAATAAATTAATTGGGATAATCGTTGTGTTCTTCTTAGCTATAGGGGGCATGCCTTTATTCTTTGATGCAATCCAATCATTAAAAATAATTTCAGTATTTTTTATTGGACTCTTACTTTCTATTTACATCCTTTTCTCAAATTTTAGTAGGAAATTCATAAGGAAATTCATATTAAGAAAATGGGAATCAAAATTTGAAGGATTCTCAAAAACGTTATTCACCCTGCTAAAAAATCACAAACCAAGTATACTATATAATTCCCTATTAAGTTTAATAAACTGGATTACCAATGCTTTTGTAATATACTTTTTATTCTTGGCTTTTGGACAACATGTCCCTATTCTCAAGATAATACTCATAAATGCCATACTAACTATAATTACAATGATTCCAATAAGCATAAATGGGCTAGGAATCAAAGAATACACTGGAGTATTTCTCTTCAGCCTATTAGGGATATCTACACTGACAACTACTAGCGTATTCCTAACATATCTAATATCAATATACTTAATTTCTCTAATATATATCATTTTATTCTTCGAAAGAAAAAATAAGTTAAACATAACAAAATCTACTGCCAAAAATTAAACCCTAAATTATAATGCTGTACAATCTCTGCAGACATGATGTAGTTTATTATTACGTAAATTCATTCTAAAAGAACTATACTTACCATTATTCCATATTTTACCAAAAGGTGCTTTAAGGATATTACCACACACATAATGTTTACTTGATATATTCCTGCAACAAGGAGTGACGTACCCTTCATAAGTTATATAAGTCTGCAACCATGGCGAAACACAATTTTCCCTAGCCGCTCTTTTTTTAACTACTGGAATTATAACTTCAATACCTTTCTTAAATCCCACTTCCCTCATTTTGTTTAAAAAAGAATTATACTCTAAAGAAAGCGACTCAGATTCAGGTACAGTTTGTCCCTCTTTTCCAACCTGAACTTCTTGAATATTTATTTTTTTAATCCCTAATTCTTCCATTATATCGAGAATTCCAAACATTTCTCCCTTATTTGTCTGCATAAGGGTTGTATTAAACATGATTTCTGGTTTTGAAACATTTAATTTTTTCTTTAATGTCTGAATATACCTCAAATTCTTCATCAAGAGTTCAAAATTGCCCCCCCTCCTAACAACATCATAAGTCTTTTTTGTACTTGCATCAAATGAAACAAATAAAGTATCTAACTTGACCCCAATAAGTTTATTAGCCATAGTTTCATTTATCAATAAAGCATTTGAATATATCATAACTTGATTTCCCCTTCTTTTTTCATAATCTACCATTTTTAACAGGCTCTTATTAAGAAATGGCTCCCCTATACCTGATAATTTAACAGTATGATAATAGTTAAAATTCCTTATTATCTTCTTAAAATTATCAAAAGATAATTCCCCCTTTTGATCTCTTTTAAGATTATTAATATAACACATATAACATCTTAAATTGCACCTATTGGTAACTTCAATCTGGATATTTCTTGGTTTAGATATAACTTTCTCAGGCAAACGTATGTTCAACAAGTAATCGATTCCATTAAAAAATAATGATTTCATACCCATCGTCTTCAAATTCAAGATTATTTTTTGGAGTAACATATTAATCACTTAATTACACATTTTAATTATATATTATATCATCAAAAGCCAAGTGCCTACCAGTTATATCGTCCCTATCCAAATAAATTCTAGCCCAAACCTCGAAATTAAGTAAGGTCCACAGCTGCCTACTATAATATACCTTAGAATTAGAGTAGTTATTAAATAGTTTTTGGATATAGTTATGATTAAAAAAACCCCTTTTCTCCACTGATTTCTTAGACAAAAGCTCTTGGGAAATCCCTTTTAACTCTTTCTCAAGCCACCTATGCACAGGAACATTAAACCCATGTTTTTTTCTTGTATAGATTTTACGAGGAACTTTCCCTTTCATAGCCCCCCTCAAAACATATTTTTCCTTATTGAACCTAAGTTTAAGTTTGTGTGGAATCTTACAGCCTAAATTGACTACATTCGAATCTAAAAATGGAACTCTTGCTTCCAATGAGTGCGCCATAGTTGTCTTATCAACTTTCATCAATAGATCCTCTGGCAACCAAGTCTTAAAATCAAGAGCCATCATAGAATCCATTATTTTTCTTTTGTCAAAGAATGGATTTACTACATCAACATCAGGCCTTCCTGCTAATGACCCATTGCATAATTCCTTTTTCTCTCTTTCCGAGAAGAAAGATACAAGCTGCAAGTAATAATCTGAAACAGATTTTGCAGAATGAAAATCCTGAATCCTCTTAAAGAATAATGACTTATTAAAAATTCCTCCAGCTTCAGAAACAATCCGCCTTATACTTAAAGGCATTGTTTTATAATAAGGATGAAATGCTTTGAGATATTTGTATTTCCTATAACCCCCAAAAAGTTCATCAGCACCCTCACCTGTAAGAACAACAGACACCTTTTTCTTTGCAAACTCAGAAAGTATATATGTTGGGATAGAAGCAAAATCAGCTATTGGCTCATCCATATGCCACATTATCTTAGGGAGCAAGTTAAAGGAATTTTCCTTGATAAAAAATTCATGATGGTCTGTATTATAATATTCTGCAACAAACTTTGAAAATTTTGTTTCGTTATATCCTTCGCCAGAATCAAAACCGATTGAAAAAGTCTTTACTGCCTCATTGCATTGCTTCTGCATCAAAGCAACAATATAAGTTGAATCTAATCCCCCACTTAAAAAAGCACCCAAAGGCACATCACTCATCAGCCGTCTGCCAACTGCCATTTGCATAGCACTATCAATATCTTTTGCATATTTTCTTGCACTACTTTTCTCTGGTCTTAATTGAAAATCCCCATATTTCTTTAGTTCACCTTTTTTTGTTTTATCATCATATTTAAGATAATATCCTGGCTCAAGTTTATTTATACCTTCAAATATAGTATTATTTCCAGGAGAATATCTAAATGTAAGGAAGTTATAGAGTGCACTTTTATTTATTTCTCTTTTTATTTTCTCATGTAGCAAAATAGCTTTCATCTCAGATGCAAAAATAAGCTTATCCTCAATTATAGAATAATATAATGGTTTTACCCCTACTTTATCCCTTACAATAAAAAAAACATTCTTTTTTCTATCCCAAATAGCAAAAGCAAACATCCCATTGAACAAAGAAACACACTTTTCACCATATTCTTCATATGCATGAACAATAACCTCTGTATCAGTATCTGACTTGAACTTATGCCCTTTTTTCTCAAGTTCTTTTTTAATACTAATAAAATTATAAATTTCACCATTATATGTAACCCAAACTGAAGAATCCTCATTGCACATTGGCTGCTTCCCTTTAATGCTTAAATCTATTATGCTAAGCCTTGCATGACCTAATGAAACATTCTTATCACAAAATATTCCCTTTTGATCTGGCCCGCGATGTTGCTGTATAGAAACCATATCATTTACCAGTTTCTTATCTTCCCAATTAAAACCACAGATCCCACACATTTTATTCTTTCACCTTTACTTGCTTACCATAATTCATATAAAATCTTAACATCCTTACTAACTCTTTCCTATTTTTTAACAAAGATAAAAAATAATTAATAATCTTAATATAAATATGTTTTTTTCTAAACAACATCACAGGATTAAATATGAAACTTATAAGATTCAATTTATAAGTATTAACAATATCTTTTAATCCTTTTTGGAGATCTTCATTTGAAAGGTCCTTTAACTTAAGATGCCCAAAATCATAGCCAGTTATTCCGCCTTTAGTTTCAACAAGCATTCCTTCCTTCTCTGCTAGATTATACAAGTCTGTCCCATAAAGGGGCGTAGTTGCCGCTACAAAAATAAAATCTGGTCGAGCCCTTTTTATGAAGTTTACAGTCTCTTGCAGCGTTTCATTAGTTTCACCTGGAGAACCTATCATAATATTTGCCCTCCCACAAATTCCTGCCTGCTCTGCCCACTTTATTGCTTGCTCTGCCTGCTCAACCTTAGTTCCTTTTCTCAACATATTCATGATCTTCTGTGAACCACTTTCTATACCATAAGAAATATATACACATCCTGCTTTAGCCATCCTCTTAAGCATCTCTTGGTTTACTGTATCTACTCTGCTCGCAAGACCCCATTTTATCTTTATATTTTCCTTGATTAACGCATTTGAGAATTCCATCATCCACTCACTGCTAAAAGTTGGTTCATCAACCCCCAGATCCAATGATTTAATTTTATATTCTTTTATCAAGAATTTTATTTCACTTACAACATCATTAACGCTCCGGTACCTTACCTTGTTACCAGTCAATTTGCGTAAAGTTGGCTGACAGAAAAGACAATTTCCAGGACATCCCTTACTTACCAACAAATTTGTGCCAGGATATGGGAGGGGCATTAATGGAGCATTTTTAAGGTATTCTCCCATGGGTAACAAATCTCGTGCAGGCCAAGGTAACATATCTAAACTCTCTAACATAGGTCTTGAAGGATTCACTATTACATTATTATCTTCATTATAAGCCATGCCTTTTATTTCTTTATAATCCTTATTTTCTTTCAAAACATATAAAAGCTCAGGAAAAGTTTGCTCCCCCTCCCCATATACAGTAAAATCTACATCCATATCCCTTGCAACCTCCTCAGGATTTATTGTGGGATGGGAACCCCCCGCAATAATTTTAGTTTTTGGAAGCACATCTCTAACTATTTTTATATAGTTTATTGCGAATTCCTTTAATGAAGTTGCGAAAGAAAGACCAACAACATCTGGTTTAACATCCATTAAATCTTTTTTGAAATGATCCCAGTTTTCATAAAATATACCATCCCTTAAATATACTTCAAATCCTTTTTTTCTTAGAATAGCACCCAAATAAGCTATTCCCAAAGGGACCCTAAAACTAAGATCAACAAAATTAACTCCCTTACCTCTAAACCTCGTATAAACTATCATTACTTTCATTTTTTCTCAAGTACATTTTTATACACAGCTATAAATCTCTTAGCACAATCGTTCCAAGATGCTTTCTGATCTAAAACATAATTTCTAGCTTCTTTAGAAAACTTTTTTGAAAGTCCATTATCTAAAAGAAGCTTATTTACTTTTTCTGCAATAGCTCCTGAACTTTTTGGTTTAATCAAAAAACCTGTTCTTCCGTCTTTAATCAACTCATTAGACCCCCCAATATCAGTTGCAACTACTGGTGTTCCAGAAAGCATAGCTTCACAAACAACATTAGGTCTACCCTCGGATAAACTAGGCAAGACAAAAACATCAGCTGCAGCCATATACAATGCAACTTCTTCAGGAAGCATACTACCCATTAATTTAACTTTATCCTGAATATTCATGCTTCTAACCATTTCAACTAATTTATATCTCAAAGAACCTTCACCCACTAAATAAAGTATAACATCATCCCTGTCAGTCAATATCTTCGAAGCAGCGTTCACTAAATAACTAACCCCTTTCCTCTCTATAAGCCACCCCACAAACAATATAATCTTTTTATCAACATCTAATCCTAATTTTTTCCTAATGTTATCTTTGCTTCTGGGCTTATACAACTCGGTATCAACACCATTAGGAACAGCTAAGATTTTATTTTTAGAAACACCAAACTTGAGTAAACTATGGGCATGATGTAAGTTATTAGGTGTTATATAATCACAATTCTTAAGCACATATTTCAATATTGGTTTCATTAACTTATTTTTTGAAGCCATTTGAACAGCAATACCTCGAGTAGAAAGGACCAGGGGTTTTTTATATAATTTCTTCATAAAAACACCTATTAAACCAGATAATATCCACTGAGCGTGAATTATATCAGCCCCCTTACAGTACTTCATAGATTTTAAGAAATAAGAAATCAAATAAGGTATAAGCTCTAGTCTAGCAATAAAACTCCTTTTTAGATTATGTGGCAATCCGCCCCCCCTATACAAACTTTGTAAAAAAGCAGGATATAAATACTGGAATCTATGTACCTTTACATTATTTATAATCTCTTCTTTTTTCCTGCTTTCTTTATAATAAGGGCACACAACATCTACATCTAATCTTTCAGCTAAACTTTCAGCTAATTTAAATATAAAAGGACTCTGAAAATGTCCTTTATACGCAGGAAACGATGTAGTCAAAATACATACTTTCATAAGTCCAAAGATTACTGTTTTTTATTTAAAGATTGTGAATTTTCTATTATATTAATGAAATTACTAAAGAACAAAATATAAATTAGATTAATTACTTGACAATCCCTTAAAATACTCAACAGTCTTTTTCAATCCCCCATCCAACTCAACCTTTGGCTCCCAATTTAACTTCTCCTTAGCCAAACTTATATCAGGCCTTCTCCGAGTAGGGTCATCCTCAGGCAAATCTTCAAATATAACTTTAGATCCTGAACCAGTCAACTTAATAACTTTCTTAGCCAACTCTAAAATTGTAAACTCAGTAGGATTCCCCAAATTCACAGGACCAACAAAGCCTTCACAATTCATCATCTTAACAATCCCATCAATCAGATCAGAAACATAACAAAAACTCCTAGTCTGTTTCCCATCACCATAAACAGTTATATCCTTGCCAGCAAGCGCCTGTATAATAAAATTAGATACAACTCTACCATCATCTCTAGCCATCCTTGGACCATATGTATTAAAAATCCTAATAACTCGTATATCAACCTTATTTTGCCTATGATAATCAAACATTAACGTCTCTGCGCACCTTTTTCCCTCATCATAACAAGCCCTAGGCCCTATAGAATTAACATTACCCCTATAGCCCTCTTTTTGTGGATGTTCTAAAGGATCACCATAAATCTCAGAAGTAGACGCCTGTAAGATTCTGGCATGATGTTTCAATGCCAACCCCAACATATTAGTCGTTCCCAAAATATTAGCCTTTATAGTCCTAATAGCATTAAACTGATAATGAACAGGAGAAGCAGGACATGCAAGATTATATATTTGATCTATCTTTTTATCATCCAACACTAAAGGCTCAATGATATCATGCTTAACAAACTTAAAATTCTTATTATCCATCAAATGTTTAATATTACTCTCAGAACCAGTAAAAAGATTATCAACACAGATTACTTTATTATTTTTAACAAGAGCATCACATAGGTGTGAACCTAAAAATCCAGCTCCTCCTGTAATTAATATTGTTTTCATTTTATTCATCTCCTGTTGGGGTGGGACACATACAATTTTCTTCGGCTAGTGGGGAGGCTAAAATTCAAAGCAAAGCTTTGAATTCTTTCCTCGCTTTCTCAAGCTGATCATGTGTCCCTATATCAAACCATTTCTGATCAGTCACATAACAATAAACATGCTCTTTTTTATGAAGCCATTCTAAAAAATTGCCTGCATTATCACTATTTTCATATTTCTTTACAAATTCTGAGAGCATTGGAACAACATGAGGTGGATAGATATATACTCCAGTTGAAGCAAGTGTTGATTTTGGCTCATCTGGCTTTTCCTCAAACTCAACCATTTTATTCTCATGATCAATACCAACAATACCATAATGTTTTGCAAGCTCCCTGTCCTTAACATCATATAATGCAACAGCACTTTTATTATGTTTATTATGCCCGTCAACAAATTCTTTCAGAGAAAATTCAAATAGATTATCCCCAGCCACAACCATAATACTTTCTTTAATATTTTCTTTCTCGATAACAAAATTAACATCACCTAAAGAACCTAATCTATCTTCATTAGAAAGTGTCTGGTCATTTACTATCTTTATCCCACCATTATCCTTAAAATTCGACCTCCAAGTATCAAAATGACCATAAAACTTAGCATTTGTAATTATAAATATTTCATCAACTTCTTTAGTTTCCCTTATTTTCTCAATTATATGCTCAACTATTGGCTTTCCCGCCACCTCCAATAAAGGTTTAGGTAGGTCTTTTGTCAAAGGATATAACCTAGTACCATATCCTGCTGCAAGAATAATCGCTTTGATCCAAAATCACCTCATCTCCCAATACCAATATAATTAAAACCCAATTCTTTCATATCATCAGGTTCATAAACATTTCTTCCGTCAATAATATTTGGTTGTTTTAACAATTCTTTCATCTTTTGTTTATCCAAGTTTCTAAACTCATTCCATTCTGTAACAATAACTAAAGCATCAGCATCTTTGATAGTATCATAAGGATCTAAAGTATATTCTATATCTTTTAGTTCTTTCTTAGCAGTTTCTTGTGCTTCAGGATCAAATGCTTTTATTTTAGCACCCCCTTTTTGAAGTTGGTCTATAATCACTATAGATGGCGCTTCCCTCATATCATCTGTCTTTGGTTTAAACGCTAATCCCCAGATAGCTATTGTCTTACCATCCAGATCAGGCAATAACTTCTTAATTTTAGGTAATAATGATCTCTTCTGTTCTTTATTGACTTCCTCAACTGCCTGAAGTATCTTACTCTTAACTTCATGATGCTCCATTGTCTGGGCTAAAGCATTAACATCCTTTGGAAAACAACTACCGCCATAACCGACACCTGCCTGTAAAAATTTAGGTCCGATTCTTGAATCAAGACCCATACCCTTAGCAACTTCCTTAACATCTCCGCCAGCTTTTTCACATAACCTTGCTATCTCATTCATAAAACTGATTCTTGTTGCAAGCATTGCATTACTGGCATATTTTATTATCTCAGCGCTTTTAGTATCAGTAAACATGATTGGTTTATTTATTCTGGATATGCCTTGGTATATAGAATCCATTATCCCTCTTGCTTTTTCGCTGTTTACACCAATAACAACCCTATCAGGCGCCATAAAATCATTGATAGCTGACCCTTCTTTTAAAAATTCAGGATTAGAAACAACATCAAACTCTATAGGATCTTTCTGATTACCAACTTTGTTGGTGCCAGAAATCTTAGATTCCTGAGCATCTTTTATAATTTCCTTGACCATCTGGGCAGTCCCCACAGGAACAGTACTCTTATCAACAATAACCTTATAACCATTCATAAAATTTCCAATATCATTAGCAGCCTGTTTTACAAAAGAAAGATCTGCCCTATGGTCTTCCCCTGGTGGAGTTCCAACTGCTATAAAAATAACATCTGAACTCTGAATAGCATATTTTGTATCAGTTGTAAAAGAAATCCTCTTTTCTCCAACATTCCTTTCAACCATATCCTTAAGCCCTGGCTCATAGATAGGAATAACTCCATTATTTAAACCGTTTATTTTGCCTTCATCTAGATCCAGACAAATTACATCATTGCCAAGTTCCGCAAGGCATGTCCCAACAGTTAGTCCAACATAGCCCGTACCAATCATAGTTATTTTCATATTTCTTACCAAATATACGAGAAAAGTAAACCCATTTAAAAATATTATGGATTCCTATCAAAATAGAATAATCGGCAAAGAATAGCTGAGAAAAATAAAAGGCGACAGCTTTCCTAGTTTCCCACGCAATGCAGTACAGCTAGGAACGGAAGCTTGCTTGACTTCTGTGTTCGAAATGAGAACAGGTAGAACCAAGCCCCTATGACCGTCTGATAAGTAAGAAATCAATATTTATTTAAAAATGTTATGGTTCGAAGTATGTATTAGCTAACTTAGGGGGCTCTACTATCCTAAGGTCAAAACTCTATCCCAAAAGACATCAAGCTCGTCGTGGGGGGATGCCCCATCCGGGGACACAGAGCCTTATACAAACGAATCAAGAGTTTTGAAGATAGTGTATAAATTATAGTATATAATTTACTACACTAGAAAAAAGCAGAGCTTTTTTCGTAGTAGAGCCCCCGTCTAGAGCCTAATACATACGGTTCGAACGAGGTTGCGTGGATATTAACTGGCTAGCCTCTTGAAATATGCTAGCCTTCTTCTGTTGTGGAGAATTATCCTTACTGTTACTTGGCTTAGCTTGCATGTAAATCTTATCTTTGTTATGATGCCCTATCTTGTTTTGAAGCTTGAATGAAAACTTTCAGGATGGCTTCTCATATAGTACTCTATCAACCCATAAATCTATAACACCTCAATAGACTACAAAATTAACTTATATAGTAAACATATACTACACTAATTAGTAAATAAATACTATAACCAATAGTAAATAAATACTACACTAATTAGTATACATTACCTATAAAAACAAAAAGATTTATAAAGAAGTTTTCCAGATATTAATAAAAGACAATGTTTGGAGAAGGAAAAAGAACATTCAAAGAACTTCAATTGCTTATCCTGAAAGCTATTAAAACAAAAAAACTGACTAAAAACCAAATTTCTAGAAAGATGAACATAAGGTGGGAAGTAGTAGACCATCAGCTAATCCTCCTAAAAGGGCAGGATTATGCAAAGATATTTTTCGAACATGAAAAGATGAAGATCTATACAATAACAAAACTAGGGCTAAAATACCTGAAAAAGATGACAAGATGATAGATAAGAAGATTAAAAAACAGGTGAAAGAGTACATAAGAAAGAATTTAGCTAAAGGTCACCCTAAACATCTGATAAAAGATATGCTGGTCAAATATGGATACACTAAATTATTTGTTGAAAATCTATTTTACGAAGAGAAAAAGAAAAAGAAACTGCTAAACTACTCCACCGTTGGAATAATGACTATACTGATGATCTTAAGCATAATGTTTATAGGACCAGCCCATACAGGATTAGTTACACTAAACAAACAATATGATTATTCAGACAACATAGAATTAAGTATAAACAACATCTACGAATATAATTGGACTCCAAATAACCCAGGAACCTTAATTTCCTTAAGACTAAACGGAAGTATAGGTAAGCAAGGTTATGCAAAGATATATCTAAGATATGAAAATAGATCATACCTAATATTAGACAGTAATAAACTGGAAGAATCCAGCATAACATCAATTACAGGACTAGCTATTGTAGATGAAACAATTGTAGATGAAGCCAGTGAAAAAGAAGAAAACATCAATATAACAGATGATGAAGAAACAGAAAAGATGATAATTACAAAAATAACAGGCGCAGGCAGAAAAGACAAACAAGAAATATTCAAATTAAGCGCAGCAGCAGAATTTAACTGGAAAGTAAACAACGAAAAGCTATGTACAAGATGGTCTATAAACACAAACAATATATGCTATGGTTCAGATGACTGCTGCTCCCTCCTTGATCTAGAATCGCAAGGAGAATGGAACTCAACTTTATACTTAAGTTATGGCAGATATGATACAAAAGAAAATAATATAATAAAATCGCAAGTGATCTATGCAGATTACTCATTAGATCCTGAAAACCCTCACTCAAACATCATATATTCAGAAACAGAAACAGCAAAAGCAGACTTCCACGATGCAAGGATAGAATTTGAAGATATATGTATAGACACCTGCTCTATTTCAAGACTAAATGCAAGCAGCTACAAGATAATATTCATAGTAGAAAACACAAACTTGACCATCAATTCAATAAAATATTCAATTGAAGAAGAGATTATCATAAGCAACAACCCCCTAGAATTCAAAAATAACATCGAAGAGATAATAATCTACAGAAACAGCAAACAGGTGATTGACCTATCAGAATATTTCACAGATCACGATAAAGGTAACCTAAAATACTCAATCTACAAGATGAAAGATATCCAAGCTGATATAAACAATGAAATACTTACCCTATCACCAAAAACAAACTATACAGGCAAAGAATCAACATTCATTACAGCATCAGATGGTTATTACAATACAAGCTCTAATATATTCAGGATTAAAGTAGTAGAAAAGCCATCAAACTTCAAAGATGTAGATATCAAAGAAGAATCAATAAAACCTCAAGTAGTGATAAATAAGCCGGTTAAATGGATAAAAAGAATAAACTCATCAGCCAACACAATAAATCTAAGCATAAACATTAGCTCTGATTCTATCAATGTAACCGTCAGAAACCTAAAAGAAAACGAGATGATTGATGAAAAGAAAGTAAAAGTAAATGATAAAGGAACTATAAAAGACTCCATAACATTCAGAGTTGAAAAACAGATACAACAGATCGATAAAAAAGAATCTCAATTGATATCAGAGAAAAATAGGATAATTAGAGAAGACCCAACATCAATGCGCAAAGTAAGTTCCCTAAACAAAGAACTCATAGGATTGATAAATGAAAAAAATAAGTTGACTGGTTATGCCATTGCCCAAAAAGAAAAAGGGTTATTGACAAGGTTGTTTGAATGGCTGTTTGACGTCTCCTTAACAGGTTATGTTGTTTTAGAAAAAGAAAACATAAACATAACCTCAATTATCATAGAAGAAATAGTAAAAGATATAGAGATTGAATACTACACAGAAGCGCCAATTGCGCAAGAAACAAACACATCTAATGGTAAGAAGATTGTCATCTCTTCTGAAACTCACTATGAAGATATATTGGCTTACACTTACTTAGATGACATACCCAAAAACTCGATTAGATTATACCATATAGTAAATGACACTAAAGAAAAGATTGAATTTGAAGCCTATGATGAAAATAATAACAGCTTAATTGATTATATTGAATGGGTAGTACCTCATTTATCCAATCAAACTTATGAATTGATAATTGAGATAAGCAACGCAGAGCATTTAGATGTAAATAAAGCATTTATATCTGATGTCTACAATGAAACATACAGATTAGATGACCTTTGGTCAGAAAAGATATACCATAATGAATATGTAAGGGTCACTTTTGAAGTTCCACTAGGCAATACAAGAGATATTACATTATATGCAAAGAACAATCAAAGCCTAAACACAACAGTAGAGGTTTATTATAGCGATTCTTCTGATAAGATAACAGAATTCCCGCTGATAAAAGAAGAAAGATACTATAAGATATACCTTACAGCAATGCAGGGGATTCACGACACATTTGATCTAAGGATCAATAATCTAGACGATGATTCAACAGCTTATCTCGAATTCGACCATATAATTGATCCTGATCTGAATACAACAATGATAAATATTACAGCGCCAACAAACAAGACAGTCCTATCAAAAACTTATGCAGAGATAAATATTACAATAACAGAATCTGACCTAAACGAATTAATATACAACTGGAATGGAACTAACTACACGTTATATAATGATTCTTTGGTTTTGATGTTTAATTTTGATAACATTAGTGCCTTAAGTGAATGTACTATAAGAAACCGATCAGATTGTATTATTGATATGTCTAAATATAAAAATAATGGAACATTAGGTAATTCAACATCAGGGACAGCCCCAACATGGAATGCTACTGGAAAATATAAGGGGGCATTCGAATTTGATGGCAGCGATGATTATATTGATTTAGGTAATTCATCTTCATTAGACGTCGAAGCAAATGAATTTTCAATTGAAGCATGGTTTAGATCCCCTGCGCCGTCTCAGAATAATCTGCTGTTTACTTCAAGTATTGTCAGTGGACAAGGTTATGCTTTCTTTATAGGGAGATGTGCTGGTGGAAATAGTGGAAATTGCATTGATTTACTTAAGATGGGAGTTATAGATCAGCCAGTAAATTATACTTTTAATGCAAGCCAATGGTATCATGTAGTTGCTAGTCAGTATTTCTCTGGCAGCAATCTTTCTAATGTGACCTATTATGTAAATGGTCAAAGTATAGGCAATTTTACCAACACCACATCCTACAATTCAGGGATTAATCAAACAAAGAGGATAGGTGATAAAGGAAACATAACTAATGCGCAGAATTTCGATGGAACCATAGACGAATTAAGGATCTGGAACAGAAGCTTATCAAAAGATGAAGTCTACCAACTCTACATTTCAAACCTAAGAAAATATGATACAAATAAATGGAAACTCTACATCAACCAAAGTCAAAACTCAACAAACACATTAAGTAACGGCGCCTACACATACCAGGCATTCATCACGGATACATCATCTAACGCAAACCAGACAGAACAAAGAACCCTTTACATCCAGGATACGATAGAAAACGCAACATTACAGATAAAGACAGTAAAAGACACCTATACCCCAGGAGAAGATGTTGATCTGACCGATCCGCCGCCAGGATAGATGAAAGATAATCAATCCATTAGAAACTCTAAAGATGGAATATGTCGAAGGAAAAATAAGTATCAAGGAAAATTATGAAATGTTGTTCAAAGCAAGAAAGTTGGAAAATAGCTGAATTTAAGCGAAAGATTTTTATATTAAAAGGTGTCACTTTATAGCACATTATGATATAAAATGAAATACAGACTATTAATAAAGAAATTAAATATTATCGAGGATAAATTTATTACTTCAGATGAGATCAAAAAATATTGCTCAATTTTGAAGATTGATTATCCTGATGTTATCAAATATTTAGTTAGACACAGGTATCTTCATCCTATCATGAGGGGAATATTTTACAATGCCTCTTTGACAGAACGTAAATGGAACAGTTTTGATATAAACTATCGTGATGCTTTTATTAAAGCGCTTGAGATTAAAGGAATAAAAAACTGGTATTTTGGTCTTGAAACTGCTATCAAATTCAACAATCTAACACACGAATTCTTTGTCGTGGATTTTATCATCAATGACAAGATAGGGAGAGCAAAACCATTAGAGGTTTTTGGTAATAAGATAAAGATGGTAAAACTTAAGCCAGGACTATTTCGATTTGGCATAAAAAAGTCAAAAAAATTCAGGTATTCTGATGTAGAAAAAACGGTTTTGGATATGATATACTTAAAAAGATATGGTGGACTTGATGATAGTACTATTGCGGATTATATCAAGTCATATCTTGAACATTGTTCAAAAGAAAAATTGAAACGATATGCCAGAAAATACAATAATAAAATGGGGGAATTTATAAAATCACTATGAAAAAACTAATTCATTTCTTGAAAGATAAACTGAATATAAAAAATGATAGATTTCTAGAAAAAGATGTCATTCTTCATAGGATATTACTAAGATTAATGAAAACACATTTCAAAGATAGATATGCTTTCAAAGGAGGCACATGCCTCACTAAGTGTTATCTTGGCTATTATAGGTTTTCAGAAGACCTGGATTTTACTTACATTGGACAGGATGAATTTAAAGGAATGAGTCAGAAAACACTCAGGAAAACATTATCTGAAAAGATCAATAATGTACTGGAACAACTTATTAAAATTGCTGATGAATTGCATCTTGATTTCAGATCAGATAAATCAGATACAAGATATGTAATGCTGGGTGGAAGCAATAAGTTTGTAACATTCAAATTATGGTACAAACCTTTGACAGGTGAAAAAGAAGATTTTATCAAGATACAGATAAATTATCTTGAACTGATCGTGAATAAGATAACTGAGAAAAAAGCACATAGCTTGTATTCATCTATAGATAAAAAAGAGATGAAACTGCTCCATCCCGAATTTATTGATTTGCTAGATGATATAAACTTGCTAGCTTATCCTTTGATTGAGATGTTTCTTGAAAAAATTAGGGCAATCCTTACAAGAAGAGGAACAAAAAGTAGAGATTATATCGATGTTTATTTAATAGAGAAAAAAGTAAAGATTGATATTGATAGAGAAGAACCCAATATTATCAATAAGATTGAATTTATGTTGAGGTATGATAAATATCTTCAGAATCTCTCGGTAATCAAACCGGAAAACTTGATTATTGGAGAAGAAGCACAGCTTCTTCTTGAGCCTCTCGATGAAGGCTTTAAGAAGTTCCTGCCTGAATTTTTTGAATACTTAAAAAAGCTGGAAAGGAAGATTGAATTATGAGGGGAAGTCTTTTCTGTAAAATTCCAAAATAGAGCGCAAAGTTTAAATAAATCAGAATGTTATTATACCCCTATGAATCAGGCACTTAAAAGATTAAAACCACTTATTGTTAAGACTCTCAAGAAGAATAATATAGTGAAAGCTGGAATATTTGGTTCTTATGCAAGGGGAGAAGCAAAAAAAAACAGTGATATGGATATATTAGTAGAGCCCCCAAAAGGTATTGGATTTGGTTTTGCAGGAATCCAACTCGAATTAGAAGAGAAACTAGGTAAAAAAGTGCACTTAGTTACTTATAGATCTATCCATCCTTATATTAAAAAGAATATCTTAGCAGATGAGGTAAGGATAATATGAACCATGAAGATATACCCTATATTAAGCATATATTAGACGCTATTAATGATATAGAATTCTCCATAAAAAATATCTCCAAAGAGGAATTTAAGAAATCTAAAGATACTAAAGACGCTACTATTAGGAGAATCGAGATAATTGGTGAAGCTATAAAAAATATCTCTAAAAGAATAAGAAATAAATACTCAGATATTGAATGGAAAAAAATAGCAGGAACAAGAGATATAATGATTCATGCTTATTTTAATGTTGATCTGGATATTATTTGGAACATAATTAAAAAGGACTTACCAGATTTAAAGAAAAAGATAAAGATAATTCTCGAAGAAGAATCTTCTAGATAATCATCCGGTTTCTCAAGAAAACATAAGACCTATACTCAACACAAATGAATATCAAACATTTGTTTGCGTTTCGTAATAAGCAGATGCAATAACTATATTCGAGAATTTGTTGCGTTTGCTATAACACAAACCAGACAGAACAAAGAACCATTTACATCCAGGATACGATAGAAAACGCAACATTACAGATAAAGACAGTAAAAGACACCTATACTGCAGGAGAAGACGTTGATTTTACAGATCCGCCATCAGGATAGATGAAGATAATCAATCCATTAGAAGTTATGAAGATGGAATATATCGAAAGAAATTGATTATGGGCGAATTTTTTGAACAAATTGATTAATAGAAGAATGAAGCTAAAATATATTGTTTCAGACCCTCTAAAAATGGAAAGATTTGAATAATGGCAGGGTTATTATTTAAGTAAAATGCATGTAAATAGAGACTTAGAAAAGAATATAATAAAATATCTAAAATTGAAATGGATTATTGCAGTTATCGGAACAAGACAATGTGGAAAAACCATTTATCAACCTAAATTAGTCAAAGAGCTCCTACAACCTTTGAGAGGACTTCCCTCTTAGGTAAGAAAACGACATAATTCGCTAAGGGTAGGGTAGAATCTAATTTAAATATCATTAATTCATCTAAGTTCAATGGATTATCAACGCCTAAAGATTCCAATATTCTAAAATAAGATTGACCATATAAGGAATTAGTATTGATGATGCTGGGTTTTATTATATCAACTGAAATATATCTCCCAGGAAATTCTCTTCGCATCTGGCAAGCAATTCCTAGCTCCTGTACCCCTAGGAGATTAACTCCTTCATCATAATCATTATGGGCAGCCCCACCATAGATAATTAACCTACCCCCTAGTTGCATATCAGACCTTAGGATATTTAGATAATAATCCCTAATAGTAATGTTCATAATAGCATCATGGAGTTCTCCTGAGTTTCTGAAATGTTTTATTTGACCCTCAGATAAACCTAAGGTCCTTGCTTCATCTATGCCTGTGCTTTTTTCTAATGCTTGCAAGTGCTCTACTGGAACTTGAAGACCCCTTACAACATAATCTAAATTATGACCTACCCTAACAATTTTTTTTGTACTTTTTTCTAAATATACTCCGCGTGAAGAAATCTCTCTATGGGTAACTGGAGTTTCTGTAGGGTTAATATCCCCAGTAGAGTCTAGGTTTGTTAATTCTTCATCCCCTATAAAGACTTTGCCACTTACATCTACCTCTCCTGGTAGATATTCTGTCCTAAGAAGTGGATATGGTGAACTAATAAGATTAACATTAGATAATAAAGGTAAGATTAAATCAACAAAATCATCAATAGTAGAAGATCCCCCTATTTTACCCTGACGATATTCTTTATTAGGATGCCCCTCCCCAAAATGAATACAATCATATTGAGAGATTTCTTTGATGAGTCGCAATAGATCTCTAGATTGAGCCTTAATATGGGAGCGATCTCCTGAATTACTGTAAAAAAAACCTCCAAGTCGACCTAACGCCAAAACTCCTCCGACAAGTATTCCCCCCTGTAGAAATATTCTCCTATTCATGTTTATGCCTCATTTTTCTATAAAAACATGAAGTTATATTTAAATTTTTCTCTTAATAACTACCTTTTAGTGACTAACAATAAAGATTTAAACGAAATTCCTTTGTTGTATAACTCCCAGAAAAACTAAAATACCACCCATAGGACAAAAAGAATCAACTACCTACTCAATTGATTAACTATTATTGCCTTAAACAGGATCATAAAGTCTTAAATGAATTAATCTATTTATTAGAATATTTAGCCAACCATTCAATGGATCCGAATTGTATAATAAATTACTACCCAAAACATCCTATCAAAATAGTAACTAACAAGTAATAACAAAATAGAAACATTTATAAATACTATGATATATATTGTTTTATATGTGTATTTGATAAAATGGCTGATAAAACTGGAATTATAAGGGCAGCTAATCATGGGCATAGTATAGGGCTCATGTATGAGGCTATAGTAAGAAGATTTGATAGTTTAGGGCATATGCTAAATAGAAATTACACAATCCATAGTTCTAGAAAAAGTGTGGATTTACCTGCCCCACTCGATTTAATTGACGAGGGAGGAGGAATTAGACATGAAGATGTTACTGAAATAGTAAGTGTCGATGGAGGGGGTTTAGAAAGAGTTGTTTCTTTGGCTGACAATTTGCCTATGCCTATCAGTTTAGATATGGATAAGGGTGTAGCCATTGAAGGGACTGAGGAAGAAAATAGTAGTAGTTATAATTGGAGAAGGCTGGGAACAATAGCATCAATAGCTGCCCTTACTTTTATCTCAATAACTGGAGTAATAGGTAATAGATTAAAAAAAGCATATCAACTACAAATAACTCCTGCATTTGATAACGCAGGAAAGATTACAGGTAAGTCTGACTCTGAAATTACAATATGGTGGAATAATATCTTTCAAAGAAACGAATATCGGCAAAGAGATATTATTAGAATTAGATATCTTTTTGATGGAAACCCCCCTGTTGAACAAGTTGATATAACATTAAACGGAAACATACTTTTTACTTATAGAAAACCAAAAACCCCTACTGATTTTCCAAAAACATATGATAATAGGGTCCATTTAAGGAAAGATAGAGGAGTATATTATCTTGTTTGTGGGCCTCATGGTTCTACTGACCCAACAGCAACTGGATCAGGTAATGGTGTTCTTAGAGAAATTGAATTAAGAATTTCTGATCTACCTATTGGAGCCAATCATTTGGAAATGAATTGTAGTTATGAAGGTGGTGGTAATAAAAGAACAGGGAGAGTAATAAAAATAAATGATGTCCCTTTAAACCCACAACAAGAAAATAGGAGGGCAAAAGAATTAAGATTATACGGGATATATGAAGAAAGGAGAAGGGGGAAATAAACAAATCTCAATTTTGTTTAAGTTTTTAGCATTATTTAATTATGTTTTATTAAAAAATTATGTTTATGACAAAGAAAAGAATCATTTATAATCAAAAACTATAAAAAAATAACAAAAGAGAATATCCATCCCATAATATCAAAAGAAAGTATCTTAAATTGAATGTAATGATGAAAATAAAAAAATTTTGATTTTATTCTTGTTCGCACTCCCCTATGCATCTGCTTGTACATAAGGAGATATGGGATATATAAGCAATACATTATAAATTTGTTCTGGAAGGGGGTAAGAATAAACAAGAAGTAAGGGTAATTAAGATAAATGATTTTCCTTTAAATTCACAACAAGAATTAGTAGTAGAAGATTAAGGACACAAAAAATATATATGAATAAAATTCCTCTTTCCACCAGTCTATAACAACTGAAAGGGGCGGTGACTGGTGGTTCTTGATTAAGGGAATTTATAAATTTATTTGCATAACTTTTTAAAGAAGTAATTATCTTTTTAATATAAATTTCATAATGAGATTGAGATGAAAATAAAAATAACAACGTTGATGAAGTGGAAGTGGTTAATTGGTTTTTTTTACTTTATATTATTTATTCAGTTAAGTACTGCTGCAAAAATTCAGCTTAGTTCTTCTGATAGTGTTTATTATAATGATGAGATGGGTGCAAATTATGGTTCTCAATTGAAATGGGATATTACTTCGATTCCTGCAGATACAACAATCACCCAAGCAGAATTTTGTTCTCCAATTTATATTAAACAGGGTTCTCCAGATAATGACGTTACAGTTTGGTATATTAATGATGAAGTTTGGACTGAAGAAAGTGGGCTTAATTTACTTGCAGATATGACTCCTTTGACTGAAACAACAGAAACTATGTCAAGCACCACACTCAATGAAATAACTTGTTTTGATGTTACAACTCAATTTCAGCAATCTATTGATAATAGTAATTCTAATTTTACTTTTAGATTTGCAGATCCAGATAACCCTGTTGGACCTATTATTGGTCATTTTGATAGTAGTGGGTTGCCATTAGGAAGTGCTTCTGATCGTTTTTATCTTAATGACCAGGAGAATAGTGGAGGTTCTAGTCTCCCAGTTATTAATGTAACTTATACTAATTGTACTGACTCTGATTCAGATGGTTATGGTATAAGTAATGGGGCAGATTGTTCAAATTCTGGTTTTGATTGTGATGATTCAAATGTAGCAATTTATCCAGGTTCAAGTCATGATTGTGGTTCATGTAATGGGGGTACAGGAACAATCTCATATTTGACTTCTGTCTGTAGAGCTTCAGCAGGGACATGCGATACTGCTGAGACTTGCACAGGGAGTAGTTTAGATTGTCCAGCAGACGCAAAGTCCTCCGCAGAATGCAGAGCCTCAGCAGGAACCTGCGACATTGCAGATGATTGTGATGGAGTAAACAATGACTGCCCAGCAGACGCAAAGTCCTCCGCAGAATGCAGAGCCGCATCAGACATCTGCGACATTGCAGAATCATGCGATGGTTCAAACAATGACTGTCCGGCAGACGTATACGAAAGCGCAGCAACAACATGTAGAGCCAGCACAGGAACCTGCGACATAACAGAAACATGCACCGGCTCTAGCGCAGTATGCCCTATAGATGGTTATGCTGCTGAAGGTCTTTCTTGTGGAGTCTGTCAGACATGTAATGATGCTGGAAGCTGCATACAAACAATTTTTACTGAAACATCATGCTTCGATGGTATTGATAATGATTGTGATGGAAATGTAGATAACTATGACAATGATTGCACAAATGAAACAAAGACAACCCCAGAAGAAGACCAGTCTAAGATAGTAAACAACTGGGTCCAGACAATATATTTCAACTTCCTGATGTATGTCGAAAGATACAACACAATTCAGCAAACATGGCAGTTTGTCGAGACAGTTGTAAACGATACAGACACAGGAACAACAAGGCAGGTAAATCCCGGTGGAGTGATAGGTCTGGACACTATCTGGAACCCATTAGGCTGGGACAGTTCAGGCAGTACACAAGGAACATACAGAGCCATTGTCTCATTGACAGATTCTGATGGGAATGTATTAGGCAACTCAAGTGGAAGTAACCTGACCGCATACTATAACTTCACCATATCAGCCTCAACATCCTGCGGAAATAACATCAAAGAGTCAGGAGAAGATTGTGATGGCACTGATTTTGGAGGAGCAAGCTGTACAAGCAAAGGTTATGATGGAGGTTCATTAAGCTGCACCAGCGCCTGCGCCATAGATACTAAAGATTGCTATTATATTGGAAGCAGCCCTCCTCCAACAAGCTATTCCCCTATAAATCCTAATCCTATGAAGCCTACGATACCCCCTGTAGAGATGATAACTATAACCAAAAGCGAGATGCTTTCACCTGGAAAGATAGACTATTTTAGTCTATCTTCTGCGATCATGCCATGGAGAGTGCAGACCAATAACTGGAATTGCAGGAACAATACCATTGAAAGCCTGCCTTTAGCTGATGAAAAAATTCCAAGAGGGTATGAAATAATACTTGAACCTTTTTCTATCATGAGATGTAAAGGCGCTAGTGTAGAGCTTAAGTTTAACATCCCAGAAACATACACTGATGTTAAGATTATGAGATGTAATCCATCTTGCAGTACTGAAAAGCTCAAGTTAACAGGAAGTATAGCTGAATTAGGCGAGATCTCAAGTGATGTAAGAAGGGCTTATGATAATCTAAGCATAGAATGGATCGATTACTACACTAAAGAAGCCAAAGCGACCATAGATACAGACCGTATTCTCTCCAATGGAAATCATTCTGTTGAATTTTATGGTAAAGACAGATTCACTGCAAAGATCATAAGATCCAAAGAAAGCATCCCTGAACCTAAAAATGCGTTCCTGATGAGCGTAAGCGTCCCTTTGATAATAAATGTCAGTAAAGTGTTCAATATAGATGTAGAACTGTCCATACCATACAATAAGATCCCTAACATAGATGAAGAAAGCCTCAAGATGTATGGTATGCTTGATGATAATTGGGAGCTTATCGGAGGGGATATCATTGAAGGCAAAGTAGTTGCTAAAGTCGATAACATAGACAGGT
>CAZTWQ010000004.1:0-441 GCA_964618315.1 uncultured Methanosarcinales archaeon
ATATGGGGAGAAAAAGGGGCATCCAATTAAATCAAAGAACATTACCTTATCATAAAAAATTAGTAGAAACACACAGGCATTATGCTGCAGTAAGCGATCAAAAATTGATGATACAATTAACTCATGCAGGCTGGTGTGCTCAACAGCCATTAACTTTCAGAGATGTTTTCGGAAGAGGTGCAAATCCACCAACAAGAACTCAAATTAATCAAGTATTAGATGATATAACCAGTTCAGGTTATCTGGCTGTAGATGCAGGATACGATGGAGTGGATATAAAACTATGTCATGGTTATGGGCTTGCAGATTGGGCCCTTCATCTGGTAAGGGGTGCTACAAATTATCAGGAAGCTCAGGAAAAATTAGCACCAATAATTAATGTTTTTCAAAATATATGGAATTACATGTTCTCGTTCTGACGGAAGTTTTGCCTCTCTCCAA
>CAZTWQ010000004.1:451-5610 GCA_964618315.1 uncultured Methanosarcinales archaeon
AATATAAGGAACTATGCTGTTTCAAATGGAAGACCTGAATTTATGGTTGGTTTTAGGTTCTCTTTTTTCGAAGGCGTACAAAATGGGTGGGGTGCTAGATTCAATCCTGATTTCAATGGATCTATTGGCTATTCAAATGATGAAGCAGAACGTCAAGAACAGATAGATATGGTTATGGAAGATTACGCACTTTCAGAAACAGTAATAATGGCTTTAGCGCCTTTTGCTGACTTTTATCATAATTCAAATGGGATCCCAGCTGTAACAAAAGGCCTTGGGAGGGGAACAAAAAACGATTGCCCAAACAGCCATATACTTCATTGGGCTACCTCAAAACAAGCATATAATGTAATCCAAGGGGCAAAAGAAAGGGGATTAATCACCCATTCCCCATTAGTCATAGCATCAAACCTAACAACAGCAACAGCTTCTGGAGAACCTGTAGAAGGTAATTATCATATTCTTCAGGCACTTGGATCCAATAGACGAAATGGCAGCGGAGTAAGATATGGGAGCTATGGTCGTGAATCAATGGCAAATACTAATCTACCTAATGATATAAAAAATTTAGGACCTGACATGGAATATAAAGAACGCTGTGCTAGATGTTCAATCTGTAGTGAACCATTGATAGATCAGGAAAGGGCAGGCGGTTGTGTTAAAAATCCAGTTGTACAGGGAATATACAGAGCCCACAATCGGGCAAAAAGACAATTAGCTAAATAAAAGAACCAACTCACTTCTTCTTACAAATAAACATCATATGATCTTTTTCATATGGATCTAAATCCTTAGAATCAATAATAACCAATTCCTTAGAAAGCGCTTCCTTAACCTCACCAAATATCCCTTTTGGCTTACGAGTAACATCAATACTTCTAGCTTTCAAAGCAAGCAAAGCATACCCATCATTCTTCAAAAACATATTAACATTCTTAATAAAGATATCAACCTGATTACGCTGAGCAATATCCTGATAAACAACATCAACAGAAGAAACTTTATCAACATAACTTAATGGTTGATTAGCATCACCTAATATAGGTGCAATATTCTGCCTCTCCTCAGCAACAAAGACCATATCCCTCATTACACGGGGAGCAAAATCAAGAGCAAAGACAAATCCCCCCTCACCAACAATATCGGCAACATGTGATGGTGTAGTTCCATAAGAACATCCCAGATAAAGTACAACATCATTCTTCCGGATAAATATATTATTACATCCTTTTAAAATACTAGCAGCTAATTTAGACTTACGAGCATTCCATTCCCTATATTCAATACCTTTCTCATTAACTAGTTTCTCATCATATACTTTCGAACCAGGAATTAAATTAACAGTATATAATCTTTTTCTATAGTCTGTATAGACCTCAAATACCTTGCTTGGTTTGATCATTTAAACTTATCCTCAATCTTTTTCAACAATTTATCTCCAATAAACTCACCTTTAAAATAATCAACCTTAACAGCTAAACATATCTTATCAGCAAGTGTACGGGCAATCTTCCCTTGTATCTGTTTAGGATTTTGGCTTATCAAAGGATGTTCATGCAAAAATCCAAACTTAGGTGACTTGGCACCGGTCTTCATATGCCTAAAAAGCGCCTTTTCAGCTCCTAATAATTGTATTGTAGAAGCAGGAAACTCCATAAGATTCTTCAAACCACCAGCCTGATCCATTAATTTAGCACCAATCAAACTTCCAGTTATAGCAAGCATATTAGGGCAAACTTTTTTCATCAAGCCATCCAGATACTCAACTTGTTTTTTCTTTAAAGAATAAAACCCATTAACTTCTTTAGCCAGATTAATTATCGGCTCTAAGTTATCTTTAGTAAATTCAGCACCCATAGAATCCTCGATATCAACATCAAGCTTGCCCAACAATTCTTTCTTATCTTTATTAATCACAAGTTCAACAAACTTTTCTTGGTCTTTGATAGAATGCTCAAACTCAGGATTATGGAGTGCATACCATTCCCTCAGTCTTTTAATCATTATATTGACAATCCTGTCTATCTCTCTGATACTGCTTATTGTTTGTATGATCAATAAATCATCTTTGACAGAATCTTTGATCAATTTCTTAGTAAGTTCCATATTCATAGCATAAAAGCCGTCAAAAAACTGTTCATCTTTCAAAAAAACAAGGATATTCTCCAATTCTTTTCCAGAAGGCTTCTTCAAATTCTTATATTTTTTAGAGAATTCTTTCTCAATATTTTCTTTATCAGCATATTGTTCACTATTACTAAACATCTTTTTATCTAATAGTTTAAAGTGTTCACTAAATACAAACACACCAACAATATTTGAAAATATATACTTATTATGCATATTATCTAAGATTATAGTAATGTATTTAAATTTAATGATATTATGGGTAATTATGATACTAATCTACATAACCTGCAAAGACAAAGCAGAAGCAAAGAAGATATCTAAACAATTACTAGAGAAACGGCTAATAGCCTGCGCAAATATCTTTCCGATAGAAAGCATGTATCGCTGGAAAGACAAGATCAAAGAAGACAATGAGATAGTACTCTTAGCAAAGACCAATAAAAAACACTATGAAGAGATAGAAAAAGAGGTTAAGAAGATACATTCTTACGAAATTCCTTGTATTATGAAAATAAAAGTAGAAGCAAATAAAGAATATTATCAATGGATAGAAAAAGAGACTTCTTAAGTCTTATTGATGTAACTCAACTACAATATTTAACAACAGTCAAAAGCTTATTCAGATCCTCTTTTAGTAATTGTTTTTCTTTGATAGACTCACCAAGATTCAATGACTTTATCTTTTTTAATCTGGATACACACCCATCTTTCAGCTTGATTATATTCTCTTTAGTGATGCATTTTCCTATATCTTCTAGCATATCACAAAGCATATTGATGTTCTTATCTATAGGCTCAGCAGGATTTGGCATCTCTTCAACTATCTTGCTTAGCTTAGAGACAGCGATAGAGCATTTCTCATCATCATTCAACTTAACAGGGCATTTACCTACTTTATCAGGATCACCTATTATCTTTTTGTAATATGAATAAACATGATCATGCATTGCAAGATTTTTAAAGAAGAGGGGCAATAATCTATAATTTAATATTACAACCTTAAATAAAAGGAGTGTATTATAATAAAATTTTGTCGGAGAACCAAAGAATATATCTTTGATAAATTTTATTTTTGTAGTAAAGCTTACAGTGGTTACATCTGATTTTCCTTGTATTAAAGTGTTGATATAATCTTCTTTCATATTACTTATTTGGTTCAAAAACCTTTCACCATATCCTTTATGGGAATAGATCTTTTTCAAGACCCAGTTGGTTCCTTGAACAAGTTCTTTACCAGTCATATGTTTCGGTATATAATTAACAGTCACTTCTTTATGTTTTTCATGCATAAATGCAGGATGATAAGTTTCTTTGTCAAGAAGCCTACCTTCTTTTTTCATTCTTGTTTCGAGCGGAGTTTTTGGGAAAATAACCAACGGACCTAATGAAGTAATAGTTATACCTGTCTTTTGTATAAAATTATACATCTTTTCAAATATATCACGCCTATCTCCATCAAATCCAGTTATCATTCCTGCCGAAAGAGTTATGCCTTTCTTCTGTATATTAATGATATCATCAAATATGTTTTTTATTGTATTTTGATTTTTGTTTGTTATCTTTAAGCTTTCTATATTGGGTGTTTCTATTCCAACAAATAATGAAGCAAAATTAGATTTTTTAAAAAGATCCAGAAGTTCTTCATCATGTGCTATATTCAAACTTGCTTCTGCCCCAAAATCAAAATGATAATTGTTTTCTTTTTGCCATCTTATAATTGCCCTTAATAGCTCTTTTGTCTTATGTGGGATAGCGATAAAGTTATCATCATGAAAAAATACATTTTTAACTTTATATTTCTTAAGCATTTCCAATTCTTTGAGAACTTGCTCTGGTTTTTTTGTTCTTGGAATTCTTCCATTAAACCATTCTTCTTTAATATCACAGAATTCACAATTGAAAGGGCATCCACGAGAGAAGTTTATTCCAGCATTTCTATATTTTTTTAGGTCTAATAAGTGATAAGCAGGTATGGGTGATTTATGCATATCGATTTTTGTAGATTCATATGTTTCTTTTGCTTCCTTTTTCTCAAAATCTTCTAAGAATAATCTGAATGATTCCTCCCCTTCACCTAATATTAGTGTATCCGCATATTTTTTGCATTCTTCTTGCGAAGAAAGAGGATAAGCTCCCCCAAATACTATATACTTCCCTTTTTTCTTAAATTCTTTTGCTATTCTAAAAGCCTCATCCTTTTGTACATTATAGAATGAAACACATACCATATCTGCATCCGTATCATAATCAATATCCTGAAATCTTGCATCTCTTACAATTACTTCATGTCCCATAGTTTCAGCTATAGCTGCAACTGTTATTATCCCTAGTGGCATGAAATTAATTTGATATCCTTGCCATGCAACAGCTTTTTCAAATCCCCAAAAACTCATTTCTTGTGTGGGACTTATCATATATATTTTCATTTTTTCACGTCCTCTAAAAAGATAAAACTTAGCCCTACTAATATCAATGAAACAGGCCATAGCCTTGTTGATATCGCAAATACCAAATAAAACACTATACCCAACATAATCAGTATCAAACCGGTATATAAAAAGATTACTCTTTTTAGGGTAAAATAACATATCCCTATAGACAATCCCACTATAATCAGGAATATTGGCCATAATTTAGCTAATTTAACCCATGCTGTAAAGTTTAGGTAAAAGAATAAAATACTCAATAAAATCAGACCAGTTGCAATTCCTAATTGTAAAGCATTCCTTTTTTTGTTCTTTTCTGGATAAAATAACATCAAAAACCCCAGACCCAGCAAAAAAACAAATATGGGCCACATCTTAGATATACCTGCTATTATCTCCAAGGAATCAAGTAGGAAAATCATACCTATGACTATCAATATAAAAGCAAAAACATGATTACTCTTCATATAGTACTATAATTGATGATTATTCTTATTATTTTCGGTCAAAATCTATTTATAGGTAATATTATGGTATTTTTAATGCAAATAATTTAAAATCCAAGTAAGATTTATAAACCCACATACCCTTACCAATAAAATG
>CAZTWQ010000004.1:5710-95563 GCA_964618315.1 uncultured Methanosarcinales archaeon
TCTGGTTTAAGCAGATGTTTAAATCTTCCTTGTGCTTTAAGATAATCTATTACTGGAACATCTTTTGAAGGCTTATAAGTTAATTTATACTTCCCGTTCTCAACTTCATATAATGGCCAAAACTTAGTTTCAACTGCTAATTTAGCAAGCTCTATTGTTTTTGCAGGGGGATATTTCCATCCTAATGTACATGGTTGCAAGACCAATAAAAACTTAGGACCTTTTATTGAGAAAGCCTTCTCAGCTTTTGCAGTTAAATCCATTAAATTTGAAACAGAAGCTTGAGCAACATAAGGAATATTATGCGCAACACATACTTTTGCTAAATCCTTTCTAAACTCTTCCTTTCCTTGATGCACCTTTCCAGCAGGAGCAGTTGTAGTTGAAGCTCCATATGGTGTAGCAGAACTTCTTTGTATTCCAGTATTCATATAAGCATTATTATCATAGCATACATAGAGGAAATCATGCCCTCTTTCTAAAGCACCAGACAATGACTGGAACCCTATATCATATGTTCCACCATCTCCGCCAAATGCAACAAATTTAATATCTTCCTTTACCTTGCCTTTTTTATGCAATGCTTGGAAAGCACTCTCAACACCAGATATTGTTGCAGCTGAATTCTCAAAAGCACTATGTATAAATGGGATATTCCATGAAGTAAATGGATATATTGTTGATGTTACCTCAAGACATCCAGTAGCACATGAAGCAACTACTGGTTTATCAGTTGCAGCAAGAACTGACCTGACTATCTGTGGAAATCCACATCCAGAGCAACTCCTATGTCCGGGAACAAATTTCTGCTGGTTTCTCATCTTTTCTGCTAATTGTTTGTAATTCATTCTCTCAAACCCACATAAAAGCTTTTTTCTAATTTCCCATCTAAAGCTTTATTAAACAAATCTTCAATATCTTCGATAAATATGTTTCTTCCACCTAGCCCAAACACACCTGAATGTAATAATCCTTCATATTTAACATCAAATAATGCATTCTTGACCTCTCCCAATAAAGGCGGATTTGCACCAAACGAAACAGACCTATCTAAAACAATTATTTGTTTGACATTTTTCAAAGCCTCAGCAACTTCTTTGTAAGGGAATGGTCTGAATAATCTCAACTTAAGCAAACCAACTTTCTTGCCTTCTGAACGTAACCTATTGATTGCAGTCTTAGTAGTGCCTGCAGTTGAATTCATAGTGACGATAACAACATCAGCATCATCCATATTATACTTATCAAATAACTTGTATTCTCTTCCAGTTATCTTTGAAAGTTCTTCTCCGATCTTAAGATAATCCTTGATAGATTCTTCCATTACAGGTATCTGCTGGCTTCTGGTCTCAAAATAATAATCTTGCAATTGTAATGGGCCATGTGTAACTGGCTTTTTAATATCTAGTAAAGCATGTGGATACTTATGCTCACCAACAAAACTTTTTACCTTATCATCATCAAAAATCTCAACATTCTCCACACCATGTGAAGTGATAAAACCATCTTGACATACCATAACTGGTAACAACTTTTTCTCAGCTAATCTGGTAGCTATTAACATATTCTCATAAACTTCTTGGGCACTTTCAGAATAAATCTGTATCCATCCTAAATCTCTGGCCCCCATAGCATCAGAATGATCACAATGAATATTTATTGGAGCAGAAAGTGCACGGTTAACAACAGCCATTATTATTGGCAATCTTAGACCAGAAGCAACACCTACAATCTCCCACATCAAAGCTAGTCCGGCAGATGCAGTAGCAGTCATAACTCTTGCACCAGCAGCTGATGCACCTACAGCACAGCTCATTGCACTATGCTCAGATTCAACCCTTATCAATTCAGTATCAACAATACCATCAGCGACAAAAGTAGAAAACTTCTGCATAATTGCAGTCTGGGGTGTAATTGGATAAGCTGGAACTACGTCTGGATTAATCTGCCTCATTGCCTCGGCTCCAGCCCCCGTACCAGTTAATGCTTTAACTTTCATTCTATAAACTTCAAATTTCTTTCAAATTTGACGGTTTTAAAATGATTACTTAAAATCATTTTAAAAATTTTGCCTCTTCTTCCATCTTTATACACTTCACAGGACATACATTAGCACATATCCCGCAACCTTTACAGACTGAAAAATCAGTTTCCTTTCTTTTAATATCATTACCATTCCCTTCTGTAGGAATACAATCATCAGGACACCAACAAACACACATCATGCAATTTATACATTTTGAAAAATCAGTAATAGGTCTAAAGCTTTTCCAATCTCCGGTCTTGAATTTCTTAGACGAGCCTGCTTCATCTATTAGCCCGCCAATTGGAATCTCCTTATTAGACTTTAACGTCATTCTTTAACACCATCATAAGCTAACTCAACACCTTTTATAGTAGCTTGAGTTTTTTCTTCTCCTAATTTTTTCAGGAATTTACTCTTAATAGAATCTTTAATAGATTCAATCGGAATTACTCCAGAAACCTTTACAAAAGAACCTAACATTGGTGTATTAGGTAAATTTTTTCCAACAGTATCGATTGCTATCTTAGTAGCATTTATAGTATATACTTTCCCTTTGAATCCAGTATCTTTCTTAATATCCTCGGCATCCTTAGGCGTATTCACCATCAAGATACCATCATCATTAAGGCCTTCAGTAACATCAACAGAAACCATCAAAGTAGGATCAATAACAATTACAATGTCAGGATTAACAACTGGTGCATATGTAGTTATAGGCTTATCAGAAATTCGAGTATATGCTTTAACAGGGGCTCCAGCTCTTTCAGGTCCATACTCTGGAAATGATTGTATCTGCTTGCCTTCTCCAAGAGCAGCCTCAGCTATAAATTGAGAAGCAGTCTTAGCTCCTTGCCCACCTCTTCCATGTATTCTGACTTCATATACTTCCTTCATGTTAAAATAAAAAATCCAAGTCATATAAAAGCTTTATGGTTCAAGAGGTTTAACAATTCTAATTTCTAAGATCTTTTGATACTCAAGTAAACACTCGGTGTCTTTATCAAAACGTTTATATACTCAATAAACAAAAATATGATTATGAAATTAGATCCAAAAAAAGACATAAGAGATCTTACAAGATTCAATAAGATAATATTAATTCTTACAAAACATGGCTTTGGTCATTTATTAGATAAGGTGAAGATAAAAAGGCATGGAAAATCGATATCTAAAAGGGCACCCCCCGAAAGACTAAGAAAAGCATTTGAAGAGTTAGGCCCTACATTCATAAAATTTGGGCAGATTCTAAGTCTAAGACCCGATCTGGTGCCTAAAGAATATGTGAGAGAATTAGGGAGCCTGCAGGATAATGTACCTCCATTCCCATATAAAAAAGTTGAAGAGATAATAAAAAAAGAGTTTAAAACACCGATAGATAAATTATTTAGGGAATTCAGCGAGAAACCAGTTGCATCAGCCTCAATATCTCAGGTCCACAAGGCAAAGTTGCATAATGGCACAATCGTAGCAGTAAAGGTCCAGCGTCCGGACATAAAAGAGATAATGAGTACAGATCTAGAAGTGATGTTTTACATAGCTAGAATATTAGAAAAACACTCAAAAACCCTAAAAAGTTTCAAACCGACTAATATTATTCAGGAATTCAGGAGATGGACAAAACAGGAGCTTGATTTCAGGGTAGAATCAAAAAATCAAAAATTATTCTATAAAAACTTCAAAAACTCAGATGTATTAAAAATACCTAAAGTATATGATAAATATTCTACAAAGAAAGTATTGACTACAGAATTTATAGATGGAGTAGAATTACATAAATTAAATAAGCTTAATGGAAAAAAAGGGTATGATGTAAATCAGATCATAAAAAACGGTTTCAATTCAATACTTACACAGGTTTTTATCCATGGTATTTTCCATGCAGACCCCCACCCAGGAAATATCTTGGTATTAAAGAACAATAAGATTGGCTTGGTTGATTTTGGAATCATAGGCCACTTCACTAAAAAACTAAAGAACAAATCGATAGAACTATTCTATGGTATAGTAGAAGAAGATCTTGATTCTATAATAGATTCTTTTCTTGATATGGGGTTGATAAGTGAAAAACAGACTAAAATTGAGGATTTTAAGGCAGATATAATTGAAGTCATAGATCCTTTGCAGGGGAGCTCATTAGATAAGGTTAAGGTAAGTTATGTACTGGAAGATGTACTTGATATTGCCTTAAAACACCATGTAAAACTTCCACTGGATTTTGTTTTATTTGGAAAGACTATATTAGAGATAGAAGGGGTAGGTCTTGAGTATGCCCCAAAATTCAAATTTGTAGATAGCGCAAAGCCTTTTTTAGAAAAATTGATAAAGAAAGACGTCATAATATCAAATATGTCTAAAGATTTAGTAAGGAGCCTGATTAAGTATCGCAGATTCTTTAAGGATCTCCCTGATCAGATCAACAATACATTCAGAAGGATACAAAAAGGCACGATAAAGATTGATGTTGAAGATACAGATGTCAAAAGATTGGGAAAAGACATAGACACTTCAAGCAATAGGTTAACATACGGCATGATCATAGCAGCTCTGATAATCGCAGGTGCATTATTAGCACCTATTGGAAAACCCATCCTTTATGGATATTCTATAGCATCTGTACTTTCCTTTATCTTTGCATTATTTTTTATCTTATTATTATTTTTTTCAATAAAAAACGAAGGTAAATAAGAGGTGAATTAAATGGCAGATATACTAAAAAAAGGTTTGTTAACAGCAGTAGGTACAGCAAGCTTTGCTGTAGAAAAAGCAGACAAGTTGTTGAAAGACATAAAAAAACAAGGTCTAATCAATACAAAAGATGCAAAAAGCTTGATCAAGAAACTATCCGATGAAGCGATGAGGGAAAAAAACAGAATACAGAAGATAATTAAGTCAGAATTGAAGAAACAGACAAAAAAAGCAAAACCTCTTGTAAGCAAGGGAAAGAAAGCAGCCAGAAACACAGTTTCTAAAGCAAAAACAAAAGCAAAAAAAGCAGTATCAAAAGCGACTAAAAAGATAAAAGTAGCTCAGAAAAGAGGAAAAAAGATAGTCAGGAAAGCAGCAAAAAGATTATCTTAAGACTATTATTTATTTTTTTATTTAGTCTTTACTTCTTTATTATTTATCAAAATTTTATTATTTTCTTATTCATTATTAATAATTCTTTTTTTATTAGATTTATTCTTTATTGATTTTTATCATTATCCCTTCATTATTTATTAGTAATCTTTTTTATTAGAATTATCCCCTTAGTATTTCTTAATAATTAATTTTTTTATTATTGAATCTTATTATTAATTAGTTTTCTATGTTCATTTTTTTATCATTTATGCCTTATTTTATTATTGATATTTTTAATTTCTTTATTAACAATTTTTTATTGGATATCTTAGTTTATTGGAAATTTCGTAAGAAATTTTCACTGGGTATAATACCCCTCACTTCAGTGCGAAATTTCTAAGAATTCAAACCGACGGCAAATACTCCGACCTTTAGGTCAGGGATAGCCATCAGTTTGAATTATTTATTATCAATCTTCCATTAGAATTATTCCGTTATTAAATATATTTACTTATTTATCTATCAACTTCACTCAATCACAGTCCCTTCAAACCCCTTACCTTCTAACACATCCTTCAAATTCCCCAAACTTTTACCAATAACCACAACCTTCAATCCAATCTTCTCAGCTTCTTTAGAAGCAATAGGATCAAAAGGCATATTCAATCCAGGCTCCCACGAATCACCAACTAACTTCCTAAACTCTCCCCAGTTAATCGATTTCAAAGCTTTAGCGTCAGGATTTTTATTCGGATCAGAATCATAAACATGGTCTATATTGCTCATATTGATCACCATTTTAGCACCGATATTCCTTGCAACAAGTACAGCATCATAATCAGTTGACCATCCGGGTTTCCAACCAGCAGCAATCACAACAGGCTTTTCTATATTTATCTCTTCAGTTGGATCTATAATTATTTTTTCTGAAGCTATATCACCAAATACTTTCTTTAACATTTCAGCATTCTTTCTTGTAGCTTCAATACCTATCCAATCCAGTTCTTCTTGAGAAACATCACCTTTTGAAGAAGCCTCTTTCTGAAGGTTTCTTGCTAATTTCCCACCACCACAATAAATTATAAAATTACTTTCATTAATAAACTCTTTTATCAATCCCTTAAATTCTTCCATAAGACTATAATCAGGTTCATCAGGATATATGATTGATCCTCCAAGTGAGATTACTACTGTTTTTTCCATCTTAAGCCCCTAACCCGATAAAAGCTACTCCAATTATCACTAAAGCAACCCCTATCCATTTTTGCTTATTCATTTTTTCTTTCAAGATCTTTATAGACCATAAACTAACCCATACATAAGTGATTGCAACTAATGGGTAAAGCACAGATAGCTCTCCACCCTTCAAAGCAGGCACAAACAATATAGTTCCAATAGCATAAAATAAAATACCTAAAAAAAGATAATAATTTTTTATTAAACTCTTTATACTAATAGATATCTTACCAGAAGCCTTCTTCAGCATTATTGGTCCAAATGAACCTATTAAACTAGCCAACAATACTAATCCAATCGCCCATAATTCAGTTGCCATTTAAACCACATCAACATGCTTTAAGGTTTCTTTTTCCTTTGAACCTATACTGATAAGCACTACCCCGCTTATTATCACAAATATCCCTATTACCTTGAACAAATTCAAACTTTCATTAAAGAAATAAACTGATAACAGACTAACCCATATATAACTTGTAGCAACAATAGGATAAAGCACAGACACCTCACCACCCTTAAATGCAACTATCATAATAATCGCCCCTAACCCATATAATACCATCCCTGTGATTAAAGGCACATTAGTAATAATCTCCATAAAACTAAACACTAGCTTATCAGCACCCATCTTATAAAACACCTGAGCAAAAGAAGTAAAAGCAGTGCATAGCACCATCAATCCAATAGCCCATAATTTAGTTGTCATATAAAGAAGAAAGAACTATATTATTTATAAAATTTTGCTTTAGATTAATATAATAAAGAACTAATCAATCATTCAACAATATCTCGATAACCTTAGCATAAGCTGGTCGTGTTATAAACACAGATATTGAAACTCCAATTATTGTGATTATTGCAAAACCTTTCAATAATCCAGCACCTGCAAATATTAAAGGGAGCATTGCAAATGTTGTTGTTAGATAAGCGCCCATTATTATAAAAAAAGCACCCCTAATTCTTTCTTTCCAATTAAATATCTTTTGCGTCTCCCCTTTTAATGTTTCATCTGTAATAAGTATCTTATGATCTACTCCAGTTCCTACTGCAATTATTATACCTGCAATAGCTGCAAGATCTAGATTCCATCCTATAAGTGCAGCAACCCCTAATAATATGATAACTTCTGAGATTGACCCAAGTACAATTGGGATTGATACTGCTAGTTTCTTATATCTTATGAATATGATTATAGACACAGTTAAAATAGCGATCAATCCTACTAATAAAGCATTCTTCACAAACTCATCACCTAATAAAGGGGATATAGTGTCTGTTTTTACTATATTTAGCTTAAATGGCAATGAACCAGTTATCAATACTGTCTGAAGCTTTTTCATGTTTTGTAATGAATTTACAGCAGCTTCTTGTTCTGAAACACCCACACCAGAACCAGATATCTGTATATTTGTTTCAGCTTTTCCTTTTAATTCTGCACCTATTCTTAACAGATCAACTTGTGTATCATCCAAATATAAGATTAAGTCTTCACTTAGATATTGATTTTTGTCCTCTGTAAGTACATTTAATTCGCTTGTAAGGTCTGCCTGTCTTTGAGCAGCTTCTGTTGATAAGCTGATTGAAAACCTAAATCTGCATGACCATTGGTTTCCACTTTGCCCACAACCATAAAATGGATCAATACCAGAACAATCAGCAGACCTGCATACATAAGTGATATCATTTCCACCTTTAAACACAGAATTATTACTTATCTTTGCTTCAAATTTGCCTTGTTTTGCAAGTAAGTTCTTTACCTCTTCTTCAGTAGCCCCTGCTATTTCAACTAAGATATACTGATTTCCAGACAAATCGCCTGCTTCTCTGATTACCAGATCACTTAAACCATAAACATTAAGCCTTTCTTTCATTACAGCTATTAAATTCTCTATATCATTATTCTCTAATTCATCTTCAGGCTGCAACAATACTCTTGTCCCACCTTGTAGATCAAGTCCTTTCCTTATATTTGTTTTAGGAGCATCATAAACTCTTAATCCTATATTCTCTACACCCAGACTCATAACTTCTGTTTTAGGAACCTCTACTTTTTTTGTTATTGTCTTATTCTGTTTTACAACTTCCCCCTCAATAACTTCTTCAACTTCAATAATTTCCTCTACAGTTATAATCTCAGTCTCATTCAATAATATTATCTCTGTTTTTTCTTTTGTCAATAATCTATAATTATTAGCATCAGTTCTTATTTGCACACTGACATTTGCTTTTATCTTGCTGATTTCATCTGAGTAACTTTCAACATCACTTATAATCTTATTATTTATAGCAACAACCACTTCTCTGCCCATCGGAGCCAAAGTAGGCTTAGGACTTTGTATCCCTGCTAGGTTAGCTGAAGAATTTGCAATAACAGTTCTTATCGCAACCCCACCCTTATAAGGATTTGGATGTATAGCTACAATAGCAAGTGCTAAGAAAACTAGTAATAATATTACCCTTACATCTGTAAATATTCTCTTAACTTTTCTATTGACCATCTTTTTTAGCCTTTTTCTCTAGATAATACCTTAATATCCCAACATTCTGTATCCATGTATTGACCATATCAACAAACAAGCCTATAAGTACAATCTTCATGATCTGGCTTATGACTCCAGCTTGCACAAACACTATTCCTGCAATCAATGCGCCCATAGTAGTTAATGTCATCATCATCCCAGTTTTAAAAGAACCAATCACTCTATCAAATACACTTCCGCCTTTTCTTCTCAATAATCTTGTAGTAAGCAGCATGTCTGTATCAACAGAATAACCAACCAACATAAGGAAAGCAGCTATGCCACCAGTACTTAGTTTCATGCCCATCAGATTAACTATTGCCAAAGTAACTATGATATCAGATAAAGCAGCAAGAACAACTGCTAAGCTAGGGACAAATGTTCTGAAATAAACAAATACAACAATACTCATCAAAATAAATGCAATTATCAAAGCAGTGATTGTTTCTTTAAAGAAACTAGCCCCTAATGAACTCCCCATAATCTCAACACTATAATCTTTTTCCAGCAACTCAGCACCTATACCTGATTCAATTGTATCCATAAAAGAATCCACTTCTTGTTTATTTGTGCCTTCAATATCCGCTGCTATTACAACGCCAGTTTGCTTACCACTGGTCTTTATAGACCTGACTGAAAGATCATTATCCGGAAATTTTGATTCTAACAAGCTTTCTAAAGATAAGATATCTATCTCAATATTTTTTGTTATAGTTAACGTAACACCACCTTTCAAAGAAACATCTTTGTGTATAAAACTGCCAGTTTGAGATACTTGGATCCCTATTACTAAAATAGCAAATACAAACAGCAATAATGGGATTATCATCAATTTCTTATACTGTTTATCATAAAAATCTATAATCCTTTTTTTAAGTGGTTCTTTAGGCTCACTATATTTAGCTTTCTCTTCATCCTTTGGAGCTTCACTCATTTCTTTTTTCTCTTCAACTTTTTCAGCATGTTCTTCTTCTTTCTCTTCAACTTCTTCTTTTGGTTCTTCAACACCACTTCCTTTAACTTCTTCATTAACAGGATTATTAGCCTCAGCCACAATTATCTCATCATCCTTGATAGGCTCTGAATTCTCTTCATACACATCTAGTTTATCTTTATGCCCTTCTTTGTCTATTAAATCTATCTCAGGCTGATTAGAATTATCTTTTTGAATAGTCTCTTCTGGCTTATCACCAGGATTCTCTATATTTTGTTTTTCTTCTTCCAAATTATACACCTAAACTCTCTTTTATTGAGAAACTATGACCCTTTAAAAAAACTTCGTTTCTGTAGTGATTATATTGACTTTTAAGCATATATGTTCCAGAAAATAATATCTCTATATTATATATACCCCTTATCAGAAAGGGGTCATTTCCTAAATTCCCCTCTGAATTAAGCTCATTACCATTTAACTCAAGAAAACCTACTCTTTTTCACTTAGCAAAGGCTGTACTTTTTGTATAAAACTCTTAGCAAATAAGATAGAAGATTTAGCATCATCTTCCATGATCTGAACTGCCTTATAAACTGAGTTGTTTCTCAATTGCCTAAAATGGTCAAATTTATGGATTTCTTCATCACTGAAATTATCATTATAAAATTTTTTGATAAAACTGATAGTCGCTTCATGAGAATAAGGTTTGAATCCACGAATAGACATAAGAGACTGTGCAGCTTCTCTGGCTGCTTCATAAGAATCCTGCAAAACAAATTTTGCAGTTTTTTGATTTATATCTTTTAGTTTAATATATCCCATCCTTTCCTTAGATTGTTCAAAAAGGGCATTTGCTTCCTCATAATCAGGAGATTTTATCTTAACCTTCCCAACTTTCAAGTAGTTTTCAAATTGGCTTATCATTATATCACCTTAAGATAGCCATATAAAACAACCCCATTGGCTATAGCATTTTTAAATTCATTTGAACTCTTTTCAAGGGATGGTAAAATATGCAGGTTTATTTTTCTGTTTAATTCTTTCTCACAAACCCCTAGGAAATCACCGATATCTTCATTTCCCTTACGATTAGTTATTATTAATATATCTATATCACTTTCTTCTATATCCTCCCCCTTAGCAAATGAACCAAATAGCACTATTGTTTCTGCTTGAAACGTTTCTTTAAGGTTGTCTATAATAAGGTACCTTTCAAGCCTATAAAGATTAAAGATTTTCTTGTAAAACCCATAAGCATCTGATCCAGTATCTGCTTTTATATTGGTTGTTAGGTCTGTTTTGTTTAAGCTAACAATCTTAAATTTATTTAAGTCCTTGATAGCGCTAATAACTGCCGTAGTGGATTGTTTTGTTTCTTTGGCAAGTTTTCTTATATGGAATGTTTTATTAGGATAATTAAAAATAAGTTCAGCTACCTTAAAAGATGATTCTCTAAAAAATAATATCTTACTTCTGTCTTTTTTTTGTGACATCTGTATTATAAAAATAACAACTGTTATTTAAATGTTTTGGTTCTCAGACCAACTTAATTATTCAGATACTTCTTATCAGAAAGGGGCAATTCCCCAAATTCACAATTCTCACAAGTCCAATCTAGATAGACCCACTCACCTATCTTATACCGTTTCAAAGCATCATTCAATTTAACCCTTAAAAAAACATGATTAGGCACAAAAACCAGTTCATAATTCAGACCAATAGCACCAAGCAAACTAGCCAGTGCAGTAGTGCCGTCATCACAATCCCCTGCTCTAGTATATAATGTTGACAATGGATCTGAAGCATACTCAAATCTCAATGGGTCACTAACATATTCAATATTGTCTCTAATGAAATAATATATTGCTTTAGCCTGGCACACCTGGCTCCCATCACAAGCCATTGTAGCTATCTTATTTGCTGTCTGCTTGATCAAAGGATCACTAGGTTTAATAACCCCGTAAAAATCATTTTTATTATTTATCTCTATACTCTTGTTATATATCCCTAAATCTGTAGGCAAAACCTCTTCAACCAAAGGGATATAACTAGGTTCAGGATCAAGTTTAATACTCTCTTTTGGAAAATACCACATCACTATTATTAATAAAAGAAATATCATCATAATATATCTAATAGGCCCTTTATACCAAGGGTCTTTTTCTAAATCCTCCATTGTCACTTCATCAATGTTTATCATTAATACTAATTAGTCGTTATTGTTTAAAATAGTTTTTATTTATATGGTAATATAACACAGTTAAGTTCAATTTTTAGGCTTCGAAAGATATTTATAGTAATGATAATATTCAATATGATAATTAGAGGAAAAAACAAAGAAAAATGGCAAAAGTAAATAAAAGATCAAAAAAAGAATATGTGACCATCCCAAAAAAAGCAATGTCGGGAATTGCACCTGCCATTGCAATAGCTGCGATATTAATTTCTAAACATCAACCAGGACCTTTACTATTATTTTTTGTTGGAATTGCTGCTGGAATAATCATAGGTAAGGGATTTTTTGAAGAATGAAAAACCAAAAATTATTTTGCGTCTTTGGAATATTACAGATAATAACATTAGGATTAATCCTCTTCTTTATTTTACAAACAACAAGTATTGGAAAGGATACTTCAATTGTCTTAAGTATTTTATTTCCAGTTCTTACTTTAATAATTGAATATATGATTTACTCCAAAAAATAATTATAGTCTTTCTCTGCCATTAGTTCACTTCATGAACTGTAGTGCTCGACCACGTTGCACTCTCGACCAACTTAACTTTGTTAAAAATTAATTTATAGATTATTCCTTAGCAAGAAAAGCCCACCAAGGTTTTTTTGACGAAATAACTTCGCCAGTTTCTGCATTTATTCTTGCTTGAACTTTCATTTTTACTGGAAACATAAATAAGAATTTTCCTTTTTTGCTTCCAGTTATAGAATAAACTACATTTTCAGATTCTTCTTTTAATTCTGTAGTTTCAATAGATGTTGTCCCTAAAATCTCAGAAATTTCCTCAGGCATAACTTTTATTTCTTTAGTAGAACCAGAAGATGTCTGCATTTCAAGTTTTGAATTTGTAACAGATACTTTTTCAGATGTGACTACTTCAACATTTCCACTTTGTATAGATGTACTACTTGTCCCTGTTTTTGATATAGATACTGTTGAAGTTGTAATGGCTTCTTCCTGTGTTGATGTTCCACTAGTATCTTGTGTTGAAGTACTCCTAACTGAATTTCTTTGAATCTCTGTTGTGATTGTTGTTTGTTGTTCAGTTGGGCAAGATATACTATCCTCATCACATACACAACTTTCAGGGCAGGTTGACGTTGAACCCCTCTGGTCAGGAGTACTTTCACCACCTAGAACACATGTCCCTCTTGTTCCTACAATACCTTCAGGGATATATTGTGATAAACCAGAACAGCATTGAATATCATTTCCAGGAACTACAGCACCTAAACTTTCTCTTTCACCAACACAATTTGCAGTGCATCTACCTACAACTGCCTGCGGGGCTCCAGTAACCAATTCTGAAACAAAACCAGCACAACAAGACGTTGGACCTTTTGTTTCATCATTATAAATATAGTCTCCATCTTCAGAACATAATTGTCCAAGTACACTTGTAGAAATTGTCTGCGATTGTCCTCTTGTTTCAGCTCCAACTAAAACAACACAAATTAAACTCAACAACATTAAGCTTGTTAATATCTTCTTTATCATATTCATTCATCTCTTCTTAGGAATATTGGCATATTTAAATACGTTCTTATAGCTTCAATTGGGATTGAAGTTTAATAACTTAACTAATTTTCAAAATCAATCTAGATCTCAGGGTCAGAAAAAATAATATAACCCAATTCATCCCAATCTCATCAAAACAACACCATACTTAGAATTCTAATCCCTTAATTTTTTTGTTTAATAACCTTTATAAATATTAGTATATTACAATCAATGGGGGTAATATGCAGGATATAACAACGCATTTTTTAGATATGGTTGAATCTCCAAAAGATATCAAAGTTCTAAATAGTCAGCAGCTTAAGCTTTTAGCAGGCGAAATAAGGCATAAAATCATAACAACTACTGCAAATACTGGCGGTCATCTAGCACCTAGCTTAGGTGTAGTTGAATTAAGCATTGCATTGCATTATACATTCAATTGCCCTGATGATAAGATAGTCTGGGATGTTGGCCACCAAAGCTACCCTCATAAATTATTGACAGGAAGAGCAAAACGATTTAACACATTAAGGCAATATAAGGGCATAAGCGGTTTTCCCAAGATAAAAGAAAGCAAATTCGATGCATTCGGAACAGGCCATAGCTCAACAGCAATATCAGCAGCACTAGGCATAGCAAAAGCAAGAGACTTAAAAAAAAGCAGCCATAAGGTTATAGCAGTTGTTGGAGATGGAGCATTGACTGGTGGAATGGCATTCGAAGGTCTAAACCAAGCAGGCCACTTAAAATCTAATCTTATCGTAGTTCTAAATGATAACAAGATGTCAATAAGCCCAAACGTAGGAGCCCTATCTTCCTATTTAGGTAAGATGATAACTCATCCTAAATACAAACAGACAAGAAAAAAGATAGAACTATTCCTAAAGAAATTGAGCAAGAAAGCAGCAGAAAAGGCATCTTCATTAGAAGATTCAATAAGGGCAATGTCAGGTCCGGGATTACTATTCAAGGAGATGGGCTTCAAATATTTTGGACCTGTTAATGGACATGACTTAGATTCGTTAATCAGGCTCTTCCATAATATAAAAGACATAAAAGGCCCGATTTTAGTTCACTTAATCACCAAAAAAGGAAAAGGATATGCTTATGCTGAAGAAGAAGTTGTAAAATTCCATGGCATCAGCAAGTTTAATATAGACAATGGAAAAAAAATAACATCCCCATCTAATATAACATATACCCATGCATTCTCTAAAGCATTGTTAAAATTAGCAAAAGAAGACCCCAAGATATTAGCAATAACTGCAGCAATGGCACCAGGAACAGGCCTAGAGAAATTTAAGGAAAATTTCCCAGATCGGTTTTTTGATGTAGGCATTGCAGAACAACACGCAGTAACATTTGCAGGGGGCTTAGCATCCAATGGATTTAAGCCAGTAGTTGCAATCTACTCAACATTCTTACAAAGAGCCTATGATCAGATAGTCCATGACATATGCCTGCAAAACCTCCCTGTTGTTTTTGCTGTAGATAGGGCAGGGCTTGTAGGAGAAGACGGACCGACACACCATGGCATTTTAGACCTAAGTTTCCTAAGGACAATACCCAATATCACGATAATGGCTCCAAAAGACGAAAATGAACTAGGACATATGCTAAAGACAGCTATAGATATGAACTCCCCAGTTGCAATACGTTATCCAAGAGGATCTGGCATTGGCATAGAGATACAAAACCATTACAAAAACATAGAAACAACAGCAGAAATACTAAAACAAGGCAAAGACGTTTTAATAATTGCAGCAGGCCCTCTTGTTTATGAAGCATTAGCAGCAGCAGACGAACTAGAGAAAAAGAACATATCAGTTTGTGTTTTAAATCCCAGATTCATAAAACCTCTCGACGAAAAAACAATTCTAAACCTAGCAAGAAAAACAAAAAAGATAATCACGATAGAAGAAAACACCCTTGAAGGGGGCTTTGGCTCAGCAGTTCTTGAATTACTTGAAAAAAATAATATAAGATCAAACATTAAAAGGATGGGCATTCCTGATAGTTTTATAGAACATGGAGCTACAAGCATCCTGAAAGAACAAGTAGGCCTGACAAAAAAACATATTATCCAGGCAATTAAAGGTATGTAAATATGGATATAGAAAAACAACCATTTTCTGATTCTCATTTGGGACGCAGAAAAACAAAACAGATTAACATAGGAAATGTTTCAGTAGGGGGAAACTCCCCTATAAGCATCCAAAGCATGTGCAACACATTAACAAAAGATGCAAAAGCGACAATAGAACAGATACACAGATTAGAACAAGCAGGTTGCGAAATAATCAGAGTTTCCGTACCAGACATAGAATCAGCAAACACCTTAAAAGAGATAAAAGAAAATATATCAATACCTTTAGTTGCAGACATCCATTTTGATTACAGACTAGCATTAGAATCTGCAAAATACGTAGATAAACTAAGAATCAATCCAGGCAATATTGGCGACGAAGAAAAGATAAAATTAGTGATAAAGGCAGCAAAAGACAGAAACCTACCTATAAGAATAGGCGTTAACATGGGTTCTTTAGAAAAAGACATAGAATCAAAATATGGCCTGACAGCACAAGCACTAGTTGAATCAGCAAAAAAACACATAGAAATCCTAGAAAGCCAGAATTTCTACAACACAATCGTATCATTAAAAGCATCAGACGTCCCAAGAACAATTGAAGCATATCGTTTATTCTCAAAATTAAATGATTACCCATTACATATTGGTATATCAGAAGCAGGTACTGGCTTTACTGGTGGTATTAAATCAGCAGTAGGCATAGGAACCCTATTAGAACAAGGCATAGGCGACACTATCAGAGTTTCATTAAGCGCAGATCCAGTAGAAGAAGTAAAAGTTGGAAAAGAGATTTTAAAATCACTAAAACTTAGAAAATTTGGTGTAGAGGTCACATCATGTCCGACATGCGCAAGAGCTAATCTGGATATTCCAAAAATAGCCTCAGAAATAGAAGAAAAAACTTCAAACATAAAAAAACCAATAAGCATAGCAGTTATGGGGTGTGCTGTCAACGGTCCAGGTGAAGCAAAAGAAGTTAATCTAGGAATAGTCGGTGGAAAAGAAGATTGTTTATTATATAAAGATGGAAACATCATCGAAAGATTACATTTTCCTAAAGGAAATGCTAATCTGGAAGAAAGACAAAAGTCTTTCGACAAAATAAAACAAGAACAAATAATAGAAAAGATTCTAGGGGAGATAAAAAAATGTACATAGGACCAAGAAACTTATCAATATTAGGATCAACAGGATCTATTGGAACTCAAACACTAGATATAGTCAGAAAATTCCCCGAAGATTTCAAGATATCTGCATTAAGCTGCAATTCAAATATAGAACTTCTAAAAAAACAGATAGACGAATTCAAACCAAAGATAGTTGCAGTTTTTGACGAAGAAAAAGCAGACGAGCTAAAAGCAGATATCCCCATCTATAAGGGCATGGATGGTCTGCTAAAAGTAGCTTCACTAGGTGAAATCCACACAGTCATAAACTCATTAGTGGGTTCTATCGGAGTTAAACCAACATTAAAAGCGATTGAGAACCTAAAAAATGTAGCATTAGCAAACAAAGAAACATTAGTTACAGCAGGAGAATTAGTAAAGAAAAAAGTAGATTTCCATAAGGTGCAATTACTGCCTATCGATTCAGAACATTCTGCAATCCTTCAATGTCTACAAGGCTCAAAAATTGAAGATGTAAATAAAATCACACTTACTTGTTCAGGTGGAGCATTCAAAAACAAGACAAGAGAAGAATTACAGGAAGTAAAAGCAAAAGACGCACTACAACATCCAACATGGAATATGGGTTCTAAGATCACGATAGACTCAGCAACATTGATGAACAAAGGATTTGAGGTTATAGAAGCACACTGGCTCTACAATATCCCTTATCCCAAAATAGATGTAGTAATTCACCCTCAAAGTATAATCCACTCTTTTGTTGAATTCAAAGATCATTCCACTATAGCTCAATTAGGAATTCCAGATATGAGAATACCTATTCAATATGCATTACATTACCCTAAAAGGATGCCAAACGAAAGTCTCCCTAAACTAAATCTTACTGAAAACAAAGAACTAACATTTAAAGAACCTGACTTAAACAAATTCCCATGTTTAGCAATGGCTTACGATGCAGGGATCAAAGGCGGCACATTGCCTGCAGTAATGAACGCAGCTAACGAAATAGCTGTCAAGTATTTCTTACAAGACAAGATAAAGTTTTTAGACATCCCAAGAATAATAATGAATGCAATGGAACAACACAAAATAACAAAGAATCCAGACTTAGATGAAATATTAGACCTAGATAAGAAAGTAAAACAAGATACTGAAAAAGCAATTCAAGATAAGAAAAACCAATAAAGAAAATTCAACAACAATGACGAAAACTGCCTGAAGAGGAAATTTCCATACAAAGTGTGGAAATTTCCTTTTGGCATAGGGCATTTACAAAGTAAATGAATGTGTTTGAGTCCATAGTTGTTGTTGAATTTTCTTAAAACATCAATTTAATATATCCAAAATTAAAAATGAACAACGTAATAATCACAGCAGCTGGAAAAGGAAAACGCATGGACAGCAAGATAAATAAAATTCTTCTATCAATAAACCAACAGCCGATTATCTATCATTCTATAAAACCATTTGAAGAATCAGAATTAATCAATAGTATAACTTTAGTTGCCAATAAAGACGATATAGAAAACCTAAAAGACCTAATAAAACAAAACAACATAAAAAAAGTAAAACAAGTAGTTGAAGGTGGACAAGAAAGGCAAGATTCAGTCTACAATGGAATAAAATCTCTAAACCAACCTAAAGAAGATGATATAATATTGATACACAATGGAGCAAATCCATTTATCTCAAAAGAATTGATAAAAAACATAATAGAAGGAACCGAACAAAATGGAGCATGTGCAGCAGCATTCAAAGCAAAAGACACAATAAAAGAAGCAGACGAAAATAACATTGTAATAAAAACATTAGAAAGAAAAAAACTATGGCAGATGCAAACCCCCCAAGCAGCAAAATACAAACTATTGGCAAAAGCATTCATCAAAGCATACAATGATGATTACTATGGAACAGATGATGTTGAATTGATAGAACGATTAGGGGAAAAAGTAAAATTAATTGAATGCAGCAGAGAAAATTTCAAGATCACAACACCCTTGGACCTAAAAAACGCAAATCTGATCATGAATGCAGACAGAGTAGGAATTGGCTTAGACTCACACAGATTTACAGATAAAGAAAAACCACTTATTCTTGGAGCAACAAAAATACCAGATGAAAGCGGACTTGAAGCAAATTCTGATGGCGACGTTATATTACACAGCCTTTTCAATGCATTATCACAAGCAATAGGTGGAAAAAGCCTCAGCTTCTATGCAGACCCAATATATGAAAAAGGAATAAAAGATTCATCTATTTACCTAAAAGTTGCTTTAGACATGGTAAAAGAAAAAGGATTCAAGATAAACAACATTGGAATTATGGTAGAAGGGAAAAGACCCAGATTATCAAAACACGAAGAGCTGATAAAAGAAAACATCGCACAATTATGCAACTTAGAACATTCTCAAATTGGTTTAACAGCAACATCTGGAGAAGAATTGACTTCATGGGGCAGAGGAGAAGGCCTCCAAGCATTCACAATTGTAAGTTTAAAAAAAGTGAACAACAATAAGGAAGAAAACAATAAAGAAGATGATCAAAACTAAAGCATACGCAAAAATAAATCTAACCCTTGATATACTAGATAAAAGACCAGACAATTACCATAATATTAATTCAATCATGCAACAGATCAACTTCTATGATGAACTCACATTCGAGAAATCAGATAAGATTGAACTAAACACTAAATTTGAAGATGACATCATTCTAAAGACAATAAACAAAGTAAAACAACTATTCAATATAGAACAAGGGACAAAAGTCACTATCAAAAAGAATATTCCAGTAGCAGCAGGTCTTGCAGGGGGTTCAGCAGATGCAGCAGCAACTTTGATAGCATTAAACGAACTATGGGACCTTAAACTAAACCAAAAAGGCATGATAAAAATAGGCTCAGAACTTGGTGCAGACATACCTTTCTGCATAGTTGGAAAATCATGCTTTGTATCTGGAAAAGGAGAAATCCTAAAAGAGATAACCCTTCCAGAATTAAACATGTTGATGGTAAATCCTGGATATGAAATCTCAACAAAACAGGCATACGAAGATCTGGATCAGTTAAATTATGAAAAAAAATCTTCAAGTCTAGCTATAAAGAATAAAGAAAATATAAACATAGAACAACTAACTCAAGAAATACACAACGATTTCCTAAATATACAAAAACCAGACGTAAAACAACTAATCAAAGAATTAAAGGACAATCAAGCACTAAGCGCTTCAATTACGGGTAAGGGTCCGACAGTTTTTGGAATCTTTGATACAGAAGAAAAAGCAAAACAAGCATATAAAAACCTAAAGTCTAAACATAACTTTGCTTGTTTATGCAGGACTATAAATTAGTTTACAGTTAAGATGGAAGTAATAAGGGCAAAAGAAGCAGGATTCTGTTTTGGGGTAAAACAGGCTATAGATAGGATAAGCACACTTCATGGTAAAGGCGATATCTTTGTATTGGGTAAACTTATTCATAATCCTCAGGTAATAGATGAGCTTAAGGGCAGGGGCATAAAGTTCGTAGATAATCTAGATGAGGTAGATCATGGGACTTTAGTGATCTCTGCACATGGCATCCCTGATCACATTATCCATGAAGCAAAGAAAAAAGGTCTGGATGTTATAGACACTACATGTTCTCTTGTAAAAAATGTCCATAATATAACAAAAGAACTTGAAAAAAAAGGATACAAGATAATAATATTTGGTGACAAGAACCATACAGAAGTCAAAGGGATAACAGGTAACCTTGATGATCCAATTGTAATAAGTGGTGTAGACGATCTTGACAATATTAGTCCTGGAAAATATGCTTTAGTTTCCCAAACAACTCAGGAAGTGATTAGATTTAATGAAATTGGGGATAAATTAAAGAAAAATATAACAGACTTGATTATAAAAGATACTATCTGTTCCGCAACCAAATTAAGGCAGGAAAGTGCAAAACAGGTAGCAATGCAGTCTGACCTTATGATTGTTGTAGGCGGTCTCAACAGCGCAAACACCAGGCGCTTGAAAGAGATTTGCAGCAAGATAGTCCATACTGTACATATAGAAAGCACTTCTGATATAGATCGTAGCTTGTTCTATGGCAAGAATATAATCGGTGTTACAGCAGGAGCCTCAACACCAGAAAATGTGATAAAAGAAGTTATAGGTCTGATAACTAATAGATAATTAAATAAATTAATAAAAAAGAAAAAAGTTTTGGCAACATCATTGCCAATACATGTTTATTCTATAAACATGCCTGCTCTCTTTGGATCATATTTCCATTCTGAAGGCAATTTACCAGATTTCTTATAATATTTGATTAACCTTCTAATCTTCGATTCAGTTAATGTTAATCCCCTATGGGCTGTTTCGTCTTTTTTATTCACTTCTATATGTTTGTTTACTGCGATGCTTTTTGTGATTAGAGCCAACAGATCTTCAGGTATCTCTGACAATAACGCTTTCTCTTTCAGGATTTGTGTTATTGATTTCTTTGTAACTAAGCTTGAATCAGGTATCCCATATGTATCCCTTAATATCATACCAATCTTAGATGGTTTATTGCTTTCTTTTGCTAATTTTACGATTAACATCTCTATTTCTTTCTCTTTATAGGTCATCCATGAATGTACACTTGGTTGTGCAGGTTTATTTGAACCAGCATTACCTCTCTTCCTTGAATGCATTTTTGCCATAGTTTTTCACCTTTATGTTTATTTACTTGGAAACAAATGAGAATTCATCTTGTCTCCAGCATAACCGAGCAATGGTTTCCCAAAACCAGATTATCTCTTGATACTCTTAGAAATATTCATCCATTTAAAAACCTTGTGGATTTGATAAAGCAAGTCAACAATGGTTTAGAAATAACCTATTTCTAAAAACTTTCTCTCTACATTCAAAGCAGCATACCTAAGTTTCCACTTATCAAAAACTCAAAGCCTTCTTAGGACACACATCAACACATCGAGAGCACTTTATACAATCGGGTTTATGTGATATTTCATTAACAGTAAGCCCCATAGGACATACTTTATTGCATAAATTACAATTAACACATTTATTCTTATCAAACTTAAGCTGGTATCTCTTCCCCCCAAACCACCTTTGCAAAGTCCCCATAGGACAAAAACTGCACCAGGTTCTTGGATTTATCAATATACCAAATAATATAGCAATTAATGTAGTTACAATACACATCACAACTAAGACCATACCTACTTTGTCAACTAAACCTTTAGTGCCAATAATCCTATAAACAAAAAAGACCATAAATAGGATAAAAACCACAGTTCGTAAAGTCATGCTCTTAAACGTATTAGGAATCTTTTTTTTCAAACTGATTTTCCCTAGCCAAAAATCATTAAAACTCCCCCTAGGGCATAAATTGCCGCAAAACCACCTCCCTCTAAAAGGGCTGATCAGCATCAAAGCAGCAAACACTAATAATAGAAAATAACCTAATTTAGGATACCACAATCCACCAATAGATACAATCACTACCAATATTCCTAGATAAGGGGTTATCTTTAACATACCCTACTCAAATCACAAATCCTTTTTAAATATTATCTTTAATGTTTTAAAATCATACTACTTAGAATAAAATTAATAGCCCCACGCAGATTCGAACTGCGGTCCCCAGACCCAAAATCTAGGATGATTGGCCACTACACTATGGGGCTATACTCCGAAAGAAATAATTTACAATTTATAAAACTATCTATAGAAAAATATTTATACTAGCATTCCAATATCACTATCAGAATGAGAAAAATCCTAATTTTTGTTGTTCTGACTTTATTTCTATTAGGTTGCTCAAAACAAGATATAGAGCCCGAAACTAAATTAGCAGGCAATGTAGTTATAGACACAAAAGGACCTACAACTTGCGAAGATTCTGACAATGGAATTAAAGAAGGGACAGCAGGAAAAATAACAGGAGAAACTGATGGGGAAGATTATTTGTTATACGACAAATGCATAGGGGACACAAATATATTGGTAGAATACCACTGTGAAAACAACAACCCAGTTAACCAAAACATTAGATGCACAACAAAGAAAGGTTGCTTAGCAGGCGCATGTAGGTAATCATCTGTACTTTTTTAAGAACTCTTCTTCCATAAAGTGCATCTTAGAGACAACTATTAAACACTGTGGAAATTTCTTAAGCTTTTTCTTCAACAAATCACTGACTTTTCCAGCTTTAATATCAGGTTCTTCACTGCCAATGCCCCCACAACCAACACAAAGTTGAGCTTTAGATACCCCCATCCTGACTAAATATTCCAAAGCTTCATTAACTGTCATATACTTATCATTTGAAGGATCAAGATCAAGAAGCACTAATGTATGTAAATTATTCTTTAAATTATTCTTAATCACATCATAAGGTGATTTTACATTTTTATTATCAAAAGGTATTGTAGTAGTTCTTCCAAACTTATACAGATCAAGTCCAGTAACACCTATAGCGATAAGTATAGAAACATTCTGCACTACCTCAGTCTTTATCCCTAATTCATCAGCCCTTACCTTTAGATCAATATGGGTTGTAGCTGAAAAAGGATCACCAACAACCAAAAACACAATGTTTTTCTTCTTAGCATTCTTCAATATAGTCTCAGAAGCCTTATTCTCAACCATATCCCTATCAGCGGAAATTATCTTCTTGCCATAGAACTTCTCAAGGTCTTCCTTACCCGAACGAACTAACTTAGAAGTATACTCTTCAAGATATATCTCATCAGCTTTTTTGATAATCTCAAGACCCCTAACGCTGATGTCTTTCTCATCTCTAAGCCCTAAGCCAATAAAGTATAGTGTCATATCAATATAAAGAAGCCATATCTTTAAAAATTATTTGTTTTTATAAAAGAATTCAATCAAAAAAAATAAAAAAAACCTTCCAAAATCATTGGGGGTGGTTAAGGAAGGCATAAGAATAGGATTCACCTGAAGCCTTTGTTCTTTTTAAAAAAAGAAAAAAATTGCCTTCATCAAAAAACATTGGGGGTGGTTTAAAATGAAGGCAAAAGAACTTTCTCACCACAAAGACTAAAGGGGTGAATATTATACCAGTTCAATGCCTAGCTCTTCTGAGATCTGTTGGGCTTGTTCTGATGGTTGTGAATAGTCAACCTTCCCTAATATCCAGGGAGACTTTACACCAGTAACAATGGTCATTATTGTAACCTTACCTTTCATCTCTTCATCGACTCTAGCTCCCCAGATAACATTTGCATCTGGATCTAGTGTTTCTGTAACTAATTCGCCGATTTTTGAAATCTCATCCAAGGTCATATCTGGTCCGCCACTTATATGGATCAAAGCACCAGTAGCTCCTTTATAGCTAATATCCAACAATGGATTGCTTAAAGCACCTCTAACTGCTTCATCTACTCTGTTGTTTGTGTCAGAAGCACCTACTCCGATAGCAGCTACTCCTCCATTTGTCATGATTGTCTTAACATCTGCATAATCCAGATTAACCAATGAAGGTACAGCTATTGTTTCAACAATCCCTTTGATCATTGTTGCAATCAATTCATTAGCTACTGCAAATGCTTGTTGTATTGGCAGATTACCTGCAATACTTACTAATCTGTTATTATCAATAACAATTACTGTATCAGAAACTTGTCTTAATTGTTGTAATCCAAATTCTGCTTTATCAACTCTAGCTCTTTCAATCTTAAATGGCATAGTAACAGTCCCTATCACTATAGCACCAGCATCTTTAGCAACCTGTGCTACTATTGGAGCACCGCCAGTACCTGTTCCACCGCCCATTCCAGCGCATACAAATACCATATCAGAAGCCTTAAGGGTTTCTTTTATCTCCTGAAGACTCTCTTGTGCAGATTCAGCTCCTTTTTCAGGATATCCTCCACACCCTAATCCTCTTGTAACCCCTCTTCCCAGCAAAATTTTTCTATCAGCATTAATTATATCTAAATGTTGTTTATCAGTATTAGCCCCGATTATCTCAGCACCTTTAACCCCTTTATTATATAGCCAGCCAATCATATTATTGCCTGCTCCCCCTACTCCAAACACCTTTATATTTGCTTGTCCTACCTCTACTCCGAATTCAGTTGTGTCCATATTCATTTTATATCCCCCTTGTGGTTTTCCTATTATTATATACCTTAATATAGATATTTGAGTACCGATATATTTATATTAAAGTACTTTCATAATCATTCCTAGAAAAAACTTAATTGTTCACGCCAATGGACAGTTAACTAACAGTTTTTCAAATACCAAGAAATTTGCTTTCGCCAAAAAGCTGATTTAAACAACATTTGAGTTTTCGCCAAAAAACTCATTAATTCTTAAATTTTTATCTTTATATGGGTATAGCTTATATTTAAACATTTCTCGAAACTTTCTAGTAGTGAAATTAGTATATTAGTATAATAATAACTTTTATCGTCTAAAAGTGGAAATTTGAGGTAATCATTAGCATAACACTCTAAATTTAGAATTAATACAATTATCTCTACTTCTTCAAATTCTTAGAAACTCGCTTTAAAGCACCCTTAGCGTCGTCTATAGCTTCTTTTAACGCAACACTGGCATACCCTCTTGCACTATAGCCTTGTCCTTTACCACCCCATCTATCCAGATAGACAGTATGCTCCAATTCTCTCCTTGGAGGCATTTCTGGTTTTTCATCTGCATAACCTATAGTTAATATCGCTTGAACAGTAACATCTTCAGGCATATTCAATATACTCTTTACCTTATCTTCATCAAAAGCCCCTACCCAGCAGCTTCCTAGACCAGCATCACAAGCAGCTAACATCATATTCTCGACAGCAGCAGCACAACTTTGGATTGTATACAAACTCTCCCCTCTAACTCCATAAAATTTGGAAGCTTTTTCAGGTTCACCAACAATTACAATATAAATTGGCGCTTCTCCCATCCATTCTTGGTCAAATGATGCTTCAGCTAATTTATCCCTTGTATCTTGTTTCCGGGCTACAATAAATTTCCAATTTTGTATATTGCCTGCACTAGGTGCAAACTTACCACAATCAACTATCTGCACTACTTTTTCCCATTCTACTGGATGATCTTTGTATTTTCTGACAGATCTTCTCCTCTTTATACACTCTTGTACATCCATAATAACCTTTTTATAAGAGTACTTATATTTAATATTTACTATGAAATATGTAGACTTGGTTGAAATATATAGGCAGCTTGAAGAGACAACTAAGAGATTAAATAAGATATATATCATATCAGAATTTCTAAAAAAAACACCTAATGAAGACATTGGGCATATAGTTTTACTATTACAAGGCAAACTTTTTCCTAATTGGGATCCCAGGAAGATAGGTGTAGCATCAAGATTAGTTCTAAAAGCAATAAATATATCTACAGGTATTACATCAAAGAAAATAGAAGATGAGTGGCGCAAGACAGGCGACTTAGGCCTGGTTGCAGAAAACCTGACTAAAAAGAAAAAACAATCAACATTATTCTCACATGATCTATCAGTTAGGAAAGTATTCAATAATCTAAGAAAACTCTCAGAACTTGAAGGTCATGGAACAGTAGAAAAAAAGATGCAATTAATTGCAGAACTCTTAACTTCAGCTAATCCACTAGAAGCAAAATACATAGTAAGATCAATTCTCGAAGATTTAAGAGTTGGAGTTGGAGAGGGATCTTTAAGAGACTCCATTGTATGGGCATTCTTTGGACATGAAATAGGATTAAAATACTTATCAGATAACAAGATAGACATAGAAAGCAGAGAAGAATACAACAAATATGTAAACATAGTCCAGCGTTCTTTTGACTTGACAAACGATTTCTCCTCAGTTGCAGAAGCAGCTAAACAAGGATTAAAACATCTGGAAGATATGGAAATAGCTATGTTTAGGCCATTAAAAGTTATGCTGGCTCTAAAAGTTAAAGATGTAAAAGAAGGATTTGAACGATGTGGCGAAAAAGTAGATATAGAATACAAGCTGGATGGATTTAGGATTCAAGCCCATAAAAAAGCAAATAAGGTAAAATTATTCACACGCAGATTAGAGGAAGTAACTGATCAATTTCCTGAAGTTGTAGACTATGTAAAAAACCATGTAAAAGCAGAAAGCTGCATACTTGATTCAGAAGCAGCTGGATTTGACCCAAAAACAGGAAAATATCTCCCTTTTCAGAACATCTCTCAGAGGATAAAAAGAAAATATGATATTGAAGAGATGTCAAAGAAGTTTCCAGTAGAACTAAATGTATTTGATATTCTTTATTATGATGGAAAAGCCCTTATCAAAGAAGATTTCATAAAAAGGCGTGAGATTATAGAGAAAATAATTCAGCAAAAACAAAAAAAGATTGTTGTAGTTAAAAATTTAATAACTTCAGATGAAAAAGAAGTAGAGAAATTCTATAAAGCAAGTCTGGATGCAGGCAATGAAGGAATCATGTTTAAGAAATTAGATTCGCCATATAAACCAGGAGCACGTGTTGGACATATGAATAAGATGAAACCAACAATGGAAACACTTGATTTGGTGATAGTTGGAGCAGAATGGGGAACAGGTAAAAGAGCCAACTGGCTAAGTTCATTCACCCTGGCATGCATAGATGAAGATGGAAACTTTTTAGAGATTGGAAAGATGGGGACGGGAATAAAGGAAAAAGAAGAAGAAGGCATAAGCTTTAATCAACTGACAGAAGAACTAAAACCCCTGATAAAGTCTGAAAAAGGAAGAGAAGTAACAATCAAGCCAAAAATAGTGATAGAAGTTAGCTACGAAGAGATCCAAAAATCACCAACATATTCAAGTGGCTATGCCTTAAGATTCCCAAGACTTAAGAATCTAAGAACAGACCGTGATCCATCAGGAGCATCAACCATTGCTCTGGTTGAAGACTTCTATTATGGTCAAAAATCATAAGGGCAGTTTTAATACAATATAATGCACATTACTAGTTTAGAAAAGAACAAAATCTTTTCTAAAAAAGAAATAACAAGCTTTTTAAAGGGATATACACTTCTTAAATTAAAATGAGTAAAAGCAAACACTGGAAAGCATACAACACAAAAAACAAAGATAAGTATGAAGTAAAAGAAATATCTTGCGTTAGCAATAAATTTCACCATACTAAAAAAATCAAGATAAAGAAGAAATAGATCTTTCTATAATATAATTATTTCATTACTTTTTATCTTTCTAGAATTATATTTATTAATTTTATTAGAAATCCTTCAAAGAAATCTGACCTTTCCTTTTATTCTCTTTAACTTCAATCTTAGAATAATCTTCACCCACTTGTGCCTTAACATTTAAAGCAACATTTCTTCCAAGTATCTGCACCAGCTTCATAAAATCAGCTGACTTTACATCACCTATGCTTTTGATCTTATTAGCATAAAGACGACGGGCACGAACCCTCCCAATCTTATCCAACTTTAGCAAAGGTATCAATTCTTCCTTAACCCCTTTCTTGACCCTAAACCTTAATTTAATAAGATCTTTCAAAAGAGATTGAAATTTCATTATCCTACAAAGCTCTTCACAGGTATACAATAACCAATCAGCATTATTCAGTTTTACATTTATCTCTCCTGGACGGACATCATAATTCAAGAGCAGATACTCTTCATCCTTTTCATTTATCCATTCTAAAAAAAACAAAGCAGTCTTTATCGAATTAATAAATTCCTTATATTCTGGTTCATACAAATTAGGTTCTTCTTCGAGTAATATGCCTTCATGTTTGATCAGTTCTTCTTGTATCTTATCATGTTCTTTTACCTTAACCCTAAGCAAAGGTCTTAACTCCAAAGAAGAAGAGATCATCTGCAAAAACGAAAAATCAATAACACTTTGACCAGTAGCTTTACGCAGACCTAATACAAAATTATGTGCTGTTAATGGATCAATATAAAGTTCAGCCACCCTTTTACCTAGTAAAGTAGCTTTATATCTTTCATCAGAGATAGAATCAGCAGAAACAAAATCATCTTTATTGCTTCTTAAAAACTCCCATTCTGAAAGTAACCCTAGCATCTTTTCAATGGTCTGATGCAGTTCAAAAGTATCTGCAAACTGATATGCCCAGAATGTCTTAGCAAAGAAATCAAATATTTCCTTTTTTGTATTCACAAAATTAGCAGCTATTAAACTTAATACATATGTACGAAGAACAGGCTCTACAGCCAACTTAGAATATATTTCTTCAGGCGAACCTTGTATATACTTCTCAATTAGCTCATCTTTATGCCCCTCAGATCCAGCAATACATATAGCTTCACCATATTTATCAAACTTTGGACGACCAGCACGACCAGCCATCTGCAGATACTCCAAAACAGGAATATATGCAAGACCTCTTTTACCATAACGACGTAAGTCTTTAAGAACAGCCCTAAAAGCAGGAAGATCAACCCCTATAGCCAAAGTCGGCGTACAGCAGATTATCTTTATAACTCCTTTCTTAAAATTATCCTCAATCAATTCCTTTTGCTTTGAAGTCAATCCTGCATGGTGAAAAGCAATCCCTTTCTTTACACATCCCGATAATCTTTTACATTGTTTTGTTGCTTTTGACAAAGAACCCAAAACTTTCTCAGATAGTTCAACTAACATATCACCTTCAGATTTAACTTTCTTACTAATATCTTCAGCAGTTTTCTCAGCACTTCGTTTAGTATTTGCAAATACCAAAGCTTGCTTCCCTATTTTTATAGTATCCAGTGCCAGATCTATAGTTAAATCACCAGATACAGAATCAATCTTTAGCTTCATACTCTACTGGCTAATCAATTTGAATATATAAGCCTTATTAAAAGAATTACTCCCTATTATCTCAAAACTGATTTACATCACGAAACTAGTTCGTTTTCGTTTTAAAAAGCAAAAAATAACATTGATGAAAATATGGGTGCAGAGGGAATTTCCATACGGAGTGTGGAAATTTCCTTTGTGAATAGGACTTTACATAGTAAAGTCCGTGTTTGAATTATATGTTGTTATTTTTTGAATTTTCTATATTAAGTACACAGTATACGAACTAAAAACATAATAACTCAAAGAAAGAATCATCCTTTAACTATATCTATGATTACAGGTGGTCTATTCACATTGCTGATAACAACATTTACTTTCTGGCTTACTTCAGATACATAGTCAGAAACACTCACTGTTATAACATACTCCCCAGCATCATCAAAATCTGTTTCCCAGATAAACTCACTCTCATCTCGATCAAATTTACCGCCCTCTACCCCAATAACCAACTCATCACCATCTTCATCGCTTGCTTTTGGTTCTATAACAACCTTGCCTTTCTCTTCAGTCCAAATACTAGGTATTGGCTCTAGGCTAGGTTCTCTGTTTATATTTTCAACTTCTATATCCCATTCCCTTGAAACTTCTGTAGAACCATCTGTAACTATAACTTCAATTGTATGTTCGCCTGCAGAATTATAATCAGCATCATAGATATATTCATCATCTTTAGAAACTTCATCCCCATCTAGTTTCCATATATAGTCTAATTTATCTTTGTTCTTATCCTCAACAACAATAACAAAGCCAATATTTGAATTCTCATCAATCCCAACTTCATCTTCAGTTGGAGAAAAACCTTCTATTGTTGGGGCTTCTTCTTTTTTGTTTACTATAATTTTAGCCTCTTTAGTGCTCGATAAATCACCATCAGATGCAGTAACTGTAATTGTATATTCTCCAGCATCCCCATAATCAGTCTGCCATTCACCCCCCTCATTTATAGGTAAGCTGAAATCATATTTGATAACATCTTCATCAGGATCATAGCCGTCTGGAAGAAGGGCAATCTTTTCAGTCTCTGAGATAATAAACTCTATATCTTTTTTTATTTCTGCTTCTTTTTCTTCTAAGTCTTCACTATTAAAATCTTTAGCAGAAACATCAGATCCTTTTTTCTTTGCTTCTAGGAACTTATGATACTCTTCTCTGTTATATATGCAGACTTCATCTCTGTCTAATACTATCATTGTATCTTCCAATGCACTTGCCCCATAATCCATTGAGCAGTATGCAGTATCAACAAAACATTGCCCAAATGTAAAAAAATAAACACATTCATCTAACCAGGGGTTAAATCTTGTATGTGGTTCTGTGATCTTTACCGGTACCGCAATAGCTATAGAACACAACAATAAAAAAACAGAGATAATTAAATATATATTTTTTATCTTCATTTTAGTTTACCTCTACAAACCTTTTACTTTTTTCATCCAATACTTTATCATCATGCGTTATTTCATATTGGTTATATGCATAGCTTGTTTTCTCCTGTTGCACTATCGGTTTAACTATGGGCTTAACTACTGGTTTCTTTTCTTCTTTCTTCTTTAAAACAATCTTAATATTCTTTTTTACTTCTTTCTTAACAACTTCTTCCTTCTTCTCTTGAACTTTCTTTGTTTCAACAACAGCTTTAGCATTAGGATCTTTAACAACCCCTATTCTCAATTTATGTTCTGTTTCAGATTCACCATCAGATACAACAACCTTTATAGTTTTAATTCCAGTAGAGGTAAAAGTTCTTGCCATAGACTTCTCTGCTTCATACTCTTCCAATAGTCCAAATTTCCATCTATAGCTTAATTCATCACCATCAGGGTCAAAAGCATCTATCTCCAGTAATACTTTTTTGCCAACATAAAAAACAGACCCTTCTTCTGGTTTTACAGAAATTATTTCAGGTGCCCTGTTTACATCATATACAGTTATATTGACTTCTTTTATGTTCTCACTTTCACCATCACTGGCCACAAATTTTATTGTAAACGTATTTGAGCCAGACTCAACAGAATCATGGTCTGGAGTCCATCTAAAAACATTATCCTCGATTATTGCACCTTCAGGCAATGCTTCAACATCGATATTTACAGATTCACCATCAGGATCGCTGGCAGATAATATCATCTCTAATTCCTCGCCCTCTTTAATCTCTGCATTTTGGATATCGTTTATTGTTGGTCCTCTATTAGAATTTTCAACTTTAATCACTACAAATTTTTCATCAGTTAAAAAACCATCTGAAGCGACTACCTTTACTTTGTAAGTTCCCTCACTATTATAATCTGGAGTATGCCTGTCTACATCAATCCATCCAGAATATGAATAAGTTACTTTGTCCCCATCAGGATCATTTGCATTTGCTTCTATGATGAATTCCTCACCCTCTTTAGCTGAAATATCGAGAATATCCCCCATTACAGGGGCCATGTTGACATCCTTTACCATTATAAGTACATTCCTTTTAACCTCTAATTCATTACTTTTAGCTGTAAACGTTATCTTAAATGGGCTGTACAATATATGGAATTTATTCAATACTTTCTCTAATGCATTATCCTTATTGACAGTATCTAGGTTTGTAACAAACTCAAATACATTACCTTCTAAAGAAGCACCTTCTGGCATATTCTCTGCGATATATTCTATTTTGTCCCCATCAGGATCTTCAGCTTCAAGTTCAATAGTAACTTTTTGATTCTCTTTTATCCATGCATTGGATATGTCCTTAAACACAGGAGCCCTATCAACATCAACTACCTCTAACTCAATAGTTCTGGAAGCATCAAACTCTCCATCTCTTATCTCAATTTCAATATCATACATTCCAGCATCATCAAAATCTGTTTCCCAGGTATTATCGTCCCCTATAGGTTCTGATACACTATACTCTAGATTATATTTCTCAAAATCTGGAAGGTCTAACTTTGCAACCTCTCCTTCGTTAACCTTAATATCTCCTATATCATCGATTAATTCATCCCTATTCACTTTATTAACTTTAACTCCCCATATTCTTTCAGTTTCAGATTCACCATCAGAGATTAGGATTTCAATATCATGCATACCTGCATCAAAATAATCTGATTTATACACATACTCATTACCCTCAAAAATATCATCCCCATCTAGTTTCCAGATATATTCTAATTCATCATTATTTGTATCAGATGCTTCTATGTTAAACTTTATAGATTCACCCTCCATTATTTCTAGTTCATCTTGTTCCGGAGAAAAAGAATCTATGCTTGGATTTACATTTAGCTTCTTAACAATTAATATTACTTCTTCAAACGCATCTAATTTGCCATCAGAAACAGTAACTGTAACTTTATACTCCCCATTATCACCATATGTTGTCTGCCATTGCCCATTTTCATCTAATGGTTCAGAAAAATTATATGTTAATTCATCACCATCTTCATCAATAACATCTAGTTCTAATGAAACAAGCTCAGTTTCCTGAAAGTTCATTGTCTTGATCGCATCAGCCAAACTAATAGAAAGAACCAGTACCAATAAAAATATCCAAATCTTACTCCTCATTTAAAACCCCCAATTTTAACTAAAAAAAGATAATAAAAAAATAAAAAATTATCCTAACACAATATCATCTATTACAGGAGCCCTGTTAACATTCCCTACATTTACTTCTACTTTTTGGCTCACTGCATCAGTACCATCAGAAACAGTTATGGTTATTGTGTAATCTCCTGCATCATCATAGGTGGTGTCCCATTCAAACTGGCCATCGACTTGCTTGAATTTATCACTGTCAACACTAAATACTAGATCATCACTATCTGGATCATTTGCTTTAGGAGACAAGATGACCTTTTCAGTTTCCTTAACACTTATTGCTTCAATCAAACCTACCAACACAGGCTTTCTATTGACATTATCAATCTTTATAGTCCATATCTTACTTGCTTCTCCAGCACCATCAGCTACAGCAATTTTAACTGTATGCTGACCAGCACCATCATAGCCTACATCATATGTATAACTATCCTCTTTAGAAACTTCATTTCCATCTAGTTTCCATGTATAATCTAATGCATCGTTATTTAGGTCACTTGCTTGGATACTAAATTTCAATTCAGAAGCCTCTTTTGAATTCAATGCATCTTCTGCAGGGATAGCTTGATTAATTACAGGCAGTTCTTCTTTTTTATTGACAATTATCAAAACATCCTTTGTAGCACTTAACTCACCATCAGATGCCGTCACTGTAACTGTATACTCTCCAGCATCCCCATAATCAGTTTTCCATTTTCCTTCTGTAGTAAGTGGACTGGTATAGATAAATTCTAATTGATCTTGGTCTGGGTCAATTGCTTTTGGTGTTAATGAAACAAGTTCAGTCTCTTCAACAATAACAACTTTAGATCCAGCTCCTTTAATCTCATCCACGACTTCTACTTCAGTAGTCTCTTCAACTTCTTCAATAATCTCTTCAACTTCCTCGAGAATTTCTTCATCATCAAGAACGTCATCATTAACTTCTTCAATAATCTCTTCAACTTCTTCAAGAACGACCTCGCCCTCTATTTCATCATCTTCAGGAATCTGAGGTGGCAAATCTTCTTCCTCTTCCATCTTTATTTCTTCTAGAGGTACATATTCATCATCAGTTGTCTGAATACCATACAATTCTTTTAGCTGTTCACAACCACTTAAAAGAAACATACTTACTATACATAATATTAAAATTTTTTTTATCATTAAAATCCCCTCCCTCATAATCCTTTTTTAAAATTAAAATGTTATTATTGTTTAATACACAACTACTATATAAACTTTATGGTAGTTAAAATATAGATTATGTTATCACTAATCTCCACAAATCGATGTTACAAAAATCTAAGATAAAAAAATAATATGGGCCCACGGAGATTCGAACTCCGGACCTCACGATCTCTATTGACATTATTTATGTCCATTATCAGTCGTGCGCACCACCAGACTATGCTATGGGCCCATTGACATTAAATTAAATAACATAAAAACAAAATAATTATCTTATTTAACTTATTGCTTTACACTCAGAAAACCAAGTCTGTTTATAAATTTTATTATTAAATTACAAATGCAGAAATCTCTTCTATTTATGTGTTTTAAATGAAATACTTATAAATTTCTAAGAATATATCTGCAATTTCTTATAAAAATATTAAAAAAATAAAAACGCCTCCACGCAGACTCGAACTGCGGACCTTGCGATCACCACAAACAATTTATAAAAAATCGTTGATAACAGTCGCACGCTCTACCTACTAAGCTATGGAGGCATTAAAAAAGCCTTTATCTCCTGTAAAGCTGATACAATAGAATCATCAAATTCTTTATAAAACTTTCTTTCCCAGAATCATAGGTTGGCTATCTTCTATAATACTGCGCCCTCTGTTGTTGCAATATAATATCCCTTTTCTTTTTCTTGATCTGCTTATACTTTAAATATGCCCCAATTACCAAAACAGCCAGGACTAAGACCCACCAGAACGATCTTCTCTTAAAAAACAACCTCTCTTCGATTAATGGAACTTCTAATATCCTGTATTTTCTTGGATTATACACAACAATGGATTTAACTTCATCATAATATGGGAATATCAATGCAAAATCAGTTTCATTCAATTCAATATACCCCCCAGATAAACTTTTTATTAATGGATCGACAGAATCAAAATTAACTTTCAATGGAACTTCAAACTTAAATGAATATACTACTTCATTATTTATATCTATCATCTCTGCTATATACCCTTCTCCTGGCTGTAATGCTCTATCAGGAGCATACCCGCATTTTATTACTTTGTCTTTATATTTGATAACCCCATTATCATAATTAAAATTAACAACAACTGCCTGACTGCACTCTACCCCATCATCTTGAGATGAAGATACAACTGGGATTAACAAGACAAAGATCAAGCAAAGTAATATTTTATTTCTTCCCATGGGGAAATTTGAAAATCCCAGCGGGATTCTTGAAATCGAAGATTTCAATAAACTTCTAGCTTTGCTTGAAGTATTGGGTACAAAAATTCCAATAATCCCTTTTTTCATATTCATCTTTCACCATAGCTGTTTAATTTATTTATCATTATATTCTCATTTAATGGACCAAACTGTTCAGTCTTTAAAGATCTCATCAATGAATCTGCTGTTGGTCTTGAGAATTCATTTAATGAACAGCCTTCAAAACAGCCCGTACCTTCTATTCCATCCCATTCATTGCAATCAGGGGGGCTATCGCAATTTGGATACTCATCCTCATCAAAACCCATATTAGAATAATATCTTTCATCCACATATTCGTCGGCTAATCCCCCAAATATATGTCCAAATTCATGCAAAACCACAATCATATTATCTGCAGTGTTCACTTTCTCCATATTCGATACAGCACTTGATCTTACTGGCTTTATAAAATCCTGTACCTTATTTCTATCTACTAATACTATTATATAGTCATTAGGACAATATGATGCTAGCTTCTTAACCTCAAACTCATCACATTTTACCCATGATCCAACTTCACAGTTCAGTACATCTAATTTATCTACCCTATAGAAATTTATTTTATCTTGATTTCCTTTAAATGGCTCAGTCGTCACAAATAAATTGACATAATCATTTACATCCTCTCTGAAGTTATCAAATGTGCTATAGCCATAACTCAGGAAAACAACATCAATCGAATTATTTGGATGCGAATTATATAGTACAGAAACACAATCAATATCTTTCTCAGTTGCCCTAAATGTACTTACTAATGTCTTATTGCCTTTGCTTGTTAAGCTTAATCTTGTAGTTCCTTGTAGGGATTTCAGACAAATTGGATTCTCATCCTTATTTAGCTCAAAATTACTGACAGATATGGGGGAAAACTTATCAAATGGTCCAAAGAATATATTCTTATCCGGATATTTATTTATCTCAAAATTAAGGTCGCAATTAATCAATGGGGAGATCTCTTTAGTCTTATCAACAAAACAGACAGATTCTATATCATTAGGGAGTGCAATAACTTTTTCATCTACAGACCCATAGCTTCTTGATGTCTGTTTTCTTATCACATTTTGGACAGAACTTAAGAAATTACCAAGCTCCAATTTCTCTGATGTTCTTGCCCATTGGACTATCTGAACTGTTCCAAAAATAAGAATCAAACCAGCAACTATAGTAAATAATGAATACATGATGGGTCTTCCCATAAACTGACCCTTTTTACTTACCATATTCTTAGTTTAGGATAAGAAATATATAAACTTAATCGTTTTCAACAACTGCAGTAACGCTTCTCAACATATGCTTGCTTACCTTTAGATTATAGAACTTACCTAATTCTAACCTTCCTTTTACTCCAGCAATTAAGGGGTACGTCCCTATTTGCCTTCCAAAAGTTGTATTCCCATCATAGACCTCCATCCTAACATTATTCAATACACTTCCAACAGGCACCAATTTCTTTAACATCTCAAAATCAATATTCTGTCTTATATCATTTCTCCATTTCCAATAATACTTCTTATTCTTTCTTATGAACTTATTACCCACTTTCTCATGTAGTGGAGTTCCAGAAAAAATATCAACTTGCCTAACATTTATTCTCCTGATTAATAATCCCTCATCCAATAACCGTTTTAACCAATCGACATTGTATTTATTAGTATCTTTACTCTCACCAATTAACCCAAACAATAGATTGATACCAGGTAAAAACTTAGGCATCCCATTTTCTCCCTTCTCAGCACCATACTTATTCAATATCCTGCTTGCTTCATAAGTGACTTCTGGATCAGCATTTAAGTTATTCTCCTTGATAACAGCAGGATCAAAACTCTCAACACCAAAAGCAGCGACATTGCCTGGAGTACAATACTTCACAATAGCTTTAGTTATCTCAATCCCTTTTTTCGAAACAACATTCATTGGATTTACATTGTCTATATGCAGTACATCTATCTTGCATTCTTTTCTGATATCCTTGACAATCTCAGCAGCTTCGGGGTGTGCATAATAACAGCTTTGCTTCCCTACCCTGAAATTCTTAACACCCAATTTACCCAAAGCCTTAACCTCATTGATAATATCCTTTCCAGTTCTAAACTCCAATTTATTCTTCAATGGTTCTGTACAAAAACTACAATGAACTTTTCTTGAGCATCCTTTTGAACTCTCAAGCTCAACAACCCTCAATTTTGGTATCTGCTTAATGATCTCAGCACCTTTGATAGCAAATTCATTTATATCATCATAAGAAAAATTAAAATCTTTAACCATATCAAAAGAGCTTAAATCAACTTTCTCAGCAAACCTGCCGCCCTCAACAGAACTCCCATAAACAGCAGGACCAGTCAGTATTTTCTTACAGGAAATATCCTTAGTCAATTCAATTATTTCTTTTAGTGTCCCTGGAATTGCAGAAAGATACTTGCCAGGGGTATGAACACCAGCGATTATTATCAATTCAGTTGTATCTTGAAGTACTTCTTTTATTTTACCGATATTCTTTGTCAGATTATATATCTTGATATTAGTCTTATGACTAACTTCTTTCTTCTTATCATCAAGATTATAATACTTGAAAAAACGAAGATCATCTATAGTGATATAATTAGGCATTTCACTAAGAGAACCAGCTATATATCTTGGGTAAGTTCCTAGATAAGGTGGCACACCCAACCCTGCAGGCTCATCTGTATAACAGTCTAATATAGTTATCATAATGTTATGTATTTATACATCTATATAAAAATATTGATATATCTTACCAAAAGACTTTAATATTACCCCTCCTTCAAGAATTTTAATATGGTTTATCCAATAGGTCGGATATTTAGACCAATTGTAACATTCCCTGTAAAGCAAATTCAAGGACTTGAGAATTTACCTAAAAATACTCCTTTTATTCTGGCTTCTAATCACAATAGCTTTGTTGATCCAATGATTATAAGCTTTTTGATACCTAGTTATATTAAAAAGCGCATTTATTTCATCTCAGCAATGTTTTTTATATTCGATTTACTGGCAAATTTTATTGTCAGCGAATTTGCAGGGAGTATACGCTTAAAGAAAAAAGCCCATGGTGGATTTATGAAATCTGCCCTCAAAAAGTTAAAAAAAGGAGACATTGTATGTATATTTCCAGAAGGATTTCCAAACAAGAAACCTCATATCAGGAAAGGAAAAACAGGCGTTGCAAGATTAGTTCTAAAAGCAAAATTACCTATAGTCCCCATGGGTATTAAAGGCACACTATATTTATGGTCTCGGCTAAAATGGATTCCAAGACCTAGAAAGCAAGTGACTATAAAAATAGGTAAACCCCTATATTTCAATGATTATTATAATAAAGACGAAGACTACCCTACTTTAACTAAAGTTACTAGGTCTATTATGAAACAAATTGCCAAATTAACAGATCAAGAATATAAGTTTTAGGTTCACTCCATCAAAAACCTTTTTGCTTTTATAAAATAATCCACACCAGAAGCTAGAGTTAACACAACAGCAACTAACATAAACCACCAATTATAAGGAAAACTGATAATAACAGCAACAATGGCAGATATCTGTGAAATTGTTTTTATTTTACCAAATTTACTTGCAGCTATTGTTACATTCTTAGCAGAAGCACTCAACCTTAACCCAGTAACAGCAAATTCTCTGGCTATTATCACAAAAGCCATCCAGGCATCTACACCTTTACCGATTAAAAATATTAAAGCTGCAGATATCAATAATTTATCAGCCAATGGATCCAGCAATTGTCCTAGCTTAGTTACTTCTTTTCTCTTCCTAGCTATATAACCATCCAATGCATCTGTCAAAGCTAGGATTATAAAAACACTCGCAGATATATATTCAATGTATTTTATTTTAATAGATAATATAATAATAAAAATCGGAATAAGAGCAATCCTTAGAATTGTAATCTTGTTTGGAACATTCATATTATCTAGTTTCTCCCTTATTATTTAAATCTTTTTCTAATGGTCATCCAAAACGACCTACAGATTAAAACAAATCATATTTATTAAGATATATTTTCATAACATCTTTTATTGATATAATTAGAAAACTTTTAATAATAGCTTTAATTTACCCAAATTAATTCAAATGACATATACTAATACCCTACAAAATATGGGATCACATTGTCTGGAACAAGCAATATATCTCTTTATGCCAGCTAGCGAACTAAAAAGCACACTTCTTGATAAAGCTAAAGCACATAGTGGACGTAAAGCCCTTATGGCCTCAGGTTGTGTTGTGGAGATGGTTGTTGCAAACGCCGTTGCTATCGGATTAGATGCAATGGTGGATAACGAACTTTTTATTTTAAAAGCAATAACTGTAGGGTGGTCTGCTGCTCTGGCAAGATATGTTCATAATTCTGCAATTCATCAGGAGAATGGACCAGAACATGAAAATTTAGTTGGAAACTATGCAATTGAAGCATTGTATTTACCTATTAGAGCAGTAAAAGCGTTAAAAAAATATTGTAATAATTACATGCATCAAGCTAGAAATCCAGTATAACTTACTTCTTTTTCCCAATATAATAAATCCAATAAAAGAATACCATAATATAAACAATTGAAACAATAACAAATATCTTAGTCAATAACGGATTACCTTTTATTACATCACTCCCAAAATAAGATTGAACAAAGACCAAAGGCGCCAACCCCAATGCAGTACCTAGTATTAATTGTTTTGCAGGCATCTTAGTTAACCCAGCAAGATAACTAAATATATCTGATGATGTTATTGGATTAATTCTTAATAAAAAAATAGCATGGCTGCCATACTTTCTTGAAAATTTATCAAACTGATTCAATTTCTTCTTATCTATTTTCTTCTCAACAATTTTCCTGCCATATCTTCTGGCAATAGCAAAAGCAACCCATGCCCCGATTATATTACCCAGTAAAGCACCCACCCCACCTAAAAATGTTCCAAATAAAATCCCGCCAACAGCATATAATATCACACTAGGGATAGGTGCAACAATAACCTCAACAATAACTAAGATAATAAATATTAAAAGAGACAGATAACCAAAAGACTCAACAAAATCAACAACAGAATTAAAATCTCTTTCTAATAATATATTTGATATTCCTCCTCGATTATAACTGACCAATATCAATAACCCCAATAAGACTACAGCCAAAGTAAGTGCTTTATGATTCAAGAAAAAACACATTATGCCTTTTTCTTTACAAGTTGTTGATTTATTTTTCATTCTTCTTCAGATAATCCATCAACTTCAAGACAGCATTTCTCCTAAACTTCTTCATCCCCTCACAATCAGACATTTCACCATATGTCTTACGAGAACCTACTGGAATAACTATAGGGTCATGACCAAAACCATTCTTCCCCCTGATCTTGGTTGCAATCTTTAACTTTTCAACCCCTAAAAAACTAACTGGCTTTTTCCCAGGCTCACAATAACCAACAGCACTCATATACATCGCTTCCCTATTTTTAACACCTTTCATCAGCTTCAATATGCCTTTTAACCCTATCCTTTTATGGATATAAGCAGAATTCGTACCTGGCAGCCCATTTAATGCTTTGATAAAAAGCCCGGAATCTTCGACAACTATCCCTTTCTTTAATGTATCAGCAAGTTGTTTTGCAGCAAGCCTTGCTATCTCTTCAGGATCATCAGAACGAAGCTCAGGATAATCTATCGCCATCTGCTCAACTTTAACATTTGGCTCAAGAATCTGTTTAAACTCTTTTACCTTTCCTTTATTACAGGTTATAAAGAATATTTTCATGTATATAAGAAAAAAGATTTAGTATTTAAAGTTTTAGAAAAAATATTATTATTACTTCTATTTATTATATTCACTTCATAATCTATTGTGCATTGATAATAACACTCCAGTCGGTATTCTATCTGCCCAATTAAGTGCAGTGTTATCTACCCCCTTATAATCTCTTAAACCCTTAACTTGGTCTATTAATCTTCTTGAATATGATCTATTTGTCCTACTATATCTTCCATCTGGTTCAAATACTGCAAGAACACTTCCACTTGTAATATCATCTACACTACTTACTGCCTCAAAACCACCACCATTCATCTTTGCAATTGTAACTCCAGCTACATTAGCACTTAGGATATATCTCATCAAATCAATTCTTTGCATAAAAGAAGTTTCAATTCTACTACCTGGATCATAATAAGTGATGGAATGACCTGGAGAATCCCCCATATTTGGTCTTAAAGTTACACCACTTTTTGCAAGCTTTTCCCCCCATGGCCCATAACTATCATTAAGTGCTTCTATATGTCTTACTCTTCTTGAATTATACATCATCATAATCACTTCTATTTATATAAATTATATAGATATGGACATCCAACATCTTTATAAATATTACTATTTTGTTGACGTAATTTCAGATTTAATCAATAAATACATATTTACCAGAATATCAACCAATAATTCAGAAAAATTACTCTTTCTTCTTTACAACATCCAACTTAATGCTCAATTCCTTAAGCTGCTTATCAGATATCTCAGATGGGCAGTCATCCATAGGACATTCTGCTGCTTTGTTCTTTGGAAATGCAATCACTTCTCTAATATCATTTATACCTGCCATCAAAGCAACTTGTCTATCTAAGCCTAGACCCATCCCACCATGTGGTGGTCCGCCATACTTATAAGCTTCAAGCAAAAATCCGAATTTCATTTTTGCCTCTTCTTCATCAATACCGATAAACTTCATAATCCTTTTCTGAATTTCTGGAATAGTAACACGGATAGATCCAGAACCAAGCTCAATTCCATTTAGCACAACATCCCATAGATCTCCAATCACTTCTTTAGGTTTTTTCTCAAAATCTTCTATAAACTCAGCCTTTGGCATGCTAAACATATGATGTTCTGGTTCCCATCTGTCTTCATCTTTGTTCCATGCAAATAACGGAAAGTCATTTACCCAACAAAACTTAAAATCATCATTCTTCACAAGCTCAAGATCATCTCTAAGCTTTACTCTCAATTTTCCAAGTATCTCATTTGTTGATCTCTCTCCATCAGCTATAAACATAAGTACAGATCCTTTCTTAGCTCCTGTCTTGGAAAGCAGTTTATCCTGCATTTCTTTGTTAAAGAACTTGACAATATTGCTCTCAAGACCTTTTTCAGTAACTCGCATCCATGCCATCCCTTTTGCACCATTTGTAGTTGCAAATTCAATATACTTATCAAGCTCTTTTCTGCTCATCTCTTTACTGGGATTTAAACATTTAACTTTCTCAGCTTTTTTGAAAACCTCAAAATCACAATCTTTAACAATATCAGTAACATCGATTAACTCAAGATTAAATCTTATATCTGGTTTATCCGTACCATATTTATCCATAGCTTCTTTATAACTAAAGACTGGAAAATCATCAAGTTTAATATCTAATACTTTCTTAAAAATATGCTTATATAATTTCTCGACAAATTCTCTAATGTCGTCGCTTTTAACAAAACTCATCTCAAAATCAAACTGCATATGCTCTGGCTGTCTGTCAGATCTTAGATCCTCATCACGAAGACATACAGCTGTCTGATAATATTTATCAAATCCAGCAACCATCAATATCTGTTTATATAATTGGGGACTTTGAGGTAAAGCATAAAAACTTCCACCCTTGACTCTTGATGGAACAACATAATCTCTTGCACCTTCTGGTGTTGATTTCACAAGCAAAGGCGTTGTTATCTCCAAAAATCCATTATCATTAAAGAATTCTCTTCCAGCAGAAATTACATCATGTCTTAACTTCAATCTTTTCTGCATTATAGGCCTTCTTAAATCAAGATATCTGTATTTTAATCTCATATCTTCATTTGCTTCAATCCTGTCATCAACCTCCAAAGGGGGAGTTTCTGATTTATTTAATATACTCAATGAATTAGCAATAACCTCAATCTCACCAGTTGTAAGTTTAGGATTCTCCATTCCAGGTGCCCTAGGTCTTACCTTGCCACTAATCTCAATAACATCTTCTCTGCGTAAATGTTCTGCATTTTTATGTGCATCAGAACTATCTTTCGGATCAAACACAATTTGCGTCAACCCATACCTATCTCTAAGGTCGATAAATATGATTCCACCATGGTCTCTTCTTGTGTTCACCCAACCACATAAAGTTACTTCTTTCTCATCATTCTTCTTGGTAAGTTCTCCACAAGTATTTGTTCTTTTCATATGATTATATTGTTTTAATACTATTTATAAAAGTTTTGTATAAGATCGGCTGCGTTGAAAATATAGGTCGCCATCAATTCGTGAGCTTGATAGATAATCACTTCAAACTGACAAGGGGGAGGTCCCTTACGGGGAACCTCCGAATGAAATGAGCGAGGTACCAGAAAATTCAAAGAATTTTCTCAGTAAGTCAGTTATCTATACCAACTTCAAAAAGCGAACCCGATGGCAACCCGAACGTAGTGAGATTTTCAACGCAGCCGTATAAAATCTCCAAAATACTATTTAAGTTCAATTCAGTTAATATCTAATAATTAAGGTAAATTAATAAATAACAGACAATTACTAAAGATTCATGACAAACGAACTACTCTGGATTTTATTATTATTAGTTACATTTCTATTACAAATCCTAGCATATAGGCTATTTGGTAAAACAGGACTATATATATGGATAGCGATGGCAGTAATCCTTGCAAATATTCAGGTGATGAAAACTATTGGCATATTTGGATTAGTGACTGCAATGGGAAACATACTTTACTCAACAACATTTTTAACAACTGATATAATATCAGAAAATTATGGAAAAAAAGAAGCACAAAAATCAGTCTGGATAGGTTTCTTTATATTAGTCACAACAACAATAGTTATGCAGATTTCTTTAAAATTTATAGCTCATGAATCAGATACATTAAGTCCAGCATTACAACAAATTTTTGGTCTTCTTCCAAGAATTGCAATCGCATCCTTAATAGCATACCTGACTTCCCAATTACATGATGTATGGGCATTCAACTTCTGGAAAAAGCTATACAAGGGAAAATACCTTTGGTTAAGAAACAATCTATCAACAATGACATCCCAATTGATAGATAATATATTATTCACATGGATAGCTTTTGTTGGATTATTCGGTCTATTCGGATGGAACCAGGTATTCGGATGGAGCATCATAATCCAGATATTCTTAGTTTCTTATGTGATGAAAGTTATTGTTGCAATAGCAGATACTCCTTTTATCTATTGGAGTAGAAATATAAAGAAAAAGAATAGATTATAAAATCTAACAAAAAAACATCTCGGGATGTTCACTTCCTGCTCCCCTTTCTTGTTGTGGTCTGCTGACCTTAACTTTTTCCATAAAAGCATTTGCAATCTCTGCCTCGATTCTGAGTATGTTTCTTGCTTGGTCCAAAGCACCCCTATATCCTTGTTTCTGCCTTATATATTCAGGCAATCTACCTACTGCTTCTATAAAATCTTTTTCCTCATTAGGTGAATATGAATCTACACCCTTCTTAAATGCAATCCCTTCAAATTGACTCCATGACCTTATATCATCCCCTTTTGCATTGGAAAATGTATCATTTGAAACATCTCTTCTGTTCTTAAACTCCAGCCAAGCATCATGCCTCATCTGATGGACAACATTATATCTAAACATCATACCTACAGCGTCTTCTATTCCAATTCCTTCTAATATTGTTCCTTCATCTAATATTATATTATATGATTCAGTTCTTTCAAATGCCCTATTTCTTGCTCCATGGAAGTATTTATCTGCAACATCACTAGGTAAAGCAGATTCCACAATGCCTTTTGTTATACTTTCAGCTGTTTCAAACTTTTGATAGGTATCTTGGAGTATTGCTCCTATGTCTGTCATTTATTACCACCTTCTTTTAAGAATCAAAGTCTATTTATAAAGCTAATTTTTTAATAGACGAGACTAAGAAAGCCATTCCTTCTTCAACTTATTAAACGTCCCTTTTTTAATCGATTCACGTATCTTTTCCATCAAACGAAGAATAAAATTCAAATTATGGATTGAAGCCAGCCTAAAATAAGTCAGCTCAGAAGCCTTGAACAGATGCCTAAGATAAGCACGAGAATGATTCTTGCAAGCATAACAATTACATGTTTTATCTATGGGTTTCTTATCAGATTCAAACCGTTTATTCTCAATATTAAACCTGAATTTATTAGCCACATTCCCCCCACCAGATGGAGTTATATAAACATGACCTCTCCTAGCCCACCTTGTAGGTGCAACACAATCAAACATGTCTATCCCTCTTGAAACAGCCTCAAACAAATCCTCAACAGCACCAATACCCAGCAAATGTCTAGGCTTAGAATCAGGCAAAAATGGGATTGTCCAATCTAAGATATTATGCATATCATCTTTTGACTTTCCCAACGAACCCCCAATTCCAAAACCATCAAAATTAAGCTTACCCATAAACTTTGCACTCTTTAGACGAAGGTCTTTATATTCCCCTCCTTGAACAATTCCAAATAAAGCTTGTTTCTTATCATAATACTTCAAACATTGCAAAGCCCATCTATGTGTCCTATCTAAAGCAATAGAAGTATATGTTTTTGAAGACAAAGGGGAAGTGCATTCATCAAAAGCAAATATTATATCGCTCCCAAGATTACTTTGAATATCCATAGAAATCTTAGGTGTAAATCTACGACGTTCACCACTTATAGGGTCCTTAAATGTAACCCCTGTCTCATCAACTTTGGCAAATTTCTTTTCTTTCTCATATGCTTTCTGATGTTTTTTATTTGAAAGATCAAGATAATGATTAGCTATCTTTCCAACTTGATGTTCAACAGCATAACCTAAACTAAAAGCCTGAAACCCACCAGAATCAGTAATAATTGGCTTGTCCCAATTCATAAACTTATGAAGTCCTTTTAATTTCTTAATCAATTTATCTCCCGGACGAAGATGTAAGTGATAAGTATTTGAAAGGATAATAGAAGCACCAAGTTCTTGAATATCTTTATTATCCAAAGCACGAATCGTAGCTGTAGTTGCAACTGGAATAAAATACGGTGTTTCAAATGAACCATGATTAGTTTCAACAACACCCAACCTAGCTTTAGATTTCTTATCTTTTTTGATTACTTTAAACTTAAACATAATAAAGAAAGAAAAGTAATCATTATTTAAACTTTCCTTTAATCATATACAGTAGAAATATCATTTCTTCTTAATATCATACATAACTTCTTCCAACTTCTTCAGATTCCATTTTATAGAATCAGACTTTTTACGGATATTTCCATTTCTCAGATCAAGTTTTAAAAACTCTCCAAATATTTCTTCAACTAATTCCTTTATCTTAATAACTTCTTTATCATCTTTATGGGCTATAGTAACTGCTTTTCTTGTAAGCTCACCAGTAAAATCGCAGATACCCATAAGATAATCCCCCTCATTAACCTTTAAGTCTGTTGAAGTTGGAATCTTCTTATTCTTGATAAATCCATAATAACAAAGTGCCTCAACATATTCTTGGCATGCATCAGAATAACTACCTTCATAAATCAGCCTTTTACCCATAGATGCAATCTTATCTAATTTAGACTTCTCATTCTTAACTTTACTAACTAACTCTTCAGCTTCTTTGATATTCTTCCTATGGACAGAATAAATCAACTGCTTAGAAAGCTTCAAAACATCCCTTGCTTGCTTGATTAAAGCTTCCCGATCTTTATCATATTTAGTTAATTTATCCCTTATATCATTAAAATCTTTTTTGTTTATCATATTAACCTAAAATTATTAACTATATTTAAACTTTTTGAAATCAGAGATTTCAAAACGGTTTAAAAAATTTATTTTTTAAAACTTTTGGGATATTATGGCTTAGTAGAAAAAGTCCTACTACACTAATTATAACCACCTACTTCGTATGTGAACCTAGTTATTTCTAAAACTTTTGTAATTAAAAAACATATATTTCAGAATACATGTGTTATGGTAGATGAGTTACTATTAAAAAATAGAAAGATTTATATATTAACATATTCAAGATTAGTTATATGACTACAGCATTTAGGGGCGTAATAGAATTTTTTGCAGAAATCGGATTGTATGATGTGGTTTTACCGTTTCTTTTAGTCTTTACAATTGTTTTTGCAATCCTGGAAAAAACAAAAGTTCTAGGTACAGAAACAATTGATGGAAAGCAATATACAAGAAAGAATATCAATTCTATTACTTCATTTGTCATGGCTTTCTTTGTAGTAGCATCATCAAAACTAGTTGAGATAATAACAACCGTCTCTTCATATACAGTTATCTTACTTCTATTATCGGTACTCTTCCTTTTATTAGTAGGATCATTCATGAAAGAAGGTGATGGAACATTTCTTCAGGGAAACTGGAATTATTTCTTTATGATCATGATGTTTGTTGGTATTGTAATAATATTTGTATATGCACTAGGTTGGTGGGATAAAGTTTGGGACTTCTTCAGATTTGAAACAGGTGGAGAAGTAGTGGGATCAATTATATTACTGGTTATAATCATATTGTTTATTTGGTATATAGTAAAAGGAGAACCCCATAGAGGGGAAATAATAAACAAAGAAGATTCAAAATAAAACAACGAGGTGTTTTTAAATGGCAAGTGGAGCATATAATCTTGAGGAATTTGTTAGGATTCTGGATTCTTGGGGACTAACAGACGTTATGTTACCTTTTTTATTGATTTTTGTGGTAATGTTTGCATTATTGACCAAAGCTAGGATTTTAGGTGAGGACAAAAGAAGATTTAACCTAATCATAGCTCTGGTATTGGCATTATTGGTTGTCATACCACACGTACTGGATGTATATCCTGAAGGTGGCGATGTTGTAGAGATAATGAACAACGCCTTACCACAGGTATCACTTATTGCAGTAGCAGTAATAATGTTGTTGCTATTGATTGGATTATTCGGTGGAGAAGCAAAATGGATGGGATCAAGCATGTCCGGATGGATAGCCATAGTAGCGTTTATAATAATATTAGTGATATTCGGTGGAGCAGCAGGCTGGTGGGGTAACTGGTCATGGTTCTATGACTTCTTCGGTGGAGAGACCATAGCGATAATAATAATGATTTTGGTATTTGCCGTAATCGTATGGTGGATAACAAGAGGGGAAGGCAAGGAAAAAGAACTCAACGCACTATCCAATGTTGGAAAGTGGGTTGGTGAAATGTTCGGTGGCGGAAAATAAATAGAAAATGGCTACATTCCTGGATATAACAGGATTGCAACAGTTTTCTACTTTTTTTGTTTTTATTTTTGTATGGCTGTTAGTTTATGCAATTCTGAGTTATACTAAAATTATTGGAGATAACATAGGTATAAATGTAATCATAGGCCTGATATTAGGTCTCCTTGTCTTATTCTCCCCCATTGCAACAGGATTGATTGAATATGTAGCCCCTTGGTTTGGAGTTCTATTTGTTTTTATTATATTTGCAACAATAGCCCTAAGGTTATTTGGAGCGACTAATGTAGAAAGCTTAGGATCTCTAAGGATAGTTACAATAGTAGTCATCTTAGTCATATTTACAATCGGTGCACTAAGTTATGTCAGACAGCAAGTTACAGCACCAGGTGATAACGAAACAAGCATAGATTATGGAAAAACAACTACAATACTATTCCATCCAAAAATACTAGGTGTACTATTCATACTTATACTTGCAGTATTTACTATAGTCTTGATGGCTGGAAAACAATATTAGGACCATTTCTTTATTATCTAATTTTTTATAATATTGCCTATAATTATACTTTCAGTATCTACTTAAGAATGCCAATCAATAAATCATTAGAATTTCTATTTGTTAAGAATACCTTGCTGCTTGCGGTGATTGGGTAATTAATAGATTATTGCATAAATGGTATTATTAACTTTAAAAATCCCGCCTAATTAAATACATTGCCCCTTGGAGAGATTGGGATTTTTATTTTCTTTTTACAACACTAGGAGCCTTACCTGAATATCTTTGTAACTTATTAACACTATCAGTCAAAGATGGCAAAACCTTAGAAAAAACCTTTCCCATTGCTTTTATTTCTGTTCCAACATTAGTTAGGTTATCATCATATTCAGTAATCTTGCCTAACATTCCTTTATGTAAAGAATCAAAAGAACCCTTTAGATCATTGATTTGTTGTTGTAATTGGGATAATTTTTCAGTAACTCCTTCTTTCCATTCTGTTATCTTCTCTATCTCTTTTTTCTTCTCTGCCCATTTCTCCTCAACAATCGCTTCTGCAACTTCTTCTATCCCTTCCTTATTTAGTTCAGGTGCAGGTGGTTGAGGTGGAGCTTGACCACCAGCCATTGGTGGTGCTGCTTGTTGTTCCATTGGAGCTTGTGCTCCTTGAGAATAAGGATCTTGTTGAGGATAAGCTTCTTGACCATAACCTTGGTCTGCAGCCCCATATTGTTGCCCATATGGGTCTTGTGCAGGTGCTGCTCCAGGTGGCATCCCCATATCAGGTGGAGGCATTCCTGGCGTAGCTTCCTCTTTCTTTTTACCAAATAATACCATAATCTATCTAACCTCTTTTTATTAATTTATTGTAACATTAGTATATAAATTTATCGAAAAATTTCTAATGAACTTATCGAAAATAAACATTACCTAATTTTACTTTCTTTCACTAAGTTTCTCATCTATAATTTCATTAATCTCATTACGTGTAACAAAATTCAAAGGTTCCCACATATCAACATACTTTTGTAATACTTTGATATCTTCTTTCTTTGCTCCACTCTGCAGTTCTTTTAATATCATCAATATCTTACTCTTCATTTCATCTGATTCTTTCCTTAGTTCATTTATATCTGATATCAATGTTTTAATCTCCTTATTTAGTTTATTATTCCTTTTAATCATATTTGATTCAGTAACCTTTAACTCAACCTGTAAATTAGAATATCTTTCTTCAAGAACCCTCAATCTATTGATGGTGTTTGCTAATTCAGGAGAAAGTGGCTTAACCTCTTCTTCTTTTTTCTTCTGCTTAAACAGACCGCCGCCTTTCTTTTCTTCATGCGCCTTCTCAAAAGGATTAGGGATTTCTACCATATCCCTATAAAAAAAGAAATACAATATAAACTTATGTTAGTATTTCAGAGTTGTACATAATACCATTTGGTTTTCAATAGATACTTTTAAATAAATATTATCTATTATTTATCATATGGCGGGAAGTTTTATTGGAAAATCTATAGAATTCTTGATTGGATTAATCATACTTCCAAGATTAGTTACTTTAATCTGGATATTGATAGTGCCTTATTTTGGACTGGGTGCGCAAACTGCCATTATTGCTAATCTTGTGATTTCTGCAGTTTTGATAATCATAACATTCTTCATAAGAAAAACAGTAGCTATCGGATTCTTGATTGGAACTGTTTGGGATATAATCGCAGGATATCTTGTATTATCTGGATGAGATAAAAACCAAGAAATTACTTCCTGATAAAACTTCATTTTTATCTGAATGGGGTTAGAATGTCTTTAACAAATGTACAATATCTTTAGTCTTTTTACCCTTTGTAGCCCGAGACTTCCAATGAACTCGAAACAATAATAACCTTTATATAAGTATAGAATATTATTAATCATTATGAAGGCAGTTATTATTATATGTTTAATATTATCAATCTTTATTTTTGGCTGTTCCAAACAGATGCCAAATTCTTCAGATACTAATGATAATGATGTTGATGTTTCAGGTGTAGATATGTCAGATTTAAAATATTGCGAAACAGATGATAATTGTGTGATTCAATATAATATTCTATATAATAACCAATGTTCTGCAGGTTGTTTCAACAAAAATTCAGAAGTTGATAATTCCTGCGATTTAAAATGGGAACCATCTTCACCAGATAAGATATGTGTATGTAACAATAACATATGTTCTTAGTTCTGTCTCGGGCTCTTAATTATATTAATTAATATATCACCTAGTTAAGGATAATAAAAAAAGCAAAGCCCAAATATAGCATCATTATCTCAATCTTTGACCACACTTAGGACAGAAATTCTCATAACCATACAATCTACTTCTGCATTTTATACAATATGGCATCTTTCGTTGAACAGCCCTCTGCTTTGCATAATTCTGCTGATAAGCACCTGCCTTAATCTGCCTTTTTTCAACAGAGCTTTCTTTTTTCCTGTTAACAAACATTATCCCTAGCTTTGCAACACCCACAATCAGGAAAACATACCCTAATAAGATAAACAAAGCAAACTTCTTAGAATCCAGTTTATAAGAAAAGAACAAGACACTAACCCCTAAGATTAAATAAACACTCCAATGAATCTTAACCATTTAAACCTCTTTTTTTGTTTATTCTTGATGATATTTATTAAACTTTGATGAGTATTATTTTATTAGTTATTCTTTATTAATTATTTTTTTAATGATTTTAATTATTTATTATCAGTTATTTACTTTGTTAAATTTCTTTTTAATTATTTATTAATTTTTATGAGTATTATTTTATTATTAATTCTTACTTATTATTGATAATTTCCTTATTAATTATATTTTTTAATAGTATTTATTTTCCAATGATTTTTATCTTTTATCGAGTTTACCTTTTAATTATTAACCTTTTAATAAACTAATCATTTATTATAAACTCATTTCTTACCAATAACCTTAATCCCATTCATATAAGGCACCAAAACAGCAGGAACCTTTATTGAACCATCTTTTTGCTGATAATTCTCGATTATAGCACGAAGCGCACGACCTGTAGCAATAGCAGTTGAATTCAAAGTATGTATATATTCTTTGTCAGAACCTTTCTTATACTTAATATTCAACCTCACAGCCTGATAAGAAGTGCAATTAGAACAAGAAACAGCTTCCTTATACTCATTCTCACGAGGCATCCATACTTCAAGGTCAAATTTCTTAGCAGCAACAATCCCAATATCTCCTGTGCATATATTCACTATCCTATATGGCAGTTTAAGCTTCTTAAATAATTCCTCAGCATTGCCTATCAACTCTTCATGAAGCTTCCATGAATCTTCTGGTTTGCAGAATATAAACTGCTCAATCTTATTAAACTGATGAACTCTAAATAATCCCCTTTCATCAACACCATGTGAACCAATCTCTTTTCTAAAACATGCACTGACTCCGCAGTATTTTATAGGCATATCTTTTTCATCCAGCACCTTATTCATCATCAAAGCACCTATAGGATGCTCAGATGTAGCTATCAAAAAAAGATCTTCATTCTCACCCTCTACTTTATACATGATATTCTCAAAATCAGAAAGGTCAGTAACACCCTCATATGGTTCTCTTCGAAGCATAAATGGCGGCTCAACCAGACTAAACTTTTTCTTAGTCAAAGAATCAATAGCAAACCTTTGCAATGCCTGCTCCAATAAAGCAAGATCACCTATAAGATAGTAAAATCCCTTACCTGAAACTTTAGCAGCGTCCTCAAAATTAGCAAGCCCTCTTTCCTCGATCAACTCACCATGCGGTCTCAACTCAAAGTCAAACTTAGGTATATCTCCCCATTTCCTGACTTCTTGGTTTTCAGTATCATCTTTCCCAACAGGAACACTTTCATGTAAAACATTAGGCAGCCTCATCAGATAGTAATTTATTTTATCTGAAACCTCTTTTATCTTCTCATCAACTTCCTTTATCTTATCAGGGAGATCCTTTGCTTCTTTTACCTTTGCAGAGATATCCTCGCCTGATTTACGAAGTTTGTTTATCTCATTTGTAATCTCATTTCTCTTATGCCTTAGTTTTTGATTTTCTTGTAGAAGTTCTTTTCTTTCTTCGTCTTTTTTTATTACTTCATCTACCCATTTTATCTTTTCAGTATCCTGTCTTTTCTCAAGGTCTTTCTTGATAACATCAGGATTTTCCCGTATTAGCTTTATATTTAACATAAGAACTTGTTTATTCAACTGGATATTTAAATATTTTGATTATGGACTTATTATCTCTCTGAACTGGCATGAAGATATCTGCACATATCAGCAAAAAGGAAAGTATGAGCTTGATTTACAACACCGTCTGGCAAATCTTGCATACATCTTAAGTCTTGCATATCTCTTTCAAACAAAGAACCAGCCCCACTATGGCTAAATCCTGAAAGATCACGAACTCTATGATAATCTACTGGAAAAGAATCCCTTCTTCCATCTGAATAAGTAACATCAACTCTTAATCCAATATGATCTGTTCCTTCTGTTAATGTAAATACACCATCAGATCCAGCTTCAATGTCCTTTAAACTAACTCCATGAACACCATAATCAAAGTTTTCTTGACTTAAAGCATCTCTCGCTAAATTAAGCATACGATGTAAGGTACCATTAGCAGGTTCCTCTCTATAAACTTCTGTTATCCCTGTTTTATCAAAAGTTAAGATGCGTATATATTCTTGTTGACCTTCAGACCATTGAACAATTGTGCTCCCATAAACCTCTTCCATTGTACCCTCTGGGAAATAACCCATAAATTCATTATAATTTAATCTACTTATAGCATTACCTAACATGGATATTCTTGTTAAATCCTTTGTAGCTTCTTCTGGAAGATTACTCACATCCCTACATTCTAATTCTAGTCTCTTCATTGATTCTCCAACAAAAGTATTATAACTAGATAATACTGATGCAGGTGACATATCTCTTGACCTCTCATCTAATTTTTGAAGGTTATCACCAATTACAACAACAAGCCTGTAAAGTTCGCTTGCTTTTTGTAATTCATAGAATTCAGTCTTTAATCTATCTGTTGCTTCTTTTAAAGCCCCAGAGTTTGCTAGATAACCCCAGTTACTTGCTGTTGCACCTACTCTCTCAACAAGGTCGTTAATTTCAAGACCATGCTTATATCTAAGTTCCTCAACACCTGGATATCGATTCTCAAGATATCCTCTAGCAGAATCTAATCTCCATAAAAACAAAGAACAAAGCCTTTGTGCTAAATCACCACCAGAATTAGATTCCCCTAAATCAACAATCTCCCCTTCAGAACTTTCTACAGTCGTTTCCAAGTCTATGCTAGGAGCATTTATCGTATTTACCACCTATTTTGGTATTCAATACCAAAAAAACCACATATTATTTCTGTAAGTTCATGTATTTAAAACTTTTGTTTGAGAATTCTATTTTATGGTCTTATCAACCCATCAACTTAATCTCATCATCACTATTATAAGCATTGATAAGCATACGACCTATCGGACTGTTCTTCTTAACTTTTATAACACCAGTCTTTCCAGCTCTGGCGTTTAAAACAAAATCCCCCTTGACATAAACATCAATATCTTTATTCTGCATACCAGTACCTAATTGAAACATAATTCCATTTTTCTTAATTCTAACATCATATGACTGTCCATCCTTCTCTTTTCTCTCACCTTCTCGGATATCATCTCTTGTCAATGCTTGAACATCAATACTCATCCCTAACTTTTTTTCCATAGCAATAATATTCTTTCCTTCTTTGCCGATAATCTTAGCGACATCATTCTCAGGAACCTTTACAACACATTTATTATTAGATATGCAATCTACCTCAACATCATCAACATATCTTCTAAACTCATTTACAATACCTTCTTCTGCTAATTTGTGGACACTGCTTTTACTGCCTTCTTCATTTACTGGAACAACAACAGTCTGCTCACCATAAGAATATATCTCATAAATCAATTTCCCTGATTCAAAATCATTTATAACCACTATTGGACGGGCAAGATCAGCTTCAGTCATACCAGAAGGAACCTTAACAGTCATCTTCAAGCTCAAAACTTTTTCGATCCCACCGTTTTTGATAAAAACAACAGTATCGATAATCTGGGGGATAACACCCATCTCAACCCTGCCCAAAAATCTTTGGATCGCATCAACAGGGTTTGTTGCGTGAACAACGCCAACCATTCCAACACCAGCAAGGCGCATATCTGCAAACAGCTTAAAATCATCAGTATTTCTCATCTCATCAAATATAGTATAGTCAGGACGGCTAAGCAACAAGATATCATGGATCTCTTGGGCATCTCCATGTGAGATAGCATACTGTGTCACTCTTTCAGGCAATATTAAATCTCTTGGAGCCTCAACAGTTTTTACGATCTTATCTTGGGCAGCATAAAACTCGGCTAACCCTTGGGAAAAAGTAGTCTTACCCATTCCAGGAGCTCCAGCAACTAAAATTCCTTCTGCCTGCTCTGCAATTCTTGTCTTTAGTTTTTCACTTAATCCATATTCATCTAATCCTAATCTTTTAACTGGCCTTACAGCAGTGATCTCCCATCCATCACTAAATGGTGGCTTTGTAATGACAATCCTATTCTTTCCAAGCTGTATTATCGTACTACCTTCTCTCTCTATCTCGATAAAACCATCACGTCGAAGTTTTGCATCCTCGATTATTTCCCTAGAAATATCCTGTACCTCTTCCTGCGTCAGCTCTTTTTTACGTAGTGCTACAAAATCCCACTTACCCGGAAATCCTTTCTTAGCATATGGCTGCACATTCTCTCTCAGATGTACACTCATTGTTGTTTCATCAAAGAACTTATCCAGCTTTAGGGTTCTAACTGCACTTTCAGGACTAAAATAAAGAACCTTAACTCCTATTGCTAATGCAACTTCTTTCTGGACCTTATCAGAAGTTATCAAAGTACCATCTTCATCATAGGCTAACTGCCTAATCATACTATCTATCTCTCCCAAAGACGCATATTTTATCTCAGAAGCCTTAGGTCTGGTTCCCTCAAATTTTAATTCAAATTCCTTACCAAGTTCTCTCATCCTTTTAATCTCATCAAGTCCTAGAAAACCGATTGCCTTACCTAGATTAGCCTGATGTTCAAGTTCAGCAATGACTGCATTGTGGATAATAACTAACTTAACTTGTAATTCTTTATCACTTACTTTCTTAGAAATAAGACCTTCTATTATAACAGAAGTATCTGGAATAAGTTTTTCAATTTGTTCATAAGAGTTATCCTTTAAATTTTCTTTTTTTTCGTTTGCCATATCCACAATTAGAATGTTGTTATTTATATACCTTATGATTTTAACAAAGTTAAAGTCATAATGGTTTTAGGAAGTGAAGCTTACTAAACTGTTTTGTATTATTTAACAGGGTCAATATGCACAAACGCCCTATCTACTTCTTCCAAATTCTCAACCTTGCTTTGAACATTATCCCCAATATGATGTGCTCTATAGATTGTTAACTTCCTACTTACTTCTATATGCACTTCTACCTGCAATAAAACACCGACATAATGCGCCCTAACATCATTAAGACCCTTGACATCCTTAACACCTAAGGAAATTTTCTTAATCTTCTCCATTAATTCTGGAGAAGGCGCACTACCCATTAAAAACCTAACATTATCAACTCCAACATTATAACCAGAATAGATAATCCATAAACCAATAATCAAACCAACTATTGGATCTAAAAATACATACCCTAAATAAGCCCCCCCTAATCCAATCAATACTCCAATAGAGATCAAAACATCATTTCTATGGTCAATGGCCGTCGCTAATAAGGCAGGACTATTAATTCCTTTGTTCGCTTTCTTAGTATAGACATATAAGTAAGATTTCAAAATCAAAGTAAATCCCATAACCATCATTGGAGCAACACCCTTGATCATCCCCCCGCCAATAATCAACCTATCAACAGCAGCTTTGATAATCTCAAAACCTAAGATACCCATAAGGATAGCCACAATAAGCCCGGCAATTGGTTCAGCCCTATGGTGTCCAAATGGATGACCTTCATCAGCTCGTTTAGCAGAAACCTTTACACTAATAAACAATATGACTGATGTGATTATATCAGTAAGTGAATTTATAGAATCAGAAATAACAGATATGCTGTTATACACAATCCCTACAAAAATCTTCAATATAAACAATACAATATTACCAAATAATCCCCATAGCGTTGCTTTTTTAGCTGTATTATTCATAATCTCATCTCACTTCAGTTAAATAATCGTGTTATACCTTTAAAAAATATCGAAATCCTTTGAAAAAAACCTACATTAATCAATTCAATATCAAATCCCTCACTTACCTCATAAGTTTTATCATTCTTATCTTTATACTTTATTAAGATCATAAATTCATTCTCTCCTGCTTTTAGATCATTTCCTTGCATCTTTAAAACAAATTTTCTATCTTCATTCAATTGGCTAACCTCAAACTCTTTGCCTATTGGCTCAATCTGTATGCCTATATTCTGAGGTGCAAACTTTGATTTCTTATTTAATACAAAAGAGATATCATAATCATCTTTATAACCTATTTCTTCAGGATAAACTATGTCACTTATTCCTATGGATGGCTTATCATATACAGTAAGGTCAACAAAAGTAGATTTGCTAACGTCTGGATTAATAGCTTTGATAACTACTTCTTGCATACCTATCTCAGTAGGACTATAATCAAAGCTTACTGACTCTTTTTGCGTTAAACCTAGATCAATCTTTTCACAATCTCCATCTAGACAGATATTTAGATCCTCCAGATAAATATTTCCAATATTGCTAACATCACAATCTATCTTAGCAGTTTCATACTCATAAACTTCAGCTTTCTCAGTACTACAGCTTAATTCAATATCCCCTTCATAATTTTGTTCTTCTTCTGTTTCTTCAATCAAGCTTTTTATTCCTTCTAGACTAAACCTCTTTCCATCTCTGATAACATCAAATCTTGCATCTGAACTAATATTTCTGACAGAACTAACAACAAGCGGAAAAGTATACACATACCCTTCTTCCAGATCATTACTAACTTTAATTATCCAATTTACTTTCTTTTCTTCTTTTGGCTTCAGTAATAATGTTTTCCTTTCTTCACCAACAATCTCTACCTCCTTTGACCTGGATAATATCAACTCAGTAGCAATATATGAATTCCTTATATTGCTTACAGTTGCTTCAATCAGATTATAACTTCCAAAACCAATATTATTCTTTACAGCTCTTGCACTAATATCTATTGGAGAGCTAATATCCCCTTTCTTATCTTCAATCACCACATCAATATCTAAAGCATATGTTTCAATATTAATATCCCTGCCCAGCCACTGGAATTTTGTAGAAGCTTCTTTTGCATCTACCCCTTCTTTTAATTTTATATGGCCTGCATCAACAAAACCAAATTCACCATAAGTTACATCAAATGCTATCCACCCATAACCTGGAAAATAAACCTCAGACCAGCCATGCGGCCCAAACCCTTCTTCAAATTGTGCAGCATTGGTATATGAAACTCCAGAGACAAACTTAGCAGGGATGCCAAGTGCTCTGCACATAGCTATAAACAGATTAGTCAATTCATCACATACTCCTTGTTTATTCGTCAATACCCATGAAGCAGGTTGGCTTACACTTTCTGTCAATGTACTTAAGTCATATTTGATATTCTTTTTTGTCCAATCGGCTAACTTAAAAACTACAACATAAAGATCATCCTCACCTTTAGCCAATTCAGAAGCCAATCTTACAATATCTTTGTTTGTAGAATCTATAGTTTCAGATGGCTTTGCATATTTTTTTATTTCATCAGGCAAATTGCTCAATGGAAATAAGACTTTGCTTTCAATATCTTTTATCCTATTATAATTTCTAAGATTACTTGTTAAGCTATACTCTAATTCTTTCACACTTGGATTATCCCATCTAAAGATAGCAGCATTATCTTCCATACTAGCTTCTGGACTAGTACTAATCCCTAATATATCTGTTTGAAAATCATCCATAGGAATAAAAGACAAATTTGCAATAACATAATCAGCATCATATTGAGAACCCTTAGAAACTAAATTTATTTTACTGGATATGTCTAGATTCAACAGTAGATATTCACTGTTAAATATGGAGTTATCAGAAACAACAATAGGTAGTACTAATAAGAATACTAAAACTATCACACTCTTTTTCATAATTGATTATATTGGTATGATACTTTATAAGTTTTTCCTAATAGATAAATAAAAAACGCCGCCACCGAGATTTGAACTCAGAAATCCGTTAGGAAACAGGATTAGCAATCCTGCGCAGTACCAGGTTGTGCCATGGCGGCATATGATATGCTAGTATTTTTATGCTGTATATAAAGTTTTTGAAATTAGTTATCTTTATAAAGAATATCCTTTTTCTATTGAGTTATAGCGGGGTAGGGCAGTCAGGAGTGCCCGGGGGGCTCATAACCCCCAGGTCGGTGGAAGTAGGATGGAAGGCTACTGCCGAGTTCAAATCCACCCTCCGCTATTTTTCCTTCCAATTTTCTTTTATTTTCTTTAAATGTTTAGGGCTTTCAAAACCCACACTCAATAACCAATTTTTAAGATTATCTTTACCATTCATCTCTATCCTATTGATTATAGTATATCCTTTAGAGTTTCTAATGTCTTTAACTTTGTAATCATATATCTCTACGATATTAAATTTCATATTTTTGAGGAATGAAGAAATTTGTTGAATTAATTTTTTGCTTTTTGAAGAAACCGTAATTACAGGATAATATGGCCTTTCTTTGTACTTTTTCTTAAATGAGATACAACCATCTGTATCAAATATGCCTTTTATTACATACATTAATAATTCTTTATCGTTTAAGAATATCTCTGGTATTTTTAGTCTTTGGTCTTTTCTACCTTGTTCTAATCCAATTGCTTCTGTGAGGTATCTAAAAATATTCTTAGAATGTACAGTAAAACCATATGTAGTATTAGTATCTTGAAGTCTAATATTGGGTATAAAACCAAAAGCATGTTGGAATTTAGGCCCTATAATTTGGTGATATAATTCTTTCTCATCATGGGGATTTCCAACACATTTTATAATATAATCATTTTTATCTATTCTTTTATATATACTACCATCACCTATTATTATTCCACACAAATATGCAAATTCATTATCTATTGATGAGGGTAATTTTAAACCTTTAACAATATCCTTTTTACTTAATTCTATATTAAATAGTAATTTTTTGTTAGCCATTTTAAATCAACTAATCTATGTGTTTAAAATGATTAACTATATAAAATTACCCTTTAGTACATGGTTCAAATCCACCCTCCGCTATTTTTTTCTTATATTTTTCTAATTAAGCCAATTCATCCTATCGTAAAAAATCCTAGAATAATCTCAATCCCTAATACTATGCTCAATTTCCCTTTCAATATTCTTAAAAACTTTATGCAATGTTCTAGCTAAGTCCCAATCACTTTCTTGGCTTTCAAAAACCTTGGTAGGAGAAATTACTTTAACTCTAATATCTGATTTTTTTCTTTTGCCGCCTTTACTATGTTGTTTTATATGTATGCTCATAGAATTAATATTTTTTAAAGCTCTCTCTATCTTACCATAATAATCATTAGCAAGAGTATTCACCAAATCCTTATCAGATTCTTCTTTTAAAACATCTATTCCTATTATTTGTATTGGTTCCATAATAATATACTGGGTTAGCTTATTTATATACTTTATGATTTGAGCGAAGCGAAAAGCATAAAGTATTGGGTACAATACTTTATGATTTGAACGAAGTGAAAAGCATAACGGATTAGAAACTCTATTTCTACTATTTTATCCTTCAATTAATTCAAAAAACCCAAAAACATTTAAAAACTTAAACTCCAAACTACTATTATGACATTAATATGTGGTATAGATGAAGCAGGACGTGGTCCAGTAATAGGTCCAATGGTAATGGCTGGTGTTTTAATAGAAGAAAAAGACCTACCTAAATTAACTTCTCTTGGAGTAAAAGATTCAAAACTACTTACACCTCAAAGAAGAGAAGAACTCTACGATCAGATCATCAAAACTGTAAAAAAACACCATATAGTTATAGTAGGACCAAAAGAGATTGACGATGCCTTAGACTCAGACGAATTAAACCTAAACTGGCTAGAAGCCCACAAATCAGCAGAGATTATAAACACATTAAAACCAGACAAAGCAATCTTAGACTGCCCAAGCAACAATATCCAGGCATACACTAATTATGTAAAAAACCTCCTAAAAACCAAAACAGAACTAGTTGTAGAGCACAAAGCAGATCTAAATTATATAGAATCAGGAGCAGCATCAATCTTAGCAAAAGTAACCAGAGACAGGGAAATAGAAAAAATCAAGAAAAAATACGGAAACTGCGGTCCTGGCTACCCTTCTAACCAAATAACAATAAACTTCCTAAAAGAAAACTGGAACAAATACCCTGAGATCTTCAGGCAATCCTGGGCTTCTTATAAAAAACATAAAGATGCAAAGAATCAGAAGGGTCTAGGGGATTTTAACTAAAAAAACAGCTAATTAATATTATACCCCCTCATAAGGTGCACCAATCAAAGCTCTTGCAACTTTTTCCCGTACTCTATATGTTTCTGCAGCGACATTACAAGCCCTTGCAAGTCCTTCGGCATCATCCCCATCATCTGGAAAAAATGAACACCCATATTTAATAGCTTCTCCATATTTCATAATCATCAACCTAGCATGGCCCATATAATCATCAAATCCCCTCTCAGAAAGAATCTCTCTTTCATTCCTTGACATTGCATTTTCAAGTTCACCCATAGCAAAAGCCGCAGTCATCATTAAAGAAACTAGATTTTCTGGATTATTAATTGGGGTGAATCTATTATCCCTCCAGGGATTTTTTAATCTTTGATAATCTTGAATTTCAGGTAGTCCCACAAATTTTGGCACTCCAACTTTTGCCTTACTTTTAAATCCATCTTTACATCTACCTTTATTAGAAAAATAATGCATCCATTCATGAAATGCAGAATATGCTTCTATGTAACCAATTCTCATTAAATATAAGTCATATATTCTGTCTTTAATCGTATTAATCTCTTCAGGTTTCATTTTATCACTATTTAAGGATTCAACAGCAACATTTAAATACTAAGAACAACTATTAGTGGTTGTTAAAACAATTATCAGTTTAAAATAGAGCAGGAATTAAAAGAATTAGGCTTAACAGAATACGAGATAAAAGCATACATTACTCTAATAAAAGAAGGCACCTTAACTGGCAATAACTTAAGTAAATTAAGCGATGTACCTCAAGGTAAGATATACAACACACTATATAAGTTATCTAGCAAAGGATTTGTCTCTTTTATGGACTCTAAGCCTAAACTATTCAAAGCAAATGATCCAGATATAGCTTTAACTCATCTTATCAAGAAAAGAAAAGAAAAACTTAACCAGATTGAATCCAAGTTACCAAATAGCATTAAACAACTAAAAAAAATAAAACCAAAAGAGCAAAAAACAGACGAAAAGGTCTCTATCTTTTATGGAAGGAAAAATGCGTTTGCTATAGAACAGCATCTTTTCCAATCTGCAGCTAAAACCTTAGATATAATGTTTACATTTGAAGTTATAAACCATACAACTTGGAGAATCTTAAGAGAGAAGAAAAAACAAAAAGTAAACATCAGAGTAATAGCTACAAAAAAGGACAATGAAAAAATAAGAAAGAGCTTAATAAAAGAAGGATTTGATATTAGATATTATCCTGTTGAAGAGTTAAGGATATTTATAAAAGATAATGAAGAGTCGCTTGAAACAATAGTAAACCCAAAAAATCTAATGGATCGGATGTCAGTCCTAATTCAAAGCAAGGAACTAACAAAAGCACTAGAACATTACTTTGACATAATCTGGGACAAAGCTAAAATAATCAAAGTTTAAAAATGAAAATAAAAATTAAGAAACAATCAAAAAAGAATAAAAAGACGGCAGATGGATTCGGAATATTCAAGGGAGCCCCAAAATTTGAACGAGAAGAAGATCCATTTAGGAAATATAAGTAAAATAATCCAAGATTAATAATGAACATACACTAAACCAAAACAAAACTTTTAAAACCCTAAATGGTTTTAAACGGTTTGGAAATCTCTGATTTCCAAAATCTTTATTAACCAAAAAACAAAATATAATCAAAAAGAGCAAAAAGGTGCCATAAAATCACGAGAATAAACAAAATGGTTATGCGTGGCTTCAAAAGCTTCGCACAACACACAGAGATGAACTTTGGGTCTGATTATAATTGTGTTCTAGGTCCAAATGGTAGTGGTAAATCTAATGTTTTAGATGCCTTATGCTTTGTTCTGGGTAAGTCCAGTGCAAAATCTATGAGGGCAGAGAAATCATCTAATCTAATTTACAACGGGGGAAAAGCAAAAAAACCAGCAAAAGAAGGCGAAGTCTCTATATATTTTGATAATGCAGAAAAAAAATTCCCAACAGATGATCCAGAAGTAAAACTAACAAGGATAGTCAGGCAAAACGGACAGTCCATATACAAGATTAATGACAAAACAAGAACAAGACAGGAAATCTTGGACTTGTTGGGTCTTGCAAAGATAGATCCAGATGGTTATAATATAATTCTTCAGGGCGACATCACTAAATTTGTAGAGATGCCAACATCAGAAAGAAGGATGTTGATAGAAGAGATATCGGGAATTTCCTTATACGAAGAAAAGAAACAAAAAGCACTTAGTCAGCTTGAAAAAGTAGGAGAACGCCTAAAAGAAGCAGAAATCGTATTGGCAGAGAGAAAAACATACCTAAAAGAGCTAAAAAAAGACCATGATCAGGCTCAAAAATTCAAAGACATGGAAAATAAGATATCTCAAAACAAAGCTTCATTATTAAAGATACAGATAGACAAAAAAGAAAAAGAAAAAACCAATCTGCAATCCACATTAGAAGAGACAAAAAAAGAACTTGATAGAGTCAATGAAAAAATCAATCAATTAAAACAAATAAATCTGGAAAAAAAGCAGGAAATAGAGAACACATCAAAAGAGATAGAAGAAAAAGGAGAAGTAGAGCAGGTTTCACTAAATAAAGAGATTGAAACCCTAAAGATAGACCTTACCAAAAAGAATTCCAGAGTAGAAACCTTAACTGATGAAATAACTAAGATAGAGAAAAGAAATCAGGATCTTAATAATTCACTAAAAGAGACAGACAAGAAAATAATTGAATTAAAAGAAGAAAAACAAGACCTAGAAAAAAGAAAACAAGAGATAGAAACACAAAAAAACGAATTAACAGAGAAAATAAGTATTTTTAGGGGCAAGAACAAGTTAGAAGAACTTGCAGGTGTTGAGAAAAAGATAGAAGATATAGATAAACTTGCAGAAGAACTACAAAAAGAAACTCATACTTTAAGGGAAAAACAACACGACTTGATAAGAAAAAAAGACCTATTAGAACATCAGATAAACACAATAGATGACCAGATAAAAAAAGTAGATGAGATAGAAAAAGAGCATAAACAAGAGATAGATTCCTTAAAAGAAAAACGTGAAAAATTCAAAAAATCAACTCTAGAGCTCAACAAATCATTAAACGAAGATTCGTCTTTAGCTGTGCAGATAGATGCTAAAAGGAAAAAGCTACAAGATGCAAGGGAAGAGCTTGCAAAATTACAAGTAAGGCAGACAACAATAAGGGAGACGACAAAATCTGACCTTGCGATTAAGAAAATTCTGGAGAAAAAAGCGCCCGGTGTATATGGTTCAGTATCTGATCTTGGAAACGTTAATTCAAAATATTCTTTAGCACTTGAGATAGCAGCAGGTCCAAGATTAAAAAGCATAATCGTAGAAGACGAAAAAATAGCTTCAGAACAGATAAAATACCTGAAACAGAATCGGCTGGGGATAGCAACATTTATCCCGCTAAGTAAGATTAAAGCAAGACCTATTGATGCAGAGACAAAAAAACTTGCAAAATCAAACGGATGTCAGGGACTTGCTTTAGATCTGATTGATTTTGATCCTAAATTCAAGAAAGCGTTTGAATATGTTTTCTCAGGCACATTAGTGGTTGATAATATTGATGTAACAAGGCGTTTAGGAATTGGAAAGGCAAGAATGGTTACTTTAGATGGCGATCTTGCAGAATTCTCTGGATTGATGCATGGCGGCTATCGGAAAAAACGAGCAGGCATGGGCTTTAATGAAAAAGAGTTAACACAAGATGTAGACAAATATGAAAAACAAGCAGCAGAGATAGAAAACACCATACAAGTACTTGAGACAAGACGATCAGAAAACGAGGAAAAGATAACTCAACTAAGGGAAACAAAAGCGATTCTTGAAGCAGACGCTATCAAGATAGAGAAAACATTGCATCTGGAACCTACTGATCTGGAAATAACAAAAAATCAAAAAGAAAAATTATCAGAAGAATCAGAAAAGATACAAAAAGATATTGATGAAGTTATAAATAATATATCTGATAAGAATAAAGGACTAGCTCAAAACAGGATAGAGAAACAAACACTCAAAAATCAAATATCCTCATTAAGAGATCCTGCATTATTAGCAGAACTAGCAACATTCGAGGAAAAAAGAAACGAGATAAATGAAGAGGTAGCTAAGTTAGGTGGGGAATTAAATAATATTGATGTTCAGATAAATACTATTTACCTAAAAGAACAAGAAAAGACTAATCAGATACTAAAACAGATAGCAAAAGAAAAAGATGAATTCAAGACAGAGATAGAATACCTAGGAAAAGAAGCAAATGAAAAACAAGAGGAATTAAAGAAAAAAGAAACCTTAGCTAAAGAATTTCATTCTAAATTCCGTGCTTTATTTGAAAAAAGATCTCAGATCGACAGTGAAATATCCAAGAATGAAGCTACTATTTCCAACAGGCTGGATGAAAGCAGAAAAGTAGAGATAAAACAGAACACATTGACCTTAAAACATGCTGAAGTAGCATCCGAAGTAGCAGGATTACAGCAGGAGTTCCAGCAGTATGAAGGCGTCCAAATATTACCTAATAGGACCGAAGAACAGCTAAAATATGAGATCTCAAAATTTGAGAAACTTAAATCAGAGATTGGCTCTGTAAACATGAGAGCATTAGAGATATTTGATTCTGTAGAAAAAGAATACCATAATCTACTGGAAAAGAAAGATGTTTTAATAACTGAAAAAGAAGACGTAGTTAGTATGATGGGCGAGATAGAAGAAAAGAAAAAAGACCTGTTCATGAAACATTATACAGTTATAAACGAGAACTTCAAGAGCATATTCTCTCAGCTTACTACTAAAGGAGAAGCAACATTAGAGCTTGAAAACAAGCAGAATCCATTTGAAGGTGGTTTAGGCGTTAAAGTAAGATTAACAGGACAAAAATTCCTGGATATCCGTTCATTATCTGGCGGAGAAAAGACATTAACAGCATTAGCTTTTATCTTTGCCATACAAGACCACGAACCAGCATCTTTCTATATATTGGATGAAGTAGATGCGGCATTAGACAAAAGAAATTCAGAAAAACTCTCACAGCTTGTAGCAAAATACGCAGAAAAAGCACAATACATAATAATTTCCCACAATGATGGGATCATTTCTAATGCATCTAATCTATATGGTGTATCTATGAACGAACATGGTATTTCTAAGGTTGTCAGTTTAAAGGTTTAAAAGAAAATAAATGCGTCGGCCGGGATTCGAACCCGGATAGCCGGCTTGCTTCTAAAAGCGAAGCTTTTTGAAGAGCTTGCTTCTGAAATGGAAGGCCGAAGTCATAGCCATTAGACCACCAACGCATTATAATAATACTTAAGAATCAACCAACCATATTTAAAATTATCTAAATCTGCTCCCGAATACTCTCAATAAATCTCTTAAAATCATCTTTCTTAACATTTGCCCCGCAAGCGCATTCATGCCCTCCGCCATAACCCTCAACTCCAATTAAGGCCTTTTTTAGTATATCCCTTACAGGTTTATAATATCTTAAACTCATCTTTACCTCATTTTGTTTATCTCTGCCTACAATAATCAATTTTTTTGGATATCTATGCAGTAATTCATTAGACAAATCACTGCTAAAACTCATCTTATTCTCATTATAGATATACAAAAGGAGTTCATCATCATCTTTTGCGCATTTCTTTCCTGCTTCTATAAGTTCTGTATATCCTTCATTTATCTTTAAGAATTTTCTATAGACAAACTTGCCCTGGGATGATTTTTGTTTTAATATCTCATCAGGTTCTTTTACCCTTGTCAAGACCTTAAAGCATTTCTTTACATCGCTCGTTTTTCCTTTAAGGACAAAAGAAAAAATCCTTACCAGATAACCGAGTTTAGTCTCAAATAATATATCGCCAGGATCTTTAGAATCCATTTCGACCATGCCAGGGTATTCTTTCTTAAACTCATCCATAAAATCAGGAATATACCAATCACCTATGCAACCAACAGCAGCAATCCATATATTCTCTTGCACAACCTGGTGGCACATATACGTTACCGGAGTTCCATCATCTTTATTTTTAATCCTGGGATTAAATATCTTAGTATTTGTAAGTTCTAGTGGTTGATGATGATCAATCCATATGACAGGAACATTGATAGAATCAACAAATTCCTGATCAACTACTGCTATATCAAGGATAAATACCTTATCAGCATTATACTCAGCTACTTTTGAGACAAACTGCCCATCTACAGTAGGCGTAGCCCTCTTTACAATAACACCATGACCATCCCCCTTATATTTATATAACAATAAAAAAGAGCACAACCCATCAGGATCATCATGGAAAAAGAACAAAGGATTCTTACAATTATCAAGTTCGTCTCTTATCTTATCTACTTGTTCTTTTGTTAGAGGCATGTTATTCCAGTTACCCCCCTATTAATAAATCTTTGTATTGACCTTACTATCACTCACATCAAAAACTATTTAACTAAATATACCTTACCTATCCTTATGAATATTCCCTGCATTAAATGCAAAGGTAGAAACCCTGCTAATTGCGGAAGAACCTTCTGCCCAATAACTGCTAAAGCAAATAGCAGAGTAAGGATCGAAAAACAAGACATTAAAGAAGATTTTAATGGATCTGCCCCTTCCCCTTTTGTAGGCAGACACGGCTATCCTTTTGTTAATGTCGGCATTCTTTCTCTCCCTCAACAAAGGGATGACGCTTGGGAATTCGACTCCCCTAGACATTGGGCGCAAAATAATCTTGGATTTAAAAAGATTGTAGATTACAGGAGCTCATTGATAAATTCCAGATTTAAAGCCAATGTCAAACAACAAAACAAGATGCTTGATATCTCCCAGGAAGTTGGGATGGCGAGCAGTCCAGTAGATGTTGAATTCAATCTAGAAAGCAAACCCCAATTTAAGTTAAACACAGACAGTTTTCTAGCACCAACAGGACCAAATGCAAAGCTAAAAAAAGCCCAGATCACATCTAACCCTAAAATTGATCAGAAGGTAGACAAAGTAGTCTCAGATACAGACCTAAGATCAACACAGGCCTTAAACTATCTATACAACAAAGGCTTTGATGAAAACTTCTTAAGCAAATTACTTTCTGTCGGCACATTAGGCATAAAAAACAACAGAAGATTAGTTCCTACAAGATGGAGTATAACAGCAACAGATGACACCTTAGGTAAAAAAAGAATACAAGAAGTAAAAGAATTCTCAGAAAGCAATTATCAAGCCTATTTTGGCGGTTATTTAGGAAATTATTTCCTAATACTTCTCCTATCAGATGTTTGGAGCTATGAACTATTCGAAACATACATGCCTGGCGCAGAATTCAACATCTCTGATAAAATCCAATACACAACAGACCATGAACTATATGCAGGAAGAAAAACATATGCCCATAATTGTGCAGGTGGTTATTATGCTTCGAGATTACCTGTATTGGATAAATTAAGGCAGATGAAAAGGCAAAGCACAGTTCTTGTATTAAGATTTATCACAGGAGAATATGCAATACCCCTCGGGGTCTGGTGCGTAAGAGAAGCTACTCGTAAAGCCTTAAACAATAAACCAATAGAATTTTCAAGCAAAGAATTAATGCTAACTTATGTTAAACATTTAGTTAAGAAAAAGTTCAACTACAACGTAGAAAACTTATTAAAAGAAAGCGTCTTACTAAGAAACCTAAAGACCCAAAGCAAATTATCTCAATTCACCTAAAAATGGAATTCAAAACAACTCTAATCAGCTTACAAAACGCAATTTCTTCAGCTATTAAGAATAATGTTAATCTAAATCAAGAACCAGACAAGGAAAAAGCAATCTACGACTATAAAACAAAACAAGTAATCTATTATTACGATAGCTTAAAAACAAAATTAAAGCTGGTAAAATCAAATTCATTAGAACTTCTACAGCTAAATAAACAAGACATCAAAAACCAACCAATCATTAACCAAATACTTGAATTAATCCCAGAACTAGACTCCAAAGACCTAGCTAAACTTGACAAAACTACTAAACAAATAACAACCCTAACAAACCAACTAATCTTTCCAAAAATAGAACCAGAAGACCAATTTCAAACTCCAAATAACATCCCTGAAGAGATAAAATCAGATGTAAAAGCAGATGTAGAAGAACTATCTAAATGCTTTAACAGTGAGTGTTATAGGAGCGCCACAATCCTATGCGGCAGATTACTAGAAACAGCATTGCATCGAAAATACTATGAAACAACAAACAACGATTTACTAGAAAAAAGCCCAGGTATTGGCTTAGGCAATATAATATCAAAACTAAAAGATAAACAAGTAAGCATAGACCCAACTTTAACAAATCAGATACACCTTATAAATCAGGTAAGGATATTCTCAGTTCATAAGAAAAAAGAAGCATTCTACCCAACAAAACAACAAGCACAAGCAACAATCCTTTATACATTGGATATCTTGGAAAGATTATTCAATCAGTAGATATAGATAGTCATTAATCTTAAAACTAAATCTTATCATAAACCTTCTTAAGATCATCAACATCCTTAGCACCATTCATCTCAAGCCTTAACTCTCCGCCGCCCGCCATACCTTTTGTGAACCATTGTGCATGTTTTTTTATCTCATCAAAATTAACTTTATATTTCTTTGAATATTTCAGGTATTGCAAAAACAATTTCTTTCTGGAAACTTCTTTATTCTTCTTTCCCTTAAGATAATATTTTATCTCATCAAACACAGCAGGATTCCCAATAACCCCCCTCCCCACCATTATAGAATCACATCCAGTACTATCAAACATCAAAGAAGCACTTTTCCCATCAACTACATCCCCATTGCCTATTACAGGAACATTAACAGCATCTTTAACTTTCTTGATAATGGAATAATCCACCGGATGCATATAATTAACAGTCCTGGCACGACCATGGACAGCTATAGCACTTACACCTTCTTTTTCACATATCTTAGCAATCTTAACAGCGTTTATATGTTCTCTATCATAACCAGCTCTTATCTTTACAGTGATTGGAATCTTACTTTTCTTAACTAATTTTTTAACAATCTTCTCAATCTTTTTTGGATACCTCATGATCTCAGCACCACACTTCCTTTTACAAACACTAGAATCAGGACACCCCATATTAACATCAAAAGCCTGGACCTTATCTTGAACCTCATTTAAACATTCAGCAAAAACATCAGCATCATTCCCCAAAAACTGGGCAACAACATTCTTCTCATCATAAAAATCAGCCAATCTATGATTACCTCGAACAAAACCCTCAGAATCAATCATCTGCGAATAGACGATATCAGCACCATGATCACTGCATAGCTTCCTGAATGATATATTGGTGATAGCTACCATTGGTGCCAGTATTATCTTGTTTTTGAAGTTCATATATAGAAATAATCATTGATTATTTTTAAAATCTATGGAAATCTAATCAACATCTCTTCTTTGAAAAACAGTTCCATCAGGACCTTTACGATGTTCTTGTAAAAGAACACCAAATGGGGTAGTATCTTCTTTAGGTATATCTCTTCGATCCCTAGTTGAAACTACAGGTCCCCTATCAGAGATTCTTACTGTTTGTACTTCATTTTCATGTTCTTCATCAGGAGTTCTATAATTCCATTCATTACCTAATCCCTGGATTGGTGTGCCATTAGGATCAAGAACCAGATACGAACCACGACTTCCAACTCCATTTCCAATAGATTGTTGTATAGCAGCAAGTCTAGCTACACTTTCAACAGCCATATTATAGGTTGCAAATGCCAATGGTAAATCTTTTCTTCTATTTATACCCCTATTCCCCCTATTTAGCATATCACTTTGAGACTGAGCTAATGCAGATGATACACTACCCGCCCCCCTAACAAAACCAGCTGCTTCTGACATACGTGCTCTAATCCCCATTAATACATCTCCAGCTTGAGATCCATCATTCTCTAAAAATCCAGTACATAATTGATATACCCTATTAACTTCTCCTAAAGCCTTACCTTCAAAATCATGATAATCCACTGTTGGTTTATTATAAACATTTCCTATCCATTCAGCAGCCCTTATTCCACCAACTTGCCCGGCAAGAAGTGCAGTCCCACCTGGTCTTCTAATCCCATTTGTAGCAGCACATTCACCTACTGCAAAAAGATGATCTAGTGAAGTTTCCCACCATTCATTGATAGCAAGACCACCATTGCTATGTTGGATTCCAACAGCAACTTCAATTGGAGTATTACTTATATCAATGCCTAATTTTCTAAATGGCAATTCAGCTTGAGGATTTAATGCCATCAATCTTTCATAAGGTGTACCTCGTAAAGCGTTACCTTCATTTAAAAATTGATAAGGTGTTCTATCAAATTCAGGCATTACTACACTCAAATCATCTAAACAAAATTGCCCTTCACCTTTAGGATTTTTAGAAAAATCCCAAAAAACTTTCCTACCTAATATTATTGTTTGAATATATGTTAAAACATCTATCCTTGATGAACTATCTCTTCCATTTATTTTTGTTGCAGCAAATGGCCACTGATTACCTTTCATAAATGTATTTAATGCAATATCTTGAGTTGTTGCGAATGCGTCATCTAAAAAATTATATCTAGTTCCCTCTGAATCAACACTATACATACTTGGAATTGCCCGCCCATAACTGCCTGATAAAGCCAATGGTGGATTCATAGGACTTATTCCAAATTGACCTTCAGGTAAATTTGCTGCAAGACCGCCTTTATCTAAGGCCATACCTATAGAACCAATAACTCCTTTGGGATATACAGAATGTTCATAAAGACCTGCTGGTCCACCAACACCCAAAACAACATTTTCTCCTTTAAAGACACACAATCCCAGATTATCAGATTCAACTTGACTTTTATCAATAGCAACAACACCATATACTCTTTCATTATCAGCAATAATGCTTATTACTTCATATTTATCAAATACTTCTATCTTATCATCATATCTTCTAACTTGATCTTCCAAACATTCAACCATACTTCTTGAAGTAAATGGACCAGCAGACGTCCCCCCCTTTTCTTCCCTGAAATCTGTTTGAAATCCTAATGCAGTGCCATGCCTTGTTTTTGGGAACTTTACACCAATTCCCATAAGTTCGTTAAAAGCTTGTGCAGCAGTATCGCCTTGAGCTAAAGCAACATCTCCATCTAAACACCCCCCCTGGTACAATACTTCTGCTAGACTATAACCTGAATCAGGGGTTCTTCCAGAAACACCAGTAGTATGGAATGTCATCCTATCAGAACTAGTCCAGTATGATGTGCTATTATGCATATTTGAAGTAACAAGTGCTATATCATCTATTCCTTCTATAGCAAGCTTATGTGCACATTTAAGTGCAGCTGCACCAGAACCTACAACTATTGTATTCCCTTCATAAACAGGAACTTCTAATCCGTCTAGTTTAAGTGTGTGTTTTATCATCTATACCAATCAACTACTATTTGAAATTAATCATAGTTTAAAAACTTTACTATTAACAAGTAAGTAAAAAATACAAAAGTTTAAAAAACAACACCATTCTCTATAATCTCAAGTGAGGCAATATGGGTATAGAACAATTACAACCACTAGTTACAAACAATCTCTTAGTATTTCGTAAACCTTACTTAGAAGGGCTTGAATCATTTAGATATACCGGAGAAAATCCGATTACAGGATCTATTGATGAAATGAGATTTAGAGCAGCAGATTTTTCAGATCTTCAAGGTTATAGATTTGGTGGAATTGTAGGTGGCGCTCAACCATCTGATTATGCAGCAAGTGTTCCTCTTTGGAATGATTATTTCTTTAGTAAATGGGTTCAAGCAAGTGATGGAATTCCAGCATTATATTTTGGATTTGATGTAGCCCCAAATAGAGATGCCGATGGAAGACCTTGTGAAGAACAAACAAACTTAGTTAATTTTCTTGAAGCTGCTCTTGGACAAGGAGAGATCTTTGATCTTACTATCACAGATCCATTCAAATATGCTACATTCCAATATCTTGATTCAATAGGTGCCACAATACAATATAGTGCAAGAAGGATGCAAGCTGTAAATCATGTTTTAAAAGCACCTGAGGGCTATGTATATGGATATAATAGTGATGGTCAGGGTATGTTTTTAGCCCTAGAACAAAGAAAAAGAGGTCATGACTTAGATATGGTAGCAGACCCAAATATTCTAGTGATTGGAGCCGGTGGCAGTGCAAAAGCTATTGTGGATTCTTTGATTTCTAATGATGTTTATGGCAATGTGGTTGTTCTTAATAGAACAGAAAGAACAGCCAATGAATTAGCCGCTAAATACCCTGAAGCTAGAATAACATCTGGTGGGCTAGACCAAATAGATGACCAGATAGGATTAGCAGATATCATAATACATACAGTTACACAGGGTGGGATTTCCCTAGACCAAGCAAGCAAATCTCAAGAAAAAGCATTATTTGTGGATACAAGGTATGGTCCAAAAGCAGAATTTATTGATCATGCTGTTACATTGAATAGACCTTCCGAAAATGGAAAGGGCATGTTATTTTGGCAATTTGTTGTTGCATTAAAGAAAACATTTGATCGAACATTTAATGCACCATTCGAACTTAGTGGAATAACAGAATCTGGAAACACCCTTGGCTACGAAGCTGATGTAAATCTTATAACAGATTTATGAGGAATAATGTTCAATAATTCTTAATAACATAAAAATAAGAAATACTCACACAAAACAAAAAGTTTTTTAAAATCACCAACAAATCTACTTCTATAATGAACACAAAAGAACTTAAGAAGTTATATTTAGAATTCTTCAAAGAAAAGAAGCATGCTATAATTAGCTCTGCTTCATTAATTCCAGAACATGACCCAACTGTCCTATTCACAACAGCAGGAATGCATCCTTTAGTTCCATTCTTAATGGGTCAGCCTCACGCACAAGGTAAACGCTTAGTAGATGTCCAAAAATGCATAAGAACAGTAGATATTGATAATGTAGGCGATCCTTCACACTTAACCTTTTTTGAAATGTTAGGGAACTGGTCATTAGGCGATTACTTTAAAAAAGAAGCAATTGAATGGTCTTATGAATTTCTGACAAAAGTCCTACAATTCAACCCAGATAAATTATCAATTACAGTTTTCAAGGGAGACAAAGATGCTCCAAAAGACGAAGAATCAGCAAATATCTGGAAAAGCTTAGGAATACCTGAGGAACGAATCTACTTCTTACCAAAAGAAGACAACTGGTGGGGACCAGCAGGAATTACAGGACCATGCGGACCATGCAGTGAAATGTTTGTTGATACAGAAATACCATCATGCAATAAAGATTGTAAACCTGGCTGTGGCTGTGGAAAATACTTTGAAATATGGAACGATGTTTTTATGGAATACAATAAACTAGATAACGGAAAATTCGAAAAACTAAAACAAAAAAATGTCGACACAGGCATGGGTGTTGAAAGAACAATTGCAATGTTAACAGGAAAAAAAACAGTATATGAGATAGAAATATTTGCCCCAATAATAAACAAGATAAAAGAATTAGCTAAAATAGACTCTCCAAACGATAAACAAGAACAATCAATAAGGATCATAACAGACCATATTAGAGCATCTACTTTTATTCTAGGGGATAATTTAGGAATTGCACCATCTAACTTAGATCAAGGCTATATCTTAAGAAGATTCATAAGAAGATCCATAAGACATGGTAAGATTCTAGGAATAGAAAAAGAATTCCTGACAGAACTAGCAAAGATAGTAATAGATTTACACAAAGAAAATTACCAAGAATTAGAAAAAAACAAAGACTTTATACTGAACGAACTAAAAAAAGAGGATGAAAAATTCAGGGATACTCTGGAAAAAGGCCTAAAAAGATTTGATAATGTTATTAAAGATAATAAGATAGATGGAAAAGAAGCTTTCTTATTATTCCAATCATATGGTTTTCCATTAGAAATAACTCTTGAACTAGCAAAAGAAAAAAACATAGAAGTAGATGAAAAAGGATTCCAAAAAGAATTCAAAAAACACCAGGAACTAAGCAGAATTGGAGCAGAAAAACGATTCAAAGGCGGCTTAGGCGATCATTCAGAAGAAACTACAAAACTTCACACTGCAACACACTTACTAAATCAAGCTTTAAGGGAAGTCTTAAACAAGAAGGACATCTTCCAAAAAGGTTCTAACATAACTCAAGATCGATTAAGATTTGACTTCAACTTTGACAGAAAAGTAGAAAAAGAAGAACAACAAAAAGTAGAAGACTGGGTTAATGAAAGAATAAAAGAACAATTAGAAGTTAAAAGAGAAGAACTAACAGTAGAAGAAGCAAAAAAGAAAGGTGCCCAAGGTGTTTTTGAACATAAATATGGGGATAAAGTATTTGTATACTCCATAGGCAACAAATCTTTAGAGATTTGCGGCGGACCCCATGTAGAAAACACAAAAGAACTTGGCCATTTCAAGATTAAAAAAGAACAATCAAGTGCAGCAGGCATAAGAAGAATCAAAGCTACCTTAGAATAAAATGCCACTTTACATAATTGCAACACCCATAGGCAACTTAAAAGACATTACATTCAGAGCAATAGAAACTTTAAAAGAATCAGATATTATCTTAGCAGAAGACACAAGAAGATCAGGAGTTCTATTAAACCATTACAATATAAATAATAAACAATTAATTTCTTTCAACGACAAAAACAAAGAAAAGAAAACCCATTCAATAATTCAAGACTTAAATGAAAACAAATCAATTTCATTAATCTCAGATTCAGGAACTCCTGGAATAAGTGACCCTGGCTTCTACTTAACAAGGGAAGCTATAAAAAATAACATAAAAATTATCCCAATACCTGGACCAACTGCTTCAATTTCTGCTCTAATCTCTTCAGGCTTCCCTACAGATGAATTTACTTTCTATGGCTTTATTCCAAAAAAAGAAAAGAAAAAGATAGAACTTCTAAACAAGATAAAACAAGAAAACAGGACAACAATTCTTTACGAAAGCCCATATCGATTGATAAAAACTTTAAACACTATAAAAGAGACCATCCCTGATAAAGAAATCTGCATAGCAAGAGAGATAACAAAGAAATTTGAAGAATTTATCAGAGGAACTGCAGAAGAACTAATAAATAAATTAAGCAACAAAAACATTAAAGGAGAAATCACAATTATAATAAAAAAATAAACTTTAGAATTTTTTAAATTCTAAAGGTTTAGAAATTCTTTATAGAATTTCAAAAAAAAATAGAAGAATTATTTCTTCTTTTTTCTTCCTCTCTTCATCTTTGCTTTTGAAACATTACCTTTCTTATCTACATAATATAGGTAACCTTCTTCTCTTGTAATACCGCATTTATGTACTACTTCTTTCTTCTTGTTGTATTTCTTTCCAGGTCTTTTCATGTTGACTCTAGATGCGTTTCCTTTCTTATCAACATAGTAGAGAAATCCTGGTTCTCTTTTAATTCCGCATTTACATACTACTGATCCCATTTTTTCACCTCGTAATTTCATAGAGACGTTGGAAGTTATACTCCACCCCACCTCGTGAAATTTCTTTGTTAATTAATTTTAAACTAACTCATTTATAACTTTATCGGTTTTGACGCCCACAGGATTGACTACTCCCTCGATGTAAATTAGAAATCCTCTATCTTATCTGGATATATCTACAATTTCTTAATGCATGATTATTGGCAAAAAACAATTTGTTAGCTAAATATTTTAGTTCCATAATCTTGATTAATAAGGCTAAAAACAAATATTTTAAATATACTTCCTTCTATAATCAGGCATGAGACCTATGTTAAAAAGACTAAAAAAGATATCAGTCATATTTCTGATAGTTTTATTGGTTATAATTATTCTTTTAAGAACTAAGCTGGAAAGCCCATCTTTTGATGAAGTGTCATTGGATAATCCAGATAGCTACAAACCAGAAGATACAAAACCAAGAATCTTGGAATCAGATTCTGATATTGGCGTAGTTCTTGTTCATGGATTAGGTGCTAGCCCATGGGAAACAAAAGACTTAGCAGAATACTTGCATAGTAAAAACATTACAACTTCTCAGGTATTGTTAGCAGGACACGGCAAAAGCATATATGAGTTAGAACAAACAAGTTATCAAGAATGGTATGGAAGTGTAGATAAAGCCTATAATGAACTTCAAACAGCAAAGAAATTTATTATAGGGTCATCAACAGGAAGCTTATTAGCTATTGAAATTTCAAAAGAAAATAGTCCAGATGGGACAGTTCTGCTTTCTACTCCACTAGTATTCAATAATAAATTAGTAAAATATACTCCGTTTTTAAAATATCTGACTAGATATAGCCATAGGGATATAGGTGAAATCCAAAAACAATTCTATCATGAAAATTTTCCAGTTAAGTCACTTGCAGAGATGGTTCATTATATCAATAAGATAAAGAATATAATTCCAGACATAACCCCCACTACTTTAATAATCCAATCAAGAAATGACCCTAGATTAAAACCAGAAAGCGCTCAATATGTTTATGATAACATAGGATCAGAAAATAAGGAAATTTTATGGCTTGATAGCTACTATCATGTATTGATAATAGATCAGATTGATGAGGCTAATGAGTTTAAAGATGAAAAAAAAGAAATATTTGAAAAAATATACAGCTTTATACTAGGCAATTCTAGATGATCTTATTCTTCGTTCTCTTCTGAATACTTATCAGCACATTCATCTGAGCAAAACCTGCAGATATCTCCTTTTATTTCTTTCTCAACAAGGTCATCCCCTAGGATATTGCCGCATTTCCTGCATTTAGCCCCTTGACCATCATTGCTTGCCCCTTCCATAAATCCTTCTTCTAAAGGGCTTATCTCATCATTATCTACCTGACTTTCTCTTCCTTTTTCAGAATAAATATCTTCATCATCTGCCATCATTTTCACCTCAAACTTTAATCATAAAGGATTTAAAATGACATATTTTAAAAACTTTGTTGTTTTAGTAAATGTATTATGGAAGACATAGAAAAATCAGCAGGAGCAATAATCTTCTTAGGTGTTAAACCCAGACAGTACTTATTATTACATTACGAAGAAGGTCATTGGGATCTTCCAAAAGGCAACATAGAGAAAGGAGAAGAAGAAAAACAAACAGCTCTAAGGGAAATAGAAGAAGAAACAGGCATAACAGATATATCTTTCATAACTGGATTTAAAGAAAAGATACATTATTTTTACAAAAGAGACTGTAGATTGATATCAAAAGAAGTAATATTCTATCTAGCAGAAACAAATGAAAAAGAAATCAAATTATCTTTTGAACACATCGGCTTCAAATGGCTGCCTTACAAAGAAGCACTCAATCAATTAACACACAAAAATGCAAAAGAACTGTTAAAAAAAGCAGAACAATTTCTTTAATCAAAATCTTCATCAAATCCTAATCTTCCAACACCAGAAGCGCATCTCTGACATAACATTCCTTCTGTATCAAACTTAGCAGACTTAACAACTCTAAATTTCCTACCGCAACTAGGGCACCTTATCTCAACTTCTTCAAAACCCACTTCAAATGGCTCATCTTTTCTAGATTTCTTAATTATTGGCTTTTTTACAACTTTGACTTTAACCTTCTTCTTAGCAATTGGTTTCTTTACTTTCTTAGCAACTTTAGGTCTTTTAACACTTTTAGGAACAGCCACTTTCTTAATCTTCTTAGGTGCTTTGGCAGTTTTTACTTTCTTCTTAGCATTCACCTTACGTAAAGAAAATAGTTTCTTGACAAATCCCTTTTTCGGCTTGTTTTTCTTCTTAGCCATCTAAGTTAAATTTATAATAATGCATATATTTAAACTTTTTGGAAATCAGGGATTTCCAAAACGGTTTAGAAACAAACTCAATAACACACATATAATCCAGAATAAGAATAATAGAGCGGACGATAGCCTCTGTCCGCCCCTTTATGATCAAGGGCATTTGCCCTCTCCTCACCTCTTTTTTCCCGAGCAAGGAAATATTAGCTATGATTGGGGGTTATTAAGTAATATGAAAGGCTCCTCATACTTTTCGTGGGGGGTGGTAGAAAGAGACTATAAGGAGCCTTTATAAATATTAATTACCTTTTGTTCTTCACTTCTTCAATAGTCTATCTGGTTCTTTTCTCAACTCTTGCAACCACATTAATCCTATCCTTATCATCTCCTTGTTTAATTTATCTGTTAATCTGTATGTTTTTTTGTATAGGTCATAATCAATTATACCCATGCTTTTCATAGGGGTTAAGATACGATCGTAAAATTGCCTTTTGTTATAGCTTATCTTTACTTTTTTGCCTTTATATGGCTCATCTTCAATCCTGTCTGTAACTATCTTGCCTTCATGCAGCTGAGTTGCAAAAAAACTCATCTCAGTTTTGTTTATCTCCCCGCCTTTATCTTTTATCATGTCTACAAGTAATTTAGCTACTATAACTTGTTGTTTCGTTGCAAAAATAATTTCGTAAACATCATCAGGCAGATTATACCTATCAAATAATATCACCATGTAAATTATATAACATAGATAGTATATAAATGTTTCGATTTAAGGTACTAGTATACTAATTTGTATACTACACATTAAAGAACTCTTTTACTCTTTCCTTGTACATTTTAGATATCTTAACACCATAATCAGGGGGAAAACAATTATAATATTGAGGATTAGCATATCTTTCTTCCAAAAATACAACTACGCCTTTATCAGTTTCACTCCTTATACACCTCCCCGCATTTTGCATAGTCTTAATCATAGCAGGATAAATATAACCATATTGCCACCCCTTACCATATCTGATATCATAATAGTCAATCAGTTCCTTTACTTCTAAGCTTGGTTTCTCCAGTGGCAATCCAACTACAATCACACACTTGAGAAAATCCCCTGGTAAGTCTACCCCTTCCCCAAAACTTCCAGCAGCAACCCCCAATAAACAAGCGCCTTTCTCCTTATGACTTTTAAACTCCTCAAGTAATTCTTGCTTTTCTTCTTTTTTCAATCTAGGCGTTTCGATTAAGATGGTTTTTTCACAAAATTCCTTAAGATGATGATGCACTCTATCTCTTAACATATAACTTGGAAAAAATACAATGCTATTTCCTGGAACTATATTAACTATTTCGCTTATGGTCTTTGCAATCTTCTTAAACTCATCTTCACTTCTTCTTGTATACTTAGTTGACGTTTCAGGTATTATCAAGGACAATCTATTTTCTTTTGAAAAAGGGCTGCCAAACATTTTTTCTCTGACATTTGTAAGCCCCAAAATATCCTTATACATAAAAGTTGGAGTTAAAGTACCACTCATACATATTATAGAATGAGCATTATCAACAACATCTTTTGTGATAAAAGAAGGGTCTAAACATTTGTACATCAAATTAACATAAGGTTCTTTTGCCCCCATCTTCTTATTTATTATCCTTGCAAATCCTTTATCCTCTCCCTGCCAAGCTTCCATAAAGCTGCCTACAGACCCGACAAAACTTCTCTTTTGTTTTTCCCTTATCTCATCTGCTGCAAAACTAAGATCGCTGATTATAGAATCATACTTTAATCCTATCTTCCCTACAAATTCATTCTTTTTTATCAACTTCTCTTCTTTCTTAAAATCCAGATCACTAGAGAAATTATCCAAGATATCTTGAATTTCATATAAATTTTCTCTAACTTCATTAAAACCAAATTTGATTGCTTCTTGAGTAGCCATCTTAACGATAAAATTACTTAGGTTAGAGCTCATCAATTCCCTGCATCTTCTTGGCAGGTTATGAGCTTCATCAACTATCACTATGCTCCCATCTAATTTCTTTCCAGACCTGTTAAAAAAAGCATCTCGTATTGATGGATTGAATATATAATAATAATCAGCTATTATTACACTAGCTTCTTTGGAAAGCAATGCACTCATCTCATAAGGGCATAACTTTTCCTTAACACACAGCTCTACTAATCTTTCACAATGCATCGGACTCAATGTCTTCAATTCACTCAACACACTCAAAGCTTTGATCGTAGGTCTCATAGATTTCTTCTTTGTATTTGAATAGAATTCACAAGCATCATCATCCCTTAATTTTTTGCAATAATCCTTAAACTCATTGCTATATAGTTTATCTACTTCCCCTAATCCGCACATATGCTGTTTTCCTATGATATCACAGCTGACTATGCTGATTCCATGTTTTTTCTTGATATCCTTTAGAGTATTAACTGCCAGATTATGCTGAGTATGCCTTGAAGTCAGGAAAAATACACTCAATCCCTTTTTCAAAGCGATAGACAAAGCAGGTCCAAGTACAGCAACAGTCTTCCCAAGTCCAGTAGGCGCATGTATAAGTGCATGTTCTCCTTTCTCGATACAATCCATAACTTCCTTGATCATATCTCCTTGTACTTCCCTAATCTTTGAATAAGGAAAAAGAATCTCATCTTTATCAATCATCTAAAAAAGGAATATCATATCTTTTTTATAAGTTCTTATTAGCCTTAAACAATGTTTTCGAAAGTTTTATATACTATATAATATTCTTCACAATATAGCTTTTACAGAAACATATTGGGGGTTTTAGAATGACTGATGGTAAAATTTTTAATGTATTTTTCAGAGAAAAACCAGCTATGATGCTGGTAAATTTAAAGAATGCAAAAGGCGAGATATATGCTTCAAGCCTTGCAAAACAAATCGATTGCACTTATTCTCATGTTGTTAAGATATTACAAGAGATGGAAAAAGCAGGCCTAATCAACTTCGAAAAACAAGGCAGATTAAAGCTTCTAACCTTGACAAAAAAAGGAACAGAAGTAGCAGAAAATATAGATGCTATAAGACTTTCTTTATAATTACTTATTTTTTCTATTTATTATATATACTATAGTGAAAACGTTCAAGAAAACTATAACAACAATGGTGAAAACTTGAGTGTAGAGGTAAATCCCATACGCAGTGTGGGATTTTCCTTTACGAAAAGGGCATGTGAAGCATGACCGTGTTTGAATCAATTATTGTTGTTATTGTTTTCAAAGAGAATTAAATTCTTTCAATTCAAACAGAAAAATATCTAATAAATAACTTCTTCTAACCCTTTCTTACTAAGAACTTCTTTAGCTGTCTTGATAAACATTTCAACATCTTCTTCTTTGATCATCGCTCCAGCTGCAAACTGATGCCCGCCTGCTTCCCCATTAACAGTATCTGTAATTTTCTTGATAACTGCTCTCAAATCGACATCATTATTTCTTCCAGTTATCCTTAGACTAACCTTATAATTACCATTCATCAAATCGCCCATTGACATGATAAATGTTCCATCTTCAAAATCATTAGACTTAGAAAGAATCGAAGCTAAAGTCCCTACGATACTTGCTCTGATATTACTTCCAGCATTGATTATAGTATATCCTTGGCCCCTAAGAACATCATCACTCTTTTCATTATCCCTGAACCAATTGATTGCATTTATTATCTCTCTTTTATATCCAGTTAAGCTCTTCATCGCTCTTGCTTTTGTTTTCTTATCACCTAGACAAGAACCTATTCCTAAAGAAGCTTTCTCTAATCTACCACAAGCATTCAATAATGTACTAAACTCCTTAGCATCCCTAAACGGGCTTTCCTTTTCTTCTTCATTTAATATATATACATTCCCTAAAACATCTTCAGGACTATCCTCACCTAATCTTTTTATCACAATCCCTGAAACTAATTTCTTAATCTCTCCTTCATCAAGATTGACTAATTTTCTCCATTCCTTTCCATTCTTTGGATCTACCCCTATCTGGGTTAAGAATTGTATTGCACCACTCTCACTACCACTAACACCAGGAATATATGGATCAGTGCAATACTCCAAAACCTTATGCAATGGCCTGGTCTGAGCTCCAAATATCCTAAGCCCAGTTATCACTTTGATCTTATTCTTTTTAACTGCAATATCCAATATCTCTTTGTTCAAGACAGAAAACCCATCTTTCCCTTCTTGGATATCACCTATTGCTCCGATTATTGCAACATGTGCAAGATCATCAATCTTTTTGTTCAAACTCCTGACAAACAGATAGACAACACCAGAACCACATATCTCCTTGCCACCATCAATATTAAACAGATGTGGATTTACATGGACAATATTGCTGCTCAACTGGACCTTTTCAGGCTGGTGGTGATCTAAGATAAATATGTGCTTTCCGACAAATTTCTTTTTAATATAACTCAATTGCCCGCTTCCAAGATCAGTGAACACAAAATAATTATAAGGTTCTTTGCTTAAACTATCTATCACTTCATTAGTAAGCTGCTGTACAATACTGACAGAATATTTCCTGTTATCAGTATTTAATGCCTTGATCATTATAGCGCCAGAACAAATTCCATCAGCATCCAGATGCGAAACTAACCTGATAGTTTCTTTCTTATCTATTTCCTTAAATTTTTCTAATGAAATAGCTAGATGCTCTTTAAATTGATCATACTTATCCATTTAAATTCCCCATACAATAAATCAAGTAGAATATTTTTTAGGATTAAGCTTGTTTATATACTTTATGTTTGAACAAGAAGTAGTGACTTAAATTCTATAGTCTCATTCTCATTCCCAAGAAATTATCGTCGATAAAACATAGTCCCAATTGGGAATATAGTTTCAGTTGTGCCATGATTATATTCTCAATCAGGTGAAACCTATCATCAGTTGTTAGTCTATTAAGGGAAAATATTTTCACAGAAACTATTTTCCAAATCGCCTTTTCCTTTCTTTAAACCATTCAATCGCATCAAGAAAATCTTCTTTACTAAACTCAGGCCATAACTTATCTGAGAAATAGAGCTCAGCATAACTTGCTTGCCAAAGCAGGAAATTACTCAATCTTTTCTCACCACCTGGCCGTATAAAAAGGTCAACATCATCAGATAGATAAAGACGTTCAGTGATTATGCCCTCATTAACATCTTCTGGTTTAATATTATCAGATACTATCTTTTTAACAGCATCAACTATTTCGCTCTTTGCACCATATGCTAAAGCAAGGTTCAACTTATACTCCTCATGATCTTTAGTTTTTTCCATAACTTCTTTCATCTTTTCCTGCATATCTTCAGGAAACATAGAAAGCCTTCCAGCAAAAGTGATTTTAACTTTATTATCCACTATCACATCATCTTCCTTAAAACTATCTATCTTCTTTCTAAACAAGTTAAACAGATAATCAACTTCTTTTTTATCCCTATTAAAGTTCTCAGTAGAAAAACAATACAATGTAAGTTCCTTAACACCTATATCCAAACACCAATTCAACAGATCCTTAATCTTATTAAATCCTTTTTCATGACCCATCAACTGCGGAATAAGCAGTTTCTTAGCATATCTCCGATTACCATCAAGAACTACTGCTACATGTTTTGGTATATTGTCTTCAATCATATATAATTTAGAATAAGTATTGATTTATAATAGTTATTGTTTGCAATATTGAATTATGGGTTATATTTAAAAACAAAAATCTATTCTTCTCAGTTTATGAGAGATTTATATAAAGATATGGATGAAACTCTTTTTTCTAAACTTTTTACAGAATTAACTAACTATCAAAGCCCATATAGAAGGGATTGTAGCTTTAAACCTCAAAGACTTCAGCGTGATTTGATTAATATAGGGTCAGTATTTCACCCAAGGAGCCCTTGTAATGACTGGGGTTCATCAGCAATGGCTGCCTTAGATAGAACTCTTGCTTGCGATTTACCCTCTTATGCCTCTTCTCTCTATATGTTAGTTGATTCATTAGATTCTCTAAGTGGTAAAAGGGTCCTCCAAATAGGCTGCAATATTGCATTATTTCTAGAGTTCTTGATAAATAAATATGGGGTGGAAGGGGTAGGTATTGATCTTAATCCCAAATCTGTAAGTGTTGGGCAGCAAGCAGGTCTTGATCTAAGATGTATAGATGCTACTTCAAACATGCCAGATTCACTTGGAACTTTTGATGCAATAGTAGCACACCATTTTTTAGATCTACACTATTTTAATCATGATACAGCACCCCTAATAGAATGCCTAGTTCAATCACACAGACGACTAAAACCAGGTGGAATATTAGTTGCAGGTAATTCTTACACACCAACAGAAGTATTTATGCCCACTTCATTCCAAAAAATAGTAGTATATGCTAGTGGAGATTGTCAACAGAATTACACTCTCCACAAATAAATTATTAATAGTTATTGTTTAAGCAGCAGGAGTCTTCAATGCTTCATATTGCACTATTCAACAATCCTATTAAACATCCCAACAAAAACCTCATTAGGCACCTTCAACCCAGCTTCAAGCAAAGCATTACCAAGAGCAAGACCAACCTCTTTTGGAATACCCTTTCCTTTAAACTTAAGCAGATTATCCAATGTTTCTTTGCACAAAAACCCCTCATTCATAGCAATGACCATCTTCCTGTCTTTCTCACTGCTAAAGTCCTTGATAAAGAAATCCTTCCTGCTAAGATAAACAGCCATATCACCATTAGCATAGAAATCACCATTCTCAACAAACCCATGATTCAACAGCTCTAGCTTAACCAGATCTCTAACAGCTTTTCTGATACCATACTCTTTAAAATAATCCTCAACATCATTAACAGAAAAATGTTCAATAAACTCCCTTTTACCTACCCGTTCAAAAGAATGCACCTTTCCAAGATACCCTTTGACTTTCTGCCTGGCTCCTTTCTTCGAACCTTTCTTAACCCTTTTCTTCCACTTATTTTCAACCAGATAAGCATACTTGTATTCCTTATCTTTCCTCTTTAATTTCTTAACTCGGATATAAGCCATCAATTCACCTTCTTTATCCTATCAAGAAAAACCACCAATCTGGGTGAATACTACCTGAAGAGGGAAAAACCCTACGCAGTGGGGTTTTTTCCTTTTGGTATAGGGCGTGCGAAGCACGACCGTGTATGAACCCTTTGTTAACGGTTTTTCATCAGTATAATACTAAAACTAACTAATATTATAACTCTTTTAGGCACCATGAACTATATAAACTTTTCTATAAAATTTAGCCACTAGAAGCCCTATAACCATAAAATTCAATACACAGAATACAAAAATCTACATTAATCGCATATACATTCTATTAGTTGTGCTAAGATGCATTGTAAGTCGGGGTGGGAAATTCGAATTAGTTCTACGTCTAGTGGGGAGGACTAAAGTAACTGTGTTACTTTACCTCTAGGAGAAACCTCAGAAAACACCTGACTCTGGAACTTATACACCTCAACACTACCCTTAGACCATGAATCAGCAGGCAATCCAGCCTTAACACATGTTTGGTCTAAAAACACCTTACTATCCCATTTATACTCAGTAGCTACCTGCGGTAACAATAACCCACTACCATAATTACTTCTTACAATAAGACCATCCTTCCCTACTTTAACCTTTTTAACATATTCAGAAGCATCATTAACCTCAACCAGCTTAGGCTTAGTCAAAACACTAACTTCAATACTAACATCCTTAAACTCAGATTTATCTACTGGTTTAAACCTGGGATCAGAAAAAGCAGCACTCTGGGCAGCTTTAATCACCCCTTCATAAAGTGGATAAACAGCTTCAGGAAAACCTATACAGCCCCTTAACATACCACCTTTATTCAGCGTAACAAAAACACCAAGCACATCAGAAAACTCTTTCTTTATTGAATCACTAACAATAACATTAGAATCAGAAAAATTAGAAGAAATAGAATCTCTAGCAAGTTTTATTAATTTCTTACCTTGCGAAAGACTAATCATTTTATTTCTTTCTTAACATCTCCTGCAAACTTATCATTTAATTTTTTCAATCTGGAAACAGCACCATTCAATGCTTTTCTTGGGTCATTTGCGTCAACAATCATCTTAGGTGTTCCCACCAAAGGATGCTTTACAAAATAAGTAGCAGCATCGACAGTACTATCATTTAATAATTCTTTCTTTAAAAGGTTCAAAAAACCAACATTCTCATCAATCTCAAACTCCAATCTTTTTCCTTTTTCTTCAGTAATATTGATTTCCATTCTAGTATCCTCCAATATCCTATTAGGAAACATAGTCTATTTTTAAATCTTTTCCTTATTCTATTTGAATTATTATATTTATCCCTTATTGGCTTGTTTTAGTAATGTTTTTCTTAGTATCGATTAGTTTTTATTCAATATCATAAATTAATTTTATCAATTCAATAATTTTTTCATATTCCCAATCAAATTCCAACATTAATTTATCGTCGACAAAACCTTATTCCCAAAACATTCCCAATTGAGACTATCATATATTGACTAATCTAAAAAACTAATGTTTTTTAGGTCATAAAAAATTCTATGAATTTTTTATAAATCTAAAACAACTTACATTTATCTTCTCAATCTTCTTTCTATGAAACTCCATAGTTGCTTTTAATGGATAGCTAAAGTCCATGACCTGGGTAATCTTAAAGTTATTCTTATCAGAAAATCGCTCAATAAACTCCTTAGTTTCACTCTTATGCAGACTATAGATAACATCTCCAGTTTCAAAAGCCTTTTCCAAAAAAATCTTATCAGAATGTTCGTTCTTAGTCCCAAACGGAGGGTTCATTACAATAACATCTACCTTTTTATCAAATTCCCTGACATCAATTAACATAAATTCAGCTGAACTCTCACTTTCAACCATATCCAAATTAGATTTAGCAATTTCCATAGCTGAACTCTCACTTTCAACAAAATACACTTTCTTAGCACCCAATATCATAGCACCAATACCTAATATCCCTGTTCCACTACCAAGATCAGCTATAATCTTCCCTTCAATATCCCCTTTCATATAAGCATCCCATAATATAGTGGATGCTACTTCAGAATCAGTCATATACTGTTCAGACCTTATTTTCGGATCTGAAAACCCCTTTAATTTAGACAATACAATAGCTAGCCCAGATCTTGATGATTTACCATTGTTTCTTTTCATATTACCCTCAATTTATCTAATTATATACTCTCTAATAAACCTTCTCTTTCTAAGCCAACACTATTGCGGGTATTTTACCCATATATGACCCTCACTTTACTATGCTAAAACCTCACTAATACGGGCATATTATTCAATCATCTATCAACACTAGACCTTAAGGCCAAACAACACCCACCACATATACTCATAATACCCCTATTTTTCACTTCAAAATCCATATACTAAATAAAGCCGCACTATTGTGGTTTTTAACCTTAATTTAACTCTCACTTTACCCCTAAAAAACCACAATACAACGTCTATTTTACCCCCATTATTACGGTTTTTTCACTCACTTATTAGCTTAAAATAGACTTACTTATTAAGCCATAATATGCCCATCATTTTCAACCTATTTTATAACTCCTTACTCTAACTTTTTAATAATCTATTTTTTGATATAACTATTATTTAAACTTTTTTCCTAATACTTTTAAAGATTATTTTTTCAAAAATACATACCATCATTTACTAAACACGAACCAAGTAAAAAATTTCAATACCCCTCACCGATACATCTACTTAGTCTCACTTACTACCTCATCATCTCCACATAGTCCCAAACATATTCCCACCTTATTCCCAATATATTCTCCACTCGTTTTCTCGTCGACAAACCCTTATTCCCAAACATTCCAAATTGGGACTATCTTTACCCCTAAATACCCCACATTCCCTCCCCCTTACACTATTATATAGATCTAAACCTATTCCCAAAAGAATTCTATCGTCGACAAACCATATTCACCTATAAAACCCATCAAAAAACATATATCGTCGATAAAAACCCCACTTAGCCAATATTCCCAAACATTCCCAACATATTCCCAAAACTATCCCAACAT
>CAZTWQ010000005.1:0-63638 GCA_964618315.1 uncultured Methanosarcinales archaeon
GAAGCATGCAAAACATGAACTGGTCAAACAACGCAAACTTCTACAGAATGTTCTACTCAGCAACAGCATTTAATGGGAATGTGAGTAATTGGTATCTCGGAGATGTCTCAACAGGAATGCAAGAAATGTTCCAATCAGCAACTGCATTCAACCAACCATTAACTAACTGGGATACATCAAAAGTAACAAGTATGAATGCTATGTTAAGAGGAACTTCTTTTGACCAAAATTTAGGAAATCTAAATGTTTCAGGGGTTACAGATTTTACCAACATGCTTTATCTTACACAAATATCAACAACCAATTATGACAATTTACTAACAGGTTGGGCAGCATTAGATACTCTGAGTTCATCAGAGGCATTTCATGCAGGAACTGCCACATATTGTTTAGGAGAAAGTGCCAGAAATGACACATTAATTGATACATATAGTTGGACTATTACTGATGGAGGATATGATTGTACAGGAGTTGAAATTCCTGACACAACTTTCCCCCTAATTAATTTCACAAATCCAACTTTAGCAAATGGAAGTTCAACTACAAACACTTCAGTTGAGATTAATGTTTCAATTGTCGAGGCTAATTTGGATGAGGTTAAGTATAATTGGAATGGAACTAACTTTACAATGTATAATGATAGTTTAGTTTTGATGATGAATTTTGATAATCGAAGTGCTTTGGGTGAGAATGATACACATGTTGTGGATATGAGTGGGAGTGGGAATAATGGGACATTTACAGGAGGGGTTTCTCTTGTATCTGGAAGATATGGAAGTGCTTATGATTTTGAAGGAACAAGTGATATTCTAACTTTGGATTCTGGTATTTCTCTGGTAAATGATTTTACAATTTGTGCTTGGACAGAGTTTCCTTTGTCTGCTTCTGTTCATGGAGGTAGAACTCTTACTCGAGGAAGTGATGAAGATCATCATATTTATGTTGATTCAAATGGGTATCTTGGAGTATATGATAATACTGGGGGAGATAACGTAGATTGTTCTCCAGTATTTGATACGGATTTTTATGATGGATGGTATCATCTTTGTGCGATTGGTACTGGAAGTCAAACGAATTTTTTTATTAATGGAAATAATAAATGTAATTCTTCAGCGAAAACAGAAGGACAACTTCAATATATTGGAAATTTTCAATCAGGTTCTCAAGATTGGGGAGCAAACGTAGATGAATTTAGAATTTGGAATAGGTCATTATCCGTAGATGAAATATCCCAACAATATGCCTCAAACTTAAATAAGTTTAATCAAACACAATGGTATCTTTATGTTAATCAAAGTTTGAATGCTTCAACTGGATTAAGCGACGGGGATTATACTTATTTTGCTAGTGCTAAGGACGATGCGGGGAATGAGAATATTACCGAGACTCGGACTGTGACTGTTGCTAGTGCGGATGCGACGCTTCCATATTTCACAGACTCCACTCCAACTAATCAAACAATAGCGCAAGGTTCGGCTTTGAGTTATAATATAAATGCGAGTGACGAGACTGCTTTGGATTGTTTTGCTGTGAATGACACGACGAACTTTGCGATTAATTGTTCTGGTTGGTTGACTAATAATACTGTTTTAGGATTGGGATTGTATAATTTGAATATTACTATAAATGATAGTTCTAATAATTTGAATAGTTCTTTGATGTGGGTTAATGTTACTGATCAGACTTTCCCACTTATAGATTATGAATTACCTACTCGTGCAGATGGAAATGTGACTGGAGATACTTCGGTTGAGATTAATTTTAGTATTAATGAATTGAATTTGAATGAGGTAAAATATAATTGGAATGGGACTAACTTTACTTTGTTTAATGATTCTCTTGTGCTGATGATGAACATGGATAATTTGAGCTCTTTGGGAGAGAACAATACTTATTTTTTAGATATTTCTACAAAGGACAAAAATGGGACAGGCACTGCATTTAATGGGGATGAGATAGTTGCTGGAAGGTATGGAAATGCTGTCAATCTTGACGGAAGTGATGATTATATAGCAGTTTCGGCAAGTACTGACTTTAATCTTGCTCGGGATTTTTCTATCTTGTTTTGGGCTAATATAAATTCTATAACTACTGCCAGAATAGTAGGTTATTCAGGTTCAAATAACGGATTAGGATTAGGAAGTAATGCTGGATGGGGTAGTGGGGTAAGATTTAATTATTATGCTCAGTCTAGTGATTGGAATTCAAATGAATTAACTACTGTAGATACAGGTGAATGGCATTTCTATACAGTTACCAGGACAGGAACAACTGTAAATTATTATGTTGATGGTGAAGGATATGGAACTTCAACAAGTACAAATGGATTTGGAGATTCTACATCCACATTTATGATAGGGAGAAGAGGTAATGGTGAGTTCTTTAATGGGAAAATAGATAATCTGATTATAATGAATAGGTCTTTGGGTTATGATGCGATTCAGCAGCATTATATGAGCAATTTAAAAAAGATAAACCAGACAAATTGGGAGTTCTATATAAATCAATCTTTGAACGCTACAGATAGTCTAGGTATAGGAACTTATACTTATCAAGCATATGCTTCAGATAGAGGGAGTAATTCTAATTCAACTGAAGAAAGGACAATAAATATAATCGCTCCAGATAATACTGCTCCAGCAATCAATTTTACAAGTCCGACTATTGCAAATGGGACTACACAACCTAATTCAGATATGTTGGTCAATATTTCTGCTACAGATGATAATCTTGTATCTATATTGTTCTTATTGTATAATGCGTCAAATGATGTTTTTGCTAATATTTCATCCAGTTCAAGTCCGCTTTATATGAATCTGAGCTTTAATCTATCTAATCCAAGTTTTGAATCAGGTAGTGTGGGGGCTTGTGCTGATTTCTGGATTTGTACAGGGGATGCAGAGATTGCAAGTAAAACAGATGGGCAAGGCTGTACTGCACCAAGCAATGGAGATGGAACTCAATACATGAAAGCTGGTTGCGATGATTCTAAAGGGGTGGCCAATTCTTCAAATTTTGTTCTGCCTAGTGGAATGGATCATATTGATTTCTTAAGGGCAGGTGGGGCTGGTTCTGGAAGTGGATTATATGTTTATGATGCATTAGATAATTCATTGTTGTGTTCTGCAGAAGATGGAACAGATTCTGATAGTTTCTTTGCGAATTCTTGTACTGGTCTTTCTTCTCATGCAAACAAATTGGTCTATATAAGCATAGTCGATGCCCAATCAGGGGGATGGGGGAAGACATATGTTGATAATATCAGCCTTGAAGATAGTTCTGGAAATCTTTTAGGTTCTGTTTTATCTGATGGTGTTTATTATCTGAATGGTTCTGCAACAGATCTATTAGGAAATGTTAATTTTACTGAATTAAGAACTGTGACTATAGGTGATGTTGATGGTGGAACTCCGCCACCAAGTATAAACTTCACATACCCAACACTTTCGAATGGAACTGTGCAGGAAGCAACATATGCGGAGATTAATATATCAATAACAAAGGCCACTAATGAAATAATGGAAGTTATCTATGATTGGAATGGTACGAATTATACCATGTATAATAGGAGTCTTGTGTTGATGTATAACTTTGATAATGTTAGTGCAATAGGTGATGCAGGAAATAAAACAGTGGATGTTAGTTTGGATCAGCAGGAGAATGGAACTTGTATGCAGACTGGTTATGGGATTGCTTGTAATTATACTGCTGGAAGGTATGGTATGGCACTTACGTTTAATGGTACGCTTTATGTTAATGTTACTGGATTAAGTAATATGGGTGTTACACAGACTATGTGGGTTAAGAATAGTTCTGATGTTTTATGGCATTATGTAGCTAATGTTTCTGGTACGCAGTATATTGATGGTGTTGTTGGTAGTAATAGGGTTATTCCTATAGCTAATTCTTCTAAGAATGTATTGATAGGACAAGGTTATAGTGGGTTGATAGATGAAGTTAGGATATGGAACTATTCATTGTCTAAATTGGAGATTTATCAACAGTATGTGTCGAACTTGAATAAGTTTAATATGACTAATTGGTATCTGTATGTTAATCAGTCTTTGAATGCTACTGATGTTTTAACAGTTGGGGATTATACTTATCAGGCATATGCTGGTGATAATGAAGATAATTGGAATTCTACTGGAGAGAGAGTATTGACAATAAATATACCTGATACAATCAAACCAACATATACAAGCTTTGTTAATAATGGAACTGCTACTAAAGTAAATGGTGTTGTGAATTGGTCGATAACATTAATAGATGAAACGGCATTATCAGGCTATCTTTTTGCCCATAATAATTCAGGGACATTAACTAATGGTTCTTATACTTTACTAAGTGGATCAGAATTACCAGTTGATGAAACAGTTACAATAACTTTAACTCAAGGAAATTATATCTGCGGTCAGTATTGGTTTAATGATAGTTCTGGTAATGTTAATAGTACGTTGCTTACTGAATCTGGTGCTTGCTTTACTGTTAATAATAGTGCTCCAAGTACAACATCAATTATATATCCAGTAAATAGTGGAAGCTATATAGATATTCCTTACATAAATTATTCTTCTAGTGATGCTGATTCAGATAGTCTGACTTATAATATTTATATTAATGGAACATTGAACATTTCTGGAATAAGCAGTAATGTAACTGATTGGAATGCTAGTGATGGTTATTATAATTTGACTGTAAGTGCTAGTGATGGAATTGATTCAAGTGCTAATTCCAGTTCTGTGTTGTTCAGGCTGGATACAATAGAACCTTCATTTAGTGGGAATAAAGATAATGCTTCAGCTACTACTTATAATGGGACTGATGTACAGTTGAATCTTACTATAAGTGATAGTGATTTGGCTTTCTATAGGCTAACTACTAATGATACTTCAGATGGAACATGGGTTAATGAAAGTTTGATCAGTGGGTCTGTTGGGGCTATATTTAATTATTCTATACATAACCTTAGCTTAACTGGAGGGACATTAGGATGGAGAGTATGGGCTAATGATTCAGCTGGTAATGCTAATGTTTCATCTATATATACTTTGGTTGTTCAGGATAATACGCCCCCAGTAGTGCTTACACCGCCACCTGGAATAAACTTTACAACTCCAACACCTTCTGATGAGGCTGTGCAAGCAACAACAAATGTTGAAGTTAATGTTTCCATAATAAGAACAAATCTGACTATTGCTGAGGTTGTTTATGATTGGAATGGTACGAATTATACCATGTATAATAGAAGTCTTGTGTTGATGTATAACTTTGATAATGTTAGTGCAATAGGTGATGCAGGAAATAAAACAGTGGATGTTAGTTTGGATCAGCAGGAGAATGGAACTTGTATGCAGACTGGTTATGGGATTGCTTGTAATTATACTGCTGGAAGGTATGGTATGGCACTTACGTTTAATGGTACGCTTTATGTTAATGTTACTGGATTAAGTAATATGGGTGTTACACAGACTATGTGGGTTAAGAATAGTTCTGATGTTTTATGGCATTATGTAGCTAATGTTTCTGGTACGCAGTATATTGATGGTGTTGTTGGTAGTAATAGGGTTATTCCTATAGCTAATTCTTCTAAGAATGTATTGATAGGACAAGGTTATAGTGGGTTGATAGATGAAGTTAGGATATGGAACTATTCATTGTCTAAATTGGAGATTTATCAACAGTATGTGTCGAACTTGAATAAGTTTAATATGACTAATTGGTATCTGTATGTTAATCAGTCTTTGAATGCTACTGATGTTTTAACAGTTGGGGATTATACTTATCAGGCATATGCTGGTGATAATAGCAGCAACTGGAACAGTACTGAGGAGAGGTCTTTGACAATCAGTTCTGTATCTGATACTACTTCACCATATTATGATAACTTTGCGAATAATGCATCTACAGTTACAAAGATAAATGGGGTTGTGAACTGGAGTATAGACTTATCTGATGGTGTTGGGTTGAATAGTTATTATTTTGCGCATAACCAGACTGGAACATTATCGAATCAGACACTAAATGGACTGACAGAAACATCTCAGTTTATTAATTACACATTGACAATAACTCTGACACAAGGCAATAATATATGCGGTCAGTATTGGTTCAATGATACAAGTGGTAATGCAAACCAAACAGGTCTAAGCTGTTTCACAGTGGCAAATACTGCACCTACTACACCAACTATAATATATCCTGTAAATCTTAACAATTATACTGACATACCTTACATAAACTATTCAAGTTCAGATGCTGATTTAGATGCTATAACTTATAATGTGTATATCAACGGAAGTTTGAATATAACTACAACCACTAATGTAACAGATTGGAATGCTTCTGATGGATTTTATAATTTGAGTGTTACTGCTTCAGATGGAACTGATTCAAGTTCAAATAGTACAGTAGTACAGTTTACACTAGATACTACTGCCCCTGTGATATCAAACTTAAGAAATACTTCAACTACAAATCAAAGTTCATTCATAGAATGGTCTTGTAATGAAGCATGTAATTATACTATATTGTGGTATAATTCAACAGATTTAGTTGGAACGATAAATAATAATACATTTGCTACTTCACATAATCCTTTCTTAAGCTCATTAGTGAACTCAACAACATATATTGTGAACCTTACTGTTTATGATAATATGGGTAGTTCTACTGTCAATAATACGTTTAACTTTACTACTGATAAAAATGAGATAATAGTTGATTCAATACCACCATATTATGATAACTTTGCGAATAATGGTTCTACACTGACAAAGATAAGTGGTGTTGTGAATTGGAGCATAGACTTATCTGATGGTGTTGGGTTGAATAGTTATTATTTTGCGCATAACCAGACTGGAACATTATCGAATCAGACCCTTAAATCGTTATCTGGAGAAAGTCAATCTGTAAATGAAACTTTGGCAATAACATTGACTCGTGGGAATTATATCTGTGGTCAGTTCTGGTTTGATGATGCAAATGGTAATGTTAATAGTACATTACTTACTGAATCTGGTGCTTGCTTTACTGTTGCAAATACTGCACCAATTACACCTACGATATATTATCCTGTAAGTGGTGGGAATTATAGTGATATTCCATATATTAACTATTCAAGTAGTGATGCTGATGGTGATTCATTAACTTATAATGTTTATATTAATGGAAGCTTGAATGTAAGTACTTCTGTGAATATAACAGATTGGAATGCTTCAGATGGTTATTATAATTTGACAGTTAGTGCTTCAGATGGTATTGATAGTTCGGCTAATTCGAGCGTAGTAGAATTCAGGTTGGATACAATACAGCCTTCATTTAGTGGAAATAAAGATAATGCTTCATCTACAACCTATAATGGAACTGATGTGCAGTTGAATCTGACTATAAGTGATGATGTTGGGTTGAGTAATTATAGGTTAACTACTAATGATACTTCAGATGGAGTATGGGTTAACCAAACTCTAAATTCAGTAAACGGAGCGACTTCAGTAACTGCTATCTTCAACTACTCAATACATAACTTCTCAATACTAGGTGGTACCCTTGGATGGAGAGTATGGGGTAATGATTCTGCTGGAAATGTAAACGAATCAGAAACTTACACCTTAACAGTTCAATCAAATGATAATATAAACCCTAATTCAAACATAACAATAAACAACACGCAACCAAAGATAAACGACATAGTAAATATTTCCCTAAACGTATCAGACAACATAGCATTAAGCTCCTGCTGGTTCTACAACAATATGTCTAAGCAAAACTCTTCAGCAATAAGCATTTCAGGAACATCAGATCATGATACATGCTTTAATGTAACAACAATAAATGTTTCACAAGGCAAACAAGTATTATTCATAGGCTATGTCAATGACACCGGTGGAAACCTAAACTCTTCACAAACAACAATAACGGTTGCTAATACAGCCCCTATAACTCCTAGTGTGAGTTATCCAGTTAGTGGTGTAAATTATACTGATATTCCTTATATCAATTATTCTTCAACAGATGCAGATAGTGATAGTCTGACTTATAATGTTTATATCAATGGAACATTAAATATATCTGGAATAAGCACAAATGTAACTGATTGGAACGCTTCGGATGGTTATTATAATTTGACTGTATCTGTTTCTGATGGAAGTGATAGTTCTGCTAATTCTAGTGTAGTAGAGTTCAGGTTGGATACAATAGAACCTTCATTTAGCTCTAACCAAACAAATGCTTCAGCTACTACTTATAATGGGACTGATGTGCAGTTGAACTTAACTATGAGTGATGGTGTTGGGTTGAGTTATTATAGGTTAACTACTAATGATACTTCTGATGGAAGTTGGGTTAACCAAACATTAACAACTGCAAACGGAGCAACTTCTGTAGGGGCTATCTTCAACTACTCAATACATAATTTCTCAATAATAGGTGGGACATTAGGATGGAAGGTATGGGGTAATGATTCTGCAGGTAATGTAAACGAATCTCAGGTATTTACTTTAACAATTCAATCGAATGACAACACTAATCCACAATCAAACATAACAATTAACAACACTTCGCCAAAGATAAATGATGTAGTGAATATTTCAATGAATGTATCTGATAATGGAGCTTTAGATTATTGCTGGTTCTACAACAATATGTCTAAGCAAAACTCTTCAATAATAAGCTTGTCTGGAACATCGGATCATAGCCTATGCTACAACACAACAACAATAAACTTAACACAAGGTAAAAACATATTATTCATAGGCTATGTAAATGACACAACAGGAAACTTAAATTCTTCAAGAACTACAATAACAGTAGCTAATACAGCACCGACAACGCCTACTGTTATTTATCCTGTTAGTGGTGGAAATTATACTGATATTCCTTATATTAATTATTCTTCGTCTGATGCAGATGGTGATAGTCTGACTTATAATGTTTATATTAATGGGAGTTTGAATGTAAGTAGTTCTGTGAATATAACTGATTGGAATGCTTCAGATGGTTATTATAATCTGACTGTTTCTGCTTCTGATGGAATGGATAGTTCTGCTAATTCCAGTTCTGTGTTGTTTAAGCTGGATAGTACTGATCCAAGTGTGAATATTATCTATCCATCTGATGATCTTAATGTTTCTTCTAATTCCATTGACTTTAATGCTACTGCGAGTGATGGTCTGGCTTCTTCGCTTACTTATTATTGGATTGTGAATGGAACATTGAACAGTACATCTGTTGATAGCAATAGTACGTTTAATGCAAGTGATGGATATTATAATTTAACATTGCTTGTGTCTGATGGACTAAATAATGGGTCTGATACTGTGTTGTTTGCTTTGGATACTACTGCGCCTTTAGTATCAATCACAACCCCATTAGATGATACAATTGCTGGATGGAATGTGTTATTGCAAGCTGAGATTACTGACCTTACTTCTGTTGTAAGTGCTAGTTATCAGATCAGGAATGGTACTTTGAGTGATGCTATAATCTATAATGGAAGTCTTGGGTTGTTGAGTGAGGATGTTTATAATGCTACGTTTGCTACTAATGAGACTTGGCCTTATAGTAATAGCTTGTTGAATAGTACTAATCTGACTTTGGTTGTGATTGCTAATGATACTCTTGGGAATGAGGCAAATGCTTCTACTTACTTTGTGCTTGATAATTCTAAGCCAGGAATCCAGTATGTTACGCCACTTGCTACGGGTGAGTTTGTCAATGAGAACTTTAGTTTGAGTGTTTACTTGAGCAATCATAAGTTGAACTATAGTTTTGTGAATATTTCTTTAGATGGCGTTACTGCTTATTATAATTCTACTAGTTTAGATGTTGGTACTTATTATTGGACTGATCTTGTTAATGTTACTGGGTTAAGTGAAGGGAATTATAGCGTATCTGTGTATGCTAATGATACTCAGGGTAATAATAGAACTACATCAAGTTGGTTCTATGTTGATAAGACTGCTCCGAATGCTTCTCTTGCAGGTAGTGTTGGTGGGTGGGTTAATCCTACACCTGATAATGGTACGTTTACTAATGTTGTATTGCAGATATTTAATATGAGCTGTAATGAAACTATAAGTTCTATTAATGATGTTTGGATCAACTTGAGCAATGGAACTAAGTATAGTACTGAATCTGGGTCTTCTGGTGTGTATTATTGGTTTAGTGTTTCTTTGAATGAGGGTTCATACAATTATACTGGTTATTGTAATGATTCTGTTGGTAATCTGGGTAGTACTGAAACTAGGGGGTTGACTGTTGATACGACTTACCCAACATGGCAAGACAACAAGACAAACCTTACTTCATCAACACCATCTGGAAGCACAGTTTACTTTAATATCACCTTAAATAGCTCAAACCCAGATAAATACATCTTCAGCTGGTATAATGGCAGTGATTGGGTAAATGATACTCCAACCAGCTATACAAACGGCCAAGAGATAGAAGTCTTGAAAAACATAAGCATAAGCTCAGGAGATATAAATTGGACAGGGTATTTCAACGATACTGCTGGTAATATGAATCAGACAGATGTTTGGAGCATAACAATCCTATCATCCTCAATCAGCCTGTCTATGATTTATCCAACTGCAAACATCAATGTAACACAAAATGAATTCTTCAATGTGACTGCTCAGGTCTGCTGTTATGATAGTGATTGTGGTGAAATCAATACTACATTAAGCCTAAACGGCACTTTAAACTATACCAATACTACCGGCCTGATAACACAGGATTCTGATTTAGGCAATGATACTATTGCTGCAAGTGTTGAAAATGCACCTGATGAATCAAAAGAAGATGCATTTGACCAAAACACTGGTACAAAATGGCTTACATTGAATGAAAATACTGGATGGATAATCATAGAATTAGGAAATGGCGCACAAAGGATGTGGAAATATGAGATCTGCAGTGCTAATGACGCATCAACAAGAGATCCAGATAACTGGATTATTGAAGGTAGTATTGATAATTCCTCATGGGCGGTCCTAGATACAGTAATAAGCAATGGCCAGTTTGCAAGCAGAGAAACATGTTATACTTTCTATCCAGATTCTATAGGCAGCTACAAATATTATAAGATGAATGTAACTCAGAATAATGGCGCTGAGCATATGCAGATGTCTGAGATTAAATTTTACCAACAAAACAGCACCCGTGATCCTGTGATATCAGAGGATTCAGGAACTCCTTTCTATACAAATGTTACAAATCCGTATAATATGAGTTTATCTAAAGATGAGTGTTCAAACATCACATGGTTCTTAAATGCAACAGGAAGCACAGGTAGCAAGAATCCTATCTTTGCATATGCAAATAAGACTTCTAATATGAAAATATCAAATATTACCAGCAGTTTTAACATCACAATACTTGAATGTCTTGTAGATGGAGATTGTTCAGGAGATAATAACTGTTTATCTGGAACATGTACAGCCCCTCCAGATATAATCTTCCCTAGCATAAGCTTTAGTTTACCGACACCTACAAATGCAACATCACAGGCAGAAAATAATGTAGAGATCAATATAACAATAAATGAAACTAACCTTGATACGATCAAATACAATTGGAACGGAACAAACTATACTATGTACAATGACTCTTTGGTACTATTGATGAATTTTGATAATATGAGTGAATTGGGAGAGAACAATACTTATGCAGTAGATATAAGCAGTTATGGAAATGATGCAGTTATAGATGGTCCAACCTGGAACTCAAGCGGAAAGTATGGTGGTACATTTGAATTTGATGGTGTTGATGATTTCATAAACATATCAGATGACTCAAGCCTCGATGTAACAAATGAATTGACTATAATGTTCTGGATAAAAGGAACAAATCCTGCTGATTATTCTGCAATACCTATTGCACATGGAACATATGGAGATTCATTCTGGTTTGAATTATATAATTTAGATACAGGTATGCAATTTTATGTTAATATAGATGGTGTAGGGGCAAGAGGAAACAATAACAAATTCAATATATCTTCTGATACATGGACACACGTTACAGGTACATTTGATGGACAATATATTAGAGTATATGTAAATGGAACATTATATGACAGTAAAGCTCAAGCTGGTTCAATAGCAGTAAGCAATACTCCATTATATATGGGATTAAGTGATGGAGACACTTGGGGGGGACATTATTTTAATGGGAGTTTAGATGAAGTGATGATATGGAACATAAGTTTATCAGATGATGAGATCTATTCTCATTATATCTCAAGCCTAAAGAAGGTTGGCACAGACAGCTGGGAGCTTTATGTCAATCAGAGCAAGAATGCTACTGATGGTTTAAGTGATGGAGATTATACTTATCAGGCATTTGCTAAAGATGATGCTGGGAATTTAAATTATACTGAAACGAGGACTGTGATAATAAATACAACAGATACTACATTGCCGACATATACAAATCTTGCTAATAATGGATCTACTGTAACTAGAGTTAATGGTGTTGTGAATTGGTCTGTGACTTTGGCGGATGATATTGGGTTGAGCAATTATTACTTTGCGCATAACCAAACAGGTACGCTTGAGAACCAGAGCCTTAAGATATTAAGCGAGGATTCTCAGTTTGTGAATGAGACTTTATCTATTACATTAACACAGGGGAATTATGTATGTGGACAGTATTGGTTCAATGATACTAGTAATAATGTTAATCAGACAGGGTTGAGCTGCTTTACTGTTGCTAATAGTGCTCCTGCTGTGCCTAGTGTGATTTATCCAGTAGATGGTAATAATTATACTGATATTCCATATATCAATTATTCTTCATCTGATGCTGATGCTGATTCGTTGACTTATAATGTTTATATTAATGGTAGTTTGAATGTAAGTAGTTCTGTGAATATTACTTCATGGAATGCTTCTGATGGTTATTATAATCTGACTGTATCGGCTTCTGATGGGATTAATAGTTCTGCTAATTCCAGTTCTGTGTTGTTTAAGTTGGATAGTACTGCTCCAAGTGTGGATGTTGTTTATCCATCTGATGGGCTTAATGTTTCATCTAATTCCATTGACTTTAATGCTACTGCAAGTGATGGTCTGGCTTCTTCGCTTACTTATTATTGGATTGTGAATGGTACTTTGAACAGTACATCTGTTGATAGCAATAGTACGTTTAATGCTAGTGATGGATATTATAATTTGACCTTGTTTGTGTCTGATGGGCTTAATAATGGGTCTGATACTGTGATGTTTGCTTTGGATACTACTGCACCGTTAGTATCGATTGCAACTCCACTAGATGATACTATTGCTGGATGGAATGTGCTGCTGCAAGCAAGTATTAGTGATATGATTTCATTAGATGGTGTGACATTTGAGATTAGGAATGGTACTTTGAGTGATGCTATAATCTATAATGGAAGTCTTGGGTTGTTGAGTGAGGATGTTTATAATGCTACGTTTGCTACTAATGAGACTTGGCCTTATAGTAATAGCTTGTTGAATAGTACTAATCTGACTTTGGTTGTGATTGCTAATGATACTCTTGGGAATGAGGCAAATGCTTCTACTTACTTTGTGCTTGATAATTCTAAGCCAGGAATCCAGTATGTTACGCCACTTGCTACGGGTGAGTTTGTCAATGAGAACTTTAGTTTGAGTGTTTACTTGAGCAATCATAAGTTGAACTATAGTTTTGTGAATATTTCTTTAGATGGCGTTACTGCTTATTATAATTCTACTAGTTTAGATGTTGGTACTTATTATTGGACTGATCTTGTTAATGTTACTGGGTTAAGTGAAGGGAATTATACAATTAGTGTTTATGCTAATGATACTCAAAGCAATAATAGGACTACTACTTCTTGGTTCTATGTTGATAAGACTGCTCCGAATGCTTCTCTTGCTGGTAGTGTTGGTGGTTGGGTTTCTCCTACACCTGATAATGGTACAATAACTAGCACAACTACACAAACATTTAATATGAGTTGTAATGAAACAATTAGTTCTATCAACTCTGTATGGATTAATTTGAGTAATGGAACTTCATACAACACAGAAACAGGATCTTCAGGAGTATATTATTGGTTTAATCTTACCTTAAATGATGGTACATATAACTACACAGGTTATTGTAATGACACTGCAGGAAATCTAGCCAGTACTGAAACTAGGATTTTAACCATCGATCTAACAGCCCCAAGATGGCAGGATGATAAAACTAATTTAACCTCATTAACAACAAACGGAAGCATGGTCTACTTCAACATAACCCTTAATGAATCAAGACCAAACAAATATGTATTCAGCTGGTATAATACAAGTGTTTGGGTTAATGATAGTGCAACTTCTTATACTGATGGACAAGAAGTAAGCATAACTAAACAAGTAAATTCTTCTTCGGGAACCCTAAAATGGACCTGGTACGTAAATGACACAGCAGGCAACCTAAACCAAACAGATATTTGGAGTGTTGCACTTGCTGGCACTGAATCTTTCATAGGTCTAGAATGGATTTATCCAACATCAAATATAAACGTAACTCAAAATAGGTTCTTCAACGTAACTGTGAATGTAAGCTGTTCTGGTGGCAATTGCGGTGAGGTAAATGTAACCCTAGATCCTATTGCTTATACAGTATACAACTTCACAACCTGTGGGCAAACAGGGCAAACAGGTCCTAACCAAAGCCAGTGCAATGTTAATTATTCTGGAACAACCCTAGAAGGTCTTGTAAATGTAAGTGGTGGAATCCAAAACTGGACAGTTCCAACAACAGGAGATTACATAATTGAAACATCAGGAGCTGCAGGAGGTGGCAGTTTTGGAAACTCGGCTAATGGTGGATTAGGTACAAAAATTATTGGAACTTTTTCACTTACCAAAGGGGAGGTTCTTCAGATTGTTGTAGGTCAGAAAGGTGGCAGAGGAGGATATTCAGGTGCAGATGCTGGCATGACTAGTGGTGCTGGCGGTGGAGGCGGTGGAGGTACATTTGTATATACTCTAGATTATGGTGCTGGCGGAGAGTACCCATTAATTGTTGCTGGCGGTGGAGGCGGAGCTGAGGCTATTGTTGGACGTAATGCTTCAATAACTATAAATGGTACAGCTTCTGTTGGTGGAGACGTTGCTGGTGCTGGAGGAACAAACGGTACACACGGTTTGATTGGTGACCAGACTAATGGTAACTATCATGGTGGTCCAGGTGCAGGTTGGAAGTCAAGAAATACCTATAGAAAAACAACAGACCATGGAGAAGGAGGATATTCCTATGCTGGAAACTGGACAGGGGGAGACACAGGTGCGGACAATCCAGAAGCAATTGGTGGATTTGGTGGTGGTGGTGGTGCTTCTGAACATAGTGGTGCAGCAGGTGGTGGTAGTGGATATTCTGGTGGAGGTGCTAGTCGTCAAGCAAGTAGTGCTGCAGGTGGTGGTGGTGGCTCATATAATAATGGAACTAATCAGAACAATACTGTAGGGGTAATTTTAGAAAGTGGATATGTAAGCATAAAAATAGAATCCGCTAAAACAGGCAAAGTTTCAACAACTACTGGAGCAACACCATTCTACACAAATGTAACTAATCCATACAATGTAACCCTAGATGAAGACCAATATAGTTTAATAACATGGTATGTAAATGCAACAGGTAATGTAGAAACCACCCATGAATTCTTTGTATATGCAAACAGAACAGCTAATATGTCAGTTAGTAATATAACGTCTAAATGGAATGTTACAATTATTGAACTAGACATTTATCCACCTACATGGTACAATAACAAAACTAATTTAACATCCACTACAACAATTGGAAGTGAAATTTACTTTAATATAACGGTAAATGACACATACCCAGAGAAATATATCTTTAGCTTCTATAACGGAAGCGTTTGGATGAATGATACAGCAGCTTCCTATATAAGCGGTCAAGAACTATCTGTTATTAAATCAATAAATTCAAACCCAATCCGTTGGAAATGGTACTTTAATGATACTGAAGGTAATTTAAATCAGACAGATGAATGGGCTGTAATCCTTGCCTCTTCTATTGGTATATCTTTAATATCTCCAAGTGGAAATATGAATGCTACACAGAATAGAACTTTCAATGTTACTGTTAATGTAAGTTGCACAAGCAGTGTTCCTTGCGGAGAGATAAATGTTACTCTGGATCCTGCTGCAGTTGGCACTGTTTATAATTTTACAAGCTGTGGGGCAACAGGAAGATATGGGCCTTCACAAGCTAATTGTACTGCTAATTATAGTGGAACAACGTTAGAAAATTTAGTAACTGTTGGTGGAGGAATACAAAATTGGACAGTACCTTCAACTGGAACTTATAGGATTACAGTAGCAGGTGCTAAAGGTGGTGGCAATAACAATGCTGGTAATGGTTCAATAGTACGTGGGGATTTCTCATTGATAGAGGGGCAGATATTGAAAATCTTAGTTGGACAACAAGGAGGTTATGAAGTGTCTGGTAGTGGTGGTGGTGGAACTTTTGTAGTCAATGTATCTAATGACCCTATAATTATCGGAGGGGGAGGGGGGGGACAATATAATACAGTATCAATATTGCTTAATGCGCAGGGGAGGACAGAAACTTCTGGTGGAAATACTGTTAGTCGTACTGGTGGAATAAACGGTTTAGGTGGTAGTGGAGGTACTTGTGCTGGTGGTGGCGGACTTATTGGTAATGGTGGGACAGCTTCTTATGGTACCCCTGGACTTTCATTTATAAATGGTGGAGTTGGTGGAGATCATTCATCTTATGCTCAATGCATTGGTGGATTTGGTGGTGGCGCTGGTACACATGGAAATACTGGTGGTGGCGCTGGCGCTGGCGGTTACTCTGGAGGAGCAGGAAGTGATCAATCAACGTCAGATGCTGGTGGTGGTGGTGGTTCTTATATTAGCGTTGAAGCAACAAATGTTGTAACTTCTGATGGTATGTTTAATGGTTCATCTACATTTAATTCTATAGCTATCACTAATTTAAGTTCTAGGAATCCAAATCATGGGTATGTTACCTTTGAAGTTATAAGTACAGAAGGTAAAAGTGGAGTAATCTCAACACTTACCAATGAGACACCATTCTGGACAAATATGACTAGTAATCCATATAACATATCATTAAGCAGTGGAGAAAGTCAAATTGTTACATTCTGGGTAAATGCAACTGGTGGGGTGGATGTTACTCATAACTTCTATGTTTATGCAAACCAGACATCTCAAATGTCAACATCCAACCAAACAACGAAATGGAATGTTACAATTATTGAGCCAGACACTTCAGGTCCAGCATGGTCAAATAATAAAACAAATCTTAATTTATCAACAACTCTTGGAAGTACAGTTTACTTTAATATAACTGTATCTGATGCAAATCCTGATAAATATATATTTAGTTTCTATAATGGTAGTGTTTGGTCGAATGATACATCAATTTCTTACACAAGTGGACAAGAACTATCTACTAATAGGTCAATAAATTCAAGTCCTATTAATTGGAAGTGGTATTTTAATGATACCGAAGGTAATGTAAACCAAACTGATGAATGGACTGTAAGTTTATCTTCTGATGTGGGCATTACTTTGATATACCCTACCTCAGATATAAACATCACTCAAAAGAAGGTTTTTAATTTCACTGTACTTGTTAATTGTACTGGCCAGGTAAACTGCGGAGAGATTAATGTTACTCTTGATAGTGAAAATTCATTTATCTTGGATAACTTTGATACAGGGGAATTGGCGGGCGATTATTGGACTACTTCTAGTAGTACTGAAAATGGAAATATTACTGTAAGAACAGAGGTTGCAAATTCAGGAAGTTATTCAGTTATAGCTGACGTCAATGATGATGCAGGAGCTAACTTAAACCAATTGATAACAAATTATGACTTTTCAGGAAATCATTATATATATTTAGATTTCTATTGGAGAGAAACAACTAATGACGAGACTCAACATACAGGATCAGACCATTCTGGAACTCAAAATGCAGATGCTGTTTATTATACTTGTAATGGAACTTATTGGTATCACTTAGCAAGTGCGCCAGCTAGCTTTACTTCCTGGGAATATAAGGCAATTAATATAACTGCAGACTCTGATTTCTGTAATACTACTACATCAAACTTTAAGATAAAATTCACCCAATATGATAATCTCGCATGGCCTGGTGATGGAATTGCATGGGACGATATTAATATTACTTATAGTTCTGGAGGGGGAGGAATAATTTCAACAAATAGTAATGCATCACCTTTCTGGACTAATGTTTCAAATCCATATAGTATTACTTTGAATAAAGGAGAAAGCCAATTTGTTACATTCTGGGTAAATGCGACAGGAGCTGCCAATGAAACATTTAAGTTCTTTGCATCTGTTAATAGGACAGGTTTAATGTCAGATTCTAATGTGACTGGCCAGATAAATGTTACAATTAAAGCTGCAGACTTTACTGCACCAACTTGGTCGAATAATAAAACGAATATTTCAAACAACTTTTCTATTGGGGATACTGCTTACTTTAATATAACTTTGAGTGAACAAAACCCAGACAAATATATATTTAGTTTCTATAATGGAACTGATTGGGTAAATGATGCTCCTGCAAATTATACGACTGGTCAAGAGATTGAAGTAACTAAAATAATAAATTCAAGCCCAATACGTTGGAAATGGTATATTAATGATACTTCTGGAAACTTAAATACAACTGATGAATGGAGTGTTGTTTTGGATTCTGCAATAGGTATATCTCTTGTATATCCTAACGGAAATATGAATGCTACACAATACAATTTCTTTAATGTAACAGTTAATGTTAGCTGTACTGGTGCACTGCCTTGTAGGGAGATTAATGTTAGTTTAGATCCAGCCTCTTCAGACTGGGAAGTTATTATGTTTGATGATTTTGAAGATGAAACTCAATGTTCAAATACTTGCGGGGTTACCTGTGCGCTTACAACTGGCAATTGGACTAATGTTGCAGGAGGTAATTGGGTCGTAGATGCAGGGGGTACTTCTTCTACCAGTACTGGTCCAACTTTAGACCATACACTGGGAACAACTTCAGGAAAATATCTCTATACTGAAGCTTCAAATCCTTGTTATAAAAATTATTCAATAATAAGTGCAGAAATTGATACTAGCCAATATGGTTTAATAAATTTAACTTTCTGGTATCACATGTATGGTTCAGCAATGGGTTCATTACATGTGGATGTTAATGAATCTGGTTCTTGGGTAATTGATGTGTGGAACATTTCAGGTCAACAACATACAGGATATACAGATAATTGGGATCAAGCTTCAGTTGATCTTTCATCTTATTCAGGAATGATCCATGTAAGAATAAGGGGGCTTACTTCTTCATCTACTTATGCCAGTGATATGGCTATAGATGATATAAATATTAATGGAACATCAGCGACCAGTGTAGGAAAAGGTGGTTTAATAAACACGACAGCAGGAGCAACACCATTCTACACAAACATGTCTACTAATCCTTATAATATCTCTTTACTTAGTGGAGAATCTCAATTAGTAACATTCTATGTTAATGCAACTGGAGATGGGAATAATAATTATACTTTCTTTGTGTATGCAAACCAAACTTCACAAATGTCAACTTCAAATATAACTGCTACATGGAATGTTACAATTAAAGATCTTACCATACCCACAATAAATTTGGTTTCACCAACATTAGCAAACGGAACTTATTCACAAAACTTTATTGAGGTTAACGTCACATCAACTGATTCTCATCTGTCAACTATAGTTAATTATATGTACAATTCAACAGGGGGATTAGTTAGCTCTGAAAGTGGGACTTCTTCACCACATTATAAGAATTTCTCTAGTTTAAGTGATGGTGTATATTATGTTAATGCTAGCGCTACTGATTCTGCAAGCAATGTAAATTCAACAGAAACAAGAAAGATAACATTAGACACTACACCTCCAAAAATAAGTTATTTATCTATAACACCTGTAAATGACACAAGACAGTCAGAACCTTATTTCGAGATAAATGTCTCAATAACAGAATCTTCCTTAAAAGAGGTAATATACGAATGGAACAACACTAATTACACTATGTATAACTCTTCTTTGATCTTGATGTTTAACTTGGATAATGTTTCTTCTTTAGGTGAGAATAATACTTATGTTGTTGATATGAGTAAAAATGGAAATAATGGTACAGCTTATAATGGAACAATTATAAATTCAACAGGCAGATATAGTGGTGGTGCACATTTTGATGGAGTTGATGATTATATCGACATAGGTTCAATTAATTTATCGACTGACTTTAGTGTTGGTTTCTGGATGAAAGGCTATAAACTTTATGATTATGGTGATCCCTTGGGTTCTGAAAAAAGAATTAGCTTTGTCACTTATGCAGATGGTCACATGAACTATATTGTTGGTAATGGTACATGGGGAACTCCGGTAAATACAGGAGTAGGTGCCTTAACTACAAACACCTGGTACTATGTTATTGGAACCTACGATGGAGCAACTTCAAAGTTATACATAGATGGAGAACTTAATGGTACAGCAGAAAATTCATTAGATATTGGATTGACAAACCTAACTATTGGAGCCAGATACACTAATGGGTCTATTTGGTATCCATTCAATGGTTCAATAGACGAAGTAAGAGTTTGGAACAGAAGTTTAAGTGCTGCTGAAGTCTACCAACAGTATGCAAGTAATTTGAATAAGTTCAATAGTTCACAATGGTACTTGTATGTTAATCAATCGTTGAATGCTACTGATACATTACTAGAGGGAAATTATACTTACAATGCTTTTGCATCTGATACTATTTCTAATTGGAATAATTCAATAGAAAGAAGTATAATAATAGACTGGACACAAGCAACATTCACTAATTTCTCAAATCAAACATTTGAGCATTATGCTGGAGTAAGTTATGATATAAATGCAACTGATGAAAATAGCATAAACTGCTTTACTGTTAATGATACTGCAAGATTTAGTATAAATTGTTCAGGATATCTTCAAAATAATACAGAATTAGGCAATGGATTATATTGGTTGAATATAACTGTCAATGATACGGCAAATAATAAATTTTCAGATTATATGTGGGTTAATATTACGGATACAACACCCCCTGTATTTACGAGCATAGGAAATGCTACACATGAATATGGAGACCAGTTTAGTTATAATATAAATGCAACTGATTCAAACAATATTAGCTGCGTTACTGTCAATGATACTACAAACTTTAAGATAAACTGTTCGGGATATCTTGAGAATAATACTTACTTAAGTGTTGATTTATATTGGCTTAACATTACAATTAATGATACAGTTGGAAATGTAAATTCAAGCATAATGGTTGTAAATGTTTCTGATACAACTAACCCTACAATAAACATAACTTACCCCATTAATAATACATACACAAATGATACCGGAATACACATAAACTACATTGCTTCTGATCTAAATCTAGATTCTTGTTGGTATAGCAACGATACTATGGGGGTTAACACCACCCTTGTAAGTTGTGCAAACATAACAACAGTAACATGGACAGAATCACCCCATAATATTACTGTTTGGGTAAATGATACTTATGGAAACATAAATAGTTCAACTATTGCCTTTACTGTTGATTTAACTGCACCAACATTCATAAACTTCACTAATCAAACAACCTTTGAAGAAGATACATTTATCTATGATATAAATGCATCAGACACAAGTCCATTAAGCTGCTTTACAGTTAATGACACAACAAACTTCAAGATAAACTGCACTGGTTATTTGGAAAATAATACTTACTTTAATCAAAGCAAAGTAGCTTTATATTGGCTTAACATTACAGTAAATGACTCTGCAGGAAACGAAAGATCAAACCTAATGTGGGTAAATGTAACAGACAAAGGAAGAATTGGTTTGGAGTTGATAACTCCAACTGGAGATATTAATGCTACTCGAAATGCTTTATTCCAGGTTACTGTAAATGTAAGTTGTGTAGATAATGATTGTGGTGAAGTTAATGTTACATTGGATCCTGATGATACAATAGTATATAATTTCACAACATGCGGAGCAACAGAGAGACTAGGACCTTCAGAATCAGATTGTAATACTGATTACACAGACACAACCTTAGAGGGGCTTGTGAATGTTACTAGTGGAATCCAAAATTGGACTGTTCCAACTACAGGAACATATACAATTGAAGTTGCTGGTGCTAAGGGGGGGTGTGCTGGGGGGGCAGATGGTGCTAGGATGATTGGAGAGTTTGAATTAGTTATGGGTGAAGTTTTACAAATTTTAGTTGGGCAAGAAGGGGGTTGTACTAGTTATGGTGGTGGTGGTGGTGGTACTTTTGTTGCTAATGGTTCTAATTATCCTGTTGCTGATCCTTTAATAGTTGCTGGTGGTGGTGGTGGAATGTCAAGTAGTGGAAGTGTAGCTCTTGGAGGTGTAGTTGGAATAAATGGAACTGATGGGCAAGATAAAGTTGGTAATAAGGGGGTAAATGGTTATGGGGGGCTTACAGGAGGATCTACTTATAGTGGGGCTGGAGGAGGAGGTTTTTATGGTGATGGGACCTCTAGTAGTTATGGTGTAAAAGGAGATGGTTTTAGAAATGGGGGCACTGGAGGAACTTCTTCAGGATATGGTGTTGGAGGTTTTGGGGGCGGTGGTGGAAATGGATATTTCGGTGGTGGAGCAGCAGGAGGTTATTCTGGTGGTGGGGGTGGATATACTGATGGAGATGGTGGTGGGGGCGGAGGCTCTTATAATAACGGAACAAATCAGGACAATACTGCAGGAGTAATCTCAGGGGACGGATATGTAATCATAACCTATACTGAATTAGGTAAAGGAGGAACAGTCTCAACAGTTAGTGGAACAACACCATTCTGGACAAACACTACAAATCCATACAACATCTCACTAAACCAAGGTCAATCAGCACAAATAACTTGGTATGTAAACACAACTGGAACCATAAACAACACTCATGAGTTCTTTGTATATGCAAACAGAACTTCAGATATGGGGATAAGTAATATTACACAAAAATGGAATGTGACCATCCAAAATGGAACTGAATTAATCCCACCAACCTTCACAGTAATCGCTAATCAAACAATAGAATATCTAGATGCATTAGGGTATGATATTGATGCAACTGATAGTACGGCAGTAGACTGCTTTACAGTAAACAACACAAACTTCACGATTAATTGTTCTGGTTACCTAGCAAATAATACTTTATTGAATGTCGGATTATACTGGCTTAACATTACTGTTAATGACACATTAGGAAATGAAAACTCCAATTTGATGTGGGTAAACGTCACAAATACTTCCATTCCAACTTTCACAGTAATTGCTAATCAAACAATAGATTATGGTGTCGCTCTAAATTATGATATTAATGCAACCGATATTTCAAGTATAAGCTGCTTTACAGTAAATGATACAAATTTCAAAATAAATTGTACAGGGGGTCTAGAAAATAATACTTTATTAAATATCAATACATACTGGCTGAACATAACTGTTAATGATACTTTAGGAAATGAAAACTATAATCTGATGTTTGTGAATGTTACTCAAGATAGTGTTCTGCCTGGAGTCAATATAACTTATCCTTTGAATGGTACAGAATTTAATTGGACAACTACTTCAGTATATTTGAATGTTACTACAACAGAAAATACAACTTGTTTCTATAGTACCGATTCTGGCCAGAATAATTACTCCATGACTGTAAACAATTCAGGCACTGGATTTAATGCATCAATATCTACTTCGCCAGGAACTATATACACAGCTAATGTATATTGTAATGATACCAGTAATAATTGGAACAGGACAGAATCAGTTGTATTCTCATTAAATGTCCCTCCATCAATTGGATTAGAGATGATATATCCTACTTCTAATGTTAATGTATCTAAGAATGAATTCTTTAATGTTACTGTAAATGTAAGCTGTTCAGGAAGAGATTGTGGTGAGATAAATGTAAGCTTAGATCCAACAGTAACCACATCATTAACAGATTCCTGCTCATGCAGTTCTGCTGGATGTTCATGCACCATAGATTTCAACCCAACAGAAACAATTACCTCTGCAACAATCTATCCTCAAGTAAGGGGTGACTTAGCTTCTTCTACCGAATATGTAACCTTAAAAGCAGATGGAACTACATTAGGAAACTGTTTAGGATCAGGAGACGACTGCTCATATGATACTTGCACTAGTTATGATGTAACATCTTACTTATCAGACAACTCAATAACAATAACTTGCGACTCTACAACTGCAGTAAACTATGCCCCAAGCGGAGGTTGCGGTTATATGGGTTGTTATGTAAACCTAACTTATGAGTACAGTGCAGGAAAAGGTGGACTAATAAATACAACAGCAGGAGCAACACCTTTCTTTACAAATATAACTAACCCTTACAATTTAACCCTAAACGAAAACCAAAGCAGCCTATTAACTTGGTGGGTTAATTCAACTGGTAATCTAGACAGCACCTATGAGTTCTATATCTATGCAAATAAAACAGTTTCTGGAATACCAATAAATAATGAAACTTCTAAATGGAACGTTACAATAAAAGATTTAACTCCCCCTAAATTAAGCTTCAACTCAGATACAACTGCAAACGGTTCACATAATCTCCTAAGAACAATAACTGTAAATGTATCCCCTTCTGATTTATATCTAGACACAACAACAATTTATATCTATAACGAATCTGCATTAATAAATTCATCAACCACCAATTATCTGCAGCTCACTAACCTAACTTACGGAACATATTACATCAACGCCACTACAAATGACACATCCAGTAATATAAACAGCACAGTTACAAGAACAATTATATTAAACAAGCCATCTATCTCAATATCTAGAGTTTGGCCAACAACAGATGTAAATGTTTCTCAAAATAGGTGGTTTAATGTAACTCTAAATATCACTTGTCTTGAACAGACTTGCGGAGATATAAATATAACTTTAGATCCAGTAGTAGAATGTGGAGACATTACAAACTGTGATTTTACTCAGACAGGAAATTGTAATAATGAAGATAGTACATGCACTAATATACCTGGATGGACCTATGAAGAGATAACAGATAGTACAAGCGGATCTTATGAACAAGTTCAAGTTGCGACAAGTTCAAATCCATTTGGAAGCAAAGGTAATTGGCTTCAATTTAAATCAACTTACACTGGATCTAGCAGCACAAGCTGGAAAGCCTATATCTTCTCAGATTCATTCACAGCAAACGCAGATTACATAACTTATAATTTTGATGCAGAAGATTATGATGAATGGGGTTATGGCCTTATGATATATGAGGTAGGAAACGAATCAGGCAACTATCAAAATCTAGAATCCAGATGCTCATATTCTGGAAGCTGGTCCTCATCTGATAATGTGTGGGGTGGCTGCAATGACAATAATGACTATAATCCAGCTGCAAAGATTGACAACACAGTTGCCATTAATGCTAATCTAAAGAATAAGGAAATCAGAATAAAAGTATGGACTGGAGATGGTGGGTCTGGAGATCACGGAATAGCTTACCTTGATGACATCTGTTTATCAGATTCTGAAGGAACATGCATAAGTTCGGCAAAAGCAATAATCTCAACAATATCTGGAACAATACCATTCTGGACAAATAAATCCTCAAATCCATACACAATAAACCTAAACAAGACCAACTCCAGCATAATTACATTTTATGTCAATGCAACTGGTACAAAAGAAAACACATATGAATTCTTTGCCTATGCAACAATAGCTAATGATACTTCTATCAGAAACGATACAACAAAATGGAATGTAACAATAACTGATGCAACAATCCCAATAGTATCGTTCATTTCACCAACAACATCAAATGGAAATTATTCACAAACCCACATAGATGCAACAGTTTCAATAGATGACAACAACCCAGCTAATATCACAATATATCTTTACAACTCAACTGCATTGGTGAATTCAACAACTTCCCCTTCAGCTCCAGAATCTTATTCAGTAAATTTCACAAACTTACCTGATGACACATACTACTTAAATGCAACTGGCAGGGACACAGGCGATAACATAGACTCAACTGAAACAAGAACCATCAAGCTTGATACTGTCCCACCTGTAATCAATCTCTCTGCACCTATTGACGGATTCAATACAAGTTCAACAAAACTTAATTTCACCTTTTCGGTAGAGGATAATTCAATAAGTAATTGTACATTATACAAAGATCTTGAAGGTTCTGTTGCTTATGTTGCAGTCAACTACAATTCTTCAGTATTGCCTGATGTTAATACAACATTAAATGGATCTGACTTCGCAAGCAGGCTAAATTCATGGTATATCCAATGTGTAGATGCAGCAGGCAATACCAATACAAGCAGTATAAGGACCTTTACAGTTGATGCAACACCCCCTACAATAGTGGTTAATTCTCCAACAGTTAATGGCAGCTTCGGTTATCTTATCTATTTAAGGACAGAGATAACAGACACATTATCTTCAGTAGATTCTGCTTGGTATTATATGTACAATAACTCAGATGCTAGCCAAAAGATAGCAAATGGCACGCTCAATAGTTCAGACAGTTGGGATTCAACATGGAACTCATCTATCTACGATAATGTAGAGTGGAATGTTACCTTCAGTATATTTGCCAATGACACATCCGGCAATCTAATAAACAAAAATATCTCATTCTACTTGGATAACTCAAATCCTGTAATCCAATTAATCGCCCCAACAGCAAATCTAAAGCACTATAACTCTAATTTCAGCCTTAACTTAGTAGTACAAGACCTTTCATTAAATTATACTTACTATAATCTAAGCAAATCAGGAACTACAGTTCAATACAACACAACAACCTATGAAACACCTATTAAAGAGCACACTTGGCAGGATCTTGTAAATGTAACACAAAACACAGAAGGCACATATAACCTGGTCGTTTATGGAAGAGATTCTATTGGAAATGATATAAATGTTTCAACAAACTTTATAATAGATAAGACTAGCCCTTCATTAACTATTGATTATCCTTCAGAAAATTCATATCTCAACACAACATCGATAAACTTCAATTGGACAGCTATTGATAATATCTCAGAATCATTAGACTGTAATATCTCAGTAGCAGGCACTATAAAACAATTATATTGTACAAACAATACTGGATGTAATTATACATTCAGTGGATTCAGCGAAACAACATATGACTTTAATGTAAGCTGTAGTGATAATGCCTCCAACAGTGTAACTACATCAAGCAACTTTACTATTGATACAACCATCCCCCTAATCTCATTTGTAGATCCAACAACTTCAGCTGGAAACCAATCTCAAAATTACATTTCAATTAATGTAAGCGTTACAGAAGAAAACATAGAAAACCTTACCCTCAGATTATATAACTCCGACAAAGCTGTAATAAACACATCTTCAACCACAAATTCCTCGTTATTCTTAAACATCACAAGTCTTGGAGAAGGAACATATTACTTTAATGCAACTGTCAATGATTCTGTAGGTTATAGAAATAATACTGAAACAAGGGCAGTTTCACTTGATTACACATATCCGAATGCTTCAATCTCCAAAAATGATACAGCATTAGAATATGGGGAAGACTCAATCTCAATCAATTGGTCCACTGCAGATAATAATCTCAAAACTACAATATTTAATGTAACTCTTCCAGGAGGATATTTACTTACTAATTCAACAGAATCTTCTGGAAACGTAAATCTTACTGCTAGCGATCTTATAGGCCTAGGGACATACACAATAACATCATATGCTGAAGATAATGCAGGAAACATAAATATAACAAGTACAGTATTTATTGTTGACGACACCAAAGCCCCTGTAGTTTATTTCATCAATCCAGATTCTGGAAACTTCTCACGTATATGGATATTTGCAAATGCAACCTCAAACGACACTAATCTAATCACACTAACAATAGATCTTTACAATCAAACAGATTTAGTAAATCAAAGCACCTCATCAAGCAGTTCATACGCACTTAATTTTACCTCACTACCAGATGGATTATATCATTATAATGCAACTGCATGTGACGAAACATTATGTAATTATTCAGATACTTATTCAATATACCTAGATACATTACAACCTTCAATTGCATTTGAAGATCCAACTCCAACAGCAGAATTCATTTCAACTAACTATTTATTAGCAAACATAAGCGCTTCAGATACAAATCTAAATACTCTTGTAGTGTACTTATATAATTCTACCCCTAGTTTAATAAACTCTTCAACAAACACCTCTGCACCATTATTCTTCAACTTTACAGGCTTAGTTGATGGACTTTATTTCCTTAATGCTTCAGCCAATGACACAGCAGGAAACCTAAACTCAACAGCTACAAGAACATATTCTCTTGATTCAACAATACCTTCAATAAGCTATGCCGGAGGTACAGAAAATAATGATTCATATAAATCAAGAAACTGGATATACATAAACGTAACTGCATCTGATACAAATGAAGCAAACATAACATTCTATTTATATAATTCAACATTAAATATGACTAATACTTCGGCAAAAGCAGCAGGAACAAGATCAATAAACTTCACATCCCTTTCAGATGGCATTTATTATTATAATGTAACTATAGAAGATCAATTATCCAACAAAAACTCAACACAAACAAGAAACATAACCTTAGATACATCGAATCCATCCATAAATATAACCGCTCCAGAAAACAACTCTAATTCAGCAGATGTAGAATTAAGCATAAACTACACTGTTTCAGACACTAACTTAGATTCATGCTGGTACAGCAATGATACAATGGAAACTAATGTCACTCTTGCTAACTGCATAAACCTTACAATAATAACTTGGACAACAGGCCAACATAATATAACAATATGGGCTAATGACAGTGCAGGAAACATAAACTCCTCAACAATAACTCTAACAATTGGAAATAGTGCTCCAACTACACCTAATGTAACTTATCCAGTAGACGGTAGAAATTATACAAACATCACAGCAATAAACTATACATCAACAGATGCAAATTCAGATACAACTACATATCAGATTTACATTAACGGAACATTAAACATCTCAACAACAACCAATGTAACAGATTGGAACGCTTCTGATGGCTTCTACAATCTAACAGTATCAGCAACTGATGGAGTAGAATCAAGCGCAAATTCATCTGTAATATATTTCAGAATAGACACCACACCACCGTCATTCTCAAACAATCAAACAAATGCATCATTGATGAGAATAAACGGTAACTCAACATTCAATATAACTTTAACAGACAACGGTGCTGGGCTCTCTTATTATATATTCTCATGGAACGGTACAGGAGAAGGCTGGCTCAACACAACAAACGGAACTATATTAGGAAATAGTATTAACCTGTTTATTAACAAATCAACTAACTTAACTCAAGGAAACACCATTGGCTACAGGTGGTATGCTAATGATAGCTTAGATCAATTGAACTCTAGCTTATTAAGAACATTCACAGTAGCCAATACACCTCCAGCCACTCCAACCACCTCATACCCAATAAACAGCAAAAACTACTCAGACATACCTTACATAAACTATTCAAGCACAGATGCAGACTCAGACTCAATAACTTATCACATATACATAAACAATACTATAAATGTAACAGGAATAAGCACAAATGTAACAGACTGGAACGCTAGTGATGGTTATTACAACATAACTGTAACAGCAGATGACGGAATAGATAACTCATCAAATTCATCTCCAGTATTATTCAGACTAGACACCACACCACCGTCATTCTCAAACAATCAAACAAATGCAACATTGATGAGAATAAACGGAAACGCAACTTTCAACATAACCCTTACTGACTCTGGAAGTGGTTTAAGCTATTATATATTCAGCTGGAACGGAACAGGGACATGGAATAACTTAACAAATGCAACAATAAGTGGAACTTCAACAACATTATCAATAAATAAATCCACTAATCTATCTCAAGGAAATACCATTGGTTATAGATGGTACGCTAATGACTCATTAAATCAATGGAACTCTAGTCTAATCAGGACATTCACAGTAGCCAATACCGCACCAACTACCCCTACAATATATTACCCAATAAACAGTAAAAACTACTCAGACATACCTTACATCAATTACAGTTCAACAGATTTAGATTTAGATACAATAACATATCAAATCTACATAAACAACACACTAAACGCCTCCTTAACAACAAATCTAACAGACTGGAACGCTAGTGACGGCTATTACAACTTAACTATAACAGCCAACGACGGAACATATTCAAGCTCAAACTCCACTTCAGTCTTATTCAGATTAGACACAAAAGTACCTTCATTCACTAACAACCAAACAAATGCTTCCTTAATGAGAATTAACGGAAACGCAACATTCAACATAACAATAACAGACCAAGGATCAGGGTTATCTTACTATATATTCAGCTGGAACGGAACAGGCGTATGGGACAACCTAACAAATGCAACAATAAGCAGTAGCTTAGTAAACATATCAATAAACAAATCTACCAATCTATCTCAAGGAAATACAATTGGTTATAGATGGTACGCTAATGATTCTGCAAATAACTGGAATAGTAGCATACTAAGAACATTCATAGTAGCAAACACACCACCAACTACCCCTGTAATAATATACCCAGTAACAGGCAAAAACTACTCAGATATACCTTACATAAACTACACAGCAAATGATGTAGACTCAGACACAATAACCTATCACTTATTCATAAACAACACAATCAACATTACAGGAATATCTACAAATGTAACAGACTGGAACGCTTCTGATGGCTTCTATAATCTAACTGTAACAGCAGATGACGGAACAACTAACTCATCAAACTCAACTGCAATATACTTTATGCTAGACTCAACTCAACCATCATTCACAAACAACCTAACAAACACAACACCAGCAATAAATGAATACTTAAGGATGAACATAACAATAATAGAATCAAACTGTCATTATTATACATTCTTCTGGAACAATTCAGGAACCTTAACAAATGACACATCCCAATTATGTACTTCAACAATATTATCAACAACAAAACAAGTAACAACCGCCCATCAAAACATCTGTTGGGGATACTGGGTAAATGATACTGCCGGGAACAGTAATTCCAGCACTATAAGCTGCTTTACAGTAGCCAACACTGTACCAGTTATACCAACGATAACTGCCCCTTACAATACAGAAATAAACAACACAATAAAGATAGAATTCAACTCAACCGACATAGACAATGATACAATTACCTACCAGATATACATCAATGGAACGCTGAACATAACTACAACTATGAATATTACTGATTGGAATGCATCAGATAGTTATTATAATCTGACTGTTACAGCTAGCGATATTTATGGTTCAAGCCAAAATAGCTCCGTAGTAAATTTCAATTTAGATACAACTGTTCCAGCAGTCTCGATAGTCTACCCAACTGATGGATCGAACATAAGCTCTAATTCGATAGACTTAAATGTATCAGCAGCAGATGCAAGAGCAACTTCATTGACTTATTATTATGTAATAAATGGAACAATAAATACGACATTGATTGACAGCAACACAACATTAAATGCTTCCGACGGCTACTATAACTTAACAGTATTTGCATCAGATGGGCTGCAGAATGGTTCTGATTCAGCTTACTTTATATTAGACACATTGGCACCGTCATTTTCTGAAAATAAAACAAACGCAACAGCCACAACACCAAGATATAATGATATAGTGCAAATTAATCTAACTTTAACAGACTCATCAGGATTAGATGGTTATTTCTTGACGCATAATGGCAGCGGAACTATGACCAATGGATCATATAAGGGTATCTCAGGGACCAACCATACAGTAGTAGAGAATATCACAATCTCTAACTTAACGAGAGCTGAAATATTTGTATGGCAAGTCTGGACAAATGATACATTAGGAAATGTAAATGTAAGTGATATATATACACTAGAAATAAAGAACACACCACCAACAATACCTTCAGTTATTTACCCTGCAAATGCCAGTGTACATTATAATTTAACTGCAATAAACTATACTTCAACAGATGTTGATGGGGACAGCATAACATACAATATTTACATCAATGGAACTTTAAATATTTCAGGAGCAACTAATAATATAAGCGGGTGGAATATAAGTGATGGGTATTATAATCTTACAATGACTGCTAATGATGGTCTAGAAAACTCAGCTAACTCAACATCCACATTCTTCAAAATAGATTCTTCTGGCCCACAGGTAATATTAAACTACCCAACTGATGATACATGGCAGCAGTCAAGTTCAGTATGGCTTAATTACACCGTTGTAGGTGGTAGTTTAGATACATGCATAATCTATGGTAACTTTAGCGGAACCTGGAAAGCAAATAAAACAAACTCAACTCCAACATCAAATGTTATGGATTCAGCACAAGTATCATTAGAAAATGGAACATATAAATGGAATGTTTATTGTAATAGTTCATCAGGATTAAGCAACTGGGCACCTATTAACAACACATTTAACATAGATTCAGTAGAGCCTTCAATTGATCTAGTTTATCCATCAGATAATGTTAATCTAACCTTGACCAATTTGAATTTCAATTGGACTGTATTGGATAATATTGATACCACTTTATTATGCAATATAACAATCAATGATACTGTAAATGTTAGTTATATTGGAGCTAACAGTGGCAATTATACTAACTATACTATAACTGATATTGCTAGTGGTACTTACAATTGGAATGTAACTTGTTGGGACAGCGCAAATAACATAAACACTTCACTAACTAGGACATTTACTTTAGATTCAACTACTCCAGTTTCAAACATATCACTAAACAACTCATCACCTAAAGTAAATGAAGTGATAAACATATCGATGAACGTCTCTGATAATAGAGAATTAAGTGCATGCTGGTTCTACAACAACATGTCTAAGCAAAACTCCAGCTTAATCAGTTTATCAGGAACATCAGAACATGACTTATGCTACAATATAACAACAATAAACCTCACTCAAGGAAACGATATATTATTCATAGGCTATGTAAATGATACTTTAGGCAACTTAAACTCATCAAGAACAATCATTACAGTAGCAAACACTCTACCTACAATACCAAACGTTACATACCCAATAAACCATACAATATATGAGGGCATACCTTACATAAACTACACATCTACAGATGCAGACAATGATAATATAACTTACTATATCTACATAAACAACACACTAAATCATACTTCAACAACTAACCTAACAGACTGGAACGCCTCTGATGGCTTCTACAATCTAACAGTATCTGCATATGATGGAATAAACTCAAGCAGCAATAGCTCAGTAATACATTTCACCCTAGACACCACACCTCCAACAATTATATTCACAGATCCAACACCTGATAATAATTCATTACAATCAGAACAATACATAACAATTAATCTTTCAATAACAGAAACAAGTTTAGATAAAATAGTATACAACTGGAACGGAACAAATTACACTTATTACAATGACTCTTTAGTATTGATGATGAATTTTGATAATATCTCAGTTTTAGGTGAGAACAGCACTTATGTTGTTGATATAAGTGGAAGTGGAAATAATGGTACTGCAGGGGGAACTGCTCAAGTTAATACCACAGGTAAATTTGGTAATGCTTTATGGTTAGATGGCAATAGTGATTATGTGGAGATTACAGATAGCCCATCATTAGATATAGGGAATAATGAGATGACTATTACAGCTTGGGTTTACCCAAGGACTTTTGTTAATTCTGATGAGATTATTAAAAAAGATGGAGCTTACATATTAAGATTGAGTGGTACTTCCGGAGCTATAGAAGGTTATGTGTGGGCAAATACACCTACTAATAAAGTCGGAGCAAGCACTAATCTCTTAACACCAAATGATTGGAATCATGTTGCTATGACTTACAACTCAACTTACCAACAATTATTTGTTAATGGTGTACCAGATGCAACTGATCCTCAAACAGGCAATATAACTAATAGTGCTACCAATTTGATGATTGGTTCACACCAAAATAAAGCTGGTGAATTTTTTGACGGATTAATAGACGAAGTAAGAATCTGGAACAGATCATTAAGCAAAGATGAAATCTATCAACAATATATTTCAAACCTTAAGAAAATAGATCAAGACAGCTGGGAACTATACATAAACCAATCCTTAAACGCAACAAACACATTACCAGACAACAATTACACATATCAATCATTCGCTTCAGACACTCTAGACAATTGGAACTCAACAGAACAAAGAATAATTACAATAGACTCAACACCACCAGCATCAAATATGAGCATAAACAACACATCACCACAAATAAATGATGTAATAAACATCTCAATGAACGTTTCTGATAACCTCGAACTAAGTGCATGTTGGTTCTACAACAACATCTCCAATAGAAATTCATCGTTAATCAGCCTTTTGGGAACTTCAGAACATGACTTATGCTACAACATTACAACAATAAATTCAAGTTCAGATATATTATTTATTGGTTATGTAAATGACACAGCAGGAAACATAAACTCCTCTCAATTAATAATATCTGTAGCTAACACACTACCTACAGTGCCAAATGTTACATTCCCAGTAAACAACACAAACTACACAGACATCCCATACATAAACTACTCTTCTACTGATGCAGATAATGACGAAATAACCTATAAGATCTACATAAACAATACCCTAAACCACTCCTCTACTACAAACCTCACAGACTGGAACGCCTCTGATGGCTTCTATAACTTAACAGTATCTGCATATGATGGGATAGGGAGCTCAGCAAACTCAACACCAATATATTTCATCCTAGACTCCACCCCACCATACTTCTCAGACAATAAAACAAATGTGACAACAACAACTCCAAAATACAACGACACAGTACAAATTAATTTAACCTTAACAGACTCATCAGAATTAGGGGGTTATTTCTTTGCCCATAACGAGACTGGAAACCTAACAAATTTAACTTATAAGGATATATCTGGAACATCTTACACATTATCAGAAAATATAACAATCTCTAACTTAAAGAGAGCTCAAATACTTGGCTGGCAAGTATGGGTAAATGACACACTAGGAAATGTAAACCTAAGCCAAATATACACAATAGAGATAAGAAACACACCTCCAACAATACCAAATATCACTTATCCAGTTACAGGCAAGAACTACACAGACATACCTTACATAAACTACTCCAGTACTGATGCAGATAATGAGGAAATAACATACCACATATTCATAAACAATACTCTAAACATAACTGGAATAAGCACAAACTTAACAGATTGGAATGCTTCTGATGGCTTCTACAATTTAACTATAACAGCAGATGATGGAACAGATAGCTCAGCAAACTCCTCAACAATCTATTTTAGACTAGACTCAACCCCGCCATCATTCTCTAACAACAAAACAAATGTGACGACAACAACTCCAAAATACAACGACACAGTACAGATCAATATAACATTATCAGATTCACTTGAGCTAGATGGGTATTTCTTTGCCCATAATGAGACTGGAAATCTAACTAACCTAACTTATAAGGATATATCTGGAACATCTTACACATTATCAGAAAATATAACAATCTCTAACTTAAAGAGAGCTCAAATACTTGGCTGGCAAGTATGGGTAAATGACACACTAGGAAATGTAAACCTAAGCCAAATATACACAATAGAGATAAGAAACACACCTCCAACAATACCAAATATCACTTATCCAGTTACAGGCAAGAACTACACAGACATACCTTACATAAACTACTCGAGCACTGATGCAGATAATGACACCATAACATACCACATATTCATAAACAACACTTTAAACATCTCTACAACAGTAAATGTGACAGATTGGAACGCTAGTGACGGATACTATAACTTAACAGTATCAGCAGATGATGGAACAGATAGCTCAGCAAACTCCTCAACAATATATTTCAGACTAGACGGAACAAACCCAATCTGGTTTAATAACAAAACAAATATCACACCTTTAACTAAATCAGGAGACTTAGTCTATTTCAACATAACTCTTAATGAAACAAATCCAGATAAATATGTATTCAGTTGGTATAACGGAAGCATTTGGCTAAACAACACACCAGCCACTTACACAAATAACCAAGAGATCCAAGTTAACAAAACAATAAACATACCTTATGGGGATATAAACTGGACCTGGTACATAAATGACACATTAGGCAACCTAAACCAGACAGATATATGGGGCACAACAATAGTCTTACTCAATACAACTTTAAACAGTCCAGCAAATGATTCTACCTCAACAAGCACAACTGTAATATTCAATTGCTCAGCAATATCAGGCACCAGTATAGCAAACATGACATTATATGCAAACTTCTCAGGAGCATGGCAAGCCAACCAAACAGTTAACCTTACAGGAACAAGTAACACAACAACATTCACAAAGACACTGAAAAACGGAACAACTTATATCTGGAACTGCTTAACTTACGACACTTCATCCAACACAGATTGGGGTGATTCAAACAAAACTATAGTAGTTGACACATCAGTTGTCATAAACTCAATCTACAAAAACAGAGTTTTCTACGAAGATGGATCTCCAATAAACATCACAATAAGAACCAATCAAGCAGATCTTACATTATCTGCAAACTTCTCATGTATTGACTCAAACTATGCAGGTCAAGAGACAGTAACTGACCATGGCGATGGAAATTATTCAATTAATTACACAATTAGCAGTACCAATAATGTAGACACAACACCTTGCGCTTCAGATGCAACCCAACTATGCCATACAAGATGTGAGATCAACATCACCCAAGATGGAACTCGCTTAACAGCCATTAACTTAAGCCTATATAATGGAAACGAATCAAATAATGGACAATGGTCTCCCCTCTATGTCTCAAGAGCAATCTCTTGCGCAGGAGGTTCAGATGCAGACTACTTTGATGAAGGAACAACTTGTCCAAATATCTATTATGACGGATCCAGTAATCTAACTGGTTCAAGAGTAGATCCTTCCTTCGCAGCATTCATGTACAATAATCCAGCAGGAGCAGAAACATTATGTACAGACTCAAGTGATGATTCAAAGGGCGCAGACCCTTCAAGTGGTAACTGTGATGATTTACAATGTGCTTCTGTTGTCTATGGTGAACCAGTTGGTGATAAAGATGCAGATAGAGCATATACTTGTGGGGTAAACACCAAAGGGTGGCGTGACGATCCATACACTACAGATGATACAGATTCTTGTAACTTAGATACAAACCTATGTTATATCACCATAGGAAATGCAATTACAGGATATACATCATTTGTTTACACTAAAACAGTAGGCAAAGAGGGTAATTTCAGCCTTCAGATAAGCCAAGATGATGCAAAACTAGATGGTAATGGCCTGCAGTTCCAAGCATATAACTTTAACAGCACATTAGGAATCTGTGATGCAAATTCAGATAAATTCACAATATTGAACAAAAATCCAACTAACTCATTAACAAATGAATTAAAAGATCTTGCAGATAGCTGCTCAAATGTAGGAATGGCACAAGCATTAACAGGTACAGATGCAGGGACAGCTTACGCAAATGACGATCTTAATATAACCTTCAAAATCTCAGTAGACACATCAATCAGCGGAGAAGGTATCTTAATAACAAGAAAAGTAGGTGCAAGTACTTTAACAGGCAAGATCAACTTCAGCATTACAGATGATGGAGCAATATGGGAACATGACACTTCTTGTACAGATTCAACAGATAATGACTTAGACTACTTAGTAGATTGCCTTGACACTGATTGTGACAATTACTCTGGAAATATTGCAGATTTAACAGATGTTTGCACATTTGGAAATGAAAGCAAATATGCCCTACAAAATAATACTTGCTTAGACAGCTTTGATAATGATGCAGATGGTACTACTGACTGTACATGGGATAGTTCAGCATGGGACACAGACTGTAACAACACATGGATCAATTCAGCTGACACATACGATTCGAATGATGTAAGTGAAACAAGAAATGGAACTTGTCAGTTAGGACTAGAGACTACATGTGGTGATGGATTTGATAATGACCGAGATAGGAGCTATGATTGTGGATTAGAACAAATAACTGGCTACACGACCATAGTTTATGCCTTAGATCCAACAGATCCAAAAATAACCTACAGTGGAGGAACAGGCACTTCAAATAACCCAGATGCAGAATATGATTGTGCATCTTATTGTAGAGACTTAAACGAAAGTAACAGTGTAGAAAACGGCTCAGAATGCCTAGATGGAAAAGACAATGATTGGGACTTCTATAATATAAACACTACAACTCAAAATACAACAGGTGGAGGTGTAGATTGTAGGATGGTAGAATATGACCTAGATTGCAACAATACTATGATGAATACTACAATAAATGCTACTTGCCAATTAATCAATGAAATAAATTGCAGTGATGGGTATGACAATGACCTAGATGGAGAATATGATTGTGTTGTCTCAGCAACAGGCTCTAACACAACAAACCCTATCTTCCAATACAGCCTCTCTGGCTCTAACACAGCACATGGGGAATATGATTGTCAAACTACCTGTAATGTTTCAGCTAACTTCGAAAACACAGCTGAAAAATGCTCTGATACAAAAGACAATGACTTAGACTTCTACACAATTACGGGCTGGGACACAGTAACAAACCAATATACAGCAACAAATAACAATGCTTCTGGAGCAGGGATGGATTGTAGATTCAATAATGATGGATTTAATTTCCCCGATCTAGACTGCAACGGCACAGATATGACCGGCTCAGGACAAAACTGTGAACTTGGACATGAACAAAGCTGTGATGATAATTATGATAATGACCAAGATAATGTGTATAACTTTGGAGCTGATAGAATAACATCAACTAACGGCACTGATTGTGATGATTATGATTGTAAGGGAAATGCTGTTTGCCCTTCAACAGAAACAGCTTCGCTTTGCCTAGATGGAAAAGACAATGACTTAGACCGTTATGTATTCAATATAACTGATTACCTGCTAGATGAAGACAGATCTGTCAACTCCACGGGGGGTATTGACTGTGTCTACAATGATGGATCTACAAGACCTACATCTTTATCATACATATCTGGAAACTATAATGATGCAACAACAGGAAGATATAGTTATGATGTAGATTGTAACAACACAATCATAGGATCTACCACGGAAAAATGCGAACTGATAAATGAATTAAACTGCTCAGATGGATTTGATAATGATCAAGATTCCTATGTAAGACCTGCTGCTTCCCCATCAGGAACAGCAATACAAACAGCAGGCTGGACAGAAGCAATCTACGAAGCATACTTCCCTTCACAATACAATACTGCAGCAGACTGTGATGATTATTCCTGCGGTGGAAACTCGGCTTGTCCACAAAACGAATCAAACAATCAATGTCAATATGGTGATTGTGGTATAACAAAGAACTGGTGCTTAGACGGCATAGATAATGATCTAGATAACTACACCAGAGATGGGAAAACGGCAAATTCTACAATAGGAGCTGGAATAGATTGTCAATGGAAGGATATACCTTATGATTCAGACTGTAATAATACATTGATCAATGATTCAGGTATTGTTGGAATGTGCCAGATAGCATGGGAATATAATTGTACAGATGGTCTAGATAATGACAGAGACCTAGGGATCTATGAATTTGATGCAGGATACAACACAGGCATCGATTGTGATGATTATAATTGCCACGGCGTAACCAATTCTTCAGGAGACTATATCTGCTCTGATTCGCCAACCCAAATCCAGGAATTAAACTGCTCAGATGGAATAGATAATGACCTTGATTCATATTATTGGAATGGTACAGCATACTCACAAAATTCCTCAACAGGAACAGATTGTTCAGATCCTGACTGTTCAGGCAGGATAGGTCCATCAGGAGTTAGTTGTGGGGATGAAAACAACAAAGCAAGCTGTATTGATTACAATTTATCATTCTTTGCAGTAGATAATGATGAAGATGGTCCAGCTAATTGTTATGATTCTGGATGCTATAATCAGACATTCTATGGAAGATATTGCCCTTCATATGAAAACATCACAATAGATGCTTGCGCAGATGGCTTAGACAACGAAATTACTTATCAAGATGCTAGTGTTGCAAAAACAGGCTCAAGTAGATTACAATACTTAGCAGCAAACAAGAACCTAACTCTTCATTCAGGAGATATAGATTGTGCAGATACAAATTGTATAGGGAAAATCTCTTTAATCTCTGGAAGCTATGGATATTGTACTGATGTAAATACAGCAGCAACAGAAAGCAATTGCGCAGATAACCTTGATAATGATATGGATGGTTTGACAGATTGTATCGATACATCAGATTGCCCAGAAGGAAGTACATCTTGTCCAACACAAAACCCAACAAATAATGTGGCAGGCGCAACATCGGGCTGGAATAACACAAATGATGGAAGATTATCTGCATGGTCTTCAGTCTTACCACTAACAGATTCAGCAAACAATTGGAATGCATTCACAATAGATGCAGAATGGACCTCTGACGCATACCCTGGAACATCTCTTAGTTGGACATTCACAGATTCTGCAGGAGCTCTTGACAACAAACAACTTACTTTCTACTTAGGGACCTTAACAGGAACAATGTTACCCTTACAATATCAGCTTTCTAATGATAATTGTAGCATATCTGGCTCTAGCTCTTCATTATTCAATGCACCTTCTGTAACTCAATACGCCAACGGTTATGTATTGGCTGTTTCTTATAGTACAAACATACCTGCAGGTCATGCACTAAGCTTGAGCATATCATGTAATATTCCAGGTGGAGTTGACATAATAAACAACTCACCTTATGATTACACAATAAACATAGATGATAGTGGAACATCATATGCTCAATTGATAGATACAGCAGGAGATAAACAATATATCCACGAAACAGAAGGAGCAAACATAACTGGTTTTGTAACAAGTGAAAGCACAACAGTATTACAACGCCTAAGATCAGACAACACTATCTACAGATTAAGAAGCACAGACACAATAACTATAGAAGCTAACGCATCAGATGCCTTAGGAAACCCACTCTACAACACAGGAGTAGATTATTGCTCATTTGACAATAACTCAGGAAACTATGCATATAATGGTTCTACTAAAGGAGATTGTGAAGAATCAATCACTATTGCAGATGGTGAACATAATATATCTGCAATAGCCATAGATGGTATTGGTAACATAGGATTACCATCAACTATAACAATAAATGTAACAACATTACCTAGGCAAGATACAGATATCTACTGTACACTAGACAACTGCTCAACATCATTCCCAGCAAAACAACATTATGACTCCACAGAATCATTGCCAATAGGCGTAAACTTCACTAGTGATGTAGCTGGCTTCAATGAAAATGCAACCGGCTGTACAGTAAAAGCAGAGACTAACAGCACAATAACTAATTTAGGAACAATACCACTAAACACATCAGTAGACAATAAGACTGCTATCTGTAATGGTGCAATATCATTAAGCAGCCTAAGCGACAACTTCTATTATATCACAGTAACAGTAACTGATGATGATGATAACAACGCAACGTCAGGAATAGCTCCAAACAACCAAAACTTCGGGAAAAAACCTGTCTGGATCTGCGACTACATGGGAACACCAAATAACTGGACCTGCCTTACTGCTGATGAAAAAGTAAGCCCTGTTGTTCACACAGTAACAGCCACTCCAACAAAGGGTGAACCGGGGACTACTTTCAACATAGTAGCCAATGCAACTGATGATCTTGGAATAAATTCAGTAGTTGCCCATATACAAAAACCAGATGAAAACAACATAATTAATATTACATTAAGTCTAGATAATGGCCTGTATCTAGGTTCTTGGAATTCTACTGGCAATACAGATGGGTCATATATTATTGATGTAGTAGCTAGTAATATAGTCAATAATGAAGGGGGAAAAGAAAACGGAGCAATCATTGCATTGGCCCCATACTCACTCAACACATCTATTAATTCCTCGATAAATTTTACAGCAAACGAATATATAATAATCAACGCTACATCAGAAGTAGGCACATGGTTGAACATATCTACCAATATAAATGTAACCTCTTCCGTTGCTATGGCAGGATACACTGACAACGTAAAATTAGATTCAACAACAATTACAGAGCTAGGAAACTATGTAGATATCATAGTTGACAACACTACAAATCAGAATATATATAGTGCTCTAATAAAGATGTATTACTCTGATATTAATGTTGCCTCAGCTAACTTAATAGAATCTACACTAAGGTTGTATAAGTTCAATGCAGGCACTAATGTATGGGATTTGATAAGTCCAGGCGGTGTAGATATGGATAATAATTATGTTTGGGGCACTGTATCTAGCTTTAGTTCATTTGGTATATTTGGAACAGAAGTTAGTTCACCTGCTGCCCCAATTGTTACAGTTCCTGTTTCTACAGGTAAAGGTGGTGGGTGTGTTGCTAAATGGGATTGTTCAGAATGGAGTAAGTGTTCTTCTGATGGAATTCAAACAAGGGGATGTGAAAGAATAGGAACTTGCTTTAATGGTGAAAAGCCTGAAGAAGATAGGGAATGTGAGTATGTTGCTGCTGAAGTTGAAGTAGAGGAAAAACCTAAAGATGTGGAGTTGCCTGCCCCTAAAGAAAAATTGTTCCCGATTAAATCGCTATTGATTAGTTTGTTGATCATATTAATTATTGTTATGGTGAAGAAGGGGATAAAGGGTAAGAAAGCAATGAAATTTTATAAGATCTTAAGGACTAAATATATGAAATTATCAAAAAATGCTGGTTATTTCAAGAAAACGGCGTTGTATAAGAAAATGAAGAAATTGTATAAGATTTCCAAAAGGTTTAAAAAACAATAAATATTTGTATAGTCGGGTAAGCTAGGTTGGGAGGTTAGCGCCCTCCTGTTACTGTAAACACGCTTTAGACAGAACTGAAGCTTAGGGAGAGGTATTAGCTTAGTATATCAGTCTTAATATGGACTATGAGATTCTGTCCTGTAGGATTGATATCTTAAGGAACTGTGTCAGGCCAGGAATGGAGCAGCACTAACTTCTGATATTGATGCTTATAGGGTAGCGGAATTGAGAAGATATTAAGGTCAACTGGTATATTTTGTTTTTATCCATCTTTGGGCATGCTTGCCCACTTTATATTTATTTTCTGCTTTTTATATAACAATAGATATCCAGAACAAGTGTTGTAATTATGAATGCTGAAGCAAGGCCTAATGGACTGATCAAAGTTAATTCTGAAGTAGAGGGGGCAACTGCAAATCCAGTTATTGATGGTTGTTTGATTAGGATGTTTAATAAGAAAATTCCTGAGATTGTGTTTGTTATGAATAAAGATGTTTTCATATGTTGTTAATGTGATGAGGTAGTATATATTTTTTATGTTTTTTTCTTATCCTATTGTACAATATATTATTCATTAACATAGGTTAACCAATGCTCATACTTATTATTCTTTCCATGAACAACGTCCATGAATATATTCTTAAGTTTAGTTGTTATAGGGCCCATCTCCCCATCCCCTATAACAGTATCATCTATCTGTTTTATTGCTGTTACCTCTGCAGCAGTCCCTGAAAAAAATACTTCCTGAGCGTTTTTTGCTTCTTCAACTGTTAAATCTTTTTCGATCAATTCAATGCCTTCATCTTTCGCTATTTGAATTATGGATTTTCTTGTAATACCTGGAAGAATTGTACCTAATTTAGGCGTATATATCTTCCCATCAGTTACAATGAAAAAATTCTCACCAGGCCCTTCACTTATCAGACCTTTGTAATCTAATAATAATGCCTCATCATAGCCTGCTTTTTTGATTTCTAAACTAGCTAAGATTGAATTTGCGTAGTTTCCACATATTTTTGCATCTGGATCTGTAGTTTTAGGATGTATTCTGATTATGTCTGGGATTTTAACTTTAATTGCTGCTTCACCTAAGTAAGATCCCCAGGGCCATACTGCTATAGCTACATTAATATCTGCTCCTTCTGGGTTAAGGCCCATTTTTCCATAACCGAAGAATGCAATTGGTCTAATGTAGCCAGAATTGACTTTATTTGCTTTGATTGTTTCTATTGTTGCTTTGTTGATTTCTTCTTTTGTGAAGGGAATTTTCATCTCAAAAGCTTCTGCTGACCTAAATAACCTATCGGTGTGGTCTTTTAGTCTAAAAATTACTGGTCCTTTGTCTGTTTCATAGAAGCGTTCGCCTTCAAAAACACCTGCACCATAATGCAATGTATGTGTAAGTACGTGAATCTTAGCTTCTTTCCAAGGCACTAATTCGCCATCCATCCAGATAAATTCAGTTTCGTCCATAAAAATCACCTAGTAAATAAGTATTTGAATTTGATTTAAAAAAGTTTTGTTAGGGGGGAGGGTTATAAAATTAACTTGAGTAATGTGAAACAACCAAATCGGCCATGGCATTCCTGGTCCTTCTAAATTCCCTAGTCAATTTGCTTTCAGAAATGCTTGTAGCCTGAGAAAGAGACCTTATCCCCCTATCAGAAATATCATAATCCCACAGATTTATTGCTTGTTCCCATCTTGATCTTTCAGGCTCACTAAGTCCTGCTTGGGAGTATATAGTTTGCTTATTTAAGGATATAATTTGATTATCTGACAGCCCACCAAAATCATTTGTATCGTATCTTTGAGTAAGAAGCAATGCAAGAAATTTTCTATTATCCCTATATTCTGAAAATTGCCCGTTTAAACCTGTTTGCACTAAAAGATGTTCTTCAACATATGCCCTGTTTGCATTAGAAACACGCCCTTCAAATTGATTTCTTAATGCACCTATGAGCTTATGACGGCTAGCCATTGAATGAGTCAGCACAAGAGCGCCCTCTTTTCCTAAGACATAACCTATGTTCTCAAAAGCAGCTATCCTACCTTCATCATCACTAAAAACATTCCAATCTGATACAAACCTTCTGCTACCAAAATAATCTGGAAATGCAAAGTTAATCATTGCGCCAAGCGAATAATCAAATTTAGGCAAAAATCCGTGCAACCTGATCATACCTTCATGAGATATAGTTGATGGAAGATCATCAAAATCCCACTTATTTTCCCTACATATCTCTTTAATAACTATTTGAAGTCTCAATCTAAAATATCTATCATTTATATTTGAAAGATTTCTATTATGATACGACCGTAATGTTTGCCTTCTCAATTCTGAAGGGTCTGCGCCATCTTCAAACACGGAACCATATCGCTTTAACGCAGCAATCCTTATTTTATCGGTCATATGAGCGAGTTCACCATTTACAAAATCAGGACTAATTGGTTTTTCATAAGAAATTGCTTTTGATATTTTTTTTACACTATCACCTTTAAGCCACATAGCATATACTTCGCTTTGTCTTTCTGTAAATCCTGCAGCTGCAACAATATCATCAAGTTTAGATATGTGGTCTCTAGCTAGCCCTGCAGCAGTATCGTACTCACCACCCAATATACCACTATAATTATCAGTTATATCTGCTAACAATAAATATTTTTGTCTGTCAACAATATCATCTAGTCCTAATACTTTTGTTTGTAGACACTTATTTGCATCATCTGTTCCCTTAAATGTAGTAGATAACATCCTTTGAATAAAATGGAGATCATAGTTATGGTTACGGGTCTTTACAATATAATTTTGATTCAATACCATAAATTCCAGTGCATCTTTTGCTCTTCTTTTATTATTTCCAGAATTCCAGGCAACACACCCCCTAAAGTCCCATATAGGTATCATTTCATCCGGACCAATAAGGCGGTTTATAATATATGGTTTAGCCCTTGATTGGGTTGCTCTTGGATGTAAAGAATACTGCATTAAAAATGACCCAGGTATATTTGCAGGAGAATGGCCTGTTTCCTGTAATAAACGAGAGAATACTGCTTGTTGGACAGCTAGTCTTTGTGGACCATTAAGTCCATGATATTTCGGAGTATTTTTTCCAGAATTATCTGAAAAATATGTGGATTCTCCAGGTGCAACAACTCTTAAGAAAGCCCTTGATTTTAGTAATGCTGATTCTTGACGATTACTTACTGTCTGAATTGCAGTACCGTGCCTATCAGCAATTGTTTTGAGTACTTCCCTGCTAGAATATCCATCTAATCCAAATCTTGCCCTTAATATCTCTTGCTCCATCTCATCAAGAACTTCAGAAAACAATCTAATCATCAAAGGACCGTCTTGTTGAACTAAAATATCAAATGAATCTTCCGAAGATGAAGGGATAATGTCGTGAAAAGTAGTTCGATTATGGCCCTGTTGATCAGATCTAACAAGATCATCAAAGTATATAAATCCATTTTCAGGCATTCTACTTTCTCTAGTTCTTTTTTTATGCCTATCAAGGGCACTATATCTTACCCCCCACATTATATGGCTGGGTAATGATCTGCCTTTTTTTGGATTCCAATCTAACATGGCAGCCCATGCATCTATATCTGCTAATTGTCGTTCATCTTCATCCCCCCTCGACATAACAGGAAGAGACGAGACTATAAGTTTTTCAGAATGAGCATATAATGCATTATGTGCTGAAGAATCTCCTGATTTAGCTTGCGCTATAAGTTCAAGCTGTTCTTGTGTACTTAAGTCAGTTAACATATTATAACTACTATAAAGTTAATAAATCATTTAAAAATCTTTTGGAATTAAGCTAAAAACCAAAGAATCAAAGGAATGGTGATAAGAGAGAATAAGGTACTTAATAGAACAATAGAAGCGACTAAATCTGAGTCTCTTTTGTATTTATGGGCTAGAATCATGGTAAATACTGCAGAGGGCATCGCTGCCTGAAGGATTAGTATGTTTTTTGGGATGCCTGTTAATGAGAAGATTGCAACTAATGCTATTGCTATGATTAGACCTATGCCCATCTTAAATAGTGCTGCTAAAAGTGCTTTATTTAGTGATCTTAATCTGATTTCTGTTAGCCTATATCCTAGAATTATTAGTGCTAATGGGATTGTGATCTGACCAATCATATCTATGGGTGTTAAGAGTGCAATAGGTAGTTTGTAGTTTATGGTGTTAAGGAATAATGCAATAATGACTGCGTATATTAACGGTACTTTGAACATTTCTTTGAAGTTGTTTTTTTTATTTGCTAAATATATCCCTAAGCTCATCATGATTATTGTTTCGATTGAGCTGTATATGACTGCGTAAGATAATCCTACTGTGCCAAAAGCCAATAATGCAATAGGATAACCTAAATAACCAGTATTTCCAAATATCATTGGGAGTTGGATTCCTTTTTGTTTTGTTTTTGATAGTTTTATTATCAAAGTTGAGATCAATGCTAATGATAAGACTATGATTAATGTGTAAAATATCATAGGTAGGAATTCTGTTATCCTTATGTCTGTTTTTTGTAAAGCTGATATAATCAAAGAAGGTGCTGTGATGTATACTAAGATGAATATGAATGGGTCTAGGTTTAGTTTTTTTATTTTTCCTAAGAAAGCTCCAACTGCTATTATTAGGAATACTGGTAGAACTACTTGTAGGATGTTCATAAAAATAAAAGAAAAAAGGATTTATTTAAAGGTTTTTAAAAAAAAGAAAAAAGAAATTAACTATTCTCTACCAAATCGTTTAGATGTGTCAAGCTTATAACAGCATTCCTCATAGGGTCTGCCAAACCTATACCATCAGGATCAGGTATTAAATTATTATTCTTGTCTCTTCCATGGAAATCTTGTTCGTAAGATACACCCCTTACCTTAGGGTCAGCTTTTGCTGCTTCAACTACCTCAGGATTAACATCCTTAAGATCTCCTTGGCCTAGTGGCATAAATGACTTCTCTAAACCCCACCCTTCTCCGCTAAACTTAATGTCTTTAGCATGTATCCCAATTACACGTCCTGGAAAATCTATTAAAAATTGAGCAGGATCATATCCTCCTGCTAATGCCCAAGCAGTATCTAATTGTACAAACAAATATTCCCCGTCTAAATCCCCTGGTTTAGATAGATTTAGCATGTATGTGATAAATGGTTTACCATCAACCTGAAGATAGAATTCTGGGTGGTGGTTATGGAGACTAAAATCCATTCCGTCTGCTCTTAATTTCCGCCCTATTGTTATCAAACGATCAACATATGCTCTAGCTACGCTTGTATTAACTTGTTGTTTTCCTTCAATACCACCTAAATCATTAACTGGGTCTGCCCATGCATTAACAGCATGTGTTGCTCCAATTTCGTTCATCCAACTAGTCAATTGCTGGTATTTTGTGCCATCTTCAAGTTCTGCTAAACTAGTATGTACTGCAACTACGTCATGTGGAGTATTCATTTTACTTGATAAATTTCTGCCTCCATGTCCATCATAAGGCCCAAATCCATTTGGCATTAATCCTGTACAAAGTTCAACCCCTTCACAAAGCCTGTCAAGTCCACCTAACAATGCCAAAAAACCAGCTTGGTCTGCCTCTGGACTTCCAAGCTTTGCATACATACTCCTTTGTGAATATGTTTGATTTCCTACACTTAAATTTTGCATAATTATCAACCCCCTAAGTTGTTAATAGTTAAAATTGATGGAAGATATATAAAACTTTTTAAAATATCGACGATAAATTTATCTAAATTAGGTGGTAAAAAAGAAGAGAAAAAATAAATTATTTACAATAACAATTCTTTCCAACGAATTTCTGCCGGTAAGATTCTAAGAAAGGTGTCATTTTTCTAACTGGGCAGATCTTTTTCTTTAGTCTTTCTTTGATTTCTTTATCTGTCAGTTTTACGTTGAGTTTTCTTTGTGGAATGTCTATTTCTATAATATCTCCATCCCTGATTGCTCCGATTGCTCCACCATTGTATGCTTCCATCTCTATATGGCCTATGCATGGGCCTGATGTGCCTCCTGAGAATCTTCCATCTGTTATGAGTGCTACTTTTTTGTAGCCTGCGCCTTTGATTGCATCTGTTGGAGTTAACATCTCAGGCATTCCTGGTGCTCCTGCTGGTCCCATGAAGTTTAATACAACTACATCGCCTTCGTCAATATTCTTTTTTTCTATTGCAACTAATAAGTCTTTTTCTGAAGTAAATACTTTTGCTGGTCCTTCATGTTGCATCATATCTTCTTCAACTGCTGTTTGTTTTATTACTGAAGAAGAAGCTATGTTGCCTTTTAAGACTGCTATTCCCCCTTGTTTAAAGTAAGGATTATCTAATGGTCTTATTACATCGTCGTCTAAAACTTTTCCTTGTTCTGCTATCTCTTTGATTTTAGTTCCATTTACTGTTGGGGCATTGTTTAACATATCCTTTAGTCTATTAAGGACTGCAGGTATTCCCCCTGCTTTGTGTAAATCTGCCATTTCATAATCTCCAGCAGGTATTAATTTGCAAATGTTTGGTGTTTTTTTTGCAATTTCGTCAAATTTATCAACTGCTATATCAATACCTAGCTCCCCTGCTATTGCTGGAATATGTAATACTGCATTTGTTGAGCCACCCATTGTCATGTCCATCCTTATTCCGTTTTCAATTGCACCTGTTGTCATTATTTGGGATGGCTTTAGGTTTTCTTTAACAAGTTCAACTATTCTTTTTCCTGTTTCATAGGCTTGTTTCTTTTTTTCTGGATCAGTTGCAGGAGTTGTTGCACATTTTGTAATTGACATTCCAACTGCTTCTGTAAAGCATGCCATTGTGTTTGCTGTGAATAGGCCTACGCATGAACCTGCACCACAAGTCATGCATGATCTCATCTTTAATTCTGCTTCTTCTTCTGTTATTTTTCCAGCTTTAACTTCGCCAGTCAGACCAAAGCCCTGAATAGGATGACCTTTGTTTCCATCTTTATCAATGTTGGAAACCATCGGTCCGCCTGTTAGAATCATCGAAGGAATATCTAATCTTCCTGATGCCATAAGCATACCTGGCGTTATCTTATCACAATTAGTTACGCCAACCCACCCATCTAAGCTATGGGATAACATCATTATCTCTATATTATCTGCAATGTTTTCTCTTGATGGTAAGCTGTACCTCATCTCATAAAACATCCCAATGCCATCGCAAATTGCAGGTACACCCCAAGTAAAAGGAACCCCTCCTGCATCTTTAATTCCCCTCATTACTTCTTTGGTAAGCTCATTTAAATGGATATGGCCAGGTACAAGATTATTATATGAATTAGCTACCCCAATCCAAGGTTTGCCTATCTTAAAATCATTTTCTTTTAATCCTGTCGACATTAGAAGTGCTCTATGTGGCAGACTTTCTGGACCTTTTTTAATTCTATCGCTTATCATATTAATCACCTACTTTTAGGAACTTTCCATCCCTTGATATTATTATTTAATTTAAAGACTTTAAATGGTTTTTCTTTGACCATCCTTAATATCTTATTATTAGATAGTATTTTGATATAATATTTAAGTGTTGTGTCAGAAATATGGATATTTTTATCCTTTAACAACAACAATGCGTCTTGATAAGAAAATGGTTCTCTATTGTCTGATATTCTCAAGATATCTGAGAAAGTGACTAATGTAAGATGGGTTATTGGATAAGCTAAATCAAAAGCGTTTTTAGCTTCTTTTAGATTTTTAGCACTACCCTCAAAACCATGAACTAATTCATACAATCTTTGATATTTTCTCGAATTTTTATCAAAATATCCTAATAATTTAGGCTCAAAATTACTAAATTGAAGCGTATATCTCCCTTTTTTATCGGGTTTATTATTAAAAGAAATCAAAATATTTTCATCTTTTAATATGTCATATAAGTCAAGAATTAAATTCTTACTTTTAGATTGAATCATCGCCTTCCCCCTAATATCGACTGATCCATCAAAAGTTAAAACTCCTAAAGCGAAAGCTTTTCTAAATTCTAAATTAGAGTTTTTTATGATTTCTGGTTCTTTTACAATGTTAGTTTTCTTGCCAATTGGAAAGCCCAAAAAATTTTTTAGATATCTGCCAAGGATTTTGCTTTTGAAACAAAAAGTATATGCATTACTTTTCTTATGAAGTTTAGCTTTTATTTTATAACCGAAAACATCTTCTAACCATTTTGTAAATTCGATAACAGATAGTTTATCACTATCAATCAATTGATAGTTATATTCGCCCCACAAAGAGCCATCTGCTGCATGTGCCCCAGCTATTTTACAAAGGATTAAATTTAATTCTTTCACAGCTTTAATTGGTTTTGAATCATGTCTGGAAATAGATAAAATATCAACTTCATCCTGTATTTTTTGTTTAATTTCTAGATTATTCTTAAATTGCTTAGAAAGTGCTTCTAAGAATACTAATGGAAACCTCTGGTTTTTAGACCAAAAATAGTCTAAAATTGTTTGAATAGATAATCTTGGAATTAATTCTTTAATTTGCTTTGCAGCATTATTAGTTCCATAATTATCTGTTAATTCTTTGATTAAGGAATATACATAAGGGGCTAAATATTTTCCAGAAGCTCTAATCCAGCCCCATCTTGGATCTTTATCTTCTTCAGGAACGTGTAATTTGAATAAATCAAATTTTTGTATTTTTTTATTAGACATTTTTAATCATTAATAATTATTTGGTGAAACTATATAATTGATTTTTTGTGAAGTGAAAAATCATAATTTAATAGTTGAATAATGTTTAAGTGATTTGAAATGGTGTGAAAAATGCAAATTGACTTGATGTATATTACCCCTATCAAGTTTTATATTTAAATTTATTGTGTTGACTAAAAAATTTATTATAATAACGCTAGTTTTATGATAATAATACTTAATATCATTAATTTTCAGAAATATTAAAGAATAATTTCTCATCTTTTTGTTTGCTTCGCTCTCAAAAGTTTTTGGATGAAAATCCTAAACCTTTTGTTTGCTTCGCTCCCAAAAGTTTTTGGATGAAATTCCTAAACCGTTTTGAAATCAAAGATTTCAAAAAGTATATAAGTAAGCTATTTTAAGTTATTTCTATGAAAACTTCTGCACTTGCTTCAGGATCTTCGGGTAATTGTTTCTTTGTTGAATCTGGTAATTGTAGTTTTTTAGTTGATGCTGGTGTGAGTTGTAAGCAAATTGAGCAGAGGATGGATAAAATTGGGAAAGATGTTAGTTATTTGAAAGGGATATTTGTTACACATGAGCATTCAGACCATATAAGGGGGGTAGATGTGCTTGCCAGGAAGTATAGCGTACCTGTGTTTGTTACAAAAGGATGTTATGAGAATTGTTCTTTGGTATCTGATGATAGCTTAGTGAACTTTATCGATAAAGATAAGGTTATGAAATTAGATAATGTTAAGGTGCTGCCTTTTTCAAAAAATCATGATGCTAGTGATCCTGTTAGTTATTCTGTTGCTTCAGGTAATAAGAAAGTGAGTTTTATGACGGATATTGGTGTTGCATGCAATAATGTGGTTAAGCATGTTAAAGATTCTAATGTTCTATTTATGGAGGCTAATCACGATATTGAGATGTTGAGTAATGGGCGATATCCTGCTTATCTAAAGAAAAGGATATTATCTGATAATGGGCATCTGTCAAATTATGCTGCTGCCTTATGCATTCTTGAACATGCTACACCTAAGTTAAAGCATATTGTATTGAGTCATCTTTCAGAGAATAATAATACAGAAGAAATTGCGTTGAAAACCATTAAAAGTTTGATTTCGAATAGAAAAGACCTTGATTTGAAGATCCATCTGTCTTCTAAGCATGAACCGACAGAATTGATTTCTATTTGATATAGTTAGTTAATTCACCTATTTTTTCTATCTTTATTGTTATTTTGTCCCCTTTGTGCATTGGGCCTATTCCAGGGGGAGTTCCAGTTGAGATAATGTCTCCTTTGTTCAATGTCATAACATTAGAGATAAATGATACTACTTCTTCTATCTGGAATATGAAATCTGATGTGTTTGAGTCCTGAACTATCTTGTTGTTTAGTATTGATTGTATCTTTAAGTTGTTTGGGTTTTTGATCTTATTCCAGGGTACTAGTTTAGGTCCTATCGGGCAGAATGTGTCAAATGATTTTGCCCTTGTCCATTGGTTGTCAAGTTTTTGCAGGTCTCTTGCTGTTACATCGTTTAAGCAAGTAAAGCCTTGAATATGTTTTTTTACTTCTGATTTTTTTATGTTTTTGCATCTGCCTTTTATGACTAATGCTAGTTCTGCTTCATAGTCAACTCTTTTTGATTGTTTTGGGTAAGTTATAGTGTCTTTGTTTCTGATTATTGCTGTGTTTGCCTTTAGAAATATTATTGGGTGGCGAGGGGTGTTCATGTTTAATTCTTTGGCGTGTAAATGATAGTTTAGACCTACGCAGATTATTTTAGATGGAATTTGTTTTAGAAAGGTTGGAATCATTTTATAGAATAAATAATTTAATGGTATAAATATTTTGCTAATAGTGAAAGGATAATAAGTTAAAATGAAGGGATAATATAAAACTAGTAATAAATATAAATAAAAGATTAATAAAAAATAAATTGATAATAAAGAAACTACTAATGATTAAATAATAAAAGACTAATAAAAAAATGAATTAATAAAAATAAAAGAAAAAAGAATAAAAACATAATAGAAATAAGGGAATAATAAATAATAGAAATAAAACGACTACTAATAATCAATAAATAAAGAGACTAATGATTTAATATTAATAAAAGAATAATAAAAATAATAATCAATAAAGGATAAATAAAATAAATAATAAAGACTACTGATAAATGTTTATAAAAGAGTAATAAAGAATAAATTAATAAAAAAATTAATAAAGGATAAATAAAATAAATAATAAAAATAAAGCCTAGAGATAATAAAAATTAATAAAAATAAAAGAAAAAATTATTTCTTTTCAAACAAAGCCCTGATCTCTCGTCCAACAACTTCTATTGGATGTGAACCTAGTTCTTCTCTTTTCCTTAGAAGATTTGGTTTTCCTGCTGCGTTTTCAGCAAGCCAGTCTTTTGCAAAGGTTCCGTCTTCTATTCTTTTTAGGGATTCTTTCATCTTTTCCTTTACTTCTGGACCTATGATCTTTGGACCATTGTAGTATTCTCCGAATTCTGCAGTATTTGAGATAACTGCATTCATCTTTTGGATGCCACCTTCAAAAATTAAATCTACGATTAGTTTTAATTCATGCAAGCATTCAAAATATGCCATTTCTGGAGGATAACCTGCTTCTGTTAGTGTTTCAAAACCATATTTGATTATATCAACACATCCACCGCATAGAACGTTTTGTTCTCCAAAAAGATCTTCATATGTTTCTTGTTCAAATGTGCATTCTAAAACACCTGCTTTTGTGAAATGCATTGCTTTTGCCATTGCTAAAGCGATGTTTCTTGCATTTCCTGAAGCGTCTTTTCCGACAGCAACCAGACCTGGAACTCCGAATCCTGCTTTGTAAGCTTTTAATTCCTCTGTTGCTGGTGCTTTTGGAGCTACCATTATAACATCAACACCTTCTGGGGGTGTGATCTGTTTGTAAACTATGTTAAATCCATGGCTGCATGACAGTACTTTTCCTTCTTTCATGTGCTGTTCGATCTGTTCTTTGTAAACAGGGCCGTGAAATTCGTCTGGAAGAAGCATATGAATTATGTCTGCCTTTTGGGCTGCATCAGATATTGTCATAACATCAAAACCATCTTCTTTTGCTTTGTTCCATGATGGATTAGGTTTGTCACCTAAATTTTCTGTTTCTCCAATTATAACATTTACGCCTGATTCTTTCATCATTATTGCTTGTGCGCTTCCCTGACTGCCGTATCCTACAACAGCCACTGTTTTTCCTTCTAATGCAGCAATATCTGCATCCTTATCGTGTAATAAATTTACCATTTTTTTCTTGCCTCCATACTTTGTTTGTTAATATTTACATAAGCTTTTGCAAAGCTTGTTTTCCAGTCATTGTTTCATCAATTCCAAGTTCTTTTGCTTTGCTGCTTACTAATTTTATTGTTGCTGTCAACATATCATCAAAGCTATTTACCCCTGTCACTATAGCTAATGCGTCGCCTAGTTTGTCTGCTGTTTCTGTGCTAAAATAACCACAACCAAGCATGCCTTTTTTTGCTTTGATCAAAAGTACTATTGAATTTTCTGTCTTTACAGAAACTACATCCAGTTCGTTTCCATCTAGGTTTATTTTTCCTGCTTCTATCATTTTATTGTAGTTTAGCTTTAACTGCATCGCCCATATCTGAGCAGGTATTTGTTCCCCCTAGATCTTTTGTTTTTATTTTCCCTTCTTTTAATACTTCTTGGATAGCATCCACTATTTGGTTGTGAGCGTTAGCTTCTCCGATTTCATCTAACATCATTGCTCCTGCCCAAATAGTTGCTAAAGGGTTTGCCCTGTTCATACCCTTGTATTTTGGAGCAGAACCATGGATAGGTTCAAACATACTGATTCCAGCTGGATTGATGTTTCCGCCTGGTGCTAAGCCTAAACCTCCCTGGATCATCGCTCCAAGGTCTGTTATTATGTCACCAAACATATTTGGTGTTGTAACTACTTTAAACCATTCTGGGTTTTTGACAAACCACATAGTTATAGCGTCAACAAACATATATTCTGGCTTGATTTTTGGATAAGATTTTCCTATTTCTACTACTCGCTCTCTCCAGAAACTATAGATGTCTGACAATACATTTGCTTTGTCTACAAAATAGGCTGTATCTGTATTTTGTTTTTTTGCCAGTTCAAATCCATATTTTATTACACGATCTGCACCGTTCTTGCTCATAACACCTATCTGATATGCTATTTCATCAGAATTTTCTATATCCAGATTGAATTTTACATTCCACATATCCCTTACAACTTCTAATGATTGTTTGGTGTTTCCAGGTTGAGCTCTATTGCCTATGCCAACATAGAAATCTTCTGTGTTTTCCCTTACTACTGTAAAATCTATGTCTTTTGAAGTTTTGCCTTTTAATGGACAATCTACGCCTTCAAGTAGTTTTATAGGTCTTAAGTTTACGAACTGATCAAAATAGAATCTTGTTTTTAATAGGATTCCTTTTTCTAAGATTCCTGGCTTGCATCTTGGGTCGCCTAAAGCACCTAAGTAGATTGATTTGCAAGTATCTTTTATTTCCTTTAGTGTTTCTTCGGTTATTAATTCCCCTGTTTTAAGGTATTTTTCTGCTCCGTTGTCATATTCTGTCCAGTCAATATTAAAATTGTTTAATTCTGCTGCTTTTTCTATTACTTTAACTCCCTCTGCTACTATCTCAGGCCCTATTCCATCACCGGGCATCTTTGCAATCTTATATGTTGTCATTTTCTAACCTCGCCTATTTTTATTTACTCCTGTTTAGATCATGTAGATGTTCATGTACCTCTTGAAGGTGCTTATCCAATAATCCCGTATGGTTGTCTAACCTACATATATGATCATCAAGCTTTTCTGTATGGTCATCCATGACCTTCATGTGCTTTACCATCTTAAATAAAACTACAAGCTCTACTGCAATCAATACAAGCTCTACATATAATACTATATCTTCAAACATTGTCAGCCACAATACCCTTATTTTCCTTTATGTAGTTGAGCAGGCCTTTTGAACCTATAAGCTTCAATGCAAATTCTGACAGAGGTACAAAGGAATAAGATTCATCTTTTGTTATATTCAGGATTTTGCCCTTTTTTAGGTCTATCTCTAATTCGTCGTTGTTTCCTACTTTATCTGCTATATCTTTACATTCTATTGCCAAAAAACCATTGTTTATCGCATTTCTGTAGAATATCCTTGCAAAGCTATTTGCTATTACTGCTTTTACACCAGAACCCCTTAATGCCCAGATAGCATGTTCTCTAGATGAACCACATCCAAAATTCTCTTTCGCTACTATGAAGTCTCCTTTTTCTACTTTTTTTACAAACTCTGTATCTAAGTCTTCCATTGCGTGTTTTGCAAGTTCTTCTTCTTTATCGCTAGTCAAGTATCTAGCTGGAATGATCTCATCTGTATTTATGTCGTCTTTTTTGTAGACGTGTGCTTTTCCTGTAAGTTTCATTTTAAATATCTCCTTGGATCTGCAATCTTTCCTTCTATAGCTGAAGCTGCTACAATTGCAGGGCTAGCTAAGTAAACTTTAGACTTGGGAGAGCCCATCCTTCCAACAAAGTTTCTATTTGTTGAAGTAATGCATTTTTCTCCTTCTGCCAATATACCCATGTGACCTCCTAAGCATGCACCGCATGTAGGTGTTGAGATTGTTGCTCCTGCTTTTGTGAATATATCAAATAGGCCTTCTTTCATCGCCTGGTTCCATATATCTGTTGTTGCAGGTACGACTATCATCCTTGTTCCTTCTTTGACTTTATTTCCTTTTAATATCTCTGCAGCTATCCTCAAATCTTCAATTCTTCCATTAGTACAGCTACCTAAATAAGCTTGATCTACATTTATGTCTTCCATCTTTTCAATTTCTGACATTGTCTTTCCGTTTGATGGGAGATCTGGAAAAGCTACAATAGGTTCAAGTTTTGAAGCATCATATTCTTTTGTTTCTATGTAATTTGCATCTTCATCTGATCTTATGACTTCAAATTTCTCTTTAGATCTGGATTTAACATATTCCAATGTTTTTTCGTCTGGTTCTATGATTCCAGATTTACCACCAGCTTCAATTGCCATATTAGTTATAGTCATTCTTGCCTCTACAGATAAGTCAGATATTGTTGAACCTGTAAACTCCATTGCCTTGTACAAAGCTCCGTCTACACCTATATCTCTGATAATTGTCAATATTATATCTTTTGAGTAAACGCCTTTTGGCAATTTTCCATCGATTACAAATTTGATTGTTTCAGGTACTTTAAACCATAGTTCTCCCGTTGCTAATGTAGCTGCGATGTCTGTTGAACCTACACCTGTTGAGAAAGCACCTAATGCTCCGTGGGTGCATGTATGTGAGTCGCCAGCAACTATTGTCGTTCCAGGGATAACATGGCCTTGTTCTGGCAATATTGCATGACATACTCCGTGCCTGCCTATGTCGTAGAAATTCTTTATTTTGTGTTTTTTTGCCCATCTTCTGATTCTTGCTACCATCTCTGCAGATTTGATGTCTTTATTAGGAACAAAATGATCTGGAGTTATAACTACCTTGTCTGGATCGAAAACTTTGTCCATGCCTGCTTTTTCTAACATATCTATTGCAGGGGTTGTTGTTACGTCGTGGCACATGACAAGATCTATCTTAGCGTTGATTAATTCACCTGGTTTTACAGATTCTTTTCCTGCATGTTTTGCCAGGATCTTTTCAGTTATAGTCATTCCCATCTTTTTACCTCAATTATATTAGAATATAGAAGAAAACAGCCTTATATAAATATATGTTGTACCTTTAGAGTACAACTATAGAAAGATTAATAAACAAGATGGTCAATACAACATAGATGGTTGAATCATTATTGCATAAAGCAGGGTTAACTGAGAATGAATCAAAGATATATTTATTGCTTCTTGAAACAGGAGAAGCAATTGCATCTGAAATAGCCAAGAAAACAGAAATATCTAGGCCACATGTCTATGATTCTATAAATAGATTGATGGACAAAGGTCTTGTCTCTTATGTAATAAAAAATAATAAACGCTACTTTAAATCTGCAAATCCAAAAGAACTAATAAACTATCTAGAAGAAGAAAAAGATAAGATAAATGACAAACAAAAAGAAATAAAACAGATCATACCTACACTTTTAAAGATCAGAAAAGAAAAGAAGACAGAGACATCTATGGAAGTTTATGAAGGAAAAGAAGGGTTAAAGACAGTTCTTATGGATATTGTCAATTACGGAAATGATTTTGTCGCTTTTGGAGCTACGCATAAGTTTGAAGAGGTTTTACCTATATTTTCAAAGATCTTTGTGAAAAGAAGGGAACGAAAAAACATACATGGTAAAATTATAGTGTGCAAGGGAGAAAATCCAATCGAAACAAAACTGAATCATTATAAATGGATACCTGAAGAATATTCACTGCCTAGTTCTACAATAGTATATGGAGACAAAACTGCAACAATAATCTGGTCAGGTGCACCATTAGGGATAATAATCAACAGTAAAGAAGTCGCTGATTCTTATAAATCGTATTTTAAGCTACTCTGGAAGATTGGAAAAAAGAAATAATTTGTTACTTACTCAATTACTGTAAGCTTAAGGTATATTCTTAAAAAACAGATCAATAATATTATTCCTTAATGGGATTTGTAATATTGAGTGAATCTTAGTGTTCTTGTAAATAAAATGAGGTTTTTAATTCTGAAATTTGATCTATGTATCTATGGCTTTGAAATAAGAAGATTTATATATAATTAGTACTAATATAGTAAATATATAGTATTTAATTAGTACTAATCGATATATATGGTAAAAGTAGTTGTAAATAATGGACAGTATAAGATAACTATTCCGAAAGATATAGCGGAAGCTCACGGTTGGAGTTCTAAAACAAGATTAAGATTTGTAGAGGATAGTGAGGGGAATATAACACTAAAAGAGCTTAAAATTAAAAAATGATTAGACTGCAGAATAAGGACAGAGAAGAAGCTTTGACTAATCTTAAGTATATCAAAGAGAGCAGGAAACAAGTTAATGAAGAGATCTCTGTAGCTCAGGCTGGTTTGTTGAAAGGGTTGATTACTCACAAAGAGTATGATGAGATTGTAAATACTCAAATTGATGGTAAGAGCAGACTAGGATGGGTTGAGTTCTGCGATAGTTATATCAAGAGGCATAAGAATGATTATGTTGGTAGTTTGTTGAAAAAGAGTATTCCTGTGCTGGGTGTTTTATTGCTGCTCGTGATTGTAGGGGTTTGGTTTAAACCGTCTTTTACTGGTTTTGCTACTGTTACTTCTAGTTATAGTTATACTGATAATGTTGATTTAGATGTTAATTCTTCAGGTAATTATACATGGGTTATGGATAATGTTGGTTCTTTAGAATCGTTTAAGATAAAGGGTAAGTTTAAGGATTCTGGTATTGTTAGAGTTTATTTATCTAGTGGTGTTGATAAGTATCTTGTGTTTGATTCTAACAATTATAGGGATAAAAATGGTTTAGATGTTATTACTGGGTTGGTTGTTGGTGAAAATGAATTAATAAATGGGGAAGAATCAATAACAAATAATAATTCTAATGAAGAAGAAAATGACTTAATAAATGAAAATTTAATAACCAATGAAACTGATGATGAATCAATAATTGATGAAAATTTAATAAATGATGAAATAATAAATAAAGAGATAATACTAAAAACAAATGGTGGTGGGCTTAAGTCTGTGAATGATATTTTCTCGTTTTCTCTTGGGCCTTCTTTTAGTTGGGATGTTGATTCTTCTAAAGTGTGTACTAAGTGGGAAGTTAATTCAGAGATTGCTGCTTGTTATGGTAGTTCTGGGTGTTGTTCATTCTTAGATATGGCTTCAAGTGGTTCTTTTGATGATGAATTTTATCTTTCGTATGGTAGGTATGGTTCTTTGCTTTCGAATGAAGTTAGTGCTCAGGTTATTTATTATGATATTGACTTATCTGTTCCTTATTCTGACATTAGTTATAGTAATGAAGTTGGATTAGATGCTGAGTTTTATGAGTATATCTCATTTAGTGATGAGTGTGTTTCTACTTGTTTGGTTTCTTTGAATGATAGTAGTTATAAGTTAATTTTTGATATTGAGGATAGTTCTGTTGAGATTGATTCTGTTTCCTATAGTGTTGAGCAGGATGTTAGTGGCGGTTCGAATACAGCCCCTATTTTAGTTAAAGATATTCCTGATATGGGGATTGATGATAATGGAAGATATAGTTTAGATTTAACAGACTATTTTGAAGACGATGATAAATTAACGTATTATTCACCTGGAATTAAAGGGGTAATCGTAATTAATGAACAAAACAACATTGTTTCTTTTGTTCCTTACTTTGATTACACAGGTAAACAAACTGCAACAATAATAGCTAAGAATGGACTTAGTTTAACAGAAAGCAACAAATTTACTATAACAGTTGGGTCAGAAGTTATCAAAAAAACATATAATGAGCCACCTAAAAGGGTAAAGAATATTTCTGATATTACAATTGGAGTTAATGGTGAGTATAAGCTAGATTTAAGTCCGTATTTTAATGATGAAGATCCATTAAGATATAGTTATTATCATATTGATGATTTAACTATTACATTTGAAGGTTCTATTGCTATCATTAAGCCTGATTCTGGTTTTAGTGGTGATAAGTTTATTTTCTTTACAGCAAATGATACTAGTTATGGTACTCCTAGTAATGTGTTTAAGGTTAGTGTTGTAGATGGCTATGTTTCTAATGATTCTTCTAGAAATGAATCCATTGTCCAAGTTATGGCTGTAATAAATGAACCAGTCAAGTGGGTTAAGAAAGTAGAACTAGATGAAATAAAGGATAATGTTTTAATTAACATAACCTCAGAAGCAATTGATATCAATGTTAAAAAGGTAATTAATAACATTGAATTAAACATAAGCGAAGATAAATTAAAAGTAAATGGTATCGATGGAATTAAAAACATTACAGAGTATGTTGCTTTGCAGAAGCTTGATTATATAGAAGAAAGGGTCGATACTTTAAATGAAAGGAAAAGGGGCCTCACTAGTGCTGAGACCAGGGAGATCAATGAAGAACTGTTAGAATTGAAGGAAGAAAGGAATGCCTTAACTGGTTATGTTATTGGTTATAAAAGTGGAAATGGGTGGTTGACCAGATTATTTGAATGGTTATTTAGGACAGATATCACAGGTTATGCTATATTAGAGGAAAATGTCAAGGAAACAAATATTACAGAATTAATAATTGAAGATAGTGTTTCTTCTGTAATAGTTGAGTATTATACTTCTGCACCCTATGCAGAAGAAAATAAAATAAGTTCAATTAAAAAAGAAGTTACTATTATTGGTCCTGATGAAGTTCATTATACAGAAATATTAGCTTATTCTGAACTTCCTTCAAAAGTATCTAGTTTAGAGAAAGTTAGATTATACTGGAATGTTAATAATAGTAGAGTTTCTGTTGAGTATGAAGCTTATGATCAAGATAATGATGGTCTATATGATTATATTGAATGGGTTGTACCTCATTTGAGTGTACAAAACTATGAGATTATCTTGATAAGCAAAGCAGACCATCTTAATTCTAATAGAGAATTTATAAAAGATGTTTATGATGCTGTTAAAGAAAGAGATTATGGATACGCAAATATTTCAGATGGAGAATATCTGAGAGTTACATTTGAACAAAAACTTGATTCGTCTAAAGATATTACTCTTTATGCAAGAGGTTCTGGAGTTGTTGAAGTGTATGAAGAAAATGAAAATGAATTATTGTTGGATTATAATATTAGTAAAGATAAAGAATATAAACAATACTTAACCGAGTTAGAAGAGAACCAAGATGTTTTTGATTTAAAAGTTATAGGTAATATTGAGTTTGATTATATTGTTGACCCTGTAGAACCTGACAAATATTTCATATCAACATGGAACACTTCAAAAACATCTTCAGGCTCAAGTGATGCAAGCTCTGTTCAACTCCCTTTAGATGACGAGGGCATTTATAACTTTACAGTATCTTGGGGCGATGGAACAGAAGATAACATAACCGAATATAATCAAGCAGAAGTTACACATAGTTATTCCGAAGAGGGAACGTACACCATAAACATTTCAGGCATAATTGAAGGGTGGCAATTTAACAATGGAAGAGATAGGCTTAAACTAATAGATATTAGTCAATGGGGAGATTTTAAACTAGGTTCAACCGGGGGATATTTTTATGGATGTACTAACTTAAACATTTCGGCAACTGATATCTTAAACACAAGCGGAACCACTTCTTTCATTAATGCGTTTAGAATTAGTGGGGTTTCAACCATTCCTAGTCTTGGAAGTTGGGATACTTCTGCGGCCCAAGACATGTCCCATATGTTTTATAATTCAGATAATTTTAATGAAAATCTTACCGGATGGGATGTTTCAAATGTAACTACTACGTATAGAATGTTTTATTCAGCAGAAGCATTTAATGGAAGCATGCAAGATATGAATTGGTCAAGTAATGCAAACTTTGCAAACATGTTTGAATCTGCAACAGCGTTCAACGGCAACGTAACCAACTGGCACATGGGAGATATAGAAGCAACAATGGTAAACATGTTTGAAAACGCAGATGCATTCAACCAAGACATACACACCTGGGACACATCAAAAATAACAACCACATATCAAATGTTTTATTCAGCAGAAGCATTTAATGGAAGCATGCAAGATATGAATTGGTCA
>CAZTWQ010000005.1:63738-88472 GCA_964618315.1 uncultured Methanosarcinales archaeon
TGCATTCAACCAAGACATACACACCTGGGACACATCAAAAATAACAACCACATATATGATGTTTTTTGGTACAAATGCTTTCAACGGAAACATGCAAGACATGAACTGGTCAAACAATGCAAACTTTGCAAACATGTTTGAATCTGCAACCGCATTCAACGGCAACGTAACCAACTGGCACATGGGAGACGTAGAAGCATCAATGGCAAACATGTTTGAAAACGCAGATGCATTCAACCAAGACATACACACCTGGGACACATCAAAAATAACAACCACATATATGATGTTTTTTGGTACAAATGCTTTCAACGGAAACATGCAAGACATGAACTGGTCAAACAATGCAAACTTTGCAAACATGTTTGAATCTGCAACCGCATTCAACGGCAACGTAACCAACTGGCACATGGGAGATGTAGAAGCAACAATGGCAAACATGTTTGAACAATCAGATTCATTTAATCAAGACCTGCATACTTGGGATACTTCAAAAATAACCTCAACGAGTAGCATGTTTTTAGGAGCTGACGTATTCAACGGAAGCATGCAAGACATGAACTGGTCAAGCAATGCAAACTTTTATAGAATGTTCTACGCCGCCCCAGCATTTAATGGGAATGTAAGTAATTGGGATATTGGAGCTGCCAGCATGGCCGATATGTTTTATTCTGCTTCTGCATTTAATCAACCATTGACTAATTGGGATACCGCAGAAGTAACAACCATGAATGAGATGTTTAGGGGTGCAACCACTTTTGACCAAGATTTAGGAAGTTTAAATGTTTCAACTGTAACTGATTTTACAAACATATTTCTAGGGGTGCAATTATCCACAACAAATTATGATAATTTATTGATCGGTTGGGCATCATTAGATACTTTAAGTTCGTCTGCGGTCTTTCATGCGGGAACATCTACTTATTGCTTAGGAGAAAATGCTAGAAATGATACTTTGATTGGAACATACAGTTGGGATATCACTGATGGGGGAAAAGATTGTACGGGCATTCCGGTCCCTGGCTCTAGTTCGTGTGGAGCCCTTGATTCAAGTACAACATATACACTAACGCAAAATGTTAATTCAAGTGACACTTGTTTTACAATTGGTGCTGCCAATGTTGTTTTGGATTGCGCAGGATATACGATTACGTACGGGAATGTTACAACTGGATTAGGAATTGATAATACTGGGGGATATGACAATGTCACTATCAAGAATTGTAATATTGTTAAGGGCAATACTACAGACACGACTGATAGCAATTATGCCATTCATTTTAATAATGCTGCCGATGGAACATTTTTTAATAATACAATTAGTACATCTGGAAGTGGTTTGGGTTATGGGATTTGGTTAGAGGGCAGTTCTTCAGGTGCAAACATAACGTCAAATACCATTACAACAAATGGAAGTACTGAAGATTCTACTGGACAACATGATAATTATGGAATATATATAACTGATACCTCACATAATGCTTTGATCGATGGAAATATAATCACTACTGATAATGTTTACACTGGCTCTGATGATGCCCGAGGTATTTTCTCAAATGGTCCTGATTCACATATAATAACAAATAACAACATATCTACAAATGGTCAAGATGATCTTAATTATGGTATTGAACTTAGCTCTTGTACCGACGGAATAATTGAAAATAACATTATTTCAACTTATGGAAATGGGGATAATTATGGAGTATACATTAGGGGAAGTTCCCATAGAATAAACATTAGTAATAACCTGATCAATGCTAGCGGAACAGGAGATAGCATATATGGTTTAAATTTAGATTCTTCAGATGATTTCTTGATTTATAATAATACAATTAGTTCGAGTACTGAGGGCGCTGCAGGAAATATTTTAAGAACCATTAGGATAGATGCTTCAAATAATGGAAATATAAGTTTAAATACCCTGCAAATTACTAAAACCGGAACTGGGGGAGATAATGTAGGTGTGCTGTTAACAGGGGGGCCAGATAATACCCTACTTGCAAATAATTTGATTAATGTTTCCTTTGCATTAGGTGGAGCTAATTTTGGAGTAGAATTAGAAGGAGTTGGCGCCACAAATAACCTTGTTACTGGGAATGTAATTCATTCAGGAGGAAATATTAAAACTACTGGAGGGATTAAAGACATAGGGGTTGGAAATAACTTAACACATAATGTTATTCTTGTAACTGGGACATATCAAGTTTGGGGTATTTGGTTAGATGGTTCTACAGAAAATACTTTAATTCAAGGAAATAATATAACTACAATTGGAACAACGTCAGATAATGCCAACCACGGAATCAATATTGATAGTTCTGAAAATTGTAGGATTTATGATAACATAATTAATACTTCTGGTAATACAGATGGTTCTGCAACCAGTCATGCATTCTATATAAATAAATTATCTACTGGAAATGTAATTGAAAATAATACAGTTAATTCTATTGAAGGGGATGTTTTCAGGTTTGATATTAATGGTGGGGACGAACCAGATAATAATAATTTTACAAATAATAATATTGTCGGGCCTGTTTTAGGTTATGATCTTAATATTGAAGATGCTAATATTGTTGGCAATACTTTCATTGATCAAGTTATCACTAATTATACATTCCATGCTAGTGGTGACCTAATTAAAATTAAGAATTCATCTTATGGTGTTATTAATTTTATCTCTACTGTCAATGGAACTGGAATAGATTTAAGTTCAGATGTTCAGATTGGAAATAATTCTGTTTCTGTTAATTCTTCTAATGCTCTCGGATTTAATAGAAGTGCAAATGTAACTTTGTATGGTTTGGCAACAGATTATTCTAATCCAATAATTTTAAAAGATGAAGTTGAATGTTCTGATTGCCATAATTTTACTTCTCTTAATGCAGGAACTGTTAAGTTTAATGTGACATCGTGGAGTAATTATTCAATCGGTGAAAGGACTGATACAGAAGACATAACTGCACCAACATTTACAGATTTAGTTAATGTGACAATTGCACAAGGTTCAACATTAGGGGTTGATTTAAATGCTACAGATGAAACTGAATTTGATTGTTTTAGTGTGAATGATACAATAAATTTTGCAATTAATTGTTCTGGTTATTTAGAAAATAACACCATTTTAGTTTTAGGTTTATATAATTTGAATATTACAATAAATGATAGTTCTGGGAATAATGCTTCTGAAATAATTTGGGTTAATGTAACTGATCAAACTTACCCATTAATTGATTTTACAAATCCGACTTTAGCAAATTACACAACAACTTCAAATACTTCAATTGAAATTAATATTTCAATAACAGAATTGAACTTAAATGAAATTAAGTATAATTGGAATGGAACAAATTTTAGTATTTATGATGATTCTTTGGTTGTAATGTATAACTTTGATAATGTAAGTGTTTTGAGAGAGAATGATACTTACTTTGTAAATCTTGCTTCAAGCGGATTTAGTAATGCTTCTGTATATCATTCTTTTGAAGGGGATGAAATTGTGGCAGGAAAATATGGAACTGCACTTGATTTTGACACTACAGATAGTGTTACTTTAGGAGATATAGATTTAGGAGAAAGCATATCAATTTCTTTATGGTTTAATGTAGACTCTACCACAGATGAAACACTAATTAAAAAAGTAAATGAGTATACTCTAGGGGTAAAGGATGGAACATTACAATATGATATTGATATAAATGATTGGGTATGGAAAGATTCTGCATATAGCATCAATACTGGTGAATGGTATTATGTGAGTTTAACTTTTAATGGAACTGATCAATTGCTTTATATTAATGGAGAATTTGAAGCTTCTACAAATGAAGTGGGAACAAGAACACAAAATGCAAATGTTGTGGGTCTTGGAGCACAACTTTCTTCTGGGTTAGAGCCATTAGATGGGAGATTAGATGAAGTTCGTATCTATAACAGAAGTCTAAGTGCAGATGAAGTCTATCAACTATACGCATCAAACCTAAATAAATATGATATAGATAAATGGACATTTTACGTAAATCAAGGTTTAAATTCAACTAATGGATTAACTGATGGGGATTATACCCATTATACTAGTGTAAAAGATGATGCTGGTAATGTTAACGAAACAGAAAAAAGAACAATAACAATAGACACAACATCACCAACGATTACACTAAACTTACCAATAGATAGGGGTGTAAGCTATGAAAACATAACATTCAACTGCTCAGCTGTTGATGCAGTGACAACTTTAGCCAATATTACACTATACTCTAACTATTCTGGAATATTTACTGCTAACCAAACAAATAATGTAGCTGGATTAAGTAATTCCACTAAATTCAACCTAACTGATTTAGATGAAAAAGAATTTGTATGGAACTGCTATGCCTGTGATAATCTAAGCAACTGCAGGTTTGCATCAGCAAATAGAACTTATTATACAGACCAAACAAAACCAGTAATAAGATTTGACTCATCAATGCCGGCAGACGGCAGCTATTGGAAATATGATTGGTTTGAGATTAAAATCTTAGTAAATGAAACACATGAAAAGAACTCAACAATATACCTATATAATTCAACTTCATTGATGTATTCAAACGGCTCTTATTTTAATCTTTCTAATAATTTAGTTGGATACTGGAAATTTGATGATGATTATAAGGATTATTCAGATTATAACAATGACGGGACTAATTATTCAGATACTTATTTAGGAGATGGTTATTTTGGAAATGCTGGTGTGTTTGATGGTGATGGAGATTATATTGAAATTGAAGATAGTGAATCTCTTCAAGTATTTAGTAATACTTCTGGAATTACTGTTTCTGCTTGGACTAAAACTATAGGAAATGAAAAAGGACCCTCAATTATAGATAAAGGCAGTACGAATTTTTACCTTGATATGGTTAACGATTCTTTTGTATTTAGACATAATCAACTTGGAGACGGAACTTCTACTTTTAATTTTGGGTATTTAAATGATAGTATATGGCATCATCTAGTTTTTGTTTGGAATGGAACATATACTTATGCTTATTTAGATGGAACTTATCACGCTGGTGAATCCGCAACAGGAACAATGAATCTATCAGGGAAAGATTTGAGGATAGGATATAGTTATTACGATGATGAGAGTCATAACGGCACAATCGACGAAGTAATGATATTCAACAAAGCACTAACACAGATAGAACTAATTAACTTATACAACCTACATAGGACAAACTTCACTAATTTAGAGGAAGGAAAAACCTACTGGTACAATGCAACAGTATACGATAAAGCAAACAACTACAACGCAACAGAGACAAGAAACATAACAATTGACTTAACTAATCCTTGGAACATAACATTATACAGCCCAACCCCTGCAGACAACCTAGCAGGCAACAAAACAATAACAATAAACTGGACTGTCAGGGACAACTTAGATAAATTATTAGACTGCTATCCTGTTGTTGATGCAGCAGAACAAAGCTTAGTGCAGACAGCTAACGCTAGCTATGGAAACGCTTCTTTAATACTTTCAGGGGGATTTAGAAACATCTCAGTAACATGCTATGACGATGCAAATAATTCAAACACAAGTGAATATAGAACCTATATTGTAGGATTATTAAACATTACCTCGCCAAAAAACAATACTATTGTAAGGTCCGGTGAAAGCGTTGTCATAAACACCACAATTATATATGGAAGTGATTACATAGACAACATAAGCATACATATAAACAACTTAACTGGAATAGAAAAACTACAAACAATAAACAATAGTATATATTACACAGCTATCTATACTATAACCAGCGCCTCACCCAGATATCTGAACATAACTGCTTATGGATGGAATACAGCAACTGGTACTTGGATGAATATTACAGATAGTATAAGGTTAAGATTAGGGAGGGCTTCTGGTGAAACAGCTGCCCCATCTGTCGGTTATCTATGCTCTAATGAGACTTATACCATGAACAACACTAATCTTAACCTGATAACTGAATTTGATATGGATAGTCTGCTTGAAAATGTCAATTTGACCATAATGCACCCTAATGGAAATGAGGTTTTAGGTACGCAGACAGGCAACAATATAGATGATACTGGTGCTAGTGATTATGTTTCTTACTTTAACTTTAGTTATGTACCTAATGTGTCTGGCTCTTATACATTAGTCGCTAATATAATGGATATTGATAACCAGACTGTGCAAAAGAGTATCAACTTAATTGTAAGTAATTCCAGTAAGACTGTCAATCTATCCAGTTCAAGTATAAGTAGGATAATCATTATGGACAGGTGCACTGGTGATATATTGAGTTCTGGCACTTATGCCTATATGACTATGCCTAGTACTAGTTATTATGACCTGAATGTCACTTTGAATGACGAGCCTAAGAAGATTGATTTTAAGAATGTAAATGTCAGCGACAATACTACTAACTTAGTAACTTATGTCCCGAGGACAAATGAAACAAAGCACCCATCTGGACAGAGAAGGATAGTCATGTATGATATAGAAGCTAATATGAGCTTTTCTAATTTTACTATGACCTATAATTACTCTGACATAGAGCATACTTTGACCATTGAATCTGCAATCAATATGTATAGGTGCGGTAATCTTAGCGATTGTGTGTTTGTAAAACAAAGTCCTCTTATCAATACTACACTTAATACTGTAACCTTAACCAGAGATAGTATGTCAAGGTATATCCTGACCGAACCTGCTTTATCTGGAGAGCCGGATTTATATGACCCACCTGTTATCACTGTTCTGAACACTACAAAAACATATACAAATGTAGACAATACAGTAAATATTGCTCTTGGCTTTAACGTATCTTTGGCTTTGGAAATGGCTATATTGACCATTGATTCTAATGTGTTGGATGCTCATAGTATAGACAATACTGGAAAGGAATATATCTATTATTACAACTACACCCCTGATTCAAACAGGGCTTATGAAATAGAGGCTACAGTATATGACGAGAATACTTTTAATGATACTGCAAACCTAAAGTTCTATGCAGGAAACAATGCAAGCATAACCTTAACAAGCATAGGCGGGAACAATATAATTGTAAGGGATGTTAATAATGGCCAGATATTGTTCCAGGGGGCAAATATATCTGCTTTGACGCCTTCTGGGCAGTATAATATACTTATTGAGACAGATAAAACAGATATCACACTTAATAATGCAACTATAAATACATCTACAAACTCTGTTCTTGAGTTTGTAGATATAGATGACACTATAGCTGCACCTTTGAACAGGGTAAATATTGATCAGTTTGAGATAAACTCTTCATTGGGATTTACTACATTAGATGTTAGCTATAACTACAGCTCATCTGTCGATTCTATAATTGATGAAGGTAATCTAGAAGCTTATAAGTGTGAATCTACTATTGAGTGTAATTGGACAGAAATTCCTGCTACTGTTAATAGTGCTGAAAATATCATCACATTTAGTGTTTCTAATCTAAGCGTATTTATCATAGCTGAGAGTATAAGGACAGAAACCAATATCAGCACTGTAACTACTAAAGTTACAGAGACTATAACTACAACAATTTCAGGGAGTGGGGGTGTTGTCTATAAGAAAAGAGATAATGCCCTAGAAATCAGTACAGATAAGAAGCTGGAAATATCTATGAGTGAAGAAGGCAAGATGGAGGTTTTAGTAAAGAATAAAGATACTACCCCGATAAAAGATGTCTATCTAAATGTTGAAAGTCAAGATGGCGTAGATGTTAAGCTTAAGAATGCATTCTTTGCAGAAATTAAGGGTCTTGAAACTGTAAAGTCTGAAATTTTAGTTGATGCGTTTAAGTATGGGTATTATTATGTGGATATTACTGCAGAATCCAAGAATCCTGAAGTAATGACTATGGTCAGTGGTTTAGTGGTTGCTGGGATGGATTATATCAAATTTGAAAAGAAAGTTGAGGCTGTTTCTGAGTTATTCTTAGAGTATTCTGAGTGCCTGGACTTTGATGTTGGGCTTAAGAGGGCATTATCTGAGCTCCAGGATGAAAATATAGATGGTGCAAAGGTACTGCTTGAAAATGCAATTGATGCTTGTAGGAAGGTCAGTAAAGGATTTAGTGATGAGTATAGTGAGATGGAAAAAAATTCTCCACTTGCTAATAGGTGGCTAATAGGTGTTATTGTATTGATTATATTATTGGGTGTAGGATCTTATTTTTTGAAGAGGAAGGGGAAAAGGAAGATTTAAATAGTTTAAAATAAAAAAATGAATAAAAAGGGGTGCAGGTAATATGGCAAAAGTAGATCATTATAAAGATAAAATTGATGCTATCAAGAATGAGATTTCTAAAGCAGTTGTTGGTCAAGAAAATGTAATAAATAATATAATAAAAGGCATATTGACAAACAGCCATATACTTGTTGAAGGTGTACCTGGAATAGCTAAAACATTTCTTTTAAGAGTAATAGCCGAAGCAACTGGTGCAACATGCTCAAGAATACAATTTACAGTTGATTTGCTCCCAACAGATATTGTGGGGATTATCGCTTATGACGAAAAAAAGGGATTTGTTACAGTAAAAGGACCAATATTTGCTAATTTCGTCATAGCTGATGAGATTAACAGGGCACCACCAAAAACACAGTCTGCTTTATTAGAAGCCATGGGTGAAAAACAAGTTACTATCGGAAAGAAGACCTATGATCTTGACAAACCATTTTTTGTGATGGCAACACAAAATCCAATAGAATCAGCTGGAGTCTATACATTACCTGAAGCGCAACTGGACAGGTTCTTATTCAAAATAAAGATGAAATATCCTTCACCCACTGAGGAAAAAAATATATTAGGTAGTAACCTAAATGTTAAAGAGTTTAATAGTTTTGGAATAAAGAAAGTGATAACCCCAAAAACAATAATAGAGATGCAAGAAAGAGTTAAAAAAATAATAGTCGGCGATAAAGTAAAAGAATATATCGTAAGGATTGTTGAAGCAACAAGAAATACAGATAAATATAAACTTAAATACGGTAGATATCTAGATTATGGTGCGTCTCCAAGGGCATCCATAGGGCTTTTTGTCGCTGCTAAGGCAGATGCTTTTATGAAAGGAAAGGATTTTGTAACTCCCCAGAATGTTAAAAATATCGCCCTACCAATATTAAGGCATAGACTTCTTCTGAATTATGAGGCACAAGCGGAAGGAATTACAACTGATCAAGTGATAGAAGAGCTATTAAAACGAGTCCCGATAAGATAAAATGGCATTTAAGTTATCAAAAGCCCTAATAGGATCTGTAAAACATCTTGAGATAACAACAAAAGGGATTGTTACAGGGGGGGTTATGGGAAAATATAAATCTATGTTTAAGGGGAGGGGATTGGAATTTGACAGCTACAGATTATATGGGCAGCAAGATGACGCCAGTTTAATTGATTGGAAGGCATCTAAGAGATCCAATAACATCCTGATAAAAGAATATGTTGAAGAACGAGATATCAATATCTTTTTTGTTATAGATACATCTGCATCTATGACACTAGGAACTACTTCAAAATTAAAGATGGAATATTCAGCAGAGATGATATCTGCACTCTATTATTCTGTATTAAATTCAGGAGACAATGCGGGTTTTTGTTTATTTAATGATTCTGTAAATCACAAACAGAAACCTGAAAAAGGAATAAAAAATTTTTATAAATTCACAAAGCATATTGTAGAGATGAAACATTATGGGGGGAAATGTAATCTAGTAAGCGCATTAAAATTTCTATTAAGTTATATAGATCAATATGGTATTGTATTTATAGTATCAGATTTTATAGGATTAAGTGGAGATTGGAAAAGATATCTTAAAATTGTAATGCATAAATATGATGTAATTGGTATAATGGTGAGAGATCCTATCGATAGAAGTATACCTAAAATGAGTGCACAAGTAGTTATTGAGGATCCATATACTGGTCAACAGCTGTTGATTGAACCTAATAAAATAAATACAAGTTACAAAAGGGCAGCATCACAGCAAGAATCAGAGATAAAAACATTATTCATAAAGAATAATTCAGATTTTATCATTACAGATACATCAAAAGACTTTGTAAAACCATTGTATGATCTATTTTTGAAGAGGGCAAAAAAATGGAGATAACATTTATTCAAATTAGATACTTATGGCTTTTGTGGGCTGTGCCTTTCATAGTCTTAGGTCATATATTTACATTGAGGTATGTAAAGACTGCTGCACTTAAGTTTGCTAATTTTGAAGCTATGAAAAGGGTTTCAAAAGGTTTTCTTTTTGGAAAGCCATATCAGGGTTTTTTGAGGAGTAAAAATCTACTGATTGTAACTATAAGGACGCTTGCTTATAGTTTCCTTATTATGTCAATCACAGGAGCAACATTATGGTATGAAGGAGAAATAGCTTCTTTTGATTATGTTTTAGCATTGGACAGTTCTACTTCTATGATGGCTGATGATCTTTTACCGATTAGGATGGAAGCTGTAAAAGATACTGCAATCAAATTTATAGATTATACCCCTAGGGGAACTAAGATAGGATTAGTAAGTTTTTCAAGTGTTGTATTTGAAGAACAAGAACTTAGCGATGACAAGTCCACATTAAAAGATAGAATAGGGGTATTGGGGATAAAAAAGACAGGGGGGACTAATCTAGGAGATACAATCATAACTGCTTCAAATATGTTTGAAGAAGGGGGACCCAATGCAATTGTACTCATGACAGATGGGCGAAGTAATACAGGGACTATTGTCGAGGATGCTGTTGATTATGCCAGAAAAAAGAATGTAAAGATATTTACAATAGGTATTGGAACAGAAGAAGGTGGCAAAATTGCAGGGGTTGATTTTGTATCTGACCTTGATGAACAAAGTTTAGAGAAGATTGCAGAACTTTCTGAGGGCACTTATTTTAGAACTAAGAGTAAAGAAGATTTAGAGAACTCATTTAAGGAAATTGCTTCTGTTAAAACAGCAAGAAAATCGTTTGATCTGTCTTTAATCTTGATTTTTATCGGATTAGCTATGTTATTCTTAGAAGAAATACTTATAAACACAAAATACAAGACAGTACCTTAGAAATATAATAGACATTTCAAGAATTATCAAAGTTCATTGATTATACGGCTAGTTTCATCGATTATCTCATGCATCTCCAGGATGTTTAATTTAGGGTTATATTTTAATTCAGATAACTGGTCTATGAATTCATCTATCTCATTTTTTAGTTTCTTTCTTATCCTTTTTTTGTCAAGGTCTTTTTTAAGCTCTTCTAATGAGAATTCATAATTTAGATGATAATATTCACCCATAAATTCCTGAAATAAATCTATAACCTGATCCATATTAAATTTTTTTCTTTTAAGTGCATCTAGCTTAGATTGATAAGATTGTTTGATATGCTCTTTTTTAGGTTTAAGTCCTTTATGTTCTTTAACTTTTTTCTTGAAAAACCACATAATACCCATTTTAAGATAAATCATATTTAAATTTATTTATTTCAGGGTTTTTTTGCAGAAATAAAATAATAAAATGGTTAAAAATATAATATATAGGGCTATATGAGTTTTATCCAAACTTATAATATTTCTTAACTGGTTTTGTGATTTTCCAAGTGCATTTTAGGCCTTTTGGAAAGACCACATAATCCCCCGCTTTGAAATTTACCTTGGACCTATCTTCTAAAGTTACTTCTACTTCCCCACCTATCAGAATGCAAGTTTCTTTATCAGAATATTCCCATGGAAATTCTGAGACTTCTTTTTCCCAGATTCCCCATGACTCAGCTTCTTTTTGTTCTTCTTCAGTTGGTTTCCTGACTTCAATATCCATCTTTAACCTCTACTAATTGCTGTTACACCTGTTCTAGCTATCTCTTTTATCCCAAACTGCTTCATCAAATCGATAAATGCGTCTACCTTAGCTGGCTCTCCGATTAATTCTGCTGTTACTGACTTTTGAGTTATGTCTACTATCTTTGTCTTGTATATTTTGGTGTATCTCAAGATGTCTTCTTTTGCTTTTTTATTAGGTATGGCTACTTTAATCAAGCAAAGTTCTCTGATAACTGAACTATCCTCTGGCATTTCTATAACTTTGATAGTATCAATTAATTTATTTACTTGTTTTTCCATCTGTTCTAATGTAGAGTCATCACCTACTGCTGTGATTACCATCTTACTAACTCCTTTTTTAGTGGTTTTTCCAACTGTGATAGTCTCTATGTTAAAGCCCCGTCTAGCAAACATTCCAGCAATTCTAGTCAATACACCTGGTTGGTCTTCAACAAGCATTGCAATTACGTGTTTTCTTTCTTTTCCCATTATAAATCACCCTCGAAAAACTTTCCCTGTCCTGCCATACACCCACCAAATGCATCTTTGATGTGGCCGCCAGGAGGCAACATTGGTAATATATTTGATTCTTTATCTATCAAAATGTCTACAATTGTTGTTTCTTTATTACTTATTGCTTGTTTTATAGCTTTATCTAGGTCTTCCTTTTTCTTTACTTTTATCCCCTTTAAGTTATATGCTTCAGCAATTTTGACAAAGTCTGGTACGTCACCTAAATGAACTTCAGAATATCGCTTGTCGAAGAATAATTCAAGCCATTGTCGAACCATACCTAGCCAAGAATTATTCATAATCAAGATGATAACTTTTATTCCTGCTTCTTTTACTGTTGCCAACTCCTGTAAGGTCATCTGAAATGATCCATCACCATCTATTAAAAACACATTTGAGTCTGGTTTAGCGACTTTTGCACCTATTGCTGCAGGAAAACCATAACCCATTGTTCCTGCCCCACCTGATGTGATAAATGTTCTGGGTTTTCTCATCTTTAAGAAATGGCCTGCAAACATCTGGTGCTGACCAACTCCAGTAACAACTATGTCTTCTGGCTTTAATATTCCATTTAATGCGTACATAACATCCCTTGGATGCATTCTTGCTGTTTTTGGAACTTTAACACATTTATCGCAAGATGCCTTGAATTCCTTTATTTTCTTAACCCATTGTTCTTTTGGTTTTGGTTTGTTTTGAAAAGCCTCTTGCTTTTCTAATCCTTTAGAAATCTTCGATTTCAAAAGTAGATTCTTTAACTCGGCTACAAGGGCTGAAATTATATTTTTTGCATCTCCAACTATAGGTATATCTACTTTAACGTTCTTTCCTATTTCAGCTGGGTCAACATCTGCGTGAATGACTTTAGCATTTTCTGCATAGGTTTTTAGGTTTCCAGTTATCCTGTCTGAGAATCTACAACCTAATGAGATTAACAAATCTGAATGGATTGTTGCGTAATTAGCAATTTTCCTTCCATGCATACCTATTGAACCTAAGCTTAAGTCATGATATTCGTCGAAAGCCCCCTTGGCCATGTAAGTTGTGGTTACAGGAATTTGTGCAATTTCAACTAATTCATGCAATTCTTTTGAAGCTCCTGAAATTATTACGCCCTGACCAACTAAAAGTAATGGCTTTTTGGAATTTACAATAGCTTCTGCTGCTTTTTTTACCTGTAATGGATTAGGTGTTAATGTTGGTTGAAATCCAGCTATTGAAACTTCTTCAGGTATTGGTTCTGTAACTTCACCTACTTGCGTATCTTTTGGTAAGTCTACATAGACTGGACCAGGTCTTCCTTCTGATGCAATCTTAAATGATTTCATAATTGTTGAAGCCATCTGATTGGGTGTTCTAACCTGAAAATTGTGTTTTGTTATCGGCAAGGTTATGCCCATCATATCAGATTCCTGGAAAGCATCATTCCCTATCAATGACGTAGGGACTTGACCTCCAAGGGCTATTATAGGTGTAGAATCCATATAAGCGTCCATTATACCTGTAACTAGGTTAGTAGCCCCTGGTCCAGAAGTAGATATACAGACCCCTGGTTTTCCTGAAGCTCTTGCATATCCTTCTGCTGCATGAGCTGCTCCTTGTTCATGTCTAACTAGAATATTCTTTAGCTTGCCTTTATAATCAAGGTAAGCGTCAAATAATGGTATTACTGATCCACCTGGAAATCCAAATGTTACAGTTACTCCTTCTTTAATCAATGTTTTAACTATTGTATGTGCTCCGTTCATTTTCTACCTCCATAGGTTGTTTGGCACAGCGCTTCTTCAGTGGTGTTCTGAATGAAGTGCTTTACTCAGAAAAATTAATTTCTGAGATGTTAATACTGTGCATGTATTTTTTTATTTTGTTTGTTTCTTTGAAAATTTAATGCTTTGTTCATACCTTTTATCAATGCTATAGCAGAGGCCATAATGATATCTTCATTAACTGCTTCTGCTTTGAAAACATTTGATTTTGAGTCCTGAACTTTTATTGAAACGTCTGCTAATGCGTCTGTTCCGCCAGTTATTGCTTTTAGGCCATATTCTTTTAGTTTAATAGATGGATCTATCATTGTTCTGATTGCATGGCTTACTGCATCTACTGGGCCAACGCCTTTTCCAGTGCCTGTTTTCTTTTTTCCATCAACTATCAAAGTAACTGTTGCTTCTGGTTTTATTTTATTTCCTGCTGTGACTTTTACTTCATCTAAGATTATTATTTCTTCTTCTTTTGAAAGTTCGCCAGCTACGTCTGTTGCAATAGCTATAATATCTTCAGGCATAATTTCTTTTTGTTTGTCTGCAAGTTCCTTTACCTTAGTTATAACCTTATCAACTTGTTCTTTCTTAAAATCATAACCCATGTCTTTCAAAACAACCTCTACAGCATGTTTTCCAGAATGTTTTCCAATTACAAAGTTAGTACCTGACCAACCTATATCTTTGGGATTCATGATTTCGTAAGTTGATTTCTCATTTAATAGTCCATGTTGATGGATTCCTGACTCATGCGCAAAGGCATTCTTACCAACAATTGCTTTGTTTCTTTGGACACCCATTCCAGTCAAATTTGAAACTAACTGGGATGTATGAAGTATCTCTTTAGTATCAATGTTCGTGGAGTATCCTCTAAAAAAGTCTTTTCTAGTTTTTATGTTCATAGCAATTTCTTCAAGAGAGCAGTTACCCGCACGTTCGCCAAGTCCATTTATAGTACATTCTATTTGTGTTGCACCGTTCTTTACAGCTTCTAGTGAGTTTGCTACTGCTAGTCCTAGATCATTATGGCAGTGTACACTAATCACAACATTGTTTTTTTCTATTAAATGCCCTAATTTTTCAAAAACCTTCTTGATAATAGCTCCAAACTCTTCAGGTTCTGCGTAACCAACTGTATCTGGAATGTTTATAGTATTGGCTCCAGCCTCGATTACCCTCTTTATTAATTCATACAAAAACTCTGGATCTGTTCTTGATGCATCCATTGCACTGTACTCTATATCTTGGCATAAACTCTTAGCATACCTTACTGCTTCAACTGAAAGATCTATTGTTTCTTGTTTTGTTTTCTTAAATTGATGTTTAAGATGTAAGTCGCTTGTTCCAAAAAAAGTGTGAATTCTTGGCTTATCTGCAAATTTAATGGCATCCCAGGTTCTGTCTATATCTTGTTTCTTAGCTCTAGATAATCCACATATTATTGGGCCTTTTACTTCTTTTGCAATTAACTTAACAGCTTCAAAATCACCATCTGAGCTTATAGGAAAACCTGCTTCAATTACATCTACACCTAGTTTTGCCAATTGTTTAGCTATGATAAGCTTTTCCGGGGTAGTCAAACTAGCTCCAGGACTTTGCTCGCCGTCCCTTAATGTTGTGTCAAAAATGATTATTTTTTCCATGTTTTTCACCTTGAATTTAGTTTTTTATAAATCTTTTTGAAATTTTCCATTTTCAAAACCGTTTTAAGACATTTAGTCTTAAAAAGTTTCTTATATTTAAGTCTTAAAATTAAAAAAGAAAAGTTTCCTATGGCCCTTAACTCTTGGTTATAAGAATTAGGGCAATCATAACACTAGAAGTAATAGAAGTGAAACTACAGAAAAATTAAAAATTTTTCCTACTTGAGCAAATTTAAAGAATTTGTCAACTAGCAAAACTGTACTTGATATTTGTTTACTAGTTGATTTCATAATATATTTAGAAGTGGGGGTTTTATATTTAAAACCTCCTATTTTAGAATGATTAGAAAATATTTTAGAATATAAATTTTGGTTTTCAAAAGATTTATATGCTATGAGCCTATAAGTTAGAATATGAAAAAAATTATAGTATTGTTGGTTTTTTTACTGAGTTTTATTATTGTTAATGCTTCTGATAGTGAACCAAGAGTTTTGCATGTGAATGATATTTCTGATGTTGATGGTAATAAATTATGTGAGTTTGATGATGAATGTATAAATAAATCTGAGGGGGTGCCTGAACTTATCAATAATCTTGAGGATACTAATGAAGCAGTCCTAGGGGATGGTAAAACTGAAAGTGAAGTAGGTATTGAAGATGGTAAGAAAAACTGGAAGGAAATAACAATTACAATAGCATTAGTATTGCTTTCAATAAAGGTATTTGTAATATCAATATGGTCTATATTCATTAAGAAAGAATATTAATGTTCAAGTATCTTCTCAAATTTTACAGCTCGAGCCCTTAAACATTCTTTTCTTGGGTTTTTTGTAAATGATTTGTATATTTCACCTTTGAATTTGCATTCGAAGTGGTTATTACATAGATTGATTATCCCAGAAATTCCTGTCATGTATTTGCATACATCTTCTTTAGACAAAGAATTAGTATATTGATTTAGCTCTTGTTGTGATTCTTCTTTTGTAAAATGATGGAGTTTTAACTTCCTAAGAGCAAGCTGTTTAGCTCTAAGCTTTTCAATACTAGATTGTAAGTCTTTCAATCCAACACCCCCTCTAGAGAGGATATAATAGTTAGTTTATTTAAATTTTACTGTATATTAGCTATATTGAACTTAGAATTAGTTTTCTATCAAAATAGCAGGTTTTGCAGGAGATGCGTTATTTGCCTTTTGCTCTTTGCTTTGATCTGCAAGTTCGACTGTAATTTCGCACTTAAATTCTTCTTTTATGTCTTCTATAGAATTGTTTATATTATCAAATTCTTGTTCTTGTGATAACATCACTTCAGGGAGTTTGGAAGGGTCTTTAATTACCGAAGGTACTATCTTAGATATGTCTTTTCCATATTGTTTTAGTGTTTTTTCACCCATGCATAACTGCATAAGTGATTTTATATCCCTGGTTTTTTGTATCTCTTGTTTTAATAATGTGAAAAGGTCATATTTCCATTTTGGTGAGATTATTATTTTTATATTTTTAGGATGGTCTACTTTTATCAGTTCTAAAACTCTTTTTATGTCTTTTATTGTTTGTGAGATTGTTGTTTCTCCTGCTTCTGCTTTGGAATCTATCTTTGATTCATCAAAAGAAGGCCATTTCTCTACTGAAATCATGCTTTTTTTTCCAGAGAGTTCCCACATCTCTTCTGCAGTATGAGGTATGAATGGTGCCAGCAATAAACTGATATTATCTATACATTCAGAATATATCTTTTTGTTCACTTCTTTTTCTTTGTATTTGTAAACATCATTTACAAGTTCCATTATTGCGCCAATTGCAAGGCTTAATTTAAATTCTTCAATAAATTCTGTTACTTTCTTTATGGTTTTATTTAATTTTGAAATCATGTGTTTGTCTTTATTAGTTATTTCATCATTGAATTTTGGTTGTTTCTCTACTAAAGCGTATGCTCTGTTGATGAATCTAAAAGAGCCATTTACCCCTTGGTCTGACCATTCTAGTTCTTTTTCAGGCATTGCTGTAAATAACATGAAAAGTCTTGCAGTATCTGGACCAAAATTATCAATTATCCCTTTTGGATCAACTACATTTCCAAGGCTTTTGGACATCTTTGCGCCATCTTTGATAACCATGCCTTGAGTTAATAATCTGGTAAATGGTTCATCAAATTTTATTAAGTTTAAGTCTCTTAATGCTTTTGTAAAGAACCTAGCGTAGAGTAGATGCAATATTGCGTGTTCTATACCGCCAATGTATTGGTCGACCGGCATCCAATATTCTGCTAGTTTCTTATCAAAAGGAAGTTTATTTTCTTTTGGACTGCAATATCTTAAGAAATACCATGAAGAATCTACGAATGTATCCATTGTATCTGTTTCTCTTCTTGCATCGCCATTGCATTTAGGGCATTTACACTTTTTGAAAGATTCAGATGTTTCAAGTGGGTTTCCTTTTCCAGTAAATTTAACATCTTTTGGTAAGACCACTGGTAAATCATTTTCAGATAAAGGCACTAATCCACATTTATCACAGTATACAACAGGTATGGGTGTTCCCCAGTACCTTTGTCTTGAGATAAGCCAATCTCTAAGTTTGTAGTTAGTGGTCTTTTTACCATAACCTTTTTTTTCAATCCAATCCATCATATCTGGAAGAGCATCCCTGTTATTCATTCCTGAAAAATCTCCTGAATTATAAATAATACCATCTGAAGTGAATGCTCTTGTGGCCTTTTCTGGATTAATTTCAGAACCATCGTCGCTTATGACAAATTTTAATGGAATTTTGTATTTTCTTGCAAATTCAAAATCACGTTGGTCATGGGCATCAGCCATTACAATACCTGTGCCATACATTAACGCAAAATTTGCAACATAGATTGGGACTTTTTCCCCATTTACTGGGTTAATAGCATATTTTCCAAGAAATGCTCCAATCTTATCTTTGCCTTCTGGAGTTGTTCTTTCAATAATTGTTTGTTTGCTGATTTCTCTAAGAACTTTTTTTACTTCCTCTTCTTGGTCTGTTCCTTTTGATAATTCTAGAACAAGGGGGGACTCTGGAGCAATAACAATGAAAGTAACACTGTAAATGGTGTCACACCTAGTGGTAAATGTTTCTAGGATTTGATCTGAATTTTCTAATTTAAAGTGTATATTTGTCCCTTCGCTTTTTCCTATCCAATTCTTTTGCATTGTTTTGACACGGTCTGGCCAATGCTCTAATTTATCGATATCTTTTAGAAGCTCTTTGGCATAATCAGTTATCTTGAAGAACCATTGTTCAAGTTCTTTTTGATCAACTTCAGATTTGCATCTCCAGCATTTGCCATCCTCGACCTGTTCATTAGCAAGGACTGTATTGCATTTAGGGCACCAATTTACAAAAGATTTCTTTTTATATGCTAAACCTTTTTCCAGAAATTTAAGGAAGATCCATTGATTCCATCTATAATATTCTTTATGGCATGTAGCTATTTCTCTATTCCAATCGTAACTTAAGCCAAGAAGTTTTTGCTGTGCTTTTATACCTTCGATATTTTTATCTGTCCACTCTGCAGGGTCTGCCTTTTTTTTTATTGCTGCGTTTTCTGCTGGAAGGCCGAATGCATCGTAACCCATAGGATATAAAACATTGAAGCCTTGCATTCTTTTGTATCTTGCAAATGCGTCTCCGATAGAATAATTTCTTACATGACCCATATGGAGATAACCAGAAGGGTATGGAAACATTTCAAGAACATAGAATTTTTTCTTTTTAGAATCTTGTTTAACTTTGAAGATTTCTTTTTCTTCCCAAATCTTTTGCCATTTCTTGGCTATTTTATTAAAGTCTGCCATATTATTGACTGAAAATCAAGCAGAATTTAAAATACTTGTGGTCAGAAATTAATATTGGATTATATGATTATTTTGGTTTCTCTTCTAATCGATCTCTTTGGCCTTTTTCCTTATCCTGAAGATAATTCTGAGATTTTATTATTGACTTACCAATTTTCGTTTCAGCGTCTTTTCTGGCATTTCCTGCTACTTCTCCACCTTCTTTTGCTGCTTTTGAACATTGGTCAAATTTTTGTGCATCTTGGTTTTTTGTTATTTCTGTTGTAATTCGTTCGCCTAACATATTGAATATTAACTCTAAATCATCCATATGGTCTCTTAAGTTTTCTTTTTTTAATCCTTTAAGTTTCTTGTATTCGCTTGGTGTAATGCCAAATGTTGCTTTTGAGATCTCTGCAGTTAGGATTGCAAATTCTTTATCTGTTTCTACATTTCTTTTCTTCCATTCGTCAGTCAATTCATCCCTTATTGCAATGCCCCGTACTCTTTTTTCAATCCAATCATCAGAGTATCCTTTTGATTTGTATAGTCCTTTCATACGCTTTTGAGCTAGTTCTGGGTTTTCGATTTCTTGGACTCGTTCATAACCCACTTTGGCTAACCATTTTTTAAATGGTTCTGCTTTTTTTGAAGGTATTGATTGAATGAGTCTAAATGCACCTTTTGTAGATACACAATTCAAGTTTTGCATTCCACCTTGAGTATCTACAGGAAGGGGGGTGGCAATTTGCCCCCACCCTTCAGCAAAACCACCATCACGCCTTCGCATATCTTTTAAATATCCCTTAGGATCTTTTGAATCTGTTAGGGCTTCAACTATATCAACTGCCACAAACCACCATTCATCACTAAACCAGATTCGCCGTATCTTTTTGTCTTGAAAAACAACCAATGCCTTACCTTGTTCCATTAAAACCAACTCAGTCAAATTATGTTATAATAGTGTAAGACTCATTCATTTAAATACCTTATGGGGGTGGTTGGCAAGTGGCAAGTGAGTATTGGATTTTGGCTTTAGAAGTCCCGAAACCTTAAAATTTTAAGGAATCCCACTTGCCAAATATGTAGCTAGTGGATATTGAATTATGGTGGTTTTGTAAATCTGTTTGATCAAAAACTATTATATCCAATTTTGATGTTTTTGATCAAATCTATGTGTTGTTCCTTTTTTCTTCAACAAATTTAAATATGAGATATAAAACTTAGTTAATATGTTAGACTTTTTATCTGAACAAAAGAGAGATATTCTTTGGAAGTATCCATTTATTAGAGATTTTGATAGAAATCCAAGAAAGAGAGAAAGATTTTTGACAGATCTAAGTTATTTTTCGCCTCAACTTAAAGAAGCAGGTATTAAACCTCAAGAAATTGCTACATTACTGAATTGGGGTAATAGAATTTATCACCACATCCCCGTACCATTTGATTCTATTGATGCTATGGGCTCTTCACCTTTGTATGAGAATCCCCTATGGCAGCATCCAGTATTTGATAATAGTCAGAGGGTTGTACGTACGTTACATGCGTTTGATTTTTTGGTTAATGCAGGTACAAAAGTCCTGTCCATAGGTGATGGAACTGTAACATGTGTAAAAGTAGATTCAAACATAAGTTCAGGTCAAGAACTTTGTTTAATCTTATATAACAGACAGAACAGGCAATTAGAAGATTATGTAAGAGTACATAAGGGATTAATTTCCAGCATAGTAGATGAATCTTCTGATGTGAGGGATGCACTTAATGATATGGAAAGGTTGCGTGTGGCACTAACAAAATATTTCTTTAATAAAATGAATGTGATTGTAATAAAGCATAAAAAAAACATTTATTCCCAGTATGTCCATTTAGCCCATGAAGGTAATTTTGTTAGAGTCGGACAGAACGTAAAGATGGGAGAATTGATTGGATTTTCAGGAGATTCAGGATATGCACAATACCCACACCTGCATGTTGATTTATTTACGCCTAAAAAGGGGGTAAGGTATATGGGTGGTAGGTTTATTTCTGCACAAGAAGAAGAAAGTATTCAAATCAAATTTCCCCCAGAAGTTGTAGAATTTTTGAAAGGCAAACTTATAAAAATTTAATATTAAAATATTTGGGTTTTTAGAATAAATATATTAAGAAAAAAAATAAAAATTTTAGAATAGTTTCAAACCTTTTTGAACTGAGCTGCTATATCTATCAAGTCAACATGACCTAAAAATAAAGACCTGCAACAGTATCTTTCCAGACCTAATTCATCCATTACGGTTTTTCTATCTTCGCCTTTTTTTACTCTTTCAAGATATTCTTCCCATAAATGGCCTAATGGTTTGCCACAACTGAAACATCTTATTGGAATTATCATTTTTGTATCACCTGTATGATTTTTGCCTTTTTGCACGAGCATTGCCGTGTCTGTTTGGTTTTGAAGGTTCTTTCCTTCTTATGTCTGCAACTAATAGCTGCCTGTCATACTTTAAGAATTTTTCCTTTAATTTTTCACTTTTTGAGTGTTCAACTAATGCCCTACCAATTGCTAATCTTGATGCTTCTGCCTGGGATGCAATTCCGCCACCATAAACATTAACACTAATGTCTAAATTATTTGCTAGATCCCCTGCTAAGATTAAAGGTTCTCTTAATTTTAACCTATAAAGCCGTGGTTCATAGCAATCTATAAGTTTTTTATTTATCCTGATTTTTCCTTTTCCGGGTTTCAGGGTTGCTCTTGCAATTGCCCTCTTCCTCTTTCCTGATGTAACAATTGTTTTCATAATTTCCCACCTATGATTTTACAAACATCCTTAACAGTTGTATATTTTAAGATAGATAATTTGGTTATGTCCATTTTTTTAAGTGCCTCTGGTTTTTTATCCTTAAAACTTTCTGGAACGCCAATATAACATTTTATTCTCTTAAATGATTTCATTCCATTTTCTCTTTTATAATTTAGCATGCCCCTGATTGCCCTTTTGACAAAACGATCTGCAGTCCTATTGGTAAATGGACCGGTACTTTTAGATCCTCTTTTTAATTTTACTTTATGATCGTCAAAGGTTGTGTATTTGTTTCCAGTTATAATTGCTTTTTCGCAATTGATTATTTCTACAGTTTCACCTAATTGAGCCTGCTTAGCAGCGAAACTTGCTAATCTTCCCATGATTATATTTGTTGCGTCTAGTATCATTTTAACCTATTATCCTTATCCTTTTTCCCTTTGGGCTTTCTTGAATTAGTTCGCTCAATGGGATTATTTTTCCACCACAGCTAGTTATTTTTTCTTTTGCACTATTAGAAAATTGATAAGCAGATATTGTTATTTTATGGTCTAAATCCCCTGAACCAAGCACTTTGCCAGGAACGATTACAGTTTCATTATCTTTTGTATGGTGATTCAATTTAGAAAGATTTACAATTCTCCTTCTCCTTGTAGGCTTTTCCAGATCTGAAGCTATTTTACCCCATAAGTTTATTTTTTCATCTATGGATTTCTTTTTTAATTCTTCAATCAACCCCAATAATAATGGGTTTGTTGCTCCAGTTCTTTTTGCCATTTTATATTTTTAGTTTTGATTTTTAATGCGAGAGACGAGGCTTTCAAAAAAACTGCGCTTTTTTAAATCATCAAGCACAGCTTGATATTTGAACTCGCGCAGGCACTAAGCCACTAGGCTTTTGATAAACATCCTCAACCTAGCCCGTTTGACCACTCCGGCACCCTCGCATAATAATTTGTAAAATACCTTGCATTTGTGTTATAAATTTAATGTTGTGGACGCCATAAATTTTCTTATGAAAATTTAATGTCACTTTGAAAGTTTTGCTTTTTTGAGTGTCTCTGAAAATATATCTAATTTTTTATCAATTATTTTTGATGCTTCTAATAGTATTTTTTTACAATCAAGTTGACCCCATGATTCTATCATAAAAATAAAATCGTTTGCGCCTTGAACTTTCACTGCTTCTTTAGGGCATGCATCTACACAAGCATTGCACAAGTGACAATCCAATAAATGGTCTTTTGAAACAGATGCTTTATCATCTTTGATCTCTAATGTTTTGGTCGGACACATCTCAACACATTTGCCACACCCATCACATTTTTTTAAATCCACTTCGATTACTGGTTTGTTTTTGTAATAAACGTGACCTGGTGACCATTTAACATGCTCTTTGCCCTTGCCTAAAATCGCTGTTGCTTCAAATTCTAGTACTTGATTTTTTAAAAGTTTTACAATTGGTGTTTTTGTATAAAAAGGTTTGACTGCGGAATCTTTTGAGGCTATTTCAGAAGCATAAACTATGCCTGGTCCTTTAGCTTTTAATGTTAGCTTTAGTTGACATCTTGCACAACCTTTACCCTCACATTTGCATTCACTTGAAATAGTATATGATTTTAAATCAGTTGTTAAAGGCAATAATCCTAATCTATGTGCTATTATTTCATCATATAAGATAGAATTGTTTTTTCTGAATTCTACTTCTTCTATGGCCATGGTAGGTACTTCTTCAACTATCGCCCGCCTTATTGCATTTGCAAATGAAGGTGTTGAATTAATTAAAACAAAAGAAAGTTTGTTTTTTTCTTTATCCTGGTCCAAGAATCTTACCTCTATCATACTCTTCTACCTCTCCTACCCCCTTTTTTCCTACAACCGTCGTGTGGGATAGGGGTTACGTCTTCAATTATTCCTATTTTTAGACCCATTCTTGATAATGCCCTTATTGCTGCCTGAGCTCCTTGTCCAGGATTATTTGGTCCATTATGGCCTCCTGGCGCCTTTATTTTAACATGAATTCCACTGATTCCTTTATCTCTTGCTGTTTCTGCTGCTTTTTTTGCTGCAATCATTGCAGCTGTTGCTGAAGATTCCATCCTATCTGACTTTACAACTTGTCCGCCAGAGGATATAGCTAATGTTTCTGTTCCGGATATATCTGTGATATGGATTATGGTATTATTATAACTAGAGTAAATGTGTGCAATTCCCCATCTCATGTTTTCCCTTCTCATTTTTTATCTTCTTCTGTTTTAGGTTCTTCTTTCTTTTCTTCTTTTTTCTCTGATTTCTTGTCTTCTTTTTTATCTTCTTTCTTTTCTTCTTTTTTCTCTGATTTCTTTGGTTTGTCTTCTTTTTTCTCTGTTTTTTTGTCTTCTTTCTTTTCTTCT
>CAZTWQ010000005.1:88572-89909 GCA_964618315.1 uncultured Methanosarcinales archaeon
TTTCTTTGGTTTGTCTTCTTTTTTCTCTGTTTTTTTGTCTTCTTTCTTTTCTTCTGTTTTTGCTGATTCAGTTGGTTTGTCTTCTTTTGCTAAAGACCTTTCTGGATGGTCTTGGCTAGCTAAAGAAGAGTTAGAAGCAAAATTAATCTGAGATTCTTCTTGTATTGATACTATATAAGAAGGGGATGTTATTTTCTTGTCACCGATAATGACGTGTTCATGTGTTATAAATTGTCTTGATTGCCTCATGGATTTTGATAATTTATTCTTTAAAAGGATTGTTTGTAATCTTCTATTAAGTATATCTTTTAATGTTAAGGTTAAGACATCCTCTATTTTAGATGTTTCGTTTAATAAACCCAATAAAGATAATTTAGTTATTAATTGTTTTTTTTCCAGTTCTGCCTGAGGTGTACTTAGGGCAATTAACTTCTTTGCCTGCCTTGTATATTTTCTTAAAAGAGAGCTAGCTTTCCAAATTTCTTTCTTATTCTTTAGTCCGAATTCTTTCAGAAGTTCTTTTTCTTCCCCTATTCTTTCTTTTTGCCAAGGGTGTTTTGGCGTCCTATATGTTCTTTTCTTTAGTTTTGGATGTCCCATTTTTACCTTTTTAAAAACTGGGGCTCAAAAATCTTGGATTTTTGTTGTCCCATTTTTACCTTATTAGTTTTATCATTTATGATTTAATTTACTTGCCAGCTTTTGCTCCAGGTTTTCTTTTAACACCTAAGTGCACTTTTCCTTTATTTTCCCTGAAATTACTCTTTGTTTTTTGTCCTCTTACAGGTTGATTAATCATGTGCCTTACTCCCCTATAAGATTTTATTTTCTTCATAGTTTTAATATCATTATCTTGAACGAATTTTAAATCAACTGAGATTATGTGTTTATCTTCGCCTGTCTCTACATCTTTTCTCCTATTAAGCATCCAGACAGGAGCACCAAATTTTGATGGATTCTGGATAATATCATTTATTACTTTAATTTCTGATTCGTTTAGTTCTCCAGTGGTCTTTTGTTTATTGATCTTACTTATATTACAGATTAAGTTAGCGAACATGAAACCAATTCCTTTGATTTGTCTCAATGTTATGCCTATAGCCCTAGCTCCGTTTAAGTCGGTATTGGCTATCCTTACAATATGCCTAAAATCATTGCTTGGTTCTTTATTTTCTGCCATTTTATGTTTAATTTATTTTAATAGCCTAGAATTCAAAGTTCTAAACCCTAAGGCGCTCAAGTGAACTCGGGCTATTTTATAGTTAGAAACTTTGCTTCATTTAAAAACCTTTGGTTTTGAGTTTGGGATGTGTTATCACGTTTTTAGTTTACATAAT
>CAZTWQ010000005.1:90009-92842 GCA_964618315.1 uncultured Methanosarcinales archaeon
GATATATTTCCTAAAGTTATGGGAAGAATAAAACACCAATTGATTAAGAGAACTACCAATAACTTGATGAAAGAACATAAAGATGAATTCAAGGAAAGCTTTGATGAGAACAAAAAAATAGTAGAAAAGTATACGACTGTTTCTAATAAAAAGTTAAGAAATAAAATAGCAGGATATGCTACAAAATTAACAAAGAAAAAGGAAGAAGAGTAAACTTCTAGGAACTTGGTTCCAAAACACTCTAACAAGTTTTGAGGTTTATAAAATTCTAAAGGAATTTTAGTTTTCCAAAAAGTTTATAAGGTTTCTAGGATTTTTATTGCTATTTAATGGTGGCCATAGTTCAGTGGTTAGAATATAGGATTGTGGATCCTATGACGCGAGTTCGATTCTCGCTGGCTACCTTTTTAATATTTAGAAGATACTCCAATTATATTACGTATAGTATAAGGTAGAATAAATGCTATAACATATGTTATACTAATCAAGATAGGTGAGTGTAATGCAAAAGGTAATGATAATGTGTTTGTTACGTGGTTTGCGAAAGAGGTCATATAATACGTATTGACTATTGCCAAAGCAGGGATAAATGCCCATGCTATGATCTGATGTTTATTTTCAAGATTTTCTATATCCTTTATCAACTGATCAAATAAATAACCGAACATTGCAGCCAATATTACAATAGTAAAATACAGTGGGATTTTCTTAAAGGCGAGTAAGAATGGGATTAATGCTATTGAAATAACTAAGTTGCCGATTATTGCTACAATAAGCAAGACCCAATAGATCATAGAATCTAGGAATTTTATCTTTGATGATTTTTCTTCTTTTGCTCTATTGATTATATCTATGGTTTGTTGTGCCTCTTTTTTACTGAATCCCTTCTCTAATAATCCATCGTATTCTATCATTTTTTGGATCTTATTGTTTCTGAAACCAGATTTAGAAATTCTATTGTTTGATCATAAGATTCTTTTAAGGTATCTATATTAGTCTCCATTGTATGATCTTCAAGATCAGATATCATGGTAACGTGCCGCCGATATTCTTCCCTCTTAGTATATGGTGCCCTCATCAGTTTCCTAAATAATCGATAAAGTTTTGTGTACTTTTCTATATCAAGATCTTTATATGTACTTTCAACCAATTCACATTTTGCAAGAGGGATATCTGGAATTTCGCTAATCTTCTTTTTTGCTTTTGCTTTTTCTAATAGGCTTAACATCAGAAAGTCGAATGTACTGATAATCCTCCCTATTGTAGTCCTTAACATATCTACTGTTCTTGTGTATTTTAAGCTAACATAGAATAGATGGTCTACTCTCTTTATTTCTTCTTTTGCGTCTTCTAGTGCTTCTTCCATCTTAGATATTCCTTATCTCCTTGTTGTATATTTGATTGTTTCTTTCAATGATGTTTGATATTTTTTGTAGGAATGATTTTGATTTTAGGATATAAGTTTTCATCTTTTCTAAGGTTATTGTTTGCATTATGTAATCGTCTGAACAAATTACAAATGAATCTTTTCTTGTAAATTCTATTGGGCTTTTTTTATGTTGCAATACTATGTCTTTTATCTCCTGAATCAGAGATATGTTGCTTTCTTCAATCTTGTATCTCTTTGCACAATTTTCTTTGAATACACGAAATTTTGAAATGAATGTGTCCTCAAATTGAGGAACTTTTTTGAATGTTCTTTCATAATGTAATAGTGATCCTAGGGCATTTGTCAAAGCTAAAAAGATATTCTCCATCACAGACACGAGCAGTTTTGGATCTTTAACCACTGGATAAGTCATGGTAAGCATGTGGTCTGCTAGTTTTATCTTTTTTTGGGAAATTTCTCTTAATTGCTGATATTTCTCCATTTAATACAGTATAATAAGGTAGAAGTTTAAATAATTTTTTATTATTCTGATTTTAATTCCATTATTGCTGCTGCCAAGTCTCCTTCATGTTTTTCTATCAATTCCTTGGCTTTGCCTTCATCTACACCTGTTTGTTCAATTACTGTCTTGATGTCGTCTTCATTAATCTCTGGTTCTGTTTCTATTGCCCGCTCTTCAATTTCGCCTACAACTTGAAATGTTTCTTGGCCCATCATATTTACTTTAGAAACTTGAGGATTTTTTATTATTAATTCTTTTTCAGGTGTTTTTATTATTACTTCTGTTGCATCTATCTCTTGTTGCTGGATGCCCATGCGTTTCATGGCCTGCTTCATTGCTCGTGGGTTCATTCCAGGTATCATTTTATATCCCTAATAATGCATTGCCATAAGTATACAGAAATATCATTATAATTATCACTATAATGCATAATATGACTATGTGTCCTGGTTTGAATTCTATGCTGGACTTGTACTCATCAAAGTACCTTACTAATCCACCCATTCCAGAAGGCATTGAAATTTTGTCGTTTCCCATTTTGTTTTTTTTTGAAAAATAAAAAGGCAGGGTTGGAATAAGCCACCTTTTGTAACAAATCATATTCTGATTTGCCTTAGCATTTAACTAAGCGACTCAAAGGCCTTGCACCGGTCAGGTCTCGCCGTTTCATCCATTCCTAAGAAACGTCTGTTGGTTAACTCAGTTTTGTCACCAAAACCTTCACAACTTTCATCCTTTACTTAGGGGGTCTCGTTTCTGTGCGGTTGCCGCACATTACTGCACCTTCGTTACAAAGTGACCATAATAGCCATAGGCTATTGGTGGGTGGACTTTCCTCAGTTGAAAACAACCAGAAGGTTGCCAACCGTTAGCTAAGTACCATCCCTGCCTATTTAGGTAGAAGTAAATTAGGGTTTATAAACTTTACCGTTTACCAAAGG
>CAZTWQ010000006.1:0-55346 GCA_964618315.1 uncultured Methanosarcinales archaeon
GATATATAAGAACATTTTCTAGAAGGAATAAAAATAGTAAATGGAGTAATAACACCATCAAATATGCTAAAGATTTGATTAAGCGAGGAAAAATGACTCCTGAGGGTTTGAAATTTTACAAAGAAGGATTAAAGAAGCCCACACATGATTTTGGAATTCCTAAAAATCCAGATATGCCTGTTGAATTAAAACAAGCTTTGGATAAAGATAAAAAGGCCAAAGATAATTTTGAGAATTTTTCTGCTTCAGTCAAAAAAATGTTTTATAGATGGATTTTAAAGGGTAAGCGTGATGAAACTAGAGCTAAAAGAATTAAGTTAATTGTTGAGAAAGCAAGGATTGGCAGAAAAGATATTTTTGGAAAACAAGAAAAGATTAATGTATAATTTATCAGCTTTTATTAGAAGATTGATTGTTATGCATTCTCCGATGTTCATCTGATTATATCTTGGCACCCATATAATAAATCTTCAGTTCCACTAAAAAGGACTATTCATCACTTAGCATCGGATTGTGTGGTTTTTATATACTCATATATGCCTCAAAAGGTAACCTAAATGACGTCTTCCGCTGGGGGCATTTTATAATTTTCTAGTGTTTTGTAATCTTATTCTTAGACCCACTAACTACAAACCACTTACCAAAAATCAATTCAAAACCAAAAACTATTTAAACTACCAGTTTATATATATAAACTGTGAGTATAAATGAATGATATAACCAAAAATGAGATGTTTTTTGTATTGAACATATTTAAGAGCCCAGAAAAAGACTATAATGCTAACAATATGGCAAAATACTTGAATATTAGTTCTATGGGTGCTCTTAAGATAGCTAAAAGACTAGAAAAAGAAGGTATCCTAAAATCCAAACAAATAGGTAAATCAAGAATATATAAGCTAAATATGAAAAATGAATTTGCAAAAGAATATGTGAAATTCCTACTGAAAAGGGAAGTAGAACAAGCTCCTGCTTATGTTAAAGTATGGATTAATGAATTAAGAAAGTTAAAAAACGCAGATATTGGAATATTATTTGGATCTATTTTAAGAAAAAGTGATATTAATGATATAGATGTTTTATTGGTCACTAACCAAAAAAAGTTTTCAAAGTTAAAGAAAGAAGTCGAAAACATTAATATTATAAATATTAATAAATTACATCCTATGTACCAATCAAATAATGATATTAGATCAAACATAAAAGGGGAGGATAAAGCTTTGCTAAGTGCAATAAAAGGGATTATTGCTTTTGGAGAAGACAAATTTATCCATTTACTTGAAAAATGAGCCACGTAAAGAATAAGGTTGAATGGTGTTTAAGAAAAGCTGAAAAAGAATTAAAAGATTCTTCAACTCATAGGGGTCTTGTTAAAGGCGATTCTAATAAAGAAAAAGCAAAGGAACATATTGATAAGGCACAACATTATCTAAAAGCTACAATATACCTAAAAGAAGGAAATTTCTCTGATATAAGTGCAAGTACTGTATTTTATGCAATGTATCATTGCTTACTTGCGATTGCGGCTAAATTTGGTTATGAATCAAGAAACCAAGAATGTACTTTTGCTTTAATCAATAGTTTAATCGAAGATGAAAGAATAGATCTTGACAGGGATTTGTTAGATAAAATATCCACTTTAGATGTTGAAAAAAGCAAAGAACAAACAACGATTGAAGTAAGGGAGCAATATCAGTACGGAACTAGCCTTTCTCTTAAAGATAACCTTTATGATGAACAGCTCGAATTAGCTAAAAATATTATTGCTAAAACGAAATTAATAATAGAAGAATAAAAGAAGCCACTTAAACATTTCTTTAAATGTCAGAATTCCACTATTTTTAAGAATGGTGGTTTACTGCGTAAACCACAAATTGTGGAATTCTGAGCATGTCAAAAACCACTTAATAATTTAGTATCATGTAAAACATGCCACCCTGCTTTAGCATGGTGGTTTTTGACATAAAATACTAAGATCAAACCATCGATAGTTTGCTTTCCTTTATACTTTGTTTTCGCTTTCTATTAACAAAATTCATTTGATTTTTTAGTCGTTTATCCATTCTAAATTTGTTCTTATATTTATCAAATTTTATCATACTTCTCATTATTAGTCTTAAGTTTATAAACTTTTTCCGCTATTCGACAAAAATATTAGAAAATACATATTTTAGTGGTATGATTCTGGAATTTTAGTTAATTGAAGGAAAAGTAATACTTTTCGATTGCATTTGTAATACTTTTGTGATGTTTTTAATTCAAAATCAAGAATTTCAGTTCTTTGATTTTCTCTACATACCCCAACCTTTCCCACCTCCTTTGCCTCATACATTCTGTTCTGCCACATGTTATCATTCTTTCAAATTGCGCAGGAAAATCTATTTTACAAAATTCCCCCCCACAATATCTGCAGATTTTTGTATTGTTCATTTTTCTCTGAACTCCATCATTTTGTCTCTTATGTCAAAGTGTATGTTAAAGAATGAATCTTCATCTTCTTCAGATGGGGTTTTAGGTTTTTTCATATAAACTCACCTTCTTCTTTTTCATAGTTTCTGCCGCAGATCTGGCATGTAAACATGTTACCATGAATACATTTCATGGGTTTCATGCAACACCCACAGTAAGTCATGATGGGTACTTTCTCTAAAATTATTGGATCACCGCCTGGCATTGTATCAATCATTCATCCCACCCCATTTTTGAGCAGGGCTATAACTAATTGATTGAATTTATTGAGTATAGGTTAAACTAAGTCCTATCAAACCCCTTACAGTTTATGTTTTATCCCCACCCTATGTTGTATTAATGGGGAAACATTTATATATAACCTTGCCATATAACATATATAGTATATATACTAACTGAGTAGCATATGTTTTTATATATAATATTTAAATTTTATAAAATAATGGGGTGGTTAAGATAGAACTTAGAAAACTGATTAGTTTTGGAAAGAATTCTTATGTTGTTTCTTTGCCTAAGAAGTGGGTTATAAAGAATAAATTAAAGAAGGGTGCTTTTATTTCAATAATCGAAGATCAAGATGGTTTGTTGTTGAAATCCCATGATAATAAGCCTAAGGTGGAAGAGCCAAGGCGAATAACCATAAGTGCAGAAAATAAAAATTTAGATGTTATCAGGACTGAGATAACTTCTGCTTATCTTGAAGGTTATGTTATTATTGAGGTTAGCTCTAAGAATCTAAAAGATAATTCTATTGAGATAAGGGACATGTTGAGGGGTTTTGCAGGTCTGGAAATAATCAATCAAAGTTTGAGCCGTATTGTTGCTAAGGATTTAATAAATATAAATGAGATCAAGATCAAGACCCTTATCAGAAGGATGGATAATATAACCAGGTCTATGATGGAAGACGCTCTTGAGTGTTTTGATGGTGTTGATCATGCAGAAAGTATGGCGCATATCGACGATGAAGTGAATCGATTGCATTTTTTTACATATAGGATAATCAGGATGGGGTTAACTGATGTTCGAATTGCTAATAATCTAGGGACAACCCCTTTGAAGCTTCATTCAGACCATACCGTCACAACCTTGATAGAAAGGATAGCTGATAGTACAAAAAAGATCTGTAGATATCTTAATGACTCCAAATTAGGTAAGAAATGGGGGCTTGAGTTAAAAGGCATATTTAATGATATCAAGCAGAGCTATTTTGATGTGATGAAGGCTCATTATACTCAGGATAATGAAATCGCTTTAAGGATAGAATCTACAAATAAGAAGAACGTACTTGCTTGCGATGATATATTTCATAAGCATAAGCATGAAGATTTAACACTTGGAAATGAAAAATGCAAGGGTGTATGTGATTTTAGGCCTGCGTGTGGTGCTACGATAAAGATAATAGAAAACATGAAAGAGATATCTTATTCTGTTAAGTATATTGCCAGAACTATAATTGGTGGGGGTTAAAGTTTTATTAGTTGAGAATTAATATCCTTCAAAAACTATCTTTTTATTATCTTTTATCAGAATTGTTTCATTGCCTTTTTTAACTTCGCCAACAATCTTTGCTTCATCTTTATACTTTTCTGCAATAGACAATGCATCATCTGCAGAATCCTTATCTACAATCAAGAAAAAGCCCATGCCCATGTTAAACTTCCTATACATATCTTCATCTTTCCAGTTTGTTTCTTTTTGAACTAGTTCAAAGATTGGCTGAGGTTTTATCGGGTCATTAATCTCAAACTGGAATCCTTTTATTCTGTTTAAGTTCTTTAAACCATAGCCTGTATTATTTATACCTATTAATTTCATCTTATCAGATATCGCCGCTACACTTTTACAATATATCTTTGTCGGTTCTAGCAGCTTTTCCCCTATTGTTGAATCCTCAAACTTATCATCTAATTTATACTTTCCTTTGTAGTTCTTCTTGAATTGTTCCCTTGTTTCAAAATCTCCGTTTAACAACTGTAATCTTAAGTCTGTATAACCATTGGAATGTGGACCAGAGCTTTTTAGGGCTATTATCTTATCTCCAACCTTAACATTAGTATGTATGTCTTGTTTTTTTACAAAACCGATTAATCCGCCTGCGATATCAAAGCCCATCCCTGGTTTTATAGCAGATATCAGCTCATCTACAGATGCCGTCTCACCTTTTCCCATATTGATATGTATTGAAGATCTTAATATGTCTCCAACTTCTGACATCTCTAATCCTTTTACAATACCTTTCATCAGATCTCCAGTTAATCCTAATTCTTGGAATTTACTTTGGACTGCAAAATAATCGATGAACAAAAATGGTGAGACTTTGCCAAGTGTTGCTAAGTCATTAGAAGACATCGCTACAAGGTCAATACCCACTGTATCAAACTTTTCCATGGCTTCTGCAAGAATAAGTTTAGTTCCAACACCATCAATAGCACATGCCATAAGATGATTAGGAAACACTTCTTTATTCTCAAAGAGTTCTGCAAACTGACCTTCTGAACTAGGATCCATATTCTGCTTTAATTTAGAAGGGATTGCTTTTTTTATAGCTTCAACTGCTTTTGCTTCTCTTTTTTGATAGTCTGTGTTGTCCATAACAAGATGAATTTGTTTAGATTATTTAAAAGTTTGGTTTGTTTTAATTAATCACTTTAGAAGAGTCAATCACCATAATTTTTATAAATAGCAGTTCAATTTCATCTGTTATCATGAAAGGATTGGAATGGTTATCAAAATTGTGGAACTCAGTTGATATTAGGACAGAAAGATTAGGTCCTGAACATAATGATGCACCCCTAGTTGACAGGTCTACCCAAGTAAATCCTGATAATCTTTCTAGGAGTCGTAGGGCAAAATATTATAGACAACATCCAGATCAAGACCATAGCAGGCAAAGGCCAGAATCTCATGTTGATCCTGTTGAAGAAGAATCAAAAAGAGCGTATACTAAGGCAAGCAGATCCTTACGTAAGATTTTACCAAAACTCGATGACAAGCTAGATCACAATACATTAGATCCCCAATATCTTCGTGATTTAGAAAAAGCCTTAGGCCTTGCTGATAATCTAGTTGGTTTTGCACGAGAAGATAGAAAGCATGTTTCAGATTGTAGGGCTCTAGTTGATAGACTTTATCATACTGTAACAGGGGGTCAAACCGGCGTAGTTTGTTCAGTTGGTTTAATAGACATACCTATATTGATTGATCCTTTAGAGGCTGCATTAGAACCTTATCTTGATGGTATGAAGGGATTTGATTCTTTTTATGATAAGACATTAATGCCTGTGATAGGCAAAATAAATTTTAGAGTTCTTGAAGAATTAGCTGAGTTTTGGAAAGGCAGGGGAGTTCCAAGATATTCTGGAGATTCAGACCTTTTTCAGTATGCCAACCCATGGTCAGCTGATATGGAAAGCAGGGTTGCTACAGTTATGAGGTTCAAACCATCAACACAAGGGATAGTAGATAAGGGTGAGGTTACTTCGACAATAGCTGAGTTAGTCAGAGAACGTAGGGATCAAAGCCAAAAACAGCCATCATCTACTGGATTTGATAGGACTAATCCAGGATATGGCAATTCAGGTTCTAATCCTAGCCGTGATACTGGCTCTGCTGTATTTGAAGGATCGCCTTATAATAGGGGAAGCCCTAGTGTGGGTGGGTCTAGACCTTATACAGGACAACTAAGCCTTTTTGATGATAGAACTCCTACTGCACCAACAAGAGGCTCACAAGCTAAACCTAATTTATTCTTAGGTTACCAGGCTGACGCAGGTATTATTTATTTTGTTATTTTATATACTGATAATTCAATGAGGGGTGATCTGGAAGATGCTGCTAGGTCAGCACATTTGCATCAGGAGGATGAACATCAGGTTCTTAGGGGCACTGAATTTGGAGTTTCAGGACCTTTATCTGGGGCTATGTATACGGTTCGTTCCGAGAGTAATGCATATCTTTTAGATTTAGCTAGACGTACTTTTCCAGGTTATAATCTTATCACGGAACAGGTATCATCTTTACAAGTAAATCTTGAAACATTTGATGGTTTGAATCCTCCTGAAAAAATAGAATTAGGTCAATTCTTCAACAGAGCATTTGGTCAATAAACTTATCAAATTTTCAATTCTTTTTTCCAGAAACCACATATCTTTTTTACTTTCTTACCTGCTATCCCAATATAAGATTCAGGATTCTTTAGTATCTGTATCTGCTTAATGTTGAATTTGTTTAAGTAAGGTTTTAGAGATTCATCTTTAAATAATAGTTCTCTGAATGGTTTTCCTGTCTGCTGTGATTTTAGTGTCAATTCACGTATATGCTCATGAGCATCTGGATGGTTATGCGCTGCTAACAATATATATGCAGGCTCTGCAGTTATCATCTCTTTATTCATATCAAAGTTTTTCTTCAGGTTTTTCTTGTCTACAACTAGGTTGCCCATTGTTCTTGTCAATCTGGTTATAGAAACATAAAGTCCTGCTAATATCTCAGGTACAAACCTGGACGTTGCTGAATTTGTTAAATCTCTTTGATGCTCACAAATCTGATCCATGTATAGTGTTGACATCCTTGGCATGAACTCTTTCCACATTGATTTTACATTTTCAAAGTTAATAGGATTTCTTTTGTGAGGCATTGTTGAACTACCAACCTGTTTTTTACCAAATGCTTCTGCAACTTCACCTATCTCTGATCTTTGTAGATGCCTCATGTCATCTGCTAAGTTAGCCAGTACCCCAAAACAGCTCGTCACAGCATGTATAAAGTCAGCCATGTATTCTGCCTCTACTACTTGTGTAGAGATTGGAGATGGTTTTAGCTTTAGTTCTGACAAGACTGCTCTTTCAAACTCTTCAGGATCATTAAAAAATATAGCTGATGCATTGTAAGATCCGACTGCTCCAGCCATTTTCCCCCTTAGATTATTGGCACTTTTTTGTATCGCTTTTATCCTTGTGCCTAGTCTTGAAACATATTGTGTAATTGCAAATCCAAATGTTATAGGGACTGCATGCTGTCCATGCGTCCTTCCCATCTGCACTGTCTCTTTCTCTCTTATCGCCAGGCTGATCAGCGCTTTTTCCAGATTAATCAGTTCAGGGATCAAGACTTCATTTGAGAAATCCTTGAACCTTGCTGCATCTGCAGTACAGATAATATCATGTGATGTAGATGTAAAATGAACATAAGGTTTTGCCTGTTCTGATACTCTTTTTCTTATAGAATTTGCCAAAGCCCTTATATTATGTTTTATCCTATCTTCTTCTATATAGACTTCCTGAGCAGTAACTTGTTTTGAAGCTTGTTCTACTTCATCAGCTATCTTTTTACTACATATACCTTTTTTAGATACAGCTCTTGTCAAAGCAGCTTCAACTTTAGCCATATACCTCACAGCACCCTCTTCTGAGAGATAAGGTTTTAGCTTATCTTTTGTCTTTTCTTTCCTTCCATAATATCTGAAATCTAATGGGGATATATTCTCAAATAAAGGCATGACTTCATCTTTTTGCTTCACTTCTTTAACCTCCATAAGGTTTTGGATGTTTTTTAGAAGCTGATTATTTTTATTTAGCTTGATTATTTTCTTATTTTTTTCCTGGATTTCAGTTATTATCTCATGTTCTTTGAATAACTGGATAGTTCCATGTACCTTAGCAGGGCTTATATTCAGCCTGTCTGCTATATCTCTCAAATGTAATGATTCTTTCTCTAGAAGATTTAGAATTTCTATGTTTTTTTTAGTGAATATTTTTGACAAATCCATTTTAACCTTTAGTTTATAACAACAAAGGGTTAAACACAAATATTGTGTTTTCACCCCCGCCGTTATAATTAACTTTGGGATAAGTTACTCTGTTAAATAATGAAACGTTCGTTATTTATAAACTTTTCTATGGTAGAATATATAGATGTTTAGTTTTTTAGAACGTTTAGAAGTTTTTTATGGATTTTCCCATTAGAAGAAACATAATTCTTGATATAAGGGTTCCACTTCTTTCCGTCTATGCCAGTCACTTTACCGCCTGCTTCTTCCACTATCAGCAAAGCAGCCGAATGATCCCATGGATGTGAGTCAAAGTCTATGTTTATCTCTGATTTTCCTTCTGCTACCAGCAGGTTATGGTAGACAGCTACGCCATATATCCTTGTTCTCCATGTAATTGGTGCTAATCTTTTCAATAATTTTACTTTCATATCTGTATCTTTTTTTAGTTTAGCATCAAAGATCATTAAACATCTTTTTAATGTATTTGTCTTGCTTACACTGATCCTTTTTCCATTGCAAAAAGCACCCTTTCCTTTTTCTGCATAATAAAGTTTTTTTAATATGGGCATATAGATTACCCCTAATATTATCTCTTTATTATGCTCTAATGCGATAGAGACACCAAATAATGGATTTTCCATGATAAAGTTATGTGTACCATCTAAAGGATCAACAATCCATGTATATTTTGACTTTGTCTTTTTATGGCCTAGTTCTTCATCTAAGATAGAATGATCAGGAAATTGCCCTAAAATTATCTTTCTTACTATTTTTGTACTTTCTACATCTGCTTTAGTTACATAACTATTGTCTTTCTTCAGCTTTTTAGGTGCGTTCTTACAATAGTATTTTGATAGAATCTTACCAGCTTCTTTTGCTGCTTTTAGTGCTGTCTGTTTAAAGTTCATAATAAAAAATTAAGATGTCATTTATTTAAACTTTGTGTTTAAAACAGTAAAATATAGATTAAGGCTTCTAAAATGTTCGGTTTAACCATTAAGTGTGTTTTTTGGCGATATATCTGATGGATTGATTATCTTGGATAATTTTATAAATGTTAATTAGTTCTTGATTAATATGAATAGTGAAGAATTAAGGATTTTCATTAGTCTTGCAATTGGCAGATTAATTGATAATCCTGAAGAGCTAGGTGGGGTAATAAAGCCGAATCACCAAGAGTTTATTTTGAGAAACCTAACTTTTAGACCTTATCAAGACTTAACAGAAGAATCCCCTGGGCAACAAGGTATAACTTATCATACTGGGCATAATGGGACAATCTATACAAATTTGGGTCTAGATGCACTTGCAGATGGATTAGGATTGGAGTTAGAAGCGGGCGTAGAGGGATTTAGTCTTAGCCCTTACAAGACAAGTGATGCTTCTCATGAAACTTTGTTAAGAAGATTTATGGCTGATCTAAAGATAGATAAGGCAGAAGCAGAAAAGAACATTCCATGGTATGCATCTACTTTTGGTGTAAAATCATTTACTGAATCAGATAGAGAGGGTCTTGGTATTGATATGCTTGTGAGTATGAAAAAAACTGTATTGAGATTCCCTTCAGACTCATATTTTGACTATAGGAATAGTCTTACAAATCTAATGGCTTATGCTATTACAGGGGAAAATCCTGAAGAAATTGCAACTCTCACGTCTATCAGTTCTCCAGGTAGACCTATAGACATTCCATCAACATTCATGAACAGAGTCGCTGGTGTTATTGAAGAAGCAGGAGGATATTTCTTTTGTGTTGTTGAGGATGTAAATCCTGAAGTTGGAGCTAAAATGGGAAAAACCGTAGTAGTAGGTGCTGAGAAATATATTGGCAATAGATTAGGTAATCCTGTTCCAACAGCTACTCAGTTGGAATTTGCATTTGAATAAATTTCTGAGAATTAAATTATCTAAATCTATTTACAAATATTCAAAAAAAAGAAATAAGTTTTACAGATAACCTTTATCCTTAAGATTATTCTTAATCCTTTCAGAAACATCTCCAACATCTGCTTCAAAAGTCTTTCCAGTTATCATCTCAAATAACTGAATATATTTCTTGCTTAGTTCAGTAACTAATTCTATTGGAGCTTCAGGCAATGTTTCATCTTTGTAAGGGTCGCAGTGTTCTTTGAACCATAACCTTAAGAATTCTTTGTCTATGTTTTCTGGTTCTTCGTCTTTGTTGAATTTTTCTTCATAAGTTGCTTGTATCCAATACCTTGAAGAATCTGGTGTGTGTATTTCATCAATCAAGAATATTTCACCTGCTTCATCATAACCAAATTCATATTTTGTATCAACTAGGATTAATCCATTTTTTTCTGCTATCTCTGTTCCTCTTTGAAATAGTTTTAATGCTTTATCTGCAACAAAATCCCATTGGTCCTGTGTCATAAGACCTCTTTTTACGATCTCTTCTGCAGAGATCTTTTCATCGTGTTCATCTGATTTTGTAGTTGGTGTTATTATAGGAGTTTCAAATTTCTGGTTTTTCTTTAGCCCTTCTGGAAGAGTATTTCCGCAGAATTGCCTTTCGCCTTTTGAATATGCTGTCCATGCAGCAGTTGATGTTACCCCAGTTATATACCCCCTTATGACCATCTCTACTGGAAATACCTTTAGTTTTTTACAGACAACCACATTTGGATCTGGAATATCTATTACATGGTTTTGTATGATATCTTTTGTATTCTCAAACCAGAATGCAGAGGTCTGTGTCAGAACCTGACCTTTGAACGGGATATTTGCTAAGTTTCTGTCAAATGCAGACTGTCTATCTGTAGATACTAAGAATATCTTGTCTTCTCCGATGTAAACATCTCTAACTTTGCCCTTGTATTTCTTCCCCAGTTCTAATTCTGTTCCTTTTAATGTGAAATCAATCTGTTCTTTTATCTGGTTGTCTTCTAACATTATAGATCACCTGCGCTTATTTCTTTGTCATTTTCCTTTACTTTGTTTTTCTGTTTTTCTCTGAATTGTATTATCTTTTCAGTATATTTATCATTTAAGTTTAGGATCTCTATTGCTGATAATGCAGCATTCTTTCCATTGTTTAGCCCCACCCATAAACCATGATTGCTGTGTTTTAGCACGTTTAAAGCAGCTTCTGCTTTATCGTCGTCTTTTAATAGGATTGGGCAGTATATGATTAATGCATCTTTTTCTGGAATTGATTCATCCAAAGAGACAAATTCTATATTGATACTGTCTTTATCTATGGAATCTGACATAGTATGTTTTATATCGAATTCTTCAAAGATTTTTTCTGCTTTTTTTATCGCTTCGTTTGGAAGTTCACTTATCAGGTTTACAGAAACATAAGGTCTTAATAGGTTTATTGCGTTTTTTACTGCTACTTCTACCTGATTAACCCCTACACTCAAGACAGGTATCCCAGAAGGCATCTGCATTATCGATAATAAGGCATCCAGTCCCTGATAACTTCCTTCGCAGGGAACTCCTAAGATTGGTGTTATTGTATGGGACGCAACTACGCCAGGCAATGCTGCTGATAATCCTGCACCAGCTATAATCAAATCATATTTGTTTTTTAGAATTTCTTTTAATTCTTCAGGTGTTCTATGGGCAGAACTGATCCTTAGTTCAACTTCAATACCTTGTTTTTTTAGACCTTTTACAATCTCTTTATAAGTAGGTTCATCTGATTTTGATCCGAATACGACTAATACTTTTGACATATAATCACCCCTAGAATAAATTGAGAATATGTTTATTTATATACTTTTTGGAATTTTAAATATCAGAATTCCTAAGCTCTTATTGTTCACACACTTTATAAAAAGCACAAACTTTATATACTATAGTCAATTATAGTTCACTATGGTAACAACAATACAAATAAGCTCTGACTTGCAAGGTGAATTATCTAAGAGAAAGATCTTTGATAGGGAGACATACGAAGAAGTTATATGGGCTCTAGTCGAGGATACTAAAGAATTATCCAAAGAAACCAAAAATGACATGGCAGAATCCAGAAAAGAATTCAAAGAAGGGAAGTTTTCTACTCTTGAAGAGGTTGAGCAGAGGATTGGATTGTAATGCTCTTAAAAATTTCTTTTGAACTTCTTGTGTCAAAACCCATTAAGGTGATTTCTTTATCTATCAAGTAATATTTACATCAAAGTCTGAGAAGCAGCTTAGGAAATTACCTAAGGATATTCAATGCAGGATTATTAATGCTTTGAAGAGGATCATGATCAGACCCGAGGTTCATATCATTAAGTTAGTTGATGATCCAGCATATAAATTTCGAGTTGGTGATTACAGGTTATTGATCGATGTTATCCACAATAAACTTATTCTTTTGGTTATTAAGGTAGGTCATAGAAGAAATGTCTATAAATAGTGTTTAGGTTAAATTACTTCTGAAACAACATAGATAGAACCAGTAATCAAACCTTTTTAATACATATTTAAAAAGGGACTTTAATTCTTCTTGTTTGTAAGGTAAAAATATCATAGGGGTCAAAAGGAAATGATTACTTCAGGATTAAGGTCAGAATTGAGTGATAGGGTAGTTATGGATCTAGCCCATAAGTCTATGATGTTTGATGGGCAGGCTAATGATCCATCTACACTATATGCTTTTTTTGATGCACAATTATCCTATGATGAACTTGTAAGACGAGTAGTTGAATATGCTCCTTGGGATGATTTAAGTGAAGCAAGGATGGGTTTATCAATAGCAGTTCCTACAGATGTGGTCCCTGTCTTTCCTGTTAATGGAAATGAAATTACTGCTAGTTATATGGTCGGAATAACACACCCAACAGGGCTTTATGTTGATTACCCTGAATTTGAGTTTTTGAGGGACTTACTTAGACATTTTCCCGAAGTTGAGAAATATTGTTGTTCTGCTTTTGGGTCTAGGGATGATGCCAGAATAAACTATGAGGTGCTTGATTTAAATCCTGTTAGAGCAGCCACACCTAATGATGCACCTTCAAATTCTCAATTAGAAATACCAATCTCTTTCTTAAATAGTGTTCATATAAATAACCCTATCAGATACAAACCAGTAACTTCTATACAACTTCACTAACAACATATATAGAACCAGTAATCAGAATCAAATCATCTTTCTTTGCTAGTTTCTTAGCATACCTTAATGCCTCTTTTGTATCATTTATTATCCTATAATTTTTTGTATATTTTGTCAGTTCTTTCGGGTCTATAGCTCTTGGTATCTTTGGTTTTACTAATATGACTTCTTTAGCTAAGGGTGTTAGCTCTTTCAACATGTTCTTATGGTCTTTATTCTTTAGAAAACCAGTTATCAGGTACAGATTATCATATTTTATATTTGATAGTTCTTTTTTTAAGGTTTTGATCCCTTCCAGGTTATGTGCACAATCTATCAGCACATTCCTTTCAATAAATTCTAGACGCCCATGCCATATAGTCTTTAACAATCCATCTTTTATCTGCTTCTTGTTTATTTTTAGATTATATTCTTTGTTTAGAACCCTTATAGTCTCTATAGCTATTGAAGCATTGATCAATTGGAAGTCCCCCCTTAGTTTTAGTTTGATCCAGTTTACTGGTTTGCTTATATATAATCTTGAATTATTTCTTCTGGCTATCTTTTTCATAACTTTGAAAGCAATTCCTTTAGCTCCAGTCACAACAGGAACCTTTTTTTTTATTATCCCTGCCTTTTCATATGCAATCTTCTCAACAGTCTTTCCTAAGTATTCCTGGTGCTCTAGACCAATGTTTGTTATTACAGAGATAAGCGGTCTTACTGTGTTCGTCGCATCTAGCCTCCCACCCATACCAACCTCACATACAAGATAATCCAATTTCTTATCCTTAAAATAAAGAAAAGCGATTGCTGTGATCACTTCAAAGAATGTCTGTGTTGTGATAAATGGCATTACCTTATTGAAGTATCTGATCAGATTTTTCTCTGTTATCCTTTTATTGTTTATCAAAAACCTTTCTCTAAAATCTTTTAGGTGTGGCGATGTATACATACCCACTTTGTAATTAGCTTGTTTCAGTATTGAAGATAGCATTGCACAAACAGATCCTTTTCCATTTGTTCCAGCAACATGAATCACTTTTAGATGTTTTTCTGGGTTTCCTAGCTTATCCAGTAGAATTCTTATATTTTTTAGGCTAAGGTTAAAATTACCTTTATGTTCAGATCCTTTTAGGTTGTATATGTAATTTATTGTTTGTTCATAATCCATATATGTCTAAATTTGTTAGGTTGTTAATAAATTTAGTGATTATTTTAGAAAAGATTTTTAAATAAATATTCAACTGTAACTAACTATGATAAAAAGCAGAAAAGCAACAGCCGTTATGTGGGCTTTGGCAATCAGTTTAGGCTTTTCAGGCATACCACTCTCTGATCAGGATGCTACCCTTTTATCTGGAGCTCAGCAAGAGACAAATTCAGACAGAAGAGATAAAGAATCAGATAATATTCCTGAAAGAACTAATACTTGCCCCGAGTATTGGAATTGGGGTTTTGTTATTGAAACATTTTTTGATGTAAACCCCAAGTCAAGAGTAGGTGATACTGTAAATCGGCTATACAAAGACCCTGTTACTGGAGCAGAGGCTCTTGAAACTTCTTTAGTTACAGCATACAGGCATAAAGGGGATTATGATCGATTTCCTGCTAGGTTGATTGTTAAATACCCTGATGGTCTGGAAGTTACTTATAATATGAGATCTTCTCTTAGTGTTGTTAGGGGTGACCCTTTAATCACTGTTATACGCAATTAAATTTAATTTCTCGACTAGAAAACTGAATTCTCTCATGTTAAACGAAGGGGCAATTTCTAAAAATGGAAGTAAATCGCCTTTACCTTGCCTTTTGCCCCAATTCATAGATTAATATATTTCCTTTCTGCAAACCATCTTGAGCATTTAATCTAAATCTCATTTCAGTTTGATATCCGTGCTTGGGTCCTTGTACAAGGGGATCATTAACTTTTCCGGCCATCTCAAAATAAGGCATTATTATTCTTCCAGCCATTTCCAAGTACCTTCTGGCATCATCTAAAAATCGATGAATCAATTCCCCATTATTTAACATGGCTAAAGAAACAGGAATTTCTGGATATGGTTCTGCTGGAAAGAATGGGTGATTAAAGACAATTAAATCTGCTTTTCTATCAATCTTTTCAAATAGATCTCCTTGAACAACATTAACTTTTCTTTCTAAGCCATATGAAGTAACATTTTCTCTTGTATTTTTTACAGCACCTTCTGCAATATCACTAGATAAAACAGATTTAGCACCATATTGAGCCATTACAATTCCTTGAATCCCAGAACCACAGCCAATGTCTATTACAGTTTTTCCATCATAAAGTCCATTATTAAATACTAACCACTGTGCCAAATAAAGAGCAGCAACACCTTCAGGGTTTAAGATATCTTGATAAACAATAAAATCCATTAATTTAAAATCCTCAATTAGAGCTATATCTACTTTATGTGTTGGGTGTTGATTTCCTTTAATCTGTCTTGTAACTTGTTCCTTTTGTTTTTTAGAGAGTGCCATATTATATCTAATAGGATTGATGAAGACTTCATAAAGATAACTTACCACCTTTGGGAGTAATAACAGAAACATTTAAATAATCTAAACTGTATTAATCATTAAATGGACACAGAATTATTACTGGAGGCAGGACTGACTGAAAGAGAAATCAAAATATACTTAGCCCTATTAGAATTAGGTTCAACATCTACAGGTCCTTTAGTAAAAAAGTCCGGAATTCCTAATTGCAAAGTATATGAAGCTTTGGAAAAACTAATTAATAAAGGTCTTGCGAGCTATATAATCGTTTCTAAAGTAAAACACTTTCAAGCATCAGATCCTGAAATGTTGCTTAATTTTATTGATGAAAAGAAAAAGAAAATAAAAGAAATTATTCCTGAATTAAAGTCTAAACAAAATTTAAGAAAGAAAGCTCAAGAAGCAACTATTTATGAAGGTGTAAGGGGATTTAAGACTGCAATGGAAAGACTTCTCCAAACCATTCCTGAAAATGGAAGTTATGAGGTATTTACCTTAGGGGAAGAATTGAGTACAGAAGAATTAAAAATATTCTTCTTAAATTTTCATGCAAAAAGAAGGGCAAAGAAAATTAAAGCTAAATTAATAGCACCTCATAAATTGAAAAAAATATTCTCAAAATATTATAAGGAATGCGCTTTAGATACACGCTATACCTCATTAATATTACCAACTGGAATTTTTATTTATGAAAATAATGTAATGACTATTATTTGGGGAGAAAAACCCTCTGCTTTTGTCATAACATCAAAAAACAATGCTGATAGGTATCGTTCTTTTTTTAATACCATTTGGGAACAGGCGACCCCCTAACTTCTTTAACCATAAGGGACTTTGTCCTTGATACGAAATTGCCCTGGATGTATTAACTAAAAAGTTCTTCGAGCTAGAGAAAGAATTCCCTTAAAAATATAGTCTGCTTCGCAGAATTGATAGGAAAATTAAATTTAACTGAGCCTTCGGCTTTTTTTCTTGCAGAAAAAACGCATAATAGCGATCACTGTTAATATGAAGTGATCGGATAATCTATTAGATTTAGAATCCTGAACATATTTTTGTTGTTTCTTATCCTTTAGGGTCTAACTCCCAGTTTTGCTTAAATCCTTCTGCGTTTATTTCCTGCATTTTTTAATGCAAAAATAATCTAGTACCTGAGAATACCATCGCTATCCCATGTTCATTTGCTGCATCTATAACTTCTTTATCCCTTATAGAGCCGCCAGGTTGGATGATGGATGTTATTCCTGATTTTACTGCTTCATCTATTCCATCTCTGAATGGGAAGAATGCATCTGAGACCATCACAGCGTCTTTTGCCCTTCCTTGAGCTTTTCTTGTAGCGATTATAGTTGCATCAACTCTTGACATCTGTCCTGCACCTATTCCTGATGTTACCAAATCTTTAGCATACATTACAGAGTTTGATTTGACGTGCTTGCAGATCTTCATAGCAAAGACCATATCTTTTAGTTGTTCAGGTGTAGGCTCTTTCTTAGTTACACATATCAATTCTTTTAAGACTCCATCTTTTGCTTCTTGTGTCAGTTTAGCGATATCCTCTTTAGAAGGATTTTCGTTCTTAATAATCTTTACCTCGTCCAGATTTAGATTTGGAAAGTTTCTTGATTGGACAAGCATCCCACCTACAACTTTTTTTGTTGTTAGTTTTTCTTTGATGTCTTCTTTATAGCAAGCTTGCAATGAAGATAGTTTTAGTATTCTTCTGTTTTTCTTTTGAGTCAAAAGATCTAATGCTTCTTTTTCATAGCTTGGGGCTATAACTACTTCAATAAACTTGTCTGCCAGAAATTCTGCGCAAGCTTTATTACATTCCCTATTCATAGCTATTATACATCCAAATGCTGATAATGAATCTGCATTATATGCTTTTTCTAATGCATCTTCTATCTTTTCTGAAACTGAAACTCCAGAAGGGTTAGCATGCTTGATAACTGAAACACTGGGTTCGCAAAATTCTTTTACAATGTTCAATGCCCCATCACTGTCCATTATGTTATTATAAGAAAGCTCTTTTCCATGCAGCTGCTCTGCCTGACCTATACCTGGTTCCTTGCATAATGGATCTACGTAAAATGCAGCTTCCTGATATGGATTTTCTCCATAACGCATATCTTGTTTTTTATTGTAAGCTAAGCAGATAGAATCAGGAAATCCTTCCTCTACTCTCAGGTATTTTGCAATAGCAGAATCATATACAGATGTTCTGTCAAATACTTTTCTTGCTAATTCTTTTCTTCTCTCAATTGGAATCTCTTCATTGTTTTTTATAGATTCGATTATTGGTTGATAATCCCCTGGATCTACTATGACAATAACATCTTTAAAGTTTTTTGCTGCACTCCTTAACATAGAAGGTCCTCCAATATCTATCATCTCAATAGTCTCTTCAAAACTTAATCTTTTCTTTACAGTCTCTTCAAAAGGATACAGGTTAACAACGACCATATCAATCATATCTATTCCGTTCTCTCTTGCCTGAGCCATATGCTCTTCCTTCCCCCTTAACGCAAGAAGCCCGCCATGGATCTTAGGGTGTAATGTTTTTACCCGACCATCCATCATCTCAGGAAAGCTAGTATACTCAGAAACATCCTTCACTTTTACCCCTTCTTCTTTAAGTTTTCTGGCAGTACCGCCTGTTGATAATATCTCAACCCCTAAAGAATCAAGTTCTTTTGCAAATTCTACAATTCCTGTTTTGTTAAAGACTGAAATCAATGCTCTTTTTATCATTTCTAATCATCCCCTTATTCTAAGACTTGAACATTATTTCCTTCGACTTTTATCTTATCATCTCGGTATAGTTCAATCCCTTTGATTATTATCTCTTGTTCTGCAATCTGTACTTTTTCTTTTAATGTATCAACTGTCTCACCTTCATCAACAGTGACTTCTTTTTGCAGTATTATCGGACCTGTATCTGCCCCTTCATCAATAAATATAAGTGAAGCACCAGTTACTTTATCTCCATTCTCAAGAACTGTCTCATGAACTCCTTTGTCCATCCCGCCTGCATATTTTGGAAGTAAAGATGGATGTATATTCATAACCTTATTTAACCATTTCTGCACAAATCCAGAAGACATCAATTTCATATACCCAATAAGAAGTACCAGTTCAATATCATGCTCTTGAAGCAATTTATCAACTTCCATGTCATAATCTTCTCTCTCTTTTCCTTTTCCATCCAGGAAAATAGCCTTTAGACCATGTTTTCTTGCTCTTTCCAGAATATATGCATCCTGTTTATTGCTTAATACAAAAGAAATCTCGACATCTTTTAATTGACCTGATTCTATAGCATCTATTACTGCTTGTAAATCAGTTCCTTTTGTGCTGCCTAGTACGGCAATTTTTAAGATTCAAACCACCGTATACACAGAAAAACTAAGAAGTTTATAAATCTTACTGAAATATTTTTTTATGATTATAATTTATATAAAAAACAATAGATTTAAAAGATGAAAAGCAACTTCAGGTATTATGAAACGGGATGTTTTTTTGGATAGGTTTGGTGGAATTTATGTTCCTTTAGTTAATCCTTATGATACCCTGGATAGTTTTAACACACCTTATCCTCTTGATCCAATGGGCATTCTTGTTCCTTCTTTAAATGCAGTTGTAAATCAAGTTATTGGTTTAGGTGATAGTTTAGATGAAACATGTCTTCCTTTGGTTGATGGTATTCTAGTTAATGGGGAAACCGGCGAGTTTCGTAATATGGATAGGGATCTTAGAAAACATAATCTTGCATTGGTTGTTGAGTATGTGGCTAGTAGGGTTCCTGTTGTTGCTAATGTAACTGATAATTGGCGTTTAGGCAGTTCTTATTGGGTTTTTAATAGAACAAAGATGAATATAGATGATGCAGTAGGGGTTGGGGCAGATGCAGTTTTAGTATGCCCTCTTTATTATGAGGGGATCACTAATGCTTCTGCAGGGGAGTTGTTACTGCGTCTTGCAGATTATTCTCCATTACCTCTTGTTATATATAATAATCCTGGAATTCATAATAATAAATTAGGATACAACATATCACCTAGATTAGTTGCTCATTTATCAAAACATCCTAATATTGTAGGTATTAAAGATAGTTCTGGGGATATAAAATATTTTAGAAGGCTTATGGGCAAAGTCGATTCAGAAGGTGGAGATTATTTCAAGATTTTTCAAGGTTCAGAGAAACGTGTTTTTGATTCTTTTTCTGGAGATAGAAAACCAGATGGAATTGTTCCAAGTATGTCTAATATAGCTCCAGAATTTGTTAGGGCTTTTTATGATGCTATGGTTGATCCTAGTGTAGATTTGAATGATAAATTTAATCTTCAAATGTCTATGGATCTGGCTGGGAGGCTGGTTTATGGTACAGATTATTCTCATATAACTGCTGGAATAAAAGATGTACTTTTTAAAAGGGGAGTTATAAGTGATAGGGAGATGATTGATGGGTCACATCTGGATATTGGACGATTAAATAGATTCAGATTTAATCTTTTAACTTCAAAGAATCAAGGTACTGTTGCTAAGACTATCTTAAGATTATTTGATTGTTTTAAAGTAGCTTAAAGAACTCTTTTTTGCAATTCAATGCCTAGTTCTATCAAACACCTATAACCTTTATAAGTAGAAAAGCGTTTTTCTCTAATGAAAATGGGAGCAGATAGAGATGCCTATTGATAATGTAGTAGATCCAAGGGGGAATGTACTCCTTGTTGTAGAGGAACCTAGAATGAGGTTTACTCTCTATAATTTCTTAGAAAGGACACCTTATCGTGTTACCCATGTTGAGCCTGAAGAATGTCCTTTTGATCTTGTAGGCAGGACAGATCCCGAGCCAGATGTAGCTATAATAGACCTTGACGGCAGGTATGGCCCTGGTAGGTCCTTAGATGGGATGGCTGTCTTTGAGAAACTTCAGAGATTACATCCTGTAGATTCGATACTTATCACTGGTCGCCCAACCTTGAATGAGGCTGTAGAAACAATCCGGAAAGAAGCAAAGGAGTATCTAAGTAAGCCTGTGGATAGAGATCATCTCATTGAGCTTGTTGATTTATCTATAGAAAGAAAAAGAGAACAGCCTTTATCTGATCAATCTTTTCTAGATGCAGGGGTGAGGGGACAAACTTATCTGGAGCTTAGACCCCAAGAATCGGCTGTTGCTGCCGAGAGAAAGTTATCTCATGAGCTGGCAGGTGTTATTAGCCATTTTAGGGCATTAGACCTTACAGGTGGAAGAAAGCCCATATTTGATGACCATAACAGATTTAATGTTGTCCCAGATGACATGCCCATAGCTCATGGTAATTATTCATCTTGTTATCCTGTTGTTAAGGATAGAAGAAGATATGCTTATGTTGTACCAAATCCAGATGGTCTCTCAAGTAAATTTTTCCCTATTGAACGTAAGATCATAATCAGTCTTGCCCTTACCCAACTTGCCCCTGATAGTGGGATAGTGGACTGTTATGGTTATGGGTTGTCAGATGAAGGGGACTTTGACAGGGGCATAGCAAGTCTTGTATTTGAATTTATGTCAGGAGGAAATCTTAATGGCATAGTAGGTTCATTAGAATTCAATCGTTTGACAGTCGAAGATAGGTTAGAAGCAGCTCTTAATCTTGGGCTGCAATTGATGCCTGGATTAAATACGTTGTATCAACATGGTGTCTATCATTGTGATATAAAGCCAGATAATCTTCTTGTTCATCATTCTGATAATTATGCAAGACTTATTACCTCTGCTTCAGGAAACTCAGATTTTTCTGGAAACTCAGGAAACATAAAGATAAGTGACCTTGGAATTGCACTTTTTTCTGGTAGTATTGTAGGGCTTGACTCAAGAGATTTCATGAGTGCAGAATCTCTTTCTCCGGGTTCAGTAGACTGTTTTGGATCTCCAAAATACATGGCTCCAGAGGTATTTAGTAGTGGGCATTATAGTTTCACAGATATCTATGCTCTTGGTGTTATCTTATATGAAATGGTAGTTGGAGAACCAATATTTCCTAGTGACAGTTCACTTGGTTTACTAATTAACTATAAATGTAATCAAGATAAACATGTTCCCTCTCACATAGCTGCACAGATAGGTGAAGCCCCAACAGCATTAATAAATTCAATGATAGAAAGAGACCCATCAAAAAGGTGCACTGACTTGAATACTCTTGAAGCTAATATGCGCAGTGCATTAGCTGGATATTATTCATCCAGGGGAGATTCATTATACTCAAAAAACAAGCAAAGAGCAGATGGATGATCCAACAGGCTGGTATCATTACTGGTGCTTAGAAAGTACACATGTAAAGGAATTAGTATAAACATCACCTATTCAATTCATTACTGTCTTTCTTAAGTATTCTCTTGCCCTCGCTACTCTTGATTTAGCTGTTCCTACTTTACACCCTAGAGAGGACTTAAAATTTGATAATAAAAAATAAAGATTAAGATATCTACTCAGTAGGGTTATAAGGTGGTTTCTCAGCAACTTGCTCAACATATAATACTAAAGGAGACCTGCACTTATTTCTAAGAATTATATCATCCGGCTCAACTCTAGAAAAAGTAAAATCAAAGTCAGGCCTATGCTTCTCATTTACAGAATGGTACCTTTTGTTATTAATTACCATTGACCTTTGTAATGGCTCGCATACACCTCTCACAAAAATTCCATCTATTACAAGTAAAAGACCTGAACAGTAGTCTCCCTGATTTGGAACTAAGTTATACCCGAAACCTATCTCTGGAAGATCAGCAGGTTGATGATTATCCACTCCAGATACAACACGTACATTATATTCTTTAAAGATATCACGTAAATGAATCTTAGTTCTTCCTGGAACAGTTATATGTACTCCTTTATGGTCACTAAGATAATCATATCCTTCTCCATTAAACTCTTCTGCATAAGCTAAGAGCTCATCAATATTCCGTTTTCCAAAAGATTCATTAGCTGATGCAACAACACCACAAAAAGATATCCCTGCCCCAAAAATAACATTAGGATCATAATATGACTTATTTACCCATAGATTAAATGTTCCAGTATATGCTCTTTCCCTATCATCTGCTTGATCTATCCTAGCCTCAACAAACCGGTTATCACTAGCCATCATTCCAGGAATATTTTCAAAAAAAGGTCTGGCTTCTTCGATAATATCCTGCATATCTTTAAGTGCAAATCTATCTGGATGACTAAATAATTCAGAAAAATGTGAACCTACATCCAAGGGCAGCCTATATTCTGCTAATGCATCATCTTCCATAGCAGAACGAACCAGATTAACTCCAGGTATTTCATCTTGGGTAGCATAAGCCCCGAATATTCTTCTAATAAATGGTATCATTCTTATCTAAAAAAGGGATATGGTTATGTTTATAAACCTTTCTAATTTAACCACTAAATGGTAGTATATATATTCAGAGATAGTCAACGTGATCTAGAAAATAAACAAACCATAATCAAAAAAGATAACCACAAAAAACACATATATTGGTTCTACCCTGCTCTAGGTGTTTTGATTTAATGTATAATCTTAACTACTTCTCAAAGAACTCTTTTCTGCAATTCCATACATTCTAATGTATTCTCTAATAAACAAGCTATAGTCATAGGTCCTACTCCACGAGGAACAGGAGTTATATAACCAGCAACTTCTTTTACACCATCAAATTCAACATCCCCTACTAACTTGTCATAGACTTTATTAGTTCCTACATCTATAACAATCGCCCCAGGTTTTACCATCTCTTTTGTAATCATCCTTGCTTTTCCGATTGCAACTACTAAGATGTCTGCTTGCTTTGTATAATCAGCTAATGGTTTTGTTCTGGAATGACACATCGTGACAGTACAATTCTTTTGTTGTAATAAGATTGAGATCGGTTTTCCTACTATGTTTGATCTTCCAACAACAACTGCATGTTTTCCTTCTAGTTCTACTCCAGTTGATTCTATTAGTTTCATGACACCTTTAGGGGTTGCCGACACGATTATATTCTGACCTATCAGCATATTCCCCATGTTTATAGGGTTGAATCCATCTGCATCTTTATGTGGCAATATAGCATCGATTATCAGTTGTTCATCAACATGTTTTGGCAAAGGCAGCTGAACCAACATCCCATGTATCTTAGGGTCCTGATTCAGGTCATCTACAACCTGTAATAATTTTTCTTCAGATGTTTCCTCAGGAAGTATTATCTTTTTTGAATAGAATCCAACATCCTTGCATTTCTTTTCCTTCATATTTACATAAACTTCAGAAGCAGGGTTATTTCCTACAAGAACAACAGCAAGGCCTGGTTTTTGTTTTAGTTTAGAAACTTTCTTTTTTAGTTCTGCTCTTAATTCTTCAGCTACTTTTCTGCCATCTATTATTTTTGCTGTCATAATGAATCTTTAATGGTTATTTTATATAAACTTTATGTTCTGAGTATAATTGCACAACGGTTTAGAGTTTCATATTAGTTTATTTCAAAATCCCCAAATCAGGATAAAGCGGGAATCTCTTGCAAAGTTCAAGTATTTGGCCTTTGACATCAGATATATTCCCTTCATCTTTTGCATTATCCAGAATTTTGATGATCAGTTTACCAATTATTTCCATCTCTGCTTCTTTTAATCCACGAGTTGTTAAGGCAGGTGTTCCCATTCTTATCCCTCTTGGGTTGAATGGTGTGCCTACTTTCTTTCCTCTTGAATCCTCAGGCATCTCTTCTCTGTCAGTTGGTCCAATTGAGATCATGTTTTTGTTAGTGAATATATGTGCGTTATCTAAAGCAATCTCTGCTTCTTTTCCAGAGACTTTCTTGCTGCCCCAAACATCAAGAAGTATTAAGTGATTGTCTGTTCCATCTGACAATAGCTTTATTCCACCATTCATCAATGTTTCTGCAAGAACTTTTGCGTTTTTTACTATCTGTTCAGTATATGTCTTGAATTCAGGTTCTAGATCTTCTTTAAATGCAACAGCTTTGGCAGCGATGCAATGATCTAATGGTCCACCTTGTGTACCTGGGAAAACAGAAAAGTCAATCCTTTGTGCAAGGTTCTTTTTTTGATCAGGACAATATTTTTCTTTTAATCGGTCTTCTTCAGTACATAATATCATAGCACCTCTTGGACCCCTTAATGTTTTGTGTGTTGTTGTAGTCACAATATCACAATAAGGCATAGGATTTTGATGCGTACCCGCCACACATAATCCTGCAATATGTGCAATATCTGCCATATGATAAGCATCTACTTCTTCTGCTATCTCTCTGAATTTCTTAAAGTCTAATGTTCTTGGGTAAGCTGAAAATCCTGATAAGATTAATTTTGGCCTGTGTTTTTGAGCTAGTTCTCTTACCTCATCCATCTCAATCCTTTCTGTATCTTTGTTTAGTCCATAAGGCACAATATTATACATCTTTCCTGAGAAATTTACTGGTGAACCATGAGTTAGATGACCCCCCGCATCCAGGTTTAGACCTAATATTGTATCGCCTGGATTTAATATTGCAAAATATGCCTGCATATTTGCTTGTGAACCTGCATGTGATTGGACATTTGCATGAGCAGCACCAAATAATTTCTTTGCTCTTTCAATAGCTAAGTTCTCAGTGATGTCTACGAATTCATTACCTGCATAATATCTATGTCCCGGATAACCTTCAGAATATTTGTTTGTCAGGGGTGTACCTAATGCCTGCAGAACTGCTTTGCTTACAAAGTTTTCAGAAGCAATCATCTCTGCACCGTCTTCTTGTCTTTTTATCTCTGATTTTATTGCATTAGCTACTTCTGGATCAAATGTTTCGATATCATTCATTCTTGAACTCATAATAATCACCTTTTATGATAAGAAAATAGTAGGTTTAAAAATATTTCTATACTCTATCAATTAGTTTTAACTTTTTTCTGTTATTATAATATCCATCTTTTCATCCCATTCGTTATTCTCTATCTTATCAGTAATCTGCGTGTCAAAGCATAATGCTATTCTTTTTGCTTTTGTTTTCTTAAGCAATCTGTCATAATATCCTTTTCCATACCCTATTCGGTTGCCTTCTTTGTCAAATGCCGCTCCTGGAACTATTATGATGTCTATTTCTCTCATATTGAACTCCTTATTGTTATCTTTAGGTTCTAATATTCGGTATTTGCCTGATTCTAATTCACTAAAATCTTTTATTTCACACGTGATTATCTCAAAATCAATTATTTTTGGAACAATGACTATTTTTTTACCTAATACTTCTTGAATCATTTCATGAGTGTATACTTCAGAACCAAATGAGACATAGAACATGACTGTTTTTGCGTTTTTGTATTCTTCTAATGAAAATAGTTTTTCTTTAATTATTTTAGATTTTTCTCTGTTTATTTTTTTATCTATATTCCCCCTTTGTTCTAGGAATTTCTTTCTTGTTTCTTCTTTAGTTGGTTTTTTCATTGTTCATAAAGTATGAAATACCTCAGGCTTTGCATAGGGTATTAGGACAATACTTTTGAACTAGAGAAATTTTGTCTATTCTCATAAATCTACAAAATTTCTTGTTCTTAGATGTTGAATTTTATTCGATTTATTAAGTTTATTGTTTTGTTGGTTATCTTATATTATTTTGTATTATTTTAGAACCTAACAACAATAATGGATTCGAACACGGTCTTTAGTGAAACGCCATAAATTGACTTCGTCAATTTAATTCCACTAAAGCCCTACTCACAAAGGAAAATTCCCTACTACGTATGGAATTTCCCTCTGCACTCGCATTCTCATCCATTGTTGTTAAGTTTTATTTCCAAAAAGTATTGTACCCAATACTTTGCGTTTTCATTCCATTCAAACACAAAGTATTAGAATTCAATTCTAATCCGTTTTGTAATTTGTAAACAAATTCCAAAAAGTATATAAATTAAAGCAGTTTCAACCTTATTGTTTCAATCTAGGTGATAACTATATGACATCAAAAGATAAATTTCCAGTTGATATAAGCGGATACAAGCCCTTGAAGTTTGACCTTTCTAAAGATAGTCTGACAGATAAGCAAAAAGAGCAGCTTAAGATCAATATTAATATAGTTAGAGATATTATTGTGTTCTTTACAGGGCTTGCTAAAGCTAAGGGTGTAGGCGGACATACAGGTGGGGCGTATGATGTTGTTCCTGAATACCTGATTGTTGAGGCCTTCAGCAGAGGAGATGATTCTGTATATCCTATTATTTTTGATGAAGCAGGGCATAGAGTAGCGATACAATATGCGATGTCTGCTTTGAATGGGGAGTATGATGATGTTGAGAAAGGCATGGAAAAGCTTATGCATTATAGGGAGCATAAAAGCGGTTTGCCAGGACATCCTGAAGTTGCACTGGGGACAGCTAAATTTGATTCTGGACGATTAGGTCATATGTGGGGGGAAGTTAATGGCATTGCCATGGCTCATCCTGATAAGAAAATAGTTATGCTCGGTAGTGATGGTTCTTTTTTAGAGGGTAATGATGCTGAGGCAGCAAGAATTGCTGTTTCCAGAGATCTTAATGTTAAAGTTATATTTGATGATAATAATATCACTATTGCAGGTCACCCGTCTGATTATATGAAAGGGTTTAGTATTGAGAATACAGTAAAAGGACATGGTATGAATACTTATGTTGTTAATCACGAAAAAAGAGAAGATCTTAGTCTTCTTTATAGCACTATCTGTAATGTTTTATCTGAGGTAGGACCAAGTGCTGTTATTAACAAACGGCCTATGGCAATCGGTATAAAAGGGATTGAAGGAAAAGCTAAGGCACATGATGCGATTGCACCTGCTGTTGCTATTGAATATTTTAAGGAAAGGGGAAATAATGACGCAATTGAGATGCTTAAGAATGCAAAATCAATAGTAGGTAAAAAACCAAAATGTTTGGGATGTTCTGAAGATCTTGGTTCATGCAGAAAACAATTTGGAAAGAGTGTTTCTGAAGTTTTGAGCAAGATGAAAGATGATCAGGTTTTAGATTCAGTAAGAGTATTTGATCCTGACTTAGAAGGATCTACTGGACTTCAAATAATAAGGGAATCTTTGGAAGAACGGGGCAAGGATCTGGCCAAAACAGTATATCATAATATAGGCCCTCAGGAAAGAGGGGCTTTTCTTGCTACAGGCGGTTTTGGTATAGAAAAAGGCAAGCAGGCAATCTTTGCAACATTTGGCGCTTTTAGTGAAATGATCATCAGTGAACTTACTATGCTTAGATTAAGGAAAGACCGCAATATGCTCATTCATTTTTCTCATTCCAGCGAAGACGATATGTCTGACAATACATGCCATTTTGGATGGAATATGCTTTTGTTAGACAGCGGAGCACCTGTTGACAGAAACGTAAAGATATATTTTCCTGCAGATGCTGATCAAATGGATAAGATTGTTAAGGGTATATACAACAACCCAGGTATAAAATTCGTTTGTTCAACAAGATCTGAATTTCCATATATACTTGGAAAAGACAATCAACATTTGTTCGATGGAGATTACAAGTTTACTGGTAAGGATGAAGTTATAAGGGAAGGCAAAGATGGTTATGTTATAGCTTATGGTGATATGGTATATAGAGCTTTGGATGCTGTTGAAAATGCACGTAAAGATGGATTAGATATTGGATTGATCAATAAACCATTAGTAAATATTCCTGATGAAGATACAATGGATAAGGTTTCTAAAGTTCCTTTTGTACTATTGGTCGAAAGCCAGAATTACAACACAGGTGTAGGTATAAGGTTTGCTGATTGGCTTTCTGAGAGAGATATTAAGACAAACTACAAACATATGGGTGCCACAAAGCCTGGCATCGGCGGACAAGAAGAGCAGATACCTTATCAAGGATTAGCTCCTAAAGATATATTAGATAAGATAAAAGAAATGGCTAAATAATAATCTTCTTTCCTAGTTTGATTATCTCATCAAAATCTTTTCTATTTGCTTTGTATTTTGCAAATCCCACTAACCCGCATAAGTTGAGACATTCTTGTGTTTTATTGTAATCTATTTTATTCTTTTTCAGAAGTTTTATCAGATCAGTATTAGTAATTTCTGTTTTTGAACCTAGTTTATGGCTGTAATATAACCTTATAGCTTCAGCTGTTTTCCCATAAGCATCTTTCTCTTTGCCTTTCTCAAATAGCTGCTTAGCTTTCTCTAATATTTTCAATGCTTCTTTTCTATAGTCGATCGGTTTTTCTATTTTTTTAATATCCCCATTTATTTCTTGTTTCTTAGTATTTTTTTTATAGAAAAATACAAGAATCGCTAAAATTATTAATAAAAATAAATTCCAATAATAACCACCTTCTTTTTCTAACTTCACTTCTTTAATCTCATCATCTTCAATAATAGCTTTTATTGTTGCTGTTTCATTATTTTCATTTATGTATGGAACTTCTATATTTGTGATGTTTCCTTGCTGGCTTATTTCTGGTTTTTGTTGGGAAAAACTATCATTTTTTAATCTTTGATCAAATTTGTTGAATCTTGGGTCTTGATCTAATTGATCCATCAATTTCTTTGAATCTTCAGATGTGCTTTTTTGTATGTCTTTTATCTCATTATTCTCCATAGAACCTTTTATAGAAGCAGTTTCTCCTTCTTTTTCATAGTTGAGTTCAAAATCTCCTGAAGTATTGTTTGTTGGATTTAGATTAGATGAAGTTGGATTATATCCGTTTTCTGCCAATTCCTGATGTTGTTTCTGAAATTCTTCATTATTTGCCAGGTTTTTTTGAAATTCCTCTCTTGTTTTCTTTTGTTCTTCAAGTTGTTTTTGCATCTGTTGTTTTATCGCATTGCTGTCTTGTGCCATCTGGTTGTTTTGAACTTTTTGCTGGGTATTTTGTTCTTGTTCTTTTTCTTGATTTTTAAATATATCATTCATCTGCTGCTGCATTTGCTGCATTCTCTCTGACATGGACTGCTGTGATTGCTGCTCTTCTTCTGATTTAACTTTTTCTGATTTACTTTCAACTTTATTCTCATTATTCTGTTTTTGAGATTCATCTTGTATAAAATTGATAATTATTTGGTCTAAGTCAACTGTTCTGTCTTCTTTCTCTTTATAATCAAAATTTAAATCTACCTTCAGAGTTAAGGGCTGATCAGATCTGCCAAAACCTATATCAATTGTTTGTTTACCTTCTTCTATCCTAAACGATTTAGATTGTGAATTTGTATTGGAGTAATGAACCCCTCCTTGGTTTACTTCTTGAGCTATTGTTGAACTCAGCATACCTTCTATCGGTTTTTTGTATGTGTTCTCGATCTCTAATGGAATAAAAGAGTCTTGCCCCATAAGAAAATAATATTCAGATTGGTTGACTGATATGGTAATATCTTTAGCTGAAACAAATTGTGATAATATAAATATAAATAATATATATATTATTATCTTTTTTAAGTATAGAGAATCATTTGTAATTTTCATTGTATTATTCTATTTTTCCCATATCTCATATACAATTCAACTAGTAAAGTTAAGATAGCCAGACTAAAAAGCCAATTTTTTATACTTGTAGGTTCTTTTTCTCTTTCGATCTCCTGACTGATGTTTTTGTATATTTCTTCTAGGGTTTTATCATCTACAGATTTAAAGTATTTTCCATCTGTTTCTTGGGCTATCGCTTGTAATGTGGCTTCATCTAATTCTGCATATTGGGGGTTGCCTAGCCAATCATAACCAAGTACAACAGGTTCAACCGATCCCATCCCAATTGAGTAGACCTGAATCTTATTTGCTTTTGCGAATGCTACACCTTCAGCTGGAGATATTACTCCTGCATTATTTACACCATCACTTAACAGAATAACTACTTTTTTTTTATTGGGTATTGATGTTGCCATATCAACTGCAAGACTCAAACCATCTCCTATTGCAGTTTTTCCGTCTTTTGGAGCGATAGACCTCAACTTATCGATTGCCCTATCCTTGAACGGCATAAGATAAGAAGCAGTTGTTGCGCCTGATTCGAATATTACAATGCCTATGTGGTCTTTTGGTTTTAGACTTTTTATCAGTATCTCAGCTGATTTTTTTGCAGCTTCTAATCTGTTAGGACTGTAATCTGTAGCTTGCATACTTCCTGAATCATCTATTACCAGAACAACATTAACTCCTTCTTTTGTCTGTTTTAATGGTATATGGGGATCTGCAAGACCTATAATCATTAATGTTATGGCCATTAATGTTATATAAAATAGTATTTGTGTTCTTTGTATCCTTTTTTTGTTGCCCATCGCCTTTTTTATTATAGCTAAGTGGCTGAATTTTATAGCTTCTTTCTTCTTTTTTTGATTAGCTAGATTATATAGATAATAAATTAATGGGATACTTAATAAAAATATTAATAATCCAGGATTTTGAAAAGTTAATGACATTTTATCATCTCACCATCCTTCTTTCTCTTAGTCTAAAAAACCGTCTTAAGGGTATCTCAAAAGGTTCATGACTTTTTATCTGTATCAAGTCAATCTTTAATTTACTTAACATCTTATTTAATTGTGAATTTTTTTCATTTATTAATCTAACATACTCTTTTACAAATTCTTTATCAGATGTATTTACCAATATTTGTTCGTCTGTTTCTTCATCTTCTAATTCAATGTAACCTATGGATGGAATTTCACTTTCCCTAATATCATTGATGTTTATTGCAATTATATCATGTCTGTTCTTTAAGATACGAAGGGGTCTTTGGAAATTGTCTTCAGAGAAAAAATCAGAAATAACAAATATGATGCTTCTTTTCTTTATTATTTTTGATAGATACCTTAATGTACTTTGTAATTCTGTTGTTTTGTTCTTTGGGTTGAAATATATCATATCTCTTATTAATTTTAAAACATGCTTTCTTCCTTTTCTGGGGTAGATAAATTTCTCTACCTGATTGGTAAACAGGCAAAGTCCGACTCGATCATTATTTCTTAGGGCTGCAAACATCAGAGATGCCGCTAGTTCAGTGGCTGCTTCCTTTTTGCTTTTTTCTGATCCGAATTCGTTTGATGCAGATACATCAAGTGCAATATAGACTGTTAAATCTCTTTCTTCAATAAATTCTTTGACAAAAGGGTGATTCATTCTTGCAGTAACATTCCAATCAATAGTCCTTATATCATCTCCAGGCATATATTCACGAACTTCTGAAAATTCTATTCCCTGTCCTTTAAATACAGAGTGATATGCGCCTTGCAATAGACCATCAACTAAGTGTCTTGTTTTAATCTCTATCTTTTTTATTCTTTTTAGAATCTGTTTTGTTTCAGGCATTCTAGAATTACTAAGGGACTTTTATTTTTTTGAGTATCTTATCGATTATTTCGTCTGATGTAATCTCTTCGGCTTCTGCTTCATAACTAAGCAATATTCTATGCCTTAACACATCATGTGCAATTGATTTGATGTCTTCTGGAATAACATAACCTCTCCCTTGCATCAAAGCGTGTGCTTTTCCTGCCAATATTAACCATATTGAAGCACGAGGAGAAGCGCCGTAATCTATATGACCATCAAATTCAAGTCCATATTTCTTAGGGTCTCTGGTTGAATCAACAATCGATGCCACATAATCTTCAATTTTTTCATCAGCATAGATCTCTCGATTAAATTTTTGTATCTTTATTATATCACTAGGGGAAAGTACCTTGGATAGTTTAAATTCCTCTCCTTTGGTGTTTCTTTGCATTATCTGTTTTTCTTCTTCTTTAGATGGGTATTTTATCAGTAATTTAAACATGAATCTGTCTATCTGTGCTTCTGGGAGTTTGTATGTTCCTTCTGTCTCTATTGGATTTTGAGTAGCTAAGACAAGAAATGGTCTATCTAATGGAAATGTTTCTCCTTGTATTGTAACCTGACGTTCTTGCATAGCTTCAAGTAATGCAGATTGTACTTTTGGTGGTGCCCTATTAATCTCATCTGCGAGTATAAAATTTGTAAAAATTGGTCCTTTTTTTGTTGAAAATGTTGTATTTTTATGGTCATATATTTTTGTACCTATTATATCTGCAGGTAATAAATCCGGGGTGAATTGTATTCTGTGGAATTTAGCACTTAATGTATCTGATAATGATTTGATCATTAAAGTTTTTGCAAGTCCTGGAACTCCTTCTAATATTATGTGACCATCTGCAATCAATGAGATCAATAATTTGTCCAGTATCTCTTCTTGACCCACTATTATTTTTTTTACTTCTTCTAATACTTTATTGATATGTTTAGAATATTGTTCTGCTTTTTGATTTAGTTTTTTTATTTCTTGATCCATTATATTTCCCTATTGAATTTGATATATTCATTTGTAAGAAGAAAATTACTTACTTTCTTACTTATTCTTCCCTTAACTCGTTCATATGTTTAATCCTTTTATCAATCAATTCTTTTGTTCCTATATCTTCTCTATGGAATATAGGACCTTGTGCAGAACATACACCGTCTTCTGCTATAACCTGGGCTTCTTCTATTGTTGGAGCTATCCCTGTAAATGCTACTGCTCTTGATCTGCTCATATATAGGTTACCCTCTTTTTTATCTACAGATGCATAATATACTTTTACATTATCTGGAACATCCCCTAGCAATATCTTTTTACCATCTACAGGATCTGTAGGGTATCCTTCAGGAACTGCATATTTGCAGACAGTCGCTTCTTCGCTAAAGTCTGGCTGAATCTTATGTAGGGTTCCTTCTGTTATTGCCTGTAGTATCGCCACAAAATCATTTTTCATTATCGGCAATACATTCATCGCTTCTGGGTCACCAAATCTTGCATTGTATTCTATCAATTTTACTCCATTTTTTGTACAGATAAATCCACCATACATAACTCCCTTGTACAATTCACCAGTTTCCTTGAATAAAGCGTCCCTCATCCTATCAGTTATTTTATGTGCATCCTCTAGATCTTGTTGTGTCATAAATGGCAGTAATTTTCCTGTTGAATAAGAACCCATGCCGCCAGTGTTTGGTCCTTTATCATCTACAAACGCTCTTTTGTGGTCTTGTACTGGTGGGCAGTCAAGTAAACTTTTTCCATCTGTTAAAGATTGTAATGAGAATTCTTCTCCAATAAGTTTTTCTTCAATAACTACTGCACCATGCTCTTTCAACACATCTTCACAATATTTGTAAGCTTCTTCTATTGTCTGGAAATGGTCTCCCTGTACCATCACTCCCTTTCCACCTGTTAATCCATCTGGTTTTAAGACAACCGCCCCCATAGTTTCTAAGAATTCCCTAACTCCTTCTAAGCTTTCAAAAACTCCAAATTGAGGCTGTCCTGGAACATTATATTTTTTAGTCAGTAATCTTGTAAATGATTTTGAGGTTTCTAATTTTGCAAGCTCTTTTTTTGGACCTACAGTTGGAATTCCAATCTCTTCTAATGCGTCAACTACCCCTTTGCTTAATGGATCTTCTGGTCCGACAACTGCTAAGTTTATATTTACTGATTTTGCGAAGTTTTCTATCTCTTCTAAGTTATCATATTTTCCAATCCCTACTTGTTCAGATAAAGCTGCAATGCCTGGATTATTAGATTTCATATATGCAAAAAGCTTTGGTTTTTGTGGAGACCTTACAATAGCTTCAGCCATAGCATGTTCCCTTGCACCGTTTCCAATTAAGAGTATATTTGTCATGATAATCACCCAATAAATATAGAAAAAATTAGTGTTTATATATTTTATGAAAAATGTTATCTTGTAATCGGTTCTTCCCCATCATAACTCTTCAAACAAGTCTGAATCCCCTTACCTGTCCAACAATAAGTGCATAATCTCTCTTTTGGAATACCTATAGATTGAACCATATCATCCAATAGCATATATCTTAATGATGTTACACCTAAATCCTGAGCAATCCATTCAACCATTTTTTTATACTTTTCAGAGTTTTGGTCAATATATTCAGAAACATCTTCTATATCTTTTCCTTCTAATGCTCTTATAGCCCTTCTTACTGCTAGCTCATTGATACTTCTTGTTGATAAGTTGTATCTGCAGGGGAACATTAAAGGTGGGCAGGCAGCCCTTACATGAATCTCATTTGCTCCAGCATTTTTTAATTTTGTGATTGTAAAGTTTTTCAACTGGGTTCCTCTGACAATCGAATCATCACACAATACTATCCTGTTGCCTCTGATTATATCTTCGTTTGCTATCAGTTTCATCATGGCAACTTTGTCTCTGACTTTTTGAGAAGGTGGGGTGTAACTTCTTCCATAACCTGGGGTGTATTTTAGCAGAACCCTCCTAAATGGCTTTTTTGATTCCATAGCATAGCCGATAGCATGTGTTGTTCCTGAGTCTGGTACACCTGAAACCAAATCAATCTCAACATTATCTCTTTTTGCCAGAAAGCCGCCGCATCTTTCCCTTACTCTGTCAACATTAATCCCTTCATATGATGATGCAGGAAAACCTGTGTATATCCATAAGAATGCGCAGATTTTGTTATTTTGATTGCCTTGTTTTTTGGTTTCAATCCCCTTTTTACTAATAAAAACAATTTCTCCTGGTTCTAAGTATTTTTTTACCTTAAAGTTTAGATTAGGAAAAGAACAAGTTTCACTTGCAATTGCTACTTCACCTTCTTTTTCTCCAATAACTAATGGTGTTACTCCATTTTTGTCTCTTGCAGCATAGATTCCATTTTTTGTCAGTAAAAGTAAAGATATAGAGCCTTGGATCTGAGCGTACATCTTTTCAATACCATCTATGATTGAATCACCTTGATTTATTGAAGAAGCCACAAGTTCTATAGTATTAATCTCTCCGTGTGATATTTCACTAAATGGTATGCCTTTTTTTATTAAAGATTTGGCTAGTTCTTCTTTATTTGTGACCAGACCAGAACAACAAATTGCAAAAGGTCCGAATTTGCTTTCAAAGCTTAATGGTTGCGGGTCTTTGTCAGATATCACCCCTATGCCTAGATTAGTATCTATCTCTTCACCACCTTCATAGAATTTAGATTTAAATTGTGAATTTGATATATTATGGATTTTCCTAATTGGCATTCCTTGTTCGTTGATGAATGCTATTCCACCATATTCTGTCCCTAGGTGGCTATGGTAGTCTGTACCATAGTAAAGAGTAGAAATACAGTTATTATTGCTTACAATTCCAAAGATGCCGCTCATTGATTTCCCCTATTTATTAAATTAAAAGGTTATATTTAAAGATTAGTGATTTAATGGAGTAGTGAAAATGTAATGGAAATAAAAATCCCAATCGCCCTAAGTGGCAAGGTATTTAATTAGTCGGGATTTTTAAAGTTAAGAATACATTTATATGATGATTTATTACTTATCCAATCATGATAGTATGTTTTTTTGTATAATCCGATAAAACCGAATAATTTATAAATAACAATATCTCACAAATTATATGGTACCAGACAAAAAATACAAGATTGCAACAATCGGGTCTCATTCTGCATTACAGATATTAAAAGGTGCTAAACAAGAAGGATTTGAAACGATAGCGATCTGTGTAAAAGGAAAAGAAAAACCCTATCAACAATTTAAAGTAGCAGATAAGATAATAACAATAGACAGTTATGATGATTTCGAGAGCATACAAGACGAACTTCTAAAAGAAAATGCTATCATAATCCCTCATGCTTCATTCATAGCATATATGGGAATTGAAAGAATAGAGAAACTAAAAGTTCATTATTTTGGAAATAAGAATATCCTAGAATGGGAATCTGACAGGAGCATGGAAAGGAAATGGCTAAAGAAATCTGGATTACGCCTTCCAAAGATATTCAAGAGACCTGAGGACATAGATCGTGCAGTCATAGTAAAATTCCATGGTGCAGATGGTGGCAAAGGTTATTTCCTTGCAAAGAACATTGATGATTTCAATGAAAAGATGAAACTCCACCCAGGAAACAAAAAATTTGTAATTCAGGAGTATATTCTGGGTGTAGCTATGTATGCTCATTATTTTCACTCGCCTTTAACAGGAGAGACAGAACTTATGGGCTTTGACAAACGTTATGAAAGTAATGTTGATAGTATAGGAAGAATCTCGTATAGAGACCAGATGGCACTTCCAAAAGAGCAGGTAGATCCAAGCTATGTCATCGTAGGTAATCTTCCGATAGTTGTCAGAGAATCATACCTGCCTAGATTTATAGCAAAAGGAGAAAATGTTGTTAAAGAAAGCAAGAATATAGCTCCACCTGGACTATTCGGACCATTTTGCTTAGAAACAATAATGACCCCCGATCAAGATATCGTAACATTTGAAATCTCAGCAAGAATTGTAGCTGGAACAAATCCTTATGTCAATGGTTCGCCATACAGCTGGCTAAGATATGATGAACCTATGTCCACAGGCAGAAGGATAGCAAGAGAGATAAAGCTGGCAATAGAACAAGACAAATTGAATGAAATACTAAACTAAATAAAATGCCAAAAACAAAAAAGAGCAAAAAACCGATAAGAAAAAAAATAGTTAGAAAAACAACCAAAAGAAAAGCAGTAAAGGCAACGACAAAGAAAAGCATGTTCAAAGAAATATTCGATGGAGTTAATATAGAAGTAAGGGAAGTTAAGTCAAAACCAAAAAGGGAAGAAAGTATATTACCGGATGTTTTTGAAAAACTAGGGGAGATAAAAGATAAGATATTACATATAAAATCAGATACAAAAATCTCAGAAGTTCTTGAAAGTTATGATAAATCACAGATAACAATCGGCGCATTAGGGGGGCATTCTGCATTAGATGTTTGCAGAGGAGCTAAAAAACATGGCTTTAGAACAGTGGTTGTATGCCAAAAAGGAAGAGAAAATACATACTCAAAATATTATAGGACTAGAGAAGATGGCAGAGGAATAATCGACGAAATAATAGTAGTTGATAAGTTCAAAGACATTGTAAAGAAAGAAGTCCAAAATAAACTGATAGAACTAAACACAATATTCATCCATAACAGATATTTCTGGGTATATTTTGATGATTACAAAGATGTTGAAGAAAGATTTAAAGTACCCATTTTTGGAACAAGGGATATGGTTAAGCTTGAAGAAAGAGACCAACCAAAAAATCAGTATTACTTGATGCAAAAAGCAAACATAAGAATACCAAAAATATACAAAAATCCAAAAGACATAGATCAATTAGTGATAGTAAAAGTCGCTGAAGCAGCAAGAGGTTATGAAAGGGCATTTTTCTTCTGCAACAGCCCTGAATCATACAAGCAAAAATCAGAAGATATGATAAAAAACAAGACAATAACAAAAGAAGCACTTAAGATAGCAGTCATAGAAGAATACATAGTCGGAGCTCAGGTAAACTTCAATTATTTCTATTCCTCATTGACAGATGAATTAGAATTGATGGGAACAGATACAAGAAGACAAACTAACTTAGATGGTTTATTGAGGCTGCCTGCAGATATCCAGCTTGAAGTATTGAAATACCTAAAGCCAAAGCTTGTGGAAACAGGGCATATTGCAGTAACGACAAAAGAATCAATCCTAGAAAAGATATTCAAGATAGGGGAGCAATTTGTAGAGACGTGCAAAAAAGAACATCCGCCTGGAATAATAGGGCCATTTGCATTACAGGGGGCAGTTGCATCGATGGAAGGCAAAGAGGAGTTAGTTATTTTTGATGTTTCGATGAGGATACCTGGGTCACCTGGAACACTATTCACACCACATACTGGTTATCTATATCATGATTCTATCTCATATGGAGAAAGAATTGCTATGGAGATAAGAAAAGCAATAGATGAAGAAAAATTGGATTTGATTTGTACTTAATTAGCTGGCATAAAAACAAGACCGCCTGCTGTCTTTCTAGTACCTTTGATTTCAGCATTCATACCAAAATCATCATGATTTAATGTAATATAATCAGTAGTATAGCCAGGTAATGGATTATGCCTAGCCCAAGTACGATCAAAAAGTTCTGTAAAAACAATATTCTCTTTTCTATCCTTAGCTTGCATAAGTGCCCTTAGATAATCAAACTGAAGTAAACTCCAATCCCCTGGCTGATGAGATAATACAATATCTGCATCTTCAAATTGCTGCGGAGTAAAATATGATGGATAAACTGCAGTTGCTCGTTTTTCAGCAACAGGTGGCCAGAACTTAGCCCTAACATCAACAAGAAATGGGCTTCTTCTATTTCCTGAAAGGTAATCTGCATCTTGCTGAATGAAAAAGTTTCTTTCATCATGACTTATTTCATCCCGATCTCCAGATTGATTATAACTCAAATTTAGATTTAATCTCTTATAACCATCAGAGGTACAAACATCAAAAGAGTATCTAACTGACATAGATGGGGATTCCATCCCATCACTTACCATATTTCCAGTAGAGGTGACTGTACAAACCATATTCTCAATAAGTCCAGCTTGTATATATTGCCTAAAACTTTTTTCTAACATAGAACGCAGATCTTCTTCACCCTTGTGCCAATTAACAACCCTCTTTTTTGATCCAACTTTAGAAAGATCAAGACTGCCAATTTCAGTATAAACAAAATCTACTTCCTGAACTGAAGTTTGATGCAGTAATTTAAGTCCAATCAACAATGGCTTTACATCATATCCACTTCCAGGATATAAAATGTTAACAGTTTCAGGAACATTTTCTTGAGAATTGATAAGCATGTCAATGTATCTATCAGTAAACTCAGCAATTGTTGCTAACTCACCCATATAATCATACCATAAATTATTAGGCTTATGATCATAACTAAAATCTTTTAACCTAGAAACTTTTTGTTCTAAACTTAAAGGTCCTTCTTCTAAAAATGGAGAAACACACCCAGTTAAACATGTAGTAGCTACTACTAAACCAGATATTACCCCGCCCTTCAATGTATCCCTTCTATTCATAATAAACACCACTTAAGAACGATATCCGATTTATAAACATTATCATAATGGTGCCTATTCTTTCAATTGATAAAACACACATTAATTCCTAAACAAAAACAATAAGTTTATAAATATTATAATATTTATAACAACTATAACAGTTATAATCAGGGAGGCACAAAAATGAATACAACAATCTGCGTAACAGATGAATTAAAAAACAAAATCAAAGAATTTGGAAACAAAGGAGATACGTATAATGATATCCTAACAAAATTATACAAAAGCGCAAAAGAAAGGCAGATTCAAGATTTATTGATGGACACAACTAATTGTATAACCATAGAAGGAGCTAGGAAAAGGTTAAAGAAAAATGCCTAAAGTCCACATAACTGAATCTCTTTTCAAAAAGATTAGAAAAACATTCAATACAACTGAAGCAAACAAAGTAATTAATTTAATAGAAACATTAGAAAAAAACCCAAAAAAAGGTAAAGAACTTAGTTGTATTGGAAATATAATTATCAAAGAAATAAAATATAATTCTTATCGTTTCTATTTCATTACAGACGGTTATAAGATAAAAGTATTAAAGATAGATGAACTAAAGGACCTTATCATTAAATTTATAGAAATGTCGTCTAAAAATAATCAGCAGAAAGTAATAAACCAGATTAAAAATGTTTTAAGAAAAATAGGTGAGGGTGGATTTGATTAAGAAATCAACACTCATAAGTTCTTTTTCCTTTCTTTCCAGATTTAAATTCTTTCAAAGCTTTGCAATAAGTTGATTTGCCGCATTCAGTAGGGTAATCACCAGTCAAACAACCCATACAAAGATCTTCTTTAGGCAGCCCTATACTCTTGACTAATCCTGGAAGTGTCTGATATATCAAAGAATCTGCTCCTAAGTCCTTGGCAATCTTATCTAATATTTTTTGATCTGTATTTTCAGGATTAAGATCTTTTTCATAAGAAGGCAATAATAATTCGCCGACTGTTGACATATCAATACCATAAAAACAAGGTGCTTTAATAGGTGGACAAGTAACTCTGATATGAACTTCTTTTGCACCGCCAATCTCCTTAAGAAATTTAACAATCTGCTTAGATGTAGTCCCCCTGACTATGCTGTCATCAACCAACAATACTTTCTTTCCTTTTAATATCTCTTTTACAACAGTAAACTTGCTAGAAACCTTATCTGCCCTTTTATTTCCTTCAATAAAAGTTCTTCCAACAAACCTATTCCTGATCAATCCTTCTTTAGAAGGCAGCCCTAATTCATATGCATAAGAATCTCCTGCAGCTTTTGCAGAATCAGGTACAGGAACAACAATATGCTCATCAGTAATTTTTTCTGTTTCTAACTTAGCTAATTCCTTGCCTAAATTTGTTCTTGCAACATAAACAGATTTATCATCAAGCACAGAACCAACATTTGCAAAATATACCCATTCAAACATACAATGCGCCTTTCTTTTTGATTCAGCAAATCTTTCTATTTTAATTGAGCCATCATTTACTGTGATCAACTCACCTGGCTGCAATGATTTAAAATTATGCTGACCAATGTTCATCAAAGCATTGCTCTCTGAAGCCACAAAGAGATTCCCATCTTCAATTGAATAACATAAAGGCCTAAATCCAAAAGGGTCTCTGCAAACAGCAATATCGCCATAACCGTTCATAAAGGCAATATTATATGCCCCGTCAAATTTCTTGCTCAAAGCATTAAAAACATCTTTTAGAACAGGTTTATCATACCCTTTTAATTCCCTTGCAAAATGATGCATTATTATCTCAGTATCGTTATTAAGAATAAAATGATATTCGGTTTTTTCAGCCAAAGGCTTCTTTAATTCATTAAGATTTACAAGATTGCCATTAAAACAAAAACTAAACCATTTCCATTTTCTTCCATGCTTTCTTTCAAATGGCTGTGCATAAACCCTATCAGTTGAACCGCATGTAGCATATCTAACATGGCCTATCCCTTTCTTACCTGCATAATTCTTAAATATATCCATGCTCTTTTGAATATTGCTTGTCCTAAAAACTTCATTGACAGTCCCTATATTCCTATAAGTAGATAACATCTGAGGTCTTGATTCATTATAAGTAGTTATTCCTGCTGACAATTGACCCCTATTCTGAAGATTAAGAAGAAGCCTATAAAGATAAAACAGTGCCTTACTATCTTCTCCTTTCTTCAGGGAGACAGCAGCAACTCCGCACTCATCATGTACTTCACCACCCATTTTATAATATTAAAAGTTGGTTAGTTGTTTATAAACCTTTTGGAAAAAAATTTCCAAAATGGTTTAGGTATTTTATTTGTTAAGAATATCCCTATTATGATGGTAGGAACAGTATATCTAATCATTCATGACTGACATTCCTTACCAAATCAGGCATGATTTTCTTTTCTGCTTTTCTTAAATGTTCTCTAAATGTAGAAAGCGAGATTCCTGCTTCTTGTGCCAGCTTTTTTAGTTCTGTTTTTCTTGGAAAATCATAATAGCCTCTTTGAGTTGCAATCTCTAGTGATCTTTTCTGACCTTTTGTTAAGAATGGCATAACTTGAGGGAAATACACTTCATTTAGTTTTTCATTTTGTATCTTTAGAATCTTTACCTCAAAATGTTCTTTTTGCAGATTAACTATGAATTCCCTTAATATCTCTTCATTCCAAGAACCAATCTCCCAGCTTTCATAGCCTTTGTCATCTACAATAACTGGTTTTATGAAGAATATCTTTGGATTGTAATGGGTAGTAGGTATTGTCTGTTTTATAGGCAGTTCATTGACAAAGAAGATCGAATTACCCTGCACTTCAAGATTTTTTATTGTTGGATCATCTTTTAGGTCTTCAATAAACCTACTTATCTTTTTTTCATCTCCTACTAATGTTTCAAAATGTGAGAAATATGCAGTACCTTCTTCATTGTAAGAATTTAATGGAACTCCTATAGATATTACATTAAATCTTTTGCATCTTCTGCCTACAACACAATCATCATGCTTAAGTCTTAATTTAGCAACCCACATGCATATACCGTAATAGTAAGGGTATATAAAATCTTCGGATTTTTGATAATCAATCAGAACTTAATGTTTATATCTTATTTTTCCCTTTTTTTCTTATTCTTATACCTGCCCCTTTTTTCAACTCTTTCCAACCTTGTCAGGATCTCTTTTGTATTATTGCATTCTTTTTTATATGCTTTAAGGGCATGTTCATAGCAGGTTTCCCAGACTTTGTGATGTTTGCTTTCCAAAGCTTGTTTCAATAGGTGCAGTTCAACTGCTTTATCCTCTACCTTATGAGAAAATGAGCTTAGACCAAAGTCAATAAAATATATCTCTTTATTATTATAGATCATATTAGATGTAGTTAAGTCACCATGAATCATATCATTGTTGTGTAGAATTGCTATCTTCTTTCCTATCTCTTCTGAGATTTTTTTGTAGTCTTTTTCCTCTAGTATGTCTCTTACTTTAGGTCCTTTGATATACTCCATCACTATCTTTTGTTTCTTGTCTGTTTCTATTAATTTTGGAGCTGGAAATTTAATCTCTTCTAGTTTCTCAAATATCTTTGCTTCTCTTTTGGTTCTTGACTTCCTCAATGACCTGTCTATCTCTTCTATCCTATATTCTTTCTTGAAGCGGTCTTTGACTATCTTATCTCCTGTTAGATATATCTTAGCTTCTGCTCCTTGTGCTATTTTTTTCATAGTTCCAACTCCGCATGGTTCATGTCTTCTTGCAAGGTTATCTTAAAACCTCTTTTCTCAAACATGAGTTTCATTATAAAATTATCTTTCAGGAAGTCTGCATACACCATCTTGATTCCTCTTTCCTTAGCTATATTCAATATGTAGTCTGTAAACATGTCACCTATGCCTTTGTTTTGCCATGGGTCTGCTACAACTATCGCAAATTCTCCTGTTTCATTATACGGGTCTGCTATCAGCCTTACGACACCAGCCATCATCTTCTTTCCTTTTTCTTCTACTTCTGCAATTATAGCTATCTCTCTGTCATAGTCAATCTGTGTGTATCTTATCAAAAGCTCATGAGTAACATCTTTTATCAGTGTGAAGAATCTGAATCTTTCTGTCTGCTCAGAAAATTTAGTGAACATCTCTGCTTCCATAGGCTCATCTTCAGGTTTTATCGGTCTGAACAATACCTTTCCCCCATCTTTCATACTGAATTCTTTGATATATTCTTTTGGATATGGTGATATGACCATATGGGAATAAGGCTTGATATCTTTTCCGACTATCTCTTTGTCTAGTATAACCTTTGCATCAAGTACAATGCCCCCTTTATGATCTACTCCAAATGGATTTATATCTATATCTTTTATCTCAGGGAAATCACTCAGAAGATATGCGAATTTATACAACAGGAATTGTATAGCTTGTATGTCCACACTTTTCATTCCCCTATATCCCTTTAGGAGATTATAGATCTTTGTTTCTTCTATCAGCCTCATAGATAAAGCCATATTTAGCGGAGGCAGCCCTATATTTGTATCCTTAAATACCTCAACTGCGACACCACCCATTCCAAATACTATAGATGGGCCGAATATAGGATCTTTTTTAGAGCCTATAAGCAGCTCATATTTTTTAGAGGCCATCTGCTCTATGAATACACCATGTATATCTGCATCAGGTTCATGTTTTCTTGCAGATCTTATTATTTCATCAAAGCCTTTTTTTGCCTGTTCTGCAGAGCTTATGTTAAGCTTAACTCCACCAACATCTGTTTTATGTAATATATCAGGAGATGCTATCTTCATCACTACTGGAAATCCTATATTAGATGCTATCTCATCTGCCTGTTTTGCATCTTTTGCAAGCCCGCTTTTTGCTATGGGTATATCATAATTGGAAAGAAGCTCTTTTGCTTCATTTTCAGTCATAACATATCTATTATCTTTTGTTATCCTCTTGATCAGCTCCTTGTTTTTATCTGTTTTTGGTGTAAATGCATGGGGTGTTGTTGCAGGTGTTTCATATAAAAGCTCAAGATTTTTTGAATAGCTGTAAAGGTTCATAAATGATCTTACAGCGTTTTCAGGAATCCTGTAGACAGGGATATTTCCTTTTTTCAGAATCTTTCTTCCCTGCTCGACATCATCTTCACCCATCCATGATGCCAATAATGTTTTTTCATGCTTGTTTACCTTTACAAGCTCTTTTGCAACATCTAATGATGAGGTCATTGCCTGTGGAGTTAAGATAACAAGTACACCATCTACATTCTTGTCATTCATACATAGCTCTACAGCTTTTTTGTACCTTTCAGGGTCTGCATCCCCCAGCACATCTACTGGGTTTCCCTTACTCCATGCAGAAGGAAGCACCTTATCAAGTTCAGATAATGTTTCTTTTGACAACTCTGCTAACTTCCCTTTTCTTTCCACTAAAGAATCAGTAGCTATAACACCAGGACCTCCTGCGTTTGTGACTATGGCCAGCCTGTTCCCATTAGGTTTCTTTTGCATAGCTAGTGTTTGTGCACTGTCAAATAATTCGCCTATCGTGTTTACCCTTATGATTCCTGCCCTTTTGAAAGCTGCATCAAATATTGCATCATTTCCTGCGAGACTGCCTGTATGTGACATTGCTGCTTTGGCACCTTCTGAGCTTTTCCCTACTTTCAATACGATTATTGGCTTTGTTCTTGCAAATGCCCTTGCTGCACTTAGAAATTTTCTTGCATTAGACAAAGATTCCATATATATCAGGATGCTTGAGGTTCCTGGATCATTTCCAAAATAGTCTATAAGGTCATGAAATCCTATATCAATCATACTCCCTATAGAGACAAAATGGCTAAAGCCAACATTCTGCTGTATGCTCCAGTCTAAGATTGCAGTGCATAATGCTCCGCTTTGGGATATGAATGCGATATTTCCTGGAAGGGCCATCTTACCTGCAAAGCTTGCATTTATCTTTTTTGACGGTCTGATAAACCCAAGGCAGTTTGGACCTATTATCTTCATATCATATTTTCTTGCTGTCTTTAGGATATTGTTTGCCATCTCTTCTCCTTGTTTTCCTGTTTCGTTAAATCCAGCAGATATTATGACAAGACCTTTGACTCCAGCCTTCCCACATTCTTCTACAATCTGTGGAACTGTCTTTGCAGGTGTAGCTATGACTGCAAGGTCTATCTTGTCAGGTGTTTTGCTGATAGAAGGATATGCTTTTACTCCCATGACTGATCGTCTTTTTGGATTTATGGGGTATATTGTGCTTTCATGGCCTTCTATCATAAGGTTTTTCATTATAGAATAGCCCACACTCCCTTTTTTGTTTGTCGCTCCGATTACTGCTATTGTTTTAGCATCAAATATCTTATCTAGTTTGTTGTTTTTCATTTTTGTTCATAATTTCCAATATTTTTTTAGGTTTTTTTCTAATGTATTTGCTCTGAAATCAAATTCATTTATTGTCTGTATCATTGAATCTGTAGACCTTTCTTTAAATCTCATAGGTTCTTTATTTATACCATCAATAAAATTATGCAGGCATTTTGGGAGTGAGATTATATTATATCCCCCTTCTAATGTTGCAAATATATTCTTGAATTTATCTGATAATAATTTTCCTAATTTATAATATGTGTTTGTGCTTAGCCTTAAATCTAACAATAGATCTTCATGGTGACCATCAAATCCTGCTGATACAGCTACAACATCTGGTTTGAATTGCTCTGCTACTGGCATGAATGTTTCTACTGCCCTCATATAGATATCATCTCCGCTTTTAGGGGGTAATGGCACATTGATAGTATATCCTTTTCCTTCTTCCTCCCCTATCTCGTCTTCTGTTCCCCCCCCTGGAAATGCAGGTGCCTGATGTAGTGACCAGTACAATACTTTGTCAGAGTTCTTAAAAAATTTTACAGTTCCATCACCTAGATGGCCGTCAAAATCAAATATAAGCACCCGTTTTCCTTCATCTACTAATTTCTGGGTAGCTATAGATATATTATTGAATATACAGAATCCACTTGAATGTGTAGGGTAAGCATGATGTCCTGGTGGCCTAACTAATGCAAAATCATTTGTTTTTGATGCCATTATCGTAGCACCCACAGCTTTTATAGCAGCCCCATAACTTCCAGGAGATGCTATTGTGTCAGGATCTAGATGCCCTCCTGATTCACAGGTCTCCTTTACAAGGTTGATATAATCCTTTGTATGAAAAAGCTCAAGATATTTCTCACCATCTTCATTTATCTCAGTCTCTTCGATACCAGTTATAGATTCTATACGTTTTCTATTTTCAGGATGCATCCCAGTATCATGCTCAAGGAATATCTTATTGTATATTATTTTCATGTATCCCAATCAGAGTTTGTTTTTATATTTAAATGTTGCTTAAGAAAACAAGTTATGTGTTGATTTAGGATATTTTAATGACTTTGCTCATATGCTCATGAAAGAACAGGGGGCTATATCTCTTATATATAATCAAACGTAGCCTTAGAAAAGATGATTTTATATATTTGTAATCAAGTCTAGTTGAAATGGATGATTTTATTTATATGTCTGCGCCTATTGAAGGTTTGTCAGATAATATCTTTAGGAGCATATGTTGTAAATATGGGGCAGACCTTACTTTTACTGAGATGGTAAGACTAGATGGTCTTGTAAGGAGAAATAAAAGCACATTACAACGTATAGAACTAATCGATGATACTCCTGTTGTAATTCAGTTATTGGGCTCAAATGAATCTCACCTTAAAAGATTCTTAAATAGTTTTAAGGCTGCAAAAGGATTTAATGGATTTAATATTAATCTAGGATGCCCTAGCCCGCATATAGTTAATATCGGCCAGGGATGTGCTATGATCAAGCGCATCTCAAAAATAACTAAGCTTGTCAATATTATAAAAAAAGAAGGATATAAAGTTTCTATAAAGATGCGTCTTGGGCTTAATAGGCATGAGCGATTAAATAAAGTTTACCTTAATCTTATAGAAAATGTGGATGTTGATTTTTTTGTTGTTCACGCACGTTATGGCTCACAAAAATATGATGAGCCTGCTGATAATTCAGTCTATCAAGAATGTGTTGATACTGGCAAGAAAATAATTGCAAATGGGGATATAAAAACAAGGGATCAGATCAATTTTTTTAAGTCAATCGGTGTTAAAGGTGTGATGATCGGAAGAGCTGCTGCTTTAAATCCATCTATATTTGATTTTTTAAAGGGAAAAAGGCAGAACCTTGTAGATACTGAGATAATAAAAAAAGAATACATTGCACTTGCAAATAAATCTGATTCTTTGTCTAGATATGGTGAGAATTTCTTAAAGCACATTGGACAAAAAGATAATGTTAACAGGTTTTAAACACCCCATTTTACTTCAATCTTTTCCTGGAGACATCGGCAATAATCTTTTCATCTTTTTTGACCTTTCGTTCAAGTTTTTTGATATCCTCTTCTGGAGGTAATTCTTCTGGTTTTATACCTCTTTTGGATAATACCCCCCTTATTTCTACATTATTCCTCAGATGCTCGTCAGTTATTCTATCTTCACCTTCAAGATTATCTTTCTTTACATTAAAATTAGTGATTTCTGTAGCCAGATTCTTTGCTGTAATAGTGATTGTCGGAAGAAAATCTGCTAAAGGTCTATGTTTTGGAATTTTGAGCTTATCCTTCATCATAGCAGTAGTGTACCCCCCAAATAATGCTTTATCTTCTTTGCTCCTTATTCTGGCAAATCCTGCTTCATCAACCCCTTTTTCATAGATCAGTTTAGAAAGCTATGTTTCTGATGCTACTAACTTCTGCCTTGCATTCATTCTTTCAATTAAGGCAACCCTTTCTTCAATCAATTCCTGTTTTCTTGTTTGCACAGCAAAATAACTTTGTGCAAAAGCTATTTCCTCTTTCCTAGAATCACCATTTTGAGCAATTAAGTAACATGCATATCTTGTAAGCATGATATCATCAATTTCTCTTTCTGCTTCAGAACCAATCTTGACCTTTTTCCTGATGTCAGGGAAATGGTCGCTTACATTCTGACCTGAATTACTACAGGATTCTTTCGCTTTAGCAATTACATTTATGAAATTCTCCCATTTGCTATATCCTAATAATTGTTGTAAATCTCTAGCAAACCAGAATTCTATACCATCAGCTTCATTTACATAATCTTCAAAAGATTTCTTCAATCTTAATATCATCTCTTTTTTCATCTTCCATCTGGGTAATACATACTTATATTTATAATTTTTTAAAATCAATTTCTAGTAGGCAGTTAGTAGGACTAAGAAATTTTTGATACTTACAAAAAATTAGAAATAAAATAGCCCCACGCAGATTCGAACTGCGGTCATCCGGCCCAGAACCGAAGGTGATTTGCCTTCCAAAGTAAAACCTTTAGAAATTTGGCCACTACACTATGGGGCTGCTAAATTTCTGGAATCTTATTATATGTTTATTATTCGAAAAACCAATGTCATTTATATATTTTACTATCTCTTGTTTTCTGGAAAGGTAGATTTTATTATTATGTGTTATTCTTGATGGATTGAATCCAAGTTGAATAAAAGCATCTCTTGTGTCTTTTAGAAGTGTTTGATTATGATTTGTAAAACTAATCCTAATCAAATTTGGATCTTTTTTTGACATTCTAAAAACTGAGCCATCTGTATCAATTAGACCTCTTAAACATGCTTTTAAGAATTCTATATCTTTGAAAATCCAACGAGGTATGGTATTTTCATTCTTTATTTTATTTCCTGATTTCAATCCCATGTTATTAAGGTAGTCTACTACCTTTCTACTATATACTATAATAAATCTCTCATTATTTTTCTTGTGAAAATAGATCTTTGCTTGAATATTAAACAATTCTTCGAACATTGGTTTTATATATTTAAGATGGTACACTTTGTCCAGTTCTATGTGACCAGCGATTCTTACAGAATAAACCCTTACCTTTTTCCCTCTTTTGTATGAGTGTATGTTACCATCCCCTAAAATACTTCCAATTAATTCTGCTAGTTTTTTACATTTTTTTGGGGTTTTTATCTCTTTTAGAGTTCCATTAGAATTTAATCCTGCCTTAATTTGACCCCAGTTTTCTTTCTTTAGTTCTATAATCTGTTCTTTATATTTATTGTTTGGATCTAATTTTTTATAAACTTTTAAAGGCAATAAGTTATTTTCTCTTGACCATTCGATGAGGGCAGGTTTACTTACATTTAGAAATTTAGAAAAGTTCTCCCAGGTAAATTGATTTTTATTCTTAATTTTGCATATTAATTCTTTTTGTTTTCCTTTTTTTAGTTTAATTCTCATGATTAATCACCCATTAATGCTTTCATTTGGGTGATTAATTTTGGAATATAGGGGACAAATAAGAATTTTGCAGATTTTTTATTAAGAATCATTTAATAATAGAAGTAAAACTTATTTATAAAGTTTATGATTGACCACTACACTATAGGGCTGTAATTTATAGGAAATTATTTATGTTTTATAAAATTATGCATAATAGAAATCTGATTTATTCTGCTTTAGCTTCTTCTTTTGGAGTTTCTTTAATTTCTACTTCTTCTGTAGTCTCTTTTACTTCAGTTATTTCTTCTTTAACTTCTACTTTTGGAGCTTCTTTAATTTCTGGTTGTTCTACTTTAGGTGCTTCCTTTACTGGTGCTTCTTCAGTTTCTCCTTCAGGCTTTGTTTCTTCTATCTTTGCTTCCATATGTTTCTTCTTACCTGTTTCAATATGAAGTTTAGCTACTTCTACAATCTTTATAGGATAGATTTTTTTTAGATTGCTTTTTAATGTTTTTTGAAGTTTAGTTGATATCAAATCCCTGATTAAATTTTCTAATGTTGTTTTTGATGCATAAGATGCTATCATTTCAGTAGCTGCTTTCTTTAGTGAAGCAGAAACAGAACCTTTTATTTTTCTAAATGGGATTATCAATGGATTTATCCTTACTTTTTTGTTATCAGCTGTTTTGAATATCGCAGATACGCTAAGTTTTTCCTTTCCCCTTCTTACTATTCTCTTCATAGAAGAAGGATTTAGATAATAGCCGTAATAATCAGTATGTGCATTTTCTCCATCGACTTTAGTTATTATGATCTTTAGATTGATATTTTGCTTTTTTATGTCTCGTGTAAGACTCATAAGATTTATTTTAACTTTTTTCCCAACTAACGAACTAGGTTCGAATACTGGAATTTCACCCACTATATTATTACCAAATAATTTAGGTGGAAATATCTTAATCCATTTCTTCTTCTTTATCTTACTTGCTTTTGATGCTTTAGCTTTTACCATATGATATTTGAGAAAATGTGTTGATTTATAAAGCTTTTGAAAATTGCCCCTTTAAAAAGATTAAAATTTTTCTAATAGGTTATTTATTATATTAATAATCCAGATTAATAAGATTTTGAGATGTTATATTCCTCAGGGGGTATAAGGTATAGCTTTTTTGTAGACTGAATTAAATGGTAAGTCTGAAGCTTGCGCTTCTGCCTTGCCAAGCAGATTCTTTACGTCTCCCCTAGTTGGTGCAAGAGAACTTATTAATACTGTAGCAGTTACTATTGGTCTGCCAGGGATTGTTTCTGATGCTCTAGTCTGGAGTGTATCTATTGATATATTTAACTCTAATCCTAAATCATCTGCTTTTTCTTGAATCCCTTTAAGGTATGTGGAGATGTGTTCCCTCATAGCAGGACTATCTGGATTGCAGTCGTGTCTTATATTAACCCCAAATTCATATGTATGTGTTGGAGTATATTCTTTTTCCCGCCTCCCAGGTTGTTTGGGTTGATCTACAAATCTAGTTTTACTTTCTACAATTTCCCTTACTAGTGCTCCTAATGTCTCACATAATTCTTCTGGGGCAGGTTTCCATTGACCATCTTCTTCGCCTGGATGATATGTAAAAGGCATTGTATCATAGCTTAGTGCTGAATCTGGACCTGTAATTCTGTCTGCTAATCTATCTACTCCACTTTTATCTTTAAAAGTATGTGATTCTCCATCGTTAACTCTAGCCCGTAATCTACCATCTAAACGCCTGTTCATTGAACCAATTGGTCTTCCAGATCCATCAACTTCATCTATCATAATAATCTACCTCAATACCATTCTAAAGTAGAGAAATAATAACTTCTTTAAAAAGATTATGCAAGTACAATTGTTGATAACCTAGAATATTGTTTTATAATGTTGTATTAAGAATCTAGTCAGTTTCACATTAACTATACATCCAGATTAACAACTTCTTTAGCATGCTCTTCTATGAACTGCCTTCTCGGTTCTACCTGGTCACCCATAAGGGTAGTGAATATCTTATCTGCCTTAACTGTATCTTCTAGAGTTACTTGTAGTAATATTCTTTGAGCTGGATCCATTGTTGTTTCCCAAAGTTGTCTTGGGTTCATCTCACCTAGGCCTTTGTATCTTTGTATATTGGTTCCTTCTTTTCCTGTTTTTTCTAATGTTTTCTTTAGTTCGTCATCATTATACACATATGTTTCTTGTTTTCCTTTTTTTATCCTGTATAATGGTGGCTGTGCTATGTATATGTATCCTGCTTCGATCAAAGGTCTCATATATCTGTAAAGGAAAGTTAATAGTAATGTTCTGATATGGGCACCGTCTACATCCGCATCTGTCATGATTATTATTTTATGATATCTTGCTTTTTCAATATTGAATTCTTCCATTATACTAGTGCCTAATGCAGTTATCATTGTTGTAATCTCATCGTTATTGAATATCTTGTCTAGTCTTGCTTTTTCAACATTAAGGATCTTTCCTTTTAACGGTAAGATAGCCTGGAATGCCCTGTTTCTTCCTTGTTTTGCTGAATTATGGACAAATATGCCACAAGCAAGAGCAAAATTATGTGTTCTTGGAACTTCCATATCATATACATCTATCTTTTGATTAAGTTTTATTATTTTCTTTATCTTATGATTATAATTCATTGCAGCTTCTTTTGCCCCTTCATAATCCCCACCAAAGAATCTGGAAGTAAATGTTTCAAAAGTCAAAATGCTTTTATCCTTTTTTTCTTTGCGGATTTTATTGTATTTTTCAATATCGATTTTTTTATCTTCGTTGTAGATAATATTCAGGATTTCAATAGTTTTTCTGTAATATGTTTTATCGTATGCTTCTTTTCTTTTCTTTCTAAATTCTGGAGTCCATTGTTCTTTAGTTTTATTGCTTCTCCATTCTTTTAAATTTTCATCATTCCATTGTTTTTTCGCTAGTTCTGAAAGAAGTGCCTTTCTTTCTGGATTACTTTCAAAGAATTCTTTTGTTTTTTCAGATTGCTTGTTTCTATTTTCTTTTTTACTCCAGTATTCTTTTTGCTGCTCATCAAGTCTTTTTATCACTTCTTCTCTATAATCTTTGTTATTGTGATAGAATTCCAGATATTTATTTTTCATGTATTCTTTATACTCTTTGTTTTCCCATTGTTTTTTTGCTTGTCTACTTAGGATATTTCTTGTTTTGGGGTCTTTCATCCTTTTACTCATCATCTCTCTAAATTCTGGAGTGCGTTTCAATAGATTGCATTTTTCTTTTACTTCTTTGGTGTGCAGTGTTTTACTTATATGGTCTCTGTGAAATTGTAAATGATTTTCTTTTGAGAATCTTGCTATATTTGTTGGATTATTGTTTAATTTGTTGAAGTCGATATGGTGTTTATGAGGTCCAATTTCTCCAGTATAGATGCCATTCTGGATATTCCATCTATCTGATAATATATGTGTAAAAATCCATCGCTGTTCTTTGTTGTCATAAACCAGTTCATAATCTTTAATTGTTATTCTCTTTCCTATTTTTGACAACTGCCTACGTAATGGCATAAGCGAGTTTTTTTGTAGAATATCCTTTGCTTCCTTATAGGACCCATCTCTTAGCATAAATTTGTGATCAGGAGTACATACTATCTCTTCTTCATTATCTAATATAATCTTGATGACTTCAACATTCTTTTTTGTGATTCTTGGATTTTTTATTTCTTCAATCCCAATTGTTCCGTCTTCTTTGGTTGTGTAGCAGAAATGCCTTTTTCCTTGTTTATGTTCTTTAACAAGCTGCTTAAAATTAATATCTCTACCATCAGTAAGGGCAATTTTTGTATCTCCTGAAAAGCAACCACCAGCTGAATCTCCTTCGACGATATATATTTCGCATTTAGACGGATCTTTGTTGCTGCAGTCTGCTAATTTTCCAGGCAATGATCCATGGTTAAGAGCCCCTTTTCTTCTTGTAAGCTCCCTTGCCTTTCTTGCAGCTTCTCTTGCTTTTGCTGCATTGAGTGATTTGTTTACTATACCTTTAGCAATACCTGGGTTTTCCTCAAGAAAGTGACCTAGTTCTGTATTGATCACTGACTCTACTATCCCTTTAACTTCTGAATTGCCTAGTTTTGCTTTTGTTTGACCTTCGAACTGAGGTTCTATGATTTTAACTGAAATAACTGCCGCCAATCCCTCTCTTGCATCATCTGAGCTTAGTTTTACATCTGCTATCTTGTTTTTCTCAATATAGCTGTTTAAGGTTCTTGTTAAAGCTGTTTTGAATCCTGATAAGTGAGTTCCACCATCAATCGTGTTTATGTTATTTGCAAATGAGAAAACACTTTCTTGGTAAGAATCATTGTATTGCATCGCTATCTCTACACCACAATCATTTTTTTCTTTTTTGAAATAGATCACTTTGTGCGATGGATTTTTTTTATTATTCAGGTACTCTACAAAACTTATTATTCCACCTTCATAAAAGAATTCTTCTTTTTTGTTCTCTTCCCTTAGGTCTTCTATATCTATCTTTATCCCTTTGTTTAAGAAAGCTAGCTCTCTTAATCTGTTTGCTAAAATGTCAAAGTGGAATATTGTTTCTGAGAAAATCTCTTCGTCAGGTGTGAATGTTATTGTTGTTCCAGTAGTTTCTGAATCGCCTGTTATCTCCAGTTCTGTTATTGGAGTACCTCTTTGATATTTTTGAGAATGCACTTTTCCGTTTCTTCTTACTTCTACTTTTAGATCTTTTGACAATGCATTAGTGCAAGATATACCCACGCCATGCAATCCACCACTAACTTTATAGGCGTCTTTTTCAAATTTACCTCCAGCATGCAGTTTTGTCAATACTATCTCTACTGCCGGTTTGTTGAACTTAGGAATTACATCGACTGGAATCCCCCTTCCGTCATCGATGACAGTTATACTCTCATCTTTATTGATTATCACTTTTATCTTCTTGCAAAAGCCAGCCATAGCCTCATCTATTGAGTTGTCAACTACTTCATAGACTATGTGGTGAAGTCCTGTTAATGCAGTATCTCCGATATACATCGCTGGTCTTTTCCTGACTGCAGAAAGACCTTCCATTACCTTAATACTACTTCCGCTGTATTCTTTACTTGGGTTTTGGTTATTTTCTTCCATTTTTTGTTGGTTTTTTAATTATATTTCTTAACGATGATAACGGATTCATTCACGGTCATTTGCTTTGCAAATGCCCTTTGTCAAAAGGATTTTCCCAAACTTCGTACTGGTAAAATCCTCTTCAGACAGAATTCATCCATTGTTGTTGAAATCTATGCAATTTGAATTCTA
>CAZTWQ010000006.1:55446-57387 GCA_964618315.1 uncultured Methanosarcinales archaeon
TTATTGGTTATTGGTCAACAATTTCCTCATTATAAAACTGGTGAAGATGGTTTGTTTAGGGCTATCCTATTAGAACATAAGGATGATAAATCTAGATATTTACTTATTAGATATCATGCAGTTCCTGATTCAGGTATTGTTCCTATGGTTAGGGCTGAATTTGAAACTAATTGTGCTGTCTATGCAATACAGCACCCTAATCTTGGTTTTTCTACTACTGGACACCATTGTTCCAAATAAATCACTTTGTCTTAAATAACATCATTTGTCTTAAAACTGGGTTATAATCTTATTCTAAACTATTATGTCCAAAACAAAACATTTAAATACAAGTTATATTAAGGTATAGATTGAGCGATGTATCTTTGTGATTGAGTACCACAGACGTCAGATATAGACGCTCCATAAAAAACTATTATAACATTGGTGGAAATCTCAAAATGGGATTTCCTTTTTTTATTATTTAAGATTAAGGTGTTTTTAAAATGCAGACAAACTTAACAGACTATATCGATCTTAATTCAGTAATTATGAAACCAGAGGTAATTGATTTTATCAGAAGTTCAGGTCTGGAGTTTAGTCGTTAAATCACATTCAATGAATATCAAAGTTGGGGGAATATTAAATAGGATTTATCCTGGTTCTAGGGTAAGCTCTATTAAGAAGTTTAGCAAAGGGGCTATCAATAATACTTATAGTTTTAAGGTTAAAAGTAAGGATTTTGTTCTAAGGATACATTCTGATAATTTCTGGAAGATAAAAAAAGAAGCATATATGTATGAACTAATAGCTAAGAAAACAGATATACCTGTTCCTAATGTTGTTAAGACAGGCAAGGATTATCTTTTAATCACCAAGATCAAAGGTAAGGAAATTTCAGTCAATAATAAGAAACTAGTTAGAAAATCTGGGGAGATACTTGCAAAGCTTCATTCTATAAAATTTCCAAGCTATGGCTGGATTGTTGGAGACAAGATCAAGCCCAGCTTTAATATGTGGGAAGATTTTATCTATTATGATGTCAAGCAAAAGCTTAAGAAGATTCCATCTAAATCTGCTTTGTTAAAGAAGAATATCAAGAAGATTGTTGATGAGAATAAATCTTTGTTAAAGATTAATTCTAAGCCTTGTCTATTACATAAGGATTATCATGCTTCCCATATTTTAGTCCATAATGGTGCTATAAACGGGATAATCGATATTGAGTGGGCAATGGCTGGTCATAATGAACTAGACCTCGCCAAGACAAGTTTGTGGATGTTTAAGAATAAGCCTGAGCTTGAGAAAATATTTTTGCAGGGCTATAAAAAATATGGCAAGGTTTCAAAAGAATTTAAGGAAAGGCAAAGATTGTATAAATTGCTTACATCTTTTTCTTCTTTATCGTTTTCTTATGAATGCAGAAATAGGAAATGGTGTATTTACAATTTGAATGAATTAGAAGGTGAGATAAATGAGTATCACTAAACTGACTGAAGGATATATTCAGGAGCATCCAAGCATCAAGGATTGTTTGAGAAAAGGGATGATCAATTATTCTGCCCTTACCAGACAGATTGCTGAGGATAAAGACCTTGATCTGAAGAAGAATTTCGATGCTATATTGATTGCATGCAGACGTTATTATAGGAAGGTAAAGAAAGAAAGAGTTCTTGAGGATAAGATCATCGAGATTCTTTCTAAAAGCAAGCTTGAAGTTAAGAATAAAATCATTGTAGTTGTTATTGAAAAGGATATTTATTTCAATCATTTGCTTGATTTGCAGAAAATGATCAAGAGCAAAGCAGAAGTATTTAATGTGATTGAAGGAAGCACAACAATGACTTTGATCACAGCTGAAGAGTTTGGAGATGAGATAAAGAAATTGTTTAAGACTAAGATCTTGAGATTTACAGGGGATCTGGCAGAAGTTACTTTGAAAAGTTCAGATGCCATGGAAGA
>CAZTWQ010000007.1:0-4646 GCA_964618315.1 uncultured Methanosarcinales archaeon
CATTCAAATCGATAGAAAAAGATTTTTTCTTAAAAATATTAGGATCATACCCTAGGGAGTATTAAACATGGACGTAGATAAATTACTTCAGACATTACATATCTACGAAATAAAAGTTCTAGAAGTTTTAGATGAAAATATACGTTCTTTAAAGGAAATTGCTAATAGATCTAGGCTAGATGAAATAGAAGTAATGCGTGGTTTGCAATGGTTAGAGAACAAAGAACTTGTTAAGATTAGCGAGGAAGTTAAAGAAATTGTCGATTTGGATAAGAATGGTGTTAAGTATAAAAAAGAAGGATTGCCAGAGAAGAGGTTTTTGAAATCTCTTGGTAAAGGTGGTGGGGATACAGATATATTTAATGTCTCTTCTTTTGCTGGGCTAGAAAAAGAAGAAATTAATGCTTGTTTAGGTGTTTTGAAAAGCAAAGCGGCAATTATGATAAAGAAAGATAAGAGATTATTTGTTTCTTTATTGCCTGCTGGAAAGAAATTACTTGAGAAAGAAAGCCTAGAGGAACAGTTTCTTAAAAAACAATTCCCATTAGAACTAATTCAATTAACAGATGAAGAAAAATTTGCTCTAGATAGTTTCAAGAAAAGAAAAAACATAATCAAACTAGAGACTAAGAAACTTAAAAAAGCAGAATTAACAAAAAAAGGAAAAGAATTAAAATTAATTATTACCACTAAAGCCACCCAAGGCATCAAATTTGAAGACACTTATGATAGTTTAACACCTAAAATTCTTAAAGATGGTTCTTGGAAAACCAAGAAACTAAGGAGATATGATGTAGAGATTAATGTTCCTAAGGTTTATGGTGGCAAGAAACAGCATTATATGAAATTCTTGGATGAAGTAAGGACAAAATTCTTATCACTTGGCTTTAAGGAGATGTTTGGTCCGATAGTAGAGACTGAATTTTGGGATATGGATTCATTATTTATGCCCCAATTCCACTCAGCAAGGGATATACATGGCGCTTACTATGTAAAAGATCCAAAATATGGGCAAGTAGACCCTACTTTTTTAGAAAAAGTAAAATCTTCCCACGAAATTGGCAAAGGTACAACAAGCAAGGGATGGAATTATCAATTTGACATAAACAAAACAAAACAATTGATATTAAGAACGCAAGGAACAGCACTCTCAGCGAGAATGCTTACATCTAAAGATTTAGAAATACCTGGTAAATATTTTGCCGTAGCAAGATGCTTTAGGCCAGATGTTGTTGATGCAACTCATGCACCAGATTTCAATCAGGTAGAAGGAATTATTGTAGAGGAAAATCTTAATTTTACCCACCTTAAAGGCCTTCTTAAGATGTTTGCAGAAAAATTCGGAGAAACAGACCAAATAAAAATAACTCCTGCGTATTTCCCATTCACAGAACCCTCAGCAGAACTTCATGCAAAACATCCAGAACTTGGCTGGATAGAACTGGGTGGTTCAGGTATATTCAGGCCAGAATTAGTAAAGCCCTTGCTTGGAAGAGAAATATCAGTTCTTGCATGGGGTCTTGGAATAGATCGGCTTGCGATGTTTAATCTAGGAATAAAAGATATTAGAGAATTATTTTCACATAACTTAGAATTTTTAAGAAATTCAAAGGTGATATAGTAAAATGCCAACAATAAATTTTTCATTAAAAGATTTGCAGGATTTAGTAGGTAAAAAACTAACCTTAGAAGAGGTAGAAAAACTAGTTGAATATGGTAAAGGGGAATTTGAAAACTACAATAAGGAAGAAGATGAATTAAGTGTTGAATTTGGTGATACTAATCTGCCTTACCTATGGTCAATCGAAGGAGTTGCAAGATTGATTCGGGGAGTTCTTGAAAAACAAAAAGGGATACCTAAAATTGAGATTAAAAAAGGAGATTATAATGTCATAGTAGAAAAATCAGTAGATAAGGTAAGGCCATATATTGCAGCATTCGTTGCAAAAGGCCATAAAGTAGATGATTACCTGATAAAACAGATGGTCCAATTACAGGAAAAGTTATGTGAAAGTTTTGGAAGAAAAAGACAAAAAGTAGCAATTGGAGTTTACTCTTACGATAAGATAAAATTCCCTGTCCATTACAGGGCAACTGATCCAGAATCGATTAAATTCACACCCTTAGAATTCAAAAAAGAAATGACTCAACAGGAAATATTAGAAGAACACCCTAAAGGAAAAGAATATGCAAGTATATTAAAAGGTGCAAAAAAATACCCATTATTGATTGACAGTCAGGACGAAGTTTTATCTTTCCCCCCAATAATAAATTCAAACTTTACAGGCAAAGTAACTAATGGAGACGAACACTTATTTATCGAAGCGACTGGAACAGAACTAGAACCAGTACTTTTGGCAATGAACATATTTGCATATGCATTCTATGAAAGGGGATTTGAAATACATTCAGTAGACATTAAATATGAAAATAAGACAATCACAACCCCTTTATTATTTAATGATAAGATAAAGATCTCTCAAGATCAGATTAAATCACTATTAGGTCTTGAACTAAAGAATTCAGAGATAAAAAACCTATTAGAAAAAGCAGGATATGAATTTAACAATTTCACAGTAAAGATCCCCCCTTATAGAAAAGACATATTGCATCCAGTAGATGTCATAGAGGATATTGGAATAATATATGGTTATGATAATATACCTGAAACCCCCTTAACCTCATACACAATTGGGGAAACATCCAATATGGTAATGTTCAGAAATAACGTGAGGGAGTTATTGGTTGGCTTAGGTTACCAAGAAGCAGCATCCCCTATATTAAGCAATAAACCCATATTATATGATAAGATGAATATCAAAGATTTTGGCACTATCGAGCTCTCTAATTTTATGTCAGAAACATACTCGTGTATTAGGTCTTGGATACTTCCTTTATTGATCGATCTATTATCTAAGAATAAACATGTAGGATATCCACAAAAACTCTTTGAACAAGGCTTAGTTACAGCAAGAAACAAAGAAGAAGTTGTCGATTATGAGCGAGTCGCAGTCGTATCAGCAAACGAAAAAGCAGACTACACAGAAATAAGGCAAACATTAGATTATATTCTAAGGATGTTAGGGGTAGAATACACCATAGAAGAAGTTGATCACGATTCATTTATACCCGGTAGGGTGGGTAGAGTTATAGTAAATGGAAAAAAAGTAGCATATCTTGGTGAAATAAGTCCAAAAGTTCTTGAATTAAATAGCTTAGAGATTCCTGTTGTAGGCTTGGAATTAAACCTTTCAGATCTTTTTAATGCAATAAACAATTAAATTAGAAAATATAGAATAAAAAATTAATAAAAAAAATTTACATAAATTCTAAAGCTTTCTTAATCAAAGGTAAAACAGCCTCAGCTTCATCTTTAAACATTCTCCCTAACTTTGAGAAGTTCCAGTCAGTACTATCTTGTTTTCTATTTTCACGAGAAATTTGTAATTTTTTCTCCCCTTCATTATACTGTTGTACAGAAACAGTTATTCTTGAAGTTTCAAACTCTTTTGTTTCAGCAAATAATTTTTTGTCTAAATTTGGATCAAATGCCATTTTTATTCCCCCTTTTTTATTTCTTTTTTTGGCTCAGCAACTTTCTTTATAGTTTCTTTTTTCTTAGGTACGTTTTTAGCTTTTTCTTTATCAGTTACTGAAACAACTTTAGCATCAATATTTTTCTTAGCTCCTTTTTTCTTTGGCTTTTCTTCTTCAACCTTATCAGCCTTTTTCTTGCCTCTAATCTTCCTAGGTCTTTCTGTTTTCTCTTTCTTTTTTGTATCCCAGACATCTAATTTCAACTTAGAGAATTCTTTCTTAATCTCTTCATGTGAAGCTCCTTTTTTAATCTTTATAACATCAGTTTTAGGTTCCAGATGAAATACATTACATTTACGTCTCCTGACATTACCATCTATCAGAACATAATTATTATCTAGAATATCGACAATTACACAATCTCTACCAGCATCTCTACCAGCTAATTTCAAACATATCCTTCCAATTTCAATCATTTTTCCCTCCAATCTCCAGCAATAATGGCAAAGTCACCTTATACCTGGGAGATTTAACTTCTTGCTTTTTTAACAAACATTTCTCTCATACACTTAGAACATAACTTGCCACCATAGGGTCTTTCCGGCCTTTTAGCGGTCTTTGGCATATTGACCATCTTATATGGTCTTTCTCTGGGAACTCCCTTTAGAATAGCTCTACATTTACTGCAATGAGCTACTTTTGGCTTCCTCTTCCTATAGTGGAGAGTGGTTTTGCCTCCAGGAGTCTTTACATAAACTCTTCTTAAACTTCTTGATCTTTTATTTGGTGATGGCATTTTTTTAACCTCAACTAATTAATCGAAAACTCAATACACTTTAAAAAGCTTTTGGAAAGGAATTTCCAAACGGTTTAGAAGCTTTGCTTCCAAAACTTTTGGAAAGGAAATCTTCGATTTTTGTACCTTCTTTAATATATCTTTAACATTTTTCTTAATATTGTGCTAAATATTATGGATAGTATGATATACGCTCCCAACCACCCTAATTTCCAGCCAAATAGATTAAGTACCTTTGTTTTATTGTTATCTATGCTTATCTGCTTAATAACCTTATCTTTAACAGGCTTAAGAACCTTAGCATAAGCTTGCT
>CAZTWQ010000007.1:4746-33101 GCA_964618315.1 uncultured Methanosarcinales archaeon
TGCACTGCCATCATTTTTTGAGGTTCACTCCTCAATTCTTTCATTTCCTTTTGAAACTCTTTTAGCTCAGCTTTTAAGTCTTTCATCAGATCTTGGTTTGTTGTAAACTTATAAATTAAAGTTATAAGCAAAGTAATTATAAATGCCATTATTACAACTACCCAAATCATAGGTAAATTCAACAATGGATCAAATACAGGATTTAATAGGTTCTCAAACATTCAAAACACCCCGCTTTGGATGTCCAAAAAATCTTTTTTTGATTTTTAAACACATTTTAACACATACCTCTTTTTCATTATTTTTTTATGGATCAAATAAATATTATAATTAGGATTAACCGCCCATGAACTTTCTCATAGCAGGGTACATATCCATCATATGTTGTTTAGCTATTTCTTCATATAACTTATATATGATCATAACTGCTAATAATATACCTGTCCCTCTACTAAGGGCACCGCTTAGATCAGCGATAGAAGCCAGGAAACCGACAGCAATAGCACCCATTACAGTTAATGGCCATATATATCTATTAAGTAGGCTTTCTAGGACTCTTTGATCCCTTCTAAAACCAGGTATTTGCAGACCAGAAGACATGATTTGTTTTGCCTGGCTTTTAGCATCCATACCTGCTGTTTGAACCCAAAATATGCTAAACACAACAGACCCACATATCATAAAAAACATATAAACTATAGCTTGAATCAATTGACTTCCAGTTACAGATCTGGTTAATATGTTGTTGACAATTTGTGGACTTTGCAGCCAATAAACAAATCCACCAACAATATTCCCACTGGATTCACTAAATCTGGCAAAAATATTTGGTCCAAACCAATTCTGAAGTAGTCTGCCCCACAATTGCATATTAGCCATTAAAGCTGAAACTAAAATAACAGGAATATTGCTTGTATATATAAAAGCCAAAGGCCATCTGATTCCATGCCCTCTAACCCTTCCAAATGAGAGTGGAATCTCAACTTTCATAGCTTGTGCATAGACAGCTACAGCAAAAACCAAGATTGTACTGATAAGTGCAGCAAGTTTGATTCCTGCAGTAGTTGGATCTCCTGCTGCCAGAGCCTGAAATAATGCAGGGATAGCCCCGATAGAATATGTAACTCCACTTAATCCTCCTGGTCCAGGCAGCCAGTTAAATGTTTGTATAAATATCTGTTGTGAAACACCTGCAGCAATAAACAATGATATTCCAGAACCAAATCCCCATTTGCTTATTACTTCATCCATGAATAATATCAATATACCCCCTAAGAATAATTGGAACATCAATAATATCTGCAATTGTAAATAAATAGGGGTACCCACAAATGCTTCATTAGGCGCAAGACCGCCCATAGCTACGTATATTATAGCTTCGAATATAATAAAGAAAATAGCCAATAGCTTTTGAACACCTTGAAATGTTTTCTTCCCTTCAGGACTAGTCAAGTCAAATTTTATAATTCCAGACCCGTTTAATAGCTGCAATACAATAGATGCAGTAACAATAGGACCTATTCCCAAAGAAACAAGGCTTCCAAAATTAGCAGCCAATATTATCGATAGATATTCAAATCTTTGTAATGCATTCTGTCCAAGACCAAATAATGGCATCAAACCCAAAATAAAGAATAATATTAATGTAAGTAATGTCCACTTAAGCTTTTCCTTAAATGCTAGTCTTTTTTGTGTAGGACCCCCAACTTCTGGGAGGTTATTGATCAATGTTTTCCAAAGTGACATTTTACTCAGAAGCTACCCCTTTAGACTTCACAACTACTTCTCCGCCAGCTTGCTTTACTTTTTCAATAGCTTTACTAGAAGCACATTCTACATCAATCTTAAATTTGGTATTTACTTTTCCTTTCCCTAATAATTTATTATATCCTAATTTCTTTAAATCAACAATATAAGTATCGTTTTCCTTTGAGATTAATTTCTTTTCTAATAGATTATCTAATCTCGTTTCAAGATCGCATATATTGATTGCAACAACTTCTTTTTTAGTGCTTTTTGAGACAAAACCATGTTTACCAAAATATTTCTTATTTTTCCAGATTACAGGTTTCTTCACATCCCCTCTTTTGCCAGTCCCAGCCATGCCTCTTCCGCCTCTGCTACCAGCTCCTCTATGCTTCTTCTTACTACCATACCCATGAGTATGCGTTGCTCGCAATCTACTGAATTTTTTTCTTTTATTAATTACCATTTAGATCATCTTTTTTATTAAGTTATTAATCTTATCTGCCCTATATCCCAGAGCACCTTTAGCCTTAAAACTTACTTTTATTCCCTTCCTCTCAAATCCACCTCTAGGTGGACTAAGCCTGAAAAAAGGTTTTATCTTTTTACCATCGATAACAACAAATTTAGTATATTTAATTTTCTCTTTTTTATCAGTATCTCTGCCTTTATATTCTTCTCCCCTTTTTTCTACAAGGGATTTGTAAGTTTCATCATCTATCTCTCCATAAGTAACAAAATCTTTGACTTTTTTGATCATACCCATTCTGGATTCATTGCCTTCAACAACAACACAGAAATTCTTTCTGTATAATCTTAATAATTCTAATGAATCTCTGATTTCGTGCCTTAGATTTACATCTCCTCTAATCCTTATCACAGCTATTTTACTCATCTTTTTCAACCTTCTCAGCTATTTTACCATCAACAACACCCAATGATTCGTAATGGTTGCTGCCAACTTTAACTTTAACAAGATTTTTTAAACTTTCAAAACAAGCAACAACTAAATTAGTTTTTGTTCCTGTTTGACCTTGAGTCTTAGACCATACATCCTTCACACCTGCTAATTTTAGAATTTTAGCACATTCCCCTTCAACTTTTAATCCAGTGCCTTTTGGTGCAGGCATCAATTCTATAATTGCAGAACCACATTTGCCTTTAATAGCAAATGGTATGCTGTGGGGCTCTTTACATCCACATTGCCAAGAACCACACCCTCTTCTTATTTTTATAAGATTTAATTTTGATCTTCTTATTGCTTTTTCTCTTGATGGCACAGTCTCTTTACTTTTACCATACCCTAGCCCTACATGACCATTTTCATCACCAGTAGCTGCAAATATAGCAAAGTGTGGTTTATTTCCTTCTTTTGTTTTTTTCTGCGTCTGTTTGAAAATCCTTCTCTGACCGCCGCCAAACTTACCTTTTGATTGCCCTATTAATAATAATTCTGTGTTTAAATCTGGTAATAATGCATCTACAATCCCTGATTCAAGCATCTTTTGCCCTGTATTTAATATTTCATCTACATCTGTGATTTCACCAGACATAACTTTCTTACCTATACCAGTTACTGGTTTCCAGGATTCTTTATCAAAACCACGCTTATCTTTTACAGACTTTACAATTTGTTTTTCAACATTATCCACTTTCTCTTCAGTTGTTGCTGGTTTTTCTTTTTCTTCTACCATGTTAAAAACTCCTTGGTTTTTTTACAATTGAAAAATATTTTATTTTTTTCATATTTTTATGCACCTAAAATCTTATTTTTTACTTCTTCAAACTTATTAACATCAAAATTCTTTATATGTTTGCCTTTTATTCTATCTTCTGCAGGCAAAATACTTTCTGAATGTGGTATATTCAATCCAGCATCAACACACCCTTTTAACACAGAGTATATTCTAGATCCTTTAACAGATTTTTGTAGACCCAAATCCAATATCAATTCAGTAACTCCTTTCTTCTTTGCTTTATTGCCAACTAATAATCCAACAAGATATGCAGCAGGAACATCTCCCTTTTTGCCTTCCCACCCATATTTCTTAAGTTCAGAAGAATGGCTTGATAATAAAACTTTATCTCCATCTTTGTTATATTCTATTAATTGAGCTATTATATTCTTAATACTTTTCCTCACGACTAATCTTGGTTTCTTAGATAATAAAAGATTCAATCTCTTTTTATAATCTGTTCTTCCAGATCTTTTTCTCTTAAATCCTAAAGTATAACTTTTCATCATTTTTTAGCCCGTTCCTCTAAGTATATTTTTATATGTCGTTTGCTCCTAAAAAATCCACCCTTGGATTTTAAGTAAAGCTCCCTATAAAGTTTATCATCGATTATCTTTTTTTCTTTTAACATTTTGATTAATATTCTCTGTGATCTTACCTTATTTATCCATTCTCTTTTCCTGGGCAGCCTAGCATTCCTGCTACCTTTCTTTGATGCAGAGCCCTTTTGTTTTCCTTTCCTCTTTTGAACTAAAACCTTTCTAGCTCTCCCTCTGGATACGCCCTTAGAATGTGATTTCTTGATTGCATTATCTTTTATTAGACCCCTTATATCTGCCTTTGTTATAGCTTCTTTTATATCACTCAATCTATCTGAATCAAAAGTTATTCTTTTCTTAGAGCATTTTAATACTTGAGCAGCAAGTTTTTTTTGATTATCTACTTTCATTATACTTCCCTCTTGGTAAGTAACTTATCTTTTTCCTGTTTATTCTTATCTTTAATCTCTTCTTCAGTTAACTTCTCTTCAAGTTTATCCTTCTTTTCTTTCTTCTCTTCTTCTTTTTTCTTTTTCTCTACTTTTTTCTTACTTTTCTTTTCAAGTCTCTTTTTTATCTCTTCTTCTTTCTTTTTGATATAATCATCTGCATCTAAATTAAGGACTTTTATTCCTAATTCTTTTATTTTCTTCAATAACAATAATTTATTCTTCAGACCGACATTATTAGATATGATAACTCCATCTTTTTCTTTATCTATTCCTTCTAGCCCTTTCTCATTATGGACTCTTATTATATTAAGTCCTTCTTTACTTAATCCCCTTACATCTTTTGGAGAACCATAACCATCAGCGACCTTCTTAGGATGACCAGCTCTTTTCATTCTAACTTTAGAATGTAGCCCACGTGGTTTTACCCATCTTTTCTTCAGCCTTTTTTTGTGAAAATCCTGTCTAATGAATTTAGGCTGTTTTTTCTTTTTTTCCGCTCGTAATTCTAAATGGTTCATTTTATTTTCTTACCTGCTTTTTCAGTAATCCAGATCCCGTCTTGAAAAACTCTGCTATCATAATTAGCTCGTTTTGTTAAATGCTCGATATCTGCAGCAACCTGCCCTGCAATTTCTTTGTTAGGCGATTCTACATTTATTATATCACCTTCAACTTTGACATCAGCTCCTTCTTTTATCTTGATTATTCTTGGTATCTTTTCCCCAAAAAAATTCTTTACAATAAATTCATTATCCTTAACAGCAACACTCATCGGAAAATGACCTGAACATATCTTTAATTTATAGATATATTTCTCATTAGAGCCATTTAATATATTTCTTACATGAGCAGCATATGAATTAACTAATTTTCTTTCTCTTTTTGTTGATTTTATAGCTGTAATATTGACATTTTTATCCACTACTTCTATCTTGATATTTGGATTAAATAGTAGTTTAGATACTTCCCCAGCTTTACCTTTAGCCTTCACTATACCATTAACTACTTCAACATTAACTCCTTCTGGAATTTCTATTTCAACTTTAAGCTCTTTCTTTTCTTTAATCATGTTAAAAACCTTGTTTTTGACAATTAAAAAATGCAAATCATTTTTTATATTTTTAATAACAATAAGCTAACAATATGCCCCCTATCTTTTTCTTTTTGGCTTCCATATGTGTTATAATTCCTATTGATGTTGATACGAAAATGATACCAAAATCTTTAGCAGGTAGATACCTCTTCTCAAACTTTTCATATTCATCTTTGTTTACACTATATCTTGGCTTTATAACCCCGCATTGATTTACTTTGCCTAACAGATTTATCTTGAGAAGGTTTCCTTTTTTCATAACTACTTCGTCAAAAGAACCTATATATCCATTTTCATTCATCATAGTAAGGATTTTCTTGATTGTTTTAGAGGTTGGTCTAATTGAACATTCCTTTTGACCTATCTTATCCTTATTTGATATTACCGACAATGCGTTTGCTAATGTATCATTTAACATTTTGTAACCTCAATTATATTTTTTAAAGCCTAATCCTGTAGCAAGTTGTCTAAAACATTTCCTGCATAAGTCCAAACCATATTTTCCAACATGGGCATGTGGATTTCCGCACATCTTGCACTTTTTTGTATTAGCTCCAAATTTTCTTTCTTTAATACTATTATGTTTTATAAACCGTTTAAGCTTTGCGGGCTTTGTTTTTAACTGTTTGAAAACTTTCTTATGATCAGAGTAACTCATTTTTCGTTATTCACCTCAACATTAAACTTCTTTTTGATGAATTCAATAGCATCTTCTTTTGTTATCTTATGATTATTAGGTATCTTTCTTCTCAAGATTCTTCTTCTTTTAATCCTAAATCCAGGTCTTTCTAAAGTTACACAAACCTCTAATCCACTTACTCCTATCTTAGGATCATATTTAACTCCTGGTATGTCGATATATTCATGTATCCCAAATGCTACATTCCCACCTTTATCAAATTGGTGAGCTGTTAATTTGTTTTCTTTAGCATCTAATAACCTTATTAATATCTCTTCAGCTTTCTTCCCCCTTAATGTTATTTTACATCCTATTGGTAGCCCAGGTCGGAGTCCCCACGTAGGTATTCTCTTACTGGTAACTGTCTTAACAGGATCGATGCCAGTAATATTTTTCAGGAGGATCATTCCTTTCTCTAATCTGCCCTGATCCTTACCTGCACCGATATTCAGGGTTATTTTCTCTATCCTAATTTCCTTCATTACATTCATTTTTACTCATTCAATGATATTGATGTTTTATCTTTGCCCATTACAAAAACATATTTCTTCAATGTCTCTATTATTTCTCCACTATCTCTCTTATATGTGATTTTGTTTGAGATTATATCTTCAATCTTACCAATATCTCCACTATGTTTACCGCCGATTAGATAAATCAAGCATCCTTTCTCAAACTTGATATGTTCTTTTATCTCGTGTTTTGGTAAACTTATGACTATTGTATCTCCTGTTTTATATTCATCTTTTTCAACAATTATATTCTTTCCATCATAAAGATTAAGTTGAGTTTTACCATTTACTTTGCTCTTACCTTTAATCTTGCATGGTTTAATATTATATTCTTTCTTGTCAATTTTTATTAGATTAATTTTGCCTTTATTTAACAAGACCCTATAAGCTTCTTCGCCTTTTTTTGTCTCGATAACATCCATTATTCCTACAGGAAAATTAGAATCTTTTCTTCTTACTCCATCAACTAATATCTCTTTATCATGAAGTATTTTTCTTACTTCTTTTGCTGTTTTACCTTTGCCTAATATATCTCTCAATACCAATTTAAGTGGTAATCCTAACTTAAATGAATGGGGTCCTGGACGTGGTCTAGCAACAAAAACTATTCCTCTCCTTTTTATCGGCCATGATTTTGGAATTGCTGGTCTTTTGATGTGTTTTTTCATTTTTTCTCCTTTTTATCCTCAGAGATTTCCCCTGATTTCCTATCGATTATTTTTTGTCTTTGTTTATCATTAAGGTTTAATTCAGTGATTATCAAATTTGATGGCTCTATACCATATGTTGTTTTGTTTCCATCTTTTTTTGTTACCTCAATCCCACTCAGATATATTTTGCATTTCTTCAGATCGATTCTTTCAACACTACCTTTATGTTTCTTGAATTGCCCCCTCAATACAGTTACTTTATCTCCTTTCTTAAGGCCTAAGCTTCGTGTATTGTGCTTTTTCTTCAGTTCTTTTGAAAGATGGACACTAACAAATTTCTGCTTTAAATGAAGTGGAGCATTAAATCTATATTTTTTCTGCTTTCTAGGTTGTTTACTACTCTTCCAACTTGTTGAAAATTTTCGCTTCATTTTTTATACCACAATCTTAGCTACTTTTGCAATACCTGGCCACCTTTGAGTTGCCTCTTTTGCAATTGGACCTTTGAATATAGTCCCTTTTGGATTCCCTTTATCATCTTTTAATACAACCGCTGCATTGTCTTCGAACTTAACCCTCATACCATCAGGCCTTCTATATTCTCTCTTCTGCCTTACAATGACTGCATTGAATGTTTGTTTTCTCATATCTGGTCTTCCTCTAACCACAGCACAAAATATTAGATCACCAACACCTGCTGCTTGTATCCTTCCTTTTACAGTTTTATTTCTATAAACACTTATTACTTTGATAACTTTAGCTCCGGAATTATCGCAAGTTTCAACTTTTGCACCTACATTTAGCGCTCTAGTTACGTTCGCTTTCACTGCTTGCATCTTGCTCCTCCTTCATATCTTCATTACTTTCTTCAGTAACTTCTTCTTTCTTAGGTCTTCTTGTCTTACCTTCTTCTAAAGCTTCCATCTTTTCTTCAAACCCTTTTTCCTTGCCTAAGTTTTCTATAATTACAAAATTCTTTGTTTTGCTTATTGGTCTGCAATTAGCAATTCTAACTACATCCCCTTCTTTAGCATTTATACATTCTGGATTATGAGCCTTTATCCGAGTCCTTCTTTTTTCATATCTTTCGTATTTAGATATGAATGCTCTTCTTTCAAACTCCACATTAGCAGTTTTTTGCATTCTTATAGATATAACAGTCCCTGTAAATATTTTATTCCTGCATTTTAAAGTACCATGAAAAGGGCATCTTGCATCATTACATTCTTTCTTAGGCATTTTTAATTTTATGCCTATATTTTTTTTGATTTTTTCCATTTTTTTTGACCTTATTATTCTATTTCTATTGTCTCAGGTGCAAACCCGGACTGAATTAATATTTCTTTCACTTTTTGCTTATGGTCGCCTTGTAATTCTATTCTTCCTTCTTTTGCTGTTCCACCACAAGCAAATTTGCCTTTGAGTTTCTTTGCAAGTTCTTTAAGATTGATTTCTTTTTCATCAATCCCTTCAACGATTGTGCTTAGTTTATTGAATTTCTTCTTTACTGTTCTTACTATTATCTTTTGACTCTCTTTAGCTATAGTCTCACAGACACATAACTCTTTAGGCAAACCGCACCTTGTGCATATTTCACTCATGTTTTTTTATCAACCTCATTTCGTTTCTCGTGAATAACCATTAATATCCTTGCAATATTCTTCTTGACTTGTTTAACTTGACCAGGACTTTTTGGGGTAGTGCCCGTTGAAACTTGAGCATTTAACTTTATTCTTTCTTTTTTTAGCTCTTCTAGTTTTGCTGTAAGGTCAACTTTATTCATTGACCTAATTTCCTTAATTTTCATCATTATTCTCCTTAGTTTCCTTTTCTTTCTTTGGTTCTTCTTCTTTCTTATCTTCTTTAGGTTTTTCTTCTTTTTTAGTTTTCTTTTCTTTCACTTCTTTTTTATCCTTTGATTTTGATTCTTTGATATCTTTCTTCTTCTCTTTTTTAGATTCTTTTTCTTCTTTGATCTCTTCTTCTTTAACTTCTTCTACTGCTTCTTCTCGTAATTCAATATTATCTGGTAATTGGATATCTGGGGGCATTATTGATACTTTAATTCCTACAGCACCAGATTTCATGTGTGCAACAGCATAAGCATGGTCTACACCTTCAATTGCGATATCTCCGCATTTTCTCAGATAACCAGAATAAAATCTCCATGATTTTGCTCTTGAACTTGGGATTTTTCCACTTAGTATTATTTCAACACCCAGTGCTCCACTACCCATAACTTGGGTCATTATCTTATGCCCTATACCTTTGAAGTTCTTAGTTCCAAATCTTTCTAAATATCCTGCGATATTTTCAGCCATTACAACAGCATTAAGCCCCATATTTTCAATCTCAGCAATCTCTATCTGAGGATTCTCCATCTCAAATTTGCTCTTTAGTGTTTTTGTCAATTGTTTAATATTCTGACCTTTTCTTCCAACTACTAGTCCAGGTCGTGATGTATAAATCAGTACTTTTTCTCCAAGTGGAGTTCTTTGTACTTTTACCTTACTCAAACCAACATTTCTCAAAGTAGATTTTACATAAGATTGAATCTGAATTTCCTTTATCTTTTCCATAACAAATTTTCTTTCGATCATTTTTTATCTTCCTTAGGCTTTTCTTTAACTATTTCTTTTTCTTTCTTTGGTTTTTCAATATTTTTAGATTCTGATTTTGTCTCTTCGATTTTTTTATCTGATTTTTGATTATTATCTTTTTTATTCCCTTCTAATTTCACGTCTTTCTTAATTTCTTTTTTCTGTTCTGTTTTCTTCCCTTTCTCTTCCAGCTTTTTTCCTTCCTTAACTATAATCTCTAGGTGTGTTCTCTTTGCTTTTCTCCTTCTTTGCCTGCCATAATGGTATGGTCTGCTGGCCAGATGAGCGCATATATGCACTATTTCTAGGTCTGATGTATTCAATCCTTTAAATTGAGCATTTGCTTCAACAGATTCAACCAGGCTTAATATCTCTACTGCTGGTTTTTTAGGATATCTTCCAGGTCCTATGTTCTTTTTATGGCTCAAATCTTTATTGAATATCTTAAATGGAACTGCTTTTTTACCGTCTATAACTTGTTTTAGTATCTTTTTTACTTCACTTGTTTTTTTCCCTCTTATAAAATTGCATATTTCAATACTAAACTTAGTTGACATAGGTAATGCTCTTCCGATTACCTTAGCCATATTCTCTTTATCATAATTGCTTGTAGCATATCCATATTTCATTTTATTTCACTGATAGGGCTGAAGAGCTTTTTGTAGCTCCAATTCCTGGGGCAGAGTGCTCTACTCTTTTTCTGGTTAAAACAAATTCTCCTAAATAATGACCCATCATTTCTTCCTGTATAATTACTGGAACAAATTCCTTGCCATTGTGTATTTTAATGGTGATGCCTACCATCTCAGGCAATATAATCATATCCTTGCAATGTGTTTCTATGTTGCCTTTATTAGCTCTAATACGTTTTAATAATAATTTTTGTTGATCAGTAAAACCTCTCTTCAATGCCCTTCTTGGTCTAGATGGTATCAATTCGATAAATTCATTTAAGCTAAGAGCCTTTAATTCTTCTAGTTTCTTTCCTCTGTAGATAAATTCTTTTTTTGCCATCTTTATCAGCTTCTCCTTTTCCCAGTTCTTCTTGCTGCTATTTTTCCAACTTTTCTTCCTGGAGGAGCATCTCTTGATACAGTAGAAGGTTTCCCTTTGCTGTGTGTGCTCGATCCACCAAATGGATGTGCTACTGAATTCATTGCAAGAGCAGATGTTTTAGGGTATAATTTATTTTTTGTTCTCATAGCACGATACTTAAATCCTGCTTTTAGGAATGGTTTTTCTGTTCTACCAGCACCTGCAATCAATCCTACAGTTGCTCTGCAATCATTATTAAATTCTCTTTCTTTTTTTGAAGGCAGTACTAATGTAACTTTGTTTTTGCCTTTGGATAATACTTTTGCAAATGCTCCGGAGGTTCTTACAAATTTTCCGCCGTCACCTGGTGCATTTTCAATATTGTAGACTAATGTTCCTTCTGGAACATTCTTTAAGCTTAAAACATTACCTGGCATGATATGAGTTTCTTCACCGCTCAATACCTCATCCCCTACTTTGATAGCCTCGGGAGCCTGTAACAAAACCTTTTCCCCATTTTCATATTTTACTTCCATTAAAGGAGCACTATGACCTTGGCAATGTATGATATCCTTAATTTCTCCTTTAACTGTTTCTTTATTATAACGCCCATAAGTGACTTTTCCCTTATATCTGAAACTAGGAGCCCTATAAGTAGGTGAACCCTTTCCACGTTTTTGTTGAATTAGCGGTTTTCCCATTTTTATAATTATTTAATATTTACTTCACATTAATCCCAATTGGGTTGCAATATCAATAGCAGGAGTTTCATCTGAAAACTTAACATATGCCCTCTTCTGCCCATTAGGTGAAATTAAACTGTTAACCTTAACTACTTTTGATTTGAACATTTTTTCAATAGCTTTTTTTATGTCATTATTGGTTGCTTTTCTATCCACGACAAACAAAAGCTTGTTCTCACTTTCCATCAATCTGATTCCTTTTTCAGTTGATAAAGGATTTTTAATTACCTTATACATGTCCATTTCAGGCATTGGTTTTTTATTATTCATTTTAAACAAATAATTTCTCCTTATCTAATCTCTCAATAGCTCCTTTGCTCCATAATGTTACTCTTCCAGGAACAGTTCCAGGAGCTAACATTTCAGAGTTGATATTATTAACTTCACAGATATCAATTCCAGGTATATTCTTTGATGATTTTAGCAATTTACAATCTTTTGAAACGACGATTAAAGGACCTTTCTTTTTTCTATATTTTCTTCCCCTATTTTTTCCTTTTCCAGCCCTTATGATCTTAACTTCGCTTCTTTGCAGTTCTTCTTTTAATCCTAATTTGATCAATATTTCCTTGACCTTGCTGGTTTTATCTATATTTTCAATGCTTGAATCGATTATAAATGGATAACTATCATTTATTTTATGTCCTCTGATTTTGACAAGTTCTTTATTCATTGTTGCAGCAGCAGCAGATCTTATTGCTTTCTTCCTTTCTTTTGTGTTTATTTTTACCCAGAATATTTTCTCTGCTTTTGGCGGATGTGCTCTTCTTCCCCCAACAGTTCCTGGAACAATGGCACCGTGCCAATTCATCCTGGTTCCCCTTCTTGAAAATATCTTTCTAGGTACTCTTGATATCCCTAAACCATAACATCCTCTATAATTGTGCCTTCTTTTTGATATCTTTCCTGAAGATCTTTTTCCAGCTTCAGGTGAAGCGCCATAACGCTGCCTTTTATGTGTTATAAGAGTTAAGACTGCTCTTTTTATCAGATCAGGTCTTACATCCTCATCAAATTGGATAGGTAATTTTATCTTACCTTTCTCGTTATTTTCTAAATCTAAGATTTTTAATTCTACCATTTTATTGTACAACCTGGATTACAGTCGGAGATTCTTTTGGTATCTTTTTGCTTGGTCTGGTTGCAAAATTAAATCTGATTAATCTTTTTCTACATCCTCCAACAGAACCTTTAATCAATACATAATTGCTTTTAACAATACCATAATTTCTAAATCCACCTTTTGGATTTATATCATCTGCTTTATCTGCGATTTTCAATAACCATTTATTATATTCAGTTCTTTGCCAATATCCCATCTGACCAGCATGAGGTACTTTCCACATTATATTCATCTGACCTTTCCATGATCCTAATGATCCAGGATTTCTTCTGCCTTTTTGCGATCTATGGCTCTTTAATCCTATACCAAACCTCTTAACAGGCCCCTGATATCCTTTTCCTTTTGTTATTGCGTGAATATCAATTTGATTTCCTACACCAAAAACATCAGATACATTAATTTCCTTGCCTAACATTTCCTGAGCGTATTTTAGTTTCTCTTCTTTCTTTCCACCTATTGCCATTTCAAACAATTCAGGTTTCTTTTTTCCAACCCCTGTTAATTTTGGTTGAGTGTATATTACAAGTGTCAGGTCATCAAAATCCTTGATATCTTCTACTTTATTCTTTTTATTTTTAGGCATGGTTATTTTTCTCTCTAATTCCTTGTCTAGATTCTCAGCAAGAACATCAGAAATAACCTTTAAGCCATAAATTGTTTTTTTGTAGAAACGGATAGAAGCAGATTTTATTGGGGGGCATTCAATGATTGTAGCAGGATACGCAATTGTTTCCCCTTTGGTAAGTGAATTTGGATTATTATCTTTAGCCATTAAATGGACCATACCTACTTTATAGCCTGCAAAGCCAAGAAGTTTAACATCTTTTACTTTAGCCCAAGCTCCAATACTAGCTACTTTCTTCTTAGTTCTTTTTCTAGGGTAATAAGCCAAACTTCCAAATCTTGGTCTTCTTGCTTTAGCCATTTTTTTGTTTACACATTATTTTATTATATAGAGACATCAATATATCTCTTTTTTATTTTAATTGAAAAATAGCCTTTTATTGAAACCCATTATAGAAAACAGTATTTGAGACTGTGTACTGAAAAGGTTCCTTTTCAGGCTTATTTATTCGATGCACATAATCAAATTAAGTACATATATGTGATAGAGCTATTGTGAATAATAGAGTACTTATAAATGTTACTATTGTTTACTAGTAGAATCAGCTTTTTCCTTTTTCTCAATATTTCTCTCATTCTTCCCTTTATTTTCCTTCTTTTCAACTTTATTCCCTTTCTTTTTACTCCCCTTCTTCTCTTTCTCCAGATACCTTGTCTTTATCCTTGCATAATTCACAGGATTTTTTATCTTCTGGCATAGATTATCAGGTAGGCATATCCTAAGATCTTTATAATACATAGAATTAGCACAATTTGGCGGCAATATTTTCTTACCTTTTTGTTTATGATATCTTACCTGCCCTTTAATATTAACTTCCCTTAATGGCTCTGGATTTTTTTTATTCCATTCAATTAATTCTTCTTCTATTTGATCATAACTCCATCCAACAGAGCGTAAAAAATTAGTTAATATAAACAAGCTTCTTTTTTTACCATCCTCTAACCCCTTCAATATACAGGATATGCAAGGCGGAAAAAAAGTTTCAGGAACAGCTTCCTCAAAATCTTCATATTCTCTCCCTTTCTTAGCTTTGGTCTCTTCCTCTTTTTTAAGATTAAAATCAAGTGCACTAACAATCAACTTTTTACCTTCATCTTTTGAAACATTACTATCATCTAAAAATCTAAACTTACTAACCCTGACATTTTTTGGTAACGCAACCTCTTTTCTAAATTCCATAACCTTATCTGGATTTATTGGTACAGACACAAGTCCACTTTTCTCGTTAAAACTATAGGTCATCCTATACAGGTGCCTTGATGATATCAGTATTGTATCCACTTCAATTATTGATAATGGATTAAACTTAAGGTAAGTATCATTAGAACCGCAGCTACATATGGATTTTTTTCGTTTCATCTTATTCATGATTACATTACATTTAGAACATTTCATAAAATCAGAATTACTTTTAATTGACCTTTCACATTTAGGGCATATAAACTCAACATCTTTAGATTCTCTTTTATCTTTAGTTATTTTTTTATGGCACTGGCTACAATGCTTATTTGTCAATTCATCCATACTTTTTGATGTAAGTTCTTTTAATCTTGAAAAGCTTGCCTTAAATTTATTCCCAAAACTAACTTCATTATTATTAGATATCTTTATATGGTTAGAACTGATATAATCTAATAGATAAATTGCAATACTTCTCGCAGCTTCAGGAAAAAGACTGCTCATCTCAACCCCATTGACTACTTTAGGAAAAGCATTGTACGGAACACCGATATGAAACCCCTTATTACCTGAAAATTTAAGTGATACAGAACTTATTCCCAATTCCCTTAAAGATTTTATCATAAGCCACGTTGTTATCTTTGCAAGTTTCCATATCGGACAATCTATATCCAGCACCAGATCCCACCCTATCCTCAGATCTTCAACATCTTTCTTCTTCATCATAGGGTCGATCTGTAATACATTTCTCCAAAGTTCTTCAGAAGCATGAAAAGAAGTAGCCCCTTGTTTAGCAAGCTCCATCACATCTTGAGGATACCTTATGACATCAGGTCTTTTCCCAAATCCACCATCCCCAAACTTTATAGCCACCTCTTTATCTCTAGCATCATCAACAATAGCTTCCTGTATCTCTTTTCTTTTATAATGCAGCAGAATTTGACTTTTAGTTATCATAAGATAATTAAGTATATTTTTGTAGTTTATATTCTTTTCTTTTAAGATAAATGAAACCTACTTTTGAAGAGCTATCAGAATTAAATAGTTATGTTGAGAAAAAACTATTTCAAATCAAAAGCCTGAGCAGCAGCTAGTATATGTTCAGGTTTACTTCCACAACACCCACCTATTAAATTTGCACCAGCTTCTCTATACTGCATAGCATAATCTGCAAATTGTTGAGGTGTTACTACATGTTGACTTAGCCCAGTATCTACATTATAAACTGGTTTTCCAGCATTAGGCTCAACCATTAAGAATTGATCTGTTCTATCTCTATATAATTCTAAAAAAAGCAAACCATCTTCAAGCGAACAACAATTAATACCCAAGATAGGCACATCTCTGAATTGTTCAAAATATTTATCAAATGGTCCAAAAGTACATGCTAATTCTCCCTGATAGTCTCCATAATCTATTTTTTCCAAAAAAAATGAAACAATAACTGGAATCCCCGTTTTCATTGCCATATCTGCCAATATTCTTGAAGCTGTAGGATCAAATGTACTTTCAATAGATAAACAATCAACTCCACCCAGCCTTGCCAATGCATCAATCTGTTGTTCATATGCTGCTCTAAACCTTTCTTCTTTAATTGGACCCAAAGGTTCGAGTAGTTCATACAAAGGCCCCATAGATCCCCTAATATAATTATCTCCATTTACCATTCTTGCAACCATTACTGCTTCATAATTATCTCTTTTACATGATCTAGGGTTACTATCTTCTCTTTCCATAGCAATTGGGTGCTTCATAAAAGTATGTGTATTGCTTACACTAGATCCATTATCATAAAACATCTGATGGAGTCTTCCTAAAGGCATACCTTCCATTACATTACTACCTATTCCTCCATCCATTAATACAACTTCGCCTGTTTCTGATTTCCCCCTCATCATATCAATAAAGGTTGGAACTTTAACTCTTCTAACCAGTTCTACTAAAAATTCAGTTTTTAAACCATATCTTACTTCTCCTTCGGGAAAGTGATGAGCTCTAATGTAGTGGGGTAATATACTTCCAACCAATGTTGAATTTTTATCTCCAGCTTGAACCTTATTCCCACTAGGTAAACCCTCAATCCAATATGATGTATGTCCGCTAACATTAACCCCTTCACTTATACAAGAAGAGCATTTATGTCCTCTTTCATCAACATAATCTTCAGAAATCCTAATGGAAATGCCAGGTGCAATCTCAGTTCTTTCATTAATTCTCCTTGGTGCTAAATTATAGATAACCCAATCTAGATTATTAGCTATCTGTTCAGGTGTTATATCTTGCCGCCTACATTCCTCTTCGAACTGTTCAACTATCTCCCTAAAATTTCCACCTTCACCAACAAGAAATGCCCTATCATCAAAAGTCAGTATATTACTCATTTTTAAATTACCTTTCTCTAAGAATGAACTTAGAGGTTATTACCCCTCTTTTTTACTAAGAAGAATATTATTCTATTTATAAAAATATCTAGTTAGTTCATATGCTTAAACACCAAATATTTAAATACCTAACAACAACTAACTTAACTATGACAATAGGCAATCAACTAAAAACAGTCATCCTTTTAGGTCTTTTAACAGGATTACTATTATGGATAGGTTCATTCTGGGGTCAATCAGGCCTACTCTTCGCATTGATCTTCTCGATAATAATGAATCTAGGCTCATACTGGTTCTCAGATAAAATAGCATTAGCTATGTACCGAGCAAAACAAGTATCAGAAAAAGAAGCCCCTCAACTATACAAGATAGTAAGAGAAGTAGCACATTTAGCAAACATCTCAGTTCCAAAGATATACCTAATAAATGCACCATACGCAAATGCATTTGCCACAGGAAGAAACCAAAAACACGCAGCAGTAGCCTGTACAAAAGGCATCTTAGACCTATTAGACAATGATGAACTAAAAGGAGTAATAGCTCATGAAATCTCCCACATAAAAAATAAAGATATCCTAATACAAAGCGTAGCAGCAGTGATTGCAGGGGTAATCTCTTACATAGCTATGATGGCAAGATGGGGTGCTATGTTTGGTGGTCTTGGTGGAAGAGACAGGGATGGTGGATCAGTAATAGAACTCCTAGCTTTAGCAATCTTAACCCCATTACTAGCAACAATAATAAGATTAGCAATTTCAAGATCAAGAGAATACTTAGCAGATGAATCAGGTGCAAAAATTGTACATTCAGGATTAGGCTTAGCAAGTGCATTAGAAAAACTAGAACAGTCAACAAAAAGAATTTCATTAAGACCAACCTCACAATCACAAGCTACTGCTCATATGTTCATCAGCAACCCTTTCAGAGGACGTGGAATGTTTAAATTATTCATGACACATCCACCAACATCAGAAAGAGTTAAAAGATTAAAAAGTGGAAGTTTTTAGGATTTCTTTCGATTTTAAACTACCAACTATCTACCAATAACTACCAAATTGGTAGTTACCGAAAGATTTATATACTACTACCAACTATCTACCAATACCTACCAAATTGGTAGTTAAAATGAAAACACCAAAAAAACCAAGAAATATAAGGGAAATAATTGGTAAAAACCAAGATAAGATTTTTCAGTTACTGGACAAACCAGAATTAGTTGAAATTATCATGAAATACAATAGGGAATATGCTCATTGGGACCAATTTAGGTATAAAAAAATTCCAAAAAATACAAACCATGAATACTTATGGGCACTTATGAAAATATTTAGGAGGGAAAGGAACAAAATTATCAAATTTGGTGGTTGGAGATTTAGTTACGCTTTACTGGATGATTCATTAAAGAAGCTTCATTTATTAGATAAGGGGGCTGCAGGCCATATAAAAACAGGATTAGAATCAATCAACACAGATGGGCGAGAACAATTTATTATAAGTTCTTTAATGGAAGAGGCGATTGCTTCAAGTCAATTAGAGGGTGCTGCAACAACAAGAAAAATAGCTAAGGACTTATTGAGACTAAGGAAAAAACCAATGAATTATTCAGAACAAATGGTTGTGAATGGTTATAAGACCATGCAAGAAACAACTAAGATGAAAGAAAAGAAAATAACTCCTGAAATAATTCTTGAATTACATGAAAGCATAACAAGGGGCACACTAAAAGACAAGAAAGACGAAATTGATTTTAGGGACAATAATGATGTAGTAGTTGCAGATCCATTAGATGCAGATAAAATATATCACATACCTCCAGACCATAAAAAGATATCTGCACTAATTCAGGAATTTTGTGAGTTTGCTAATAACGACGATAATGAATTCATACATCCAATTATTAAAGGGATAATCTTGCATTTTCTTATTGGTTATATACATCCTTTCAATGATGGCAACGGAAGAACAGCAAGAACTATTTTTTATTGGTATGTTCTAAGAAATGGGTATTGGCTTTTTGAATATATGGCTATATCTCGAATCATTCTTAGGTCAAAAACTAAATATGGTTTATCTTACCTATATACTGAAACTGATGAAAATGATTTAACTTATTTTATTAATTATAATTTATCTGCAATAGAAGAAGCACTTGATGAAATGGAAAAGCACATGACTAAAAAACAAAAAGAACAATCCGAAGCTATGAAATTACTTAGAGGAATTAAAAATATAAATCTTAGGCAAGCAGAAATACTTAAAGAATTTATCAAAAACCCAGAGAAAACATTTGTAATAAGTGAAGTAAAGAACACTTATGGGATAGCATATGATACAGCAAGAAACGATTTGTCACATCTAGCGTATATTGGTTATGTAGAAAAGATAAAAATAAAGAAAAAGTTCGTATTTAAATATATAAAAAAAGAGTTAAAAGATTAAAAAGTGGAAATTTCTAAACCTTATACTCACTATCAAAAACTTCTTTTATCCTTTTAGCCTTTACAGAACCTATCTTCTCAACTTTTTTCAAATCATCAACAGAAGCATTAACAACATTCTTTACAGATTTAAACTCCCTAAGCAAAGGCTTAGCCAGTCCAGGACCAACACCCGGCAAAGCGCCGATTATATATTCCTGCCAATCCCTTAATGTCATCTCCCTTTTAGCCCCATGCAAACTAAAATCACTTCCTTTTTCTTCTTGTTCTCTCTTTGCAATAATGTTCAAAAAAGAAGCAGTTTCTCTAGAATTTTGTGTAAATAAAATTGGAATACCATAGCTTACAGCAATTACAGATATCATCCCACGGATAGAATTAGGATGAACATTACGAACTGAATAAACATCTTGTTCTCCTTCAACAACAACTAAAGGCCTTTCAAAGTTTTTCTTAAGCTCCTTCATTTGAGCAAGCAATCTTCCATCGATCAATGAATTGACAAAATCTTCAGTTGTCTTAAACTCCACCCCCACCCTAGACGAAAGCAAATAATCAGCATTATCTAATTTCTCTAGATTGATCAAAGCCCCCAACTCAATCAATTCTTTTATTACACCAGATCCTTTCTCCCTATGGTCAACAAAAACCTTGATCTTATCATCTTCTTTAACATATTTTTGTAATGTTGGTGTAGATCTAGCAAACGCAAGTTTCAATTTCTTCTTAATAGTATCTAGTGTTCTATACATCCGTTTTTCTTTATGGTGAGCACTCCACTTATATCCAACATCTCTTGTATTCTTGGTCATCAACATTACGACCTTTCCTTTATCCAGTCTCCCAGTTCGACCTCTACGCTGTATTGTTCTGATTGCAGATGGTATTGGCTCATAAAATATTACCCAGTCAACTTTGGGAATATCAAGACCCTCTTCCCCGATAGAAGTTGCAACTAAGACATTAAACTCCCCTACCCTAAACTTATCCAAAACTTCTTTTTGTTGTTTCTGGCTTAATCCTGTATCTTTTTTCTTTGTCTGCCCAACAAATAATTCAGCTTTGATTCCATCAATTTTATTGATAGATTTAACAATATCTCCTGCATTATCTCTATATTGATTAAATACCATAACCTTAAGATCTTTATTTACCTTGATTTCTTTCTCTATTATCTTTTGCAGTTCAATCAATTTAGGATGTTGAACCTTATCCTCAAACAATTTCTCAGTTTTGATCAAAGCCATCCTGTAATTCACATCAGAGGTAAGATTCTTTATTGCCTTTGACTGTTTTGAAGCAGCTTCTTTTTGTAATTTCTCAAAATAAGCATGTAGTGCAGATACGCCTTGAGTTTCCAGCAATTCAAGTGCATGTTGTATTTTCATCAACTCTGCAATTACAGAGATTGCATGCCACACAGTAAAATCTCTTTCCCCAGAAGCAGCCCTCCCTCTTAACTCGCCTTGCAGCCTTAACAGGTCAGTTTTGCTGGTAAACTTTAGATCAGAATCTTTTCTCCTTAACATACCCCATTTTTTTAATTTGTCAAGCCTGTCTTTTATGATCAATTTTATATATTTCTGCACTTCTAAAAAAATAGGTGGCAGATCCACATTGATCCATTCTATCTCAACTTCCTTGACATAAGGTTTTACATCCGGATCCTTATCAGTCCTTACCTCAACATTCTCTATACTTAAATTTCTGCAGATTTCTTCTATTTTCTCCAGATCAGAACCTGGCGAAGCAGTCAACGCTAATATCCGAGGGTAATTTGCTCGCTTAACATATTGTGAAGCCAACCAAACATAAGCATAATCACCAACTGCCCTATGTGCTTCATCTACACCTAATAAAGATACTTCATCTAGATTGATTCTTCTTGCTATTACATCATTCTCTAATCCTTGAGGTGTAGAAAAAACAATCTTTGCATCTTTCCAAAGCTCAGCTCGTTTCTCAGGCTTGACCATGCCTGTAAAAATAACCATCTTTTCTTCGGAAATATCAAAATGTTTCTTAAACACAGCCATATACTGATCGATCAATGGTTTTGTAGGTCCTAGAAATAATATTTTAGAATTTGGATAAAGTTTCATCCTATGTGCAGCCAGCATCAAAAACACATTTGTCTTCCCCATTCCAGTAGGCAGCACAACTAATGTATTCTTCGAAGTGCAACTATTAAAGATAGTCTCTTGATACAGCCTAGGCTCAAAATTCTTTATCATTTTATTATTATATCAATTAGTTATTTTATTATAATTTTTTAGTTCGGGGTGGGAAACTCAATATGGTTGTGCTATAATGGGGAGGATAAAAGTGTTTAGCTTTAGCTAAACTCAACCCCAAAACAAGTAAGATAACATTCTTTATATATTTTATCAATCGAGAAAACTACAACAATAATGGCGAAAACACGACTGAAGAGGGAATTTCAGTTACGAAGTTCTGAAATTTCCTTTTGGAGTAGGACTTTACAGGGTAAAGTCTGTGTTTGAACCAATTATTATTGTTGTAGTTTTCAAAAACATCAGAAATAAAATCTCCTAATAATCATGCCCAGGAGCCAATACCTTATACCCTATTTTCTTCAAACCCTCTAAACTTTCTTCCATCCCAGAAGGATCAGAAAAAGGCAAATCAGTTCTCCCAATTCCATTAAAAAACAAAGTATCTCCAGAAAACAACACTTTCTCTTTAGCATAATACAAACAAATACACCCTTTAGTATGTCCCGGAGTATTAATTACCTTCAACCCCAGAAAATCAGTAATCGGATGCAACTTAACATTAAACTTTATAGCTAATAATGGATCGCCAATAGTATAAACCTTATTCTTCTTCAAAAGATCAATCTCCTCAGCAGCAGCATAAAACTTAGCATTAGGAAACAAATCATAATTACCAATATGATCATAATGCAGATGGGTAAAAACAACTTTATCAATTTTATCCAAATCTATTTTCTTACTTAACTCTTCTTCAACAACTGCCCTATACGATCTAGGTCCAGCATCAATAACAACCTTTTCAGAAAAATCCAAAAAATAAATATTACTATCAACATTAAGTTTCCAGATTTTAGGCGCTATTTCTTTCATAATAAAAATAGAAAATAACTTACTATATAAATCTTAAGGCCATATCTTCCAATCTTTAACATAACCTTGGTCATGTAGGTAATAGTTCAGCCAAACACCTATACCAAAGAACAAAACCGTAACTAACCTGTCCCCATATCTGGAACCTATCACATATCCTATCAAAAAACCTGCAGCAACAAAAGCATAAGGAAATACTCCGTTTTTCTTTCTTACATAAATCAATCTGCCGCCCATCATCCCAGCTACAAATATTATCATATAGCTTAAAACAGCACTTGGAGCGACCAAAGACAAAACAAATCCAACTATCAATAAGGTAACAAATACAATCTCTCCCCAGTTTTCATAAAAAAATCCAAATGCCATTTTCAATTCTTAGGCCAAGGCCCTTTCCATACCTTGCTTTCAAAAAATATATAATAAAGCAGCCAACATATTATTCCTATAATTATTGAACCTAGTATAGCCATTAAAATATTCTTGCTGACCATCAACAAGATTGAAGCAGCGATTATTGTAGAGAACATAAAAGCATAGACCATCCTACTCCCAAAAAACAACCTATTTCCTGAAAGTGGGGGAATTGGTAATATATCATAAATAGCAAGAATCAAACAAAATAAAATCAGTTTTTGTAATAAATCGCTTCCGATAAAAACATTTACAACTTTAAATATTGCAGCTAAAGTTATAAGTGATATTGTACCTGCAACAGCCACCATACCATGCTGAAAATAATTTAGATTATACCTATAATGCCCTAATCTATGCCCGGCTATATGGTGCAGCATAATCCCTCCTGGCAGTAATACCCATATCTTGCCTCTGGAAACAAAAGTAAGTATTAACCCTATGAATAATCCAGTTGTCCACATCTTATACTCAACCTTATAACCCAGACTTAATCCTGCAACTTTTTGCACAAAATTAAAAATCATCAGGACTAAAGCAACTATCAATGCAGCATTAAACCAATTGAACAGCCCAGCTGCTAGGTTAAATTTATCTGCACCCCAGTCTCTAAATGAGATTAGGAATGACAAGACCAACACAGAAACGACCATACCACTAAGTTCAGCACCTGTAAAAGTGTAATATTTCTTTACTTTATCTATCATATTAATCAAAGAGCCCATTTTATTGTTTATTATTAATCAAGGTATATAAACTTTATTATTGAGCAAAGCGAAAAAATAACGGTTTAGAAACTCCAAGCTTCGCTTGGTGGTTTAGGAACTATGTTCCTAAAATTTACAATTTCTAAAATATTTGTTGTTTTTAAAAAATTTCACTAAACCTAAACTCCTATACTATAAGAATAAGTTATATCTACCTTATTTATCCCTTTCTTGATTAATCTGATTATCTCATCTTCATGTCCAGCACCAACTATTGCAAGTATCTTATCATCTTCTTTTTCTTTCATCAATCTTATAAGATTCTTAGCCATGACTTCATTCCTTTCCTTTACCAAAACATTATAGATATTAGGATATCTTTTCTTAACCTTATTTATCAATGTCTTAATCAATTTCTTATCAGGGACAGTCCTTAAGTCAAAATCCACTTCTTTTTTTCTAAAAACCACAGCCTTGAAGATATCAACAACAAAATTCCATTTTTCTTTCCATGTTAATGTTTTAGATAACCTTTTCAATGTAATTTCTATATTTTGATCTATCAAAGCCAACTTTATATTATTCTTTTTGGATAGCCTTACAGCTTGCTTCATCTCAGACCCAGGACTAACGCCCACATACTCTCCTAATTTCTTTTCAGCCCAAGCACCGATCAAAGAAAATATAAAACCTTTAACCCCTATCCTAAAAATATTATAGATACTTATCTTCTCTTTCTTTTTACTCATCAGACCATATAATCTCTGCTTATCTAACTCCAATGCGACAATATCTGGTTTTTCATCCTCAATTGTTTTCTTTACTTCATTCAGGCTTTGTTTAGCGATATGTGAAGTTCCGATAATCATCAAATTCTTATATCTCATTTAAATATAGTAAAATCGCTACATTTATATATTTTGACATTTTATACTATCCCATATACAGTTAATGATTATATATCGAGGAGGGGATTTCAATGTTAAAGATGAAAAGAATATCAGAAGCTTATGATATGAAGGTATTTACAGATACAGGTGATTATTTCGGTGATATTGAAGAGTCAATCCTGACGACCAATAAGATATTCGGTTGGCGTGTAAGATCAACAAAAAATTCTTTCTTAAATAGGGTTCTAGGCTCTGCAAAAGGAGTTATCGTACCACATCAATTAGTCAAATCAATTGGTGACATAATGATAATCTCTAAAGCAGCTGTTCCGTCTTACTCAGGCGAAGAAGAAAAAGAAGAATAAGCTAAATTAATTTTCCTCTTTGTCTAACCAAGAATCTTGGTTTTAGAACTTTTTCTTTTGGTAATGGGCTATCTTGAAATATTGCTAAAAAAGGATCTGCTCCATCAATTTCACTTTCTTTTTTTAGTGTTTGGGTGGCCAATAAACTTATGTTTCTTTGACCTACTGAAGAAGACCCATCACTTAGATTATATCTGAATCTATCAACAAGCCTTTGATATCCTTCAGTCGCATAAATCATTAGGGGATACCCAGCACTTTGCAATAGTTCTTCATTAACGCTTGCAAGATACTCCAAAGCAGCCCTTGCATGTTCATCAAATATGCCTATACAATAATCCTCTGCCCTATCTGGTTCAAAATCAACAAGGTCTTGTGCAGAATGGCAGTTATCATGTGTTCTTGTTCTGGTCCATTCCAATAAAAATCTATCTGGATCTTGAAGATGTCTTATATGTGTAAATTCAACCTCATCAACTCCATTGCATCCATTATGTGGACCAAAAGCCCCCCTTCTAGGAACTTTAACATTGACTGTTCTATAATTAAAATGAGGATCATCTTTACTATGACCATATTCAAATTCCCTCTTTGATGATCCAGATACTTCGAGATACAATTCATGCCCACCTACAATAGATATTGGAAAAAGTCGTGTCTCACTATTTCTGCCATTCCTTATTACCCACATTGAAATCAGCATATTAGGGTGTTCTTGCATAATATGTACGCAATGCTCTAATGACTTATTAAACGTAAACCCTTCTGTACTCAAAACTCCCCTTACATCATTACCCAAATACCCATTTCTTCTATATTGTTCAGGAAGCTCAATACCTTGTGCCTTTGCAAAATGATTGACTACTAATCTACCATCCATCAAAAGGCGATTTTGCGGACTTACATGCTTCCACAGATCAACACCTTCTGGAAGCATAGCACCCAAATCAGCAACAACAACCTTTGTTTCATCAGTATGGTACATAGTATTGACAAGCCCATAAATATCTGAACCACTATACACTACTTCCACACCCTCATGCTTTAATCTTTCATGCCCAGCATGACCAAATCGTATCCACGCATCATTATTATCAAGATCATGTAAAAGTGCAAGAACATAACCTTTTTGTTTGGAAGTCAAATCATTTCCATTTAGGATATCATAAGCATGATCAATTCTTTCATGCAAACCAGGATTAGTAAAATCTCTTAGAAGTCGCCTGTATCTTTGCGTCTCAGCAACAGCAAATTCAGTAGGATCAATACTTGGTCTTAATGCAATCCCTTCAACAAGTGCAGCCCTGACCATCTGTGCATGGTTCCATGGAGTATATGCCCCCCTATGATTTCTATAATTACTTGCCCTCATTTAATCAAAAGAATCTTTATTAACTATTAAATCTTGCTAAAATATTTAAACAACAACTTTTTACCAATCCATATACGGCAGTGATCTAGTGGCTATGATATGAGCTTCCCAAGCTTGTTACCCGGGTTCAAGTCCCGGCTGCCGTATTAGTCCTTATATTCATTGACTTAATCAAATTCTTATAACCAAATTTATATACCCTCTAAAGTTCCCCTCATTCATGGGAGATCATAAATATACACAATCAGCATGTATAGTTCTAGACCTTACTGCTAGGTTATATTGTAATCATTTTGCAGGTTCTTATAGTCCTCATCAGACCATTTCTCAAGATATTGGTGATGGATTTATTAGGGATACCACTAAATTAAATACAGATCGAGACCTTAGACTAAAAAAAGCACGTGAACAAGCCATGAAAGCGGCGATAGTAGGTATTAGACAAAGCGATTATTCTACATATAGGTCCTGTCTATCCGAAGCAGAAGAAACCGAAACAGATGATCAACTTCCAACATGGGTGTCTGGTCTTGATACCTTGATTCTTGTATCAGCTAAACTTACTCTTCCTGCTTTATTAGCAGCAGGGGTAGCAGCAATCTATTACTCCCAATGATATTATACATCATAAAATTATAAACAAATCACAACTTTTATAAATCACAAAACACTTGAAAATAACCTATGACTTGGACATTTTTTCATGAACTAAGAAGAAAATCATTCCATGTAACAATTCTATTAATTATAATGCTTTATTCTATATTGGAGAGTTCAGTTTCAAAACAAATCGCTTTAATCACATTAGTTTTTATTTTATTATTGTTATTAGTTGCAGAATATATTAGATTAGAGCTCAATATAGAAGTCCCATTGATAAAGCAGCTCCTAAGGGCAAGAGAAGAAAAAAGGATGCATGGTGCTATCTATTTTCTGACTGCAACAATAATATGCTTAGCAGTATTTGATTTTAATATAGCTTTAGCAGCATTATTGATGACTGCTTTTGGAGATATGTTTGCTGCATTGATCGGTAAAAGATTCGGAAAAACATTGGTTTTCAAGAACAAAACCTTGAGCGGAGCATTGACAGAACTAGTGGTCAATTTAATAGTAGGTCTTATAATATTAAACAATATTTATATAATCCTTGCAATGGCATTTACAGCAGCAATCGTAGAAACCTTCTTGAACGAACTTGACGACAACCTATTTGTCCCTTTATTTGCAGGGTTTGTTGGTCAATTATTATTTCTATTAATTTAGTCTTTGGTAATTTTACAACCAAGCATCAGATGCGGACAAAATTTAATTGGTCATAGACCTTTTGTAAAAGTTGAGCCTCTTTGCTAAGTTCTGTAATACCAAAGCAATATCTCAGATTAAAGTCTGCTATTTAAACTTTTGGAAAATAAAGTTTCCAAACGGTTTAGAAAACCAACTGTTTTCTAAAATGTATCTTTTATCTTAGCTTCTGTCAAAACTTCAACCATATCAAACATAGACTTTAACCCAGCTTTTAAAGAACCTTCTTCACAAATATTATTATGTGTGTATGGGTAGATAACCCATCTTTTGTCTAATTTGGATGATGGATTGACAAAATAAACACAAAGACCCTTAAATTTGACAAATTCTTTCCAATTATCAATTAACACATTAAAATTACTCAATGTATTAAAAACAACTAAGCCATAATTACCACCAGGCTCAAATCTAGAAAATAATTCTTTGATTTCGCTCATTATAGGCATTACAACAAAAAATTGTTCCTTCTTTCGAATCGGAGATTCGTAAGAGTTAGAAATCTTTGATTTCAAACTGTCTTTAAACTTCACATACACATCAAAACCCTTTTTATCTTTCTCAATAATTTCAATCTTCTTTAGAAATAAATCTCTATTCTTCAAATAATTAATAGTCCAATCAACTAGTTCTGAATGGGCGTTATCCATGATTTTTCATTATA
>CAZTWQ010000007.1:33201-50534 GCA_964618315.1 uncultured Methanosarcinales archaeon
CAAAGTAAACTTTATATATCAATTAATCAAATACCTAATAAAATGAAGAAAAGCATACTCATCTTCATATTCATATTCTTAATACCATTCACTCTAGCATCAGAGATATTCGACGATTGGGTGGATAGCGGAGAAACATTCAAAGCGGGAGGCCATACATTCTCTGCACAATACTTTGAATCAAACCAAAAACTAAATTTTAAGGTGGATAACTTTGGAGGATTGATGGACCTGGGTGAATGCGAAAAAAAAGACAATATAAAATACTGTTTTGAAGATGTTGATTCATCTAGAGTAAAAATTAGCATAGAATCATTAGAACCAGACATATCTATTGAAAGATCATTCTCTACCAAAAGCCCTGGTTTGAATGAAGAAATAATTGTATCAGTCACACTCAAAAATAGCGGAGAGAAAAGCGCAACAGACGTCCATTATCTGGATCAATACCCTTTAGGTCTAAAAGTTTATTCTAGTTCCAATTCCGGAGAATGGCAGGGCAGAATTTCAGCAAATGAAGAAGAATCATTCAAATATACAATAAAAGCACAGGAAATAACTTCTTTTGACTCTCAGGCTACTTTAACTTACTCTTTCGATGGTAATCAAAAAACAAAGAACTCTGATACAACAACAATAGAAGTAGAAAAGCCATTTACATTAGAGCATCACATATCAACAGAAGCCGGAGAAAGAAACGAAATACTAATTTATAATTTGACCATAACAAACAACGATGAATCAAGTAGGTTAGATATAAATTCCTTGATTATCAACTTGCCCTCAAAAATAACTTTAATCTCCAAATCCAGCACTTTAAAAGAAAAAGACAATGCATTGACATTTACAGGCACATTAGATAAAAAACAATCTAAATCCTTCAATATTAAGGTAAAGTCATCCAGGTCAGGAAAATTTACAATAAAAACAACATCAGACCTGGAAATCTCAGGCAAAACTTTCAAAGAAGATATAGAAAAAGAATTTAGCATTGGCTTATCTGATATACAACCCATTTTAGAGATGGACGAAGAAGTAAAATCTAACTCACCATACAACCTCAATATAGCAATTAAAAACTATGGAAAAGAGGATATAATCGATGTTAATATTGCATTAGAAACAGACTTATTTGGCGATATAACAGATAAAAAAGTAGTATCAGCAGGAAACACGATTAACATCTTAAAAAACACATTAACCTCGCCATACACAGAAGAAGATAAAACCTACGATGTTAAGATAAGTGGATCTTACATTTCTTCAACAGGTAGAACATATACTTTTGAAAAATCAGCTCAATTAAAAGTATTGGCAGCACCTAAGGTAATTAAGATAATAAAAGAAATAGATCCAGAAGAAGCATATCCCGGAGATGAAATTAAGATCACAATCAAAGTAAAGAATCTTAAAGATACAGCAATAAATGAAATAGATGTATCAGATGCATTCCCAAAAGAGATAAGGTCCTCATTATTAGGTAAGGTTATAGGTGTTATAGACACATTAAATCCTAACGAAGAAAAAAAGGCATATTCTTATTCAGTTGTCATACCTGAAGATTACGCAGAAGACGAAATAGAATTCAAGACAATAGTTAATGCAAAGGTGGATGATGAATTAGTAATCCTAAAAAGCATAGATCAAGTTAAAATTATAGGCGATGAAATACCTGAAGAGATTAAAGAGGAACAAGAAAAATCACAAGAAGAAAGAGACGCACCTGAAAACACAGAAGAAGATGAAACTACTCAAGAACTCGATGAAGAAAACATAGAAAACTCGTTTTCAGAAAATACAGAACAAACAAAAGTATCTTTGTTCACCAAAGTAAAAAATTGGATAAAAAATATATTTAAAAGAAAAAATTAATCATTCTCTACTCTTGGAGCCAAGATAAAGCTTAACAACAACTTATCCACAACCTTAAATTCAAGCTTTAGTGGGTAATCATTATTAAATTTTATATCAACAGTATCACTTAGTTTAGAAGCACCGATCATCTTCTTTAGGTATTCTATGCTGTACTTTGCTTTGACCTTTTCACTAGACTCGATTTTTATATTGTCTCCTGATTTTATCTCAATCTTAGCTTGAGATAGATCGCCTAAAGCATGGATATTAAATGCTCCATTCTCTACTTCCAAAGTTACACTCTCAGCTACAATATCAGCATCTTCAATAGCATTTGTTAATGTAGTTGAAGGCAAAGTTATAGCAGTTGGAAACTCCAAATCAGGTATTTTCTGCTCTTTTTCTTCTAATTCAATTATTGGCAGATTAAATGTCCTGGTTGTACTCCCTTTCAACTTTATACTTAATTTATTATCTTCAGTTAATTCTAAACTCAGCATATCATTAGAACTAGCTCTCCTTAATATTTGCTTCAGATTGCCTAGATTAATGGCTATTTGAGTCTCTTCTTTAACATCATACTCTGTAAAACAAGAACTCAATAACTTAAATATGACCATTGCAACATTTGCAGGATCCATAGCAACTAGTTCCATAGCATCTTGATTTATCTTAAATCTTGCCTCGTTAACTAGATCTGATATTATGCTTATACTCTCTTTAAGATAAGATGGTTCAGCTAATGTTAATTTCATATTAATACCCCCAATTTTCTTAATTTAAGTAATATTATGTTATTTATATACTTTGTGTTTGAGTGAAACGATAACACAAAGTATTGGGCACAATACTTTGCGTTCTAGATTTAGCTAGAGCACAACGGATTTGGTAAAATAATTTGTGTTTTAATATTAATCTTAGAAAGATACTTTATCCCCATCATGTATCATATACACACTTTTTCCTTTTTTATATCCTTTTTCTATCGCTAGGTCAACCAATGCTTGTTTCATATCATCATCCCCATGCGCAGGGATTATATTCTTAGGATTGACTAGGTTTAACAGATCTCTCAAATCTTCTCTTGAAGCATGACCCGATGCATGTATGTCCCTAAATATTCTAACTCCATGTTGCCTTAATCTCTTCTCTAATTCAGCCCTATTCTTTATGTTTACTTCGCTTGGGATTATAGTGCATGAAAATATGATATGATCCTCAGAACCAAATCTAAATGGTATTTCCCCGTTTACCATTCTAGACAAAGCTGATCTCGGTTCACCCTGGTGACCTGTAACGACCAATAGATATTTTTCTTTGCCTTCTCTTTCTAGTTTCTTTAGTCTCTTTTCTATCTGCTTACCAAATTTAACTATCTCAACATCTTTGGAAAAATTAACTAATCCTATATTCTCTCCAGCTTGAGTATACTTAGCCAAACTTCTACCTAAAAAGATTATTTTCCTATTCATCTTTTTTCCAAATTCAATAATGGATTTTAGTCTGGCTAAATGTGAGGCAAATGTTGTAACGATGACTGATTTATTTTTAGATTCAACACCTAACATAACATCCCGTAACATTTCTCTGGCTACCAATTCAGACGGTGTTTTTATTGGCTGTCTGGCTCTTGTACAATCACAGATCAATACCTTTACCCCTTTCTTGCCTATCTCTTCTAATCGTTTATAGTTGGGTTTCTTACCTAACGTAGGGTGGTTATCAAATTTAAAATCATTAGCATACAAAACAACCCCTTCAGGAGTATGCACAGCAACCATTACAGTTTGTGGGACACTATGAGTCATATTGATAAACTCAATCTTGATATTATCAGAAATCCAGTACATTGAATTAACATTCAATACCTTTATTTCATTCTTTAACTTTATTTTATCATCTCTGCTTATAGTTTTTATGACCTCTGCAGTAAAAGGGGTGCAAAGAATAGGTGATTTGTATTTGTTAGACAAAAAAACTAAAGCACCCACATGATCCAGATGTGCATGTGTTGGGATGATCGCCTTGACTTTACTTCTCCAATCTTTGATTACACTATCATTAGGTATTGCCCCAACTTTAGATAAATCATTAGCACTCACACCCATTATATCTCCATCTTCTTTCTCAGTATATCGGATGTAAGCTTCAAGATGAAGTCCCATATCTATTATAACAACCTCATCACCATACTTAATAGCAGTCATATTCTTTCCAACTTGATTATAACCGCCAACTGCACATATTTCTATCATTTTAGTAAATCAATTGAAGGCATAGTATAAAAATGTTTGTAAGAAAAAATAAAAAAATGCGAGGAGGAGGACTTGAACCCCCGTAGGCACTAAGCCAATAGATGACTTACAAATGGTTTCTTCATAGCATTGCAAAGCAACACTCAGCACTCAAATGCCTTGAGTCTATCCCGTTTGACCACTCCGGCATCCTCGCATCAACTTAATGACATTAAAACATAGGAAAATAACTTCGTTTAAAAAATTTGCTAAAAAATCAATTAACATAGAAAATAAAAGAACCTTAAGCAAGACCATTTAACTTATTCTCTATAGATGATAATTCATCTTCTAATCTCTCTAACTCTGTTTTAGCTTTTGGTTTCGGTTCCTCGATATGTATTGGTGCTGATACTTTAGTGATTTCAACTTTTTTCTTAGTTGTTTTCTTTTTAATCCCAGCATCTTTTACTTTAGGTAAATGTGATTTAAGCTTATTGATTAATCTGGATATACATTTAACATCATTCTTAAATTGATGAACTACATTCTGTCTTTCTTCTCTAACTGATTTAATATGTTCATAATCCTTTAAAGCCTCTAAGATACTTTTAGAACACCCAAGTAGATTTCTCCTTATATCATCTCCACTAGTTATTCCCACAAACAATGAACTTTCTTCTTTCTTAGTCATATTAGATCCCTTACATAACAGATGGCTCAAATAATATATGGTCTACACCATCAATCTTACTTTCTATCTCATTCAGTTTGCCTTCCCACATCTCTATTTCTGAATCTTCTTTTTGTTTTAGATGTTTTATATCTTCTAATGTTTTTTTAGCATCAGCAAGCTTATCTTTTACTAATCCTACTGTATGTAAAACATCTTTATAATTCTCTATTTTTACAAAAACCTGAGTATTAACCATCTTTACACCTCATATCATTTCTTTGAATAATATTTTATCGATAAACATAATCTTTTTTTGCATCTCATGCAGACTATGGCTCCAGTCAACATAAGATTTATCCCTGCCATTTTTATTCTCTTCTAATTTATCAAAAGAAGAATCACTATCTTTAAGGTTATTCTTTGTATTGCTGATTCCATCCTGAATTTGTCTAAAATCTTCAATTGTGATAAACTTTTTCCCGATAACTGGCACTCTATTGTTTTTTTCTTCAACAGGGGCGCCCGTATAGATTTGTGGTTCTACTGGTTTAGGGGCAACTTTAGCTACTGGTAATGGGGATTGTTCTTTAGGTTCCCCTATCTCTGGCAATTGTAATCCATCATCTTTTTGCAATGGCGGTAATTCACTAGGTTCTTCCATCTCAGGCAATTGTGACAGTTCATTATCTTCTTTTGGTAATTCAGGCATTCCTGAAAATTTACTTTCTTCTTTAGGCAAAGGCGGCAACTCAGGAAATTCTCTTGCCCCTTCTATGTCAGGCAGTTGAAATCCTTTAAGTTCATCTTTCTTTACTTCTTTTTTCCCTTTAAATAATGAAAATAATCCTTTCTTTTTAGGTTTCTCTACTTCTTTAGGTAAAGGCGGCAACTCAGGTTCTTTTATTTTGGGTATTGGTGGCAACTTGGATAAGTTGCTTGTCAATTTATTAGGTTTAGGAACCATCAATTCTTCATTAATGGCTTCTGTTGTAGAATCATCTGCCCTTTGCATCATTTTTGGAGGGGCTGGAGGCACATCTAGTTCAATATCACTCGGTAGTTTACCCCCTTTTCTAGCTATATTCAAAAAACTCATTTCCACACCCAACATCTAAAATAAAGATGCGACTATTAAAACTTTATGTAGCATTTTAAAATAGTAACATCTAAGGGACTAAAACTTCAAAAAATTATTAAACAACTATATCTAGTCAGTAAATATGAAAGAAGCACTGCATTATATTAAATTAAAAGACAAGATAGTAAACTGCAATCTTTGTCCTACCAATTGCATCATAAAACAAGGTTATTTTGGAAACTGCAAAGCAAGAAAAAATATAGGTGGCAAACTTTATTCTTTAGTTTATGGGAAACCAGTTTCAATAGCGATAGATCCGATAGAAAAAAAACCATTATATCATTTTTTTCCAGATTCAAAAGCACTATCTATGGGTACATTAGGGTGCAACTTACATTGCCTGCATTGTCAAAATTACGAAACATCTCAGGCAAAAGCAGACGAATTTACAGGAAAAGAAATCCAACCAAAAGAGATAATAGAATTAGCGATAAATAACAATTGCAAAAGCATTGCTTATACTTATAATGAACCAACTATATTCTATGAATATGTTCTTGAAACAGCAAAACTAGCAAGAAAAAAAGGAATAAAAAATATAATGGTTACAAATGCATATATTAACCCCGAACCATTAAAAGAACTCTACCCTTATATAGATGCTGCAAACATAGACTTAAAATCATTGGATATTCAATTCTACAAAAAAATATGCAAGGTAAAACTAAAACCAGTTCTGGAATCAATCAAAAAGATAAAAGAAATTGGAACTTGGATTGAATTAACTAATTTAATAATCCCCAGTCATAATGACGCCACCCAACAAATAGAAAAACTAGTAAAATGGGTAAAAGAAAACATAGGCACCAAAACACCTTTGCATTTCTCTGCATTTTATCCGACATACAAGATGTTAGGTCCCTCTAGAACAACAGAAGAATCACTACTAAAAGCAAAAAAAATAGCCTTAAAACATGGCTTAAAATATGTCTACTTAGGGAACACTCAATTAGAGGATTCAGGAAACACATACTGTCCAAAGTGCAATAAATTGTTAATAGAAAGAGCATGGTTTAAGACCCCAAAAAACAAGATAAAAAACAGCTCTTGTCCTTTTTGCAATGAAAAAATTAGTGGAGCATTCTAATTAAAAATCAAATAATTTATATATAACCTTATCCATCTTACAAGTATGTCTGACCCATTCACACAATCCTCAAAATCAGGAAAATTTCTTAGAGTCATGAAAGTTATATTCTTCTCAAAATTTTCAATGAATCTTTTCTTTTTATTTTTGATTATTGGATTATCTATAGTTGGTTTTAAGTATATTTCACCAACACCATCACCAACTGGACAAGTAATCCTCGAAAAAGACTGTCCAGATTGCCCAATTTGTGAAGGTACAATCATTGAAGGATCAGAATGTAAACAAGAATGTGAGCAAGATTGTGATTTATGTCCTGTAAAGACAAAATTAGAGACAAAAGACATAATCAAATATAAATGTCCAAGCGGCGATTTAGTAGAAGATTTGGCTGATTGCGAAGATTACTTCCCTCAAGTTTCTGAAGAATATAGTGGAACAGTTGGAAAAGTTACTTTCTCTATAGATAATATCGAATATGAACAAGATGAAGAAGATTCTGGTTTTGTAACAAAAGTGGGTTATACTATAATCAACAATGGAGATACACCTATAGTGCCTAAAGTAGAAGTTAAAGTCTACGAAGAATGGAATTTAAAATCCAAAAAATCAGTAGCAAATAAAGTAATCAACCCAGAGATTGTTGTAAATCCAAAAGAATATACATCTAGAAAAGATAGGGTTAGGATTTATTTCAGGGGAGAAGAACAAACACTAAGATTACTCTTAGTAGATTCCTTGCCTACAATAGAACAGGACATAGTGGCCGTAGTTCGAGACTTTAATCTTGATCATGCTAATTCTTGATAAAGTAAGCGACACAAATTGTTTCTAATCAATATATCGCTCTACTATTTAGAAAACGACATGATTTAGCGATTATTAATTCTGTTTTCTAATAAACCAAAGTTTTTATACTATATCTAACTTCTCCTTATCGGGGGTAAACATCAAAAGGATAATATTGCTTCTATTAATCTTAACCCTAGTTGCCAAGCTAACCTTTGCAGAAATAATAATCAATGAAATAATGTATAATGCTGAAGGAAACGACAACAACAAAGAATTTATCGAAATTTACTCAGATAAACCAATCAACCTTTCTGATTTCATAATTGCAGACTCAAGCTCAAATGATACATTAACCTTGCTTCAGGAAGCAGATTCAGATTATTATCTGATAACAGAAGAAGGTTTTAATCTTTCAAACATAGAATCATCAGTATACTCAGCAGGAGCGACAATAGGAAACAACCTAAACGCACAAGACACATTATATTTATACCATAAAAACAACACACTCATACAAAGCATATCATACACAGACATATGTGGATCAGGTCGTTCTTTAGAATATTTCAATGGGAGTTTCCATTGCAGCTTTTATGATGGGGGCACACCTGGAAGACCAAATAGCATTATGAATCTGGATTATAGCAATATAATCATCAATGAGTTATTCCCCAATCCACAAGGAAATGATGATGATTTAATGCCAAACGGAGAATTTATTGAGCTTTACAACAAAGAAAACAACAACACAAATTTAGCAGGCATATACTTTAAAGACTCTTCAAATCATAAAATACATATTTCAGACACAACAACAATTAATGGAACAACAATAAACTCAGAAAACTGTTTAGCAGTTTACATGAATGGTTTTTCAGGATTCCTGAACAATGATGGTTTTGAAGAGATAACTCTTTATGATCCTGATGGGAACATTATAGATAAAGTCACATACTCTGACCCCCCTGAGGCATTATCAGCGTCGTTATCAAACAATATGTGGCACTATAGATTACCAACACCAAATAAAGAAAATCAAAAAATAGACCCAAAAACAGAATCAGAATTCTATATACATGGAATAGAAGATTTAAATGACGAAAACGAGACAGAATTTGGTGATATTGTAAAAGTTAGATTCAGCGTGTACAAGGGAGACACAACTAAAAACAGCATCAAAGTATACATAGAAAATGAAGAAGATAGGATAACAAAAATAACAAAAGCATATTTATACAATAAATTTACAAATTATACCTTAACAATACCTTTGTTTATTTATCCAAATTGCAATGAAAAACTTGAAGACGGAGATTATTACGCAAAGGTAGCCTGGACATCATCCTCAGAGGAAGAAGACGAATTTAAAATCAAAGTAAATGGTATAAATATGAAAAATTGCGATAAGATTTATGTAGAAAAAAAGCCAAGAAGGGGAACATTAGATTATAAATTAGTAGAAGCCCCATCATCAATAGAGATTGATAAAGAATTTACCTCAACAATAAAATTGACAAATAATAATGACGAAGATCTTTTAGTTGATATCTCTAGCTATGTTTATAGGGGACCAAAATCCTACAGTGGAGATCGTGAACTAAACAAAAGAACTGTTTTAGTGGAAGAAGGAAAATCTAATAATTTTGAATTAAAAAATACAATTACTCAGGCAGAACCAGGTCCATATAGCCTTAAAATAAAGATTAAAAGAGAAGATCAAAAAACAGAAAAAGCAATAACCAAAAAAGTTAATATCATATATCCAGAACCAGAAGAAAAAACAATAGAACTTCAGGAAAACTTAAAGTCAGAAAGTCCATCGATCATAATCGAACAAAACCCCAATCAGATAACAGCAGAAAGATCACCTTTATTGATGATCTTAGAAGCAAGAAAACCTAAATTAATCTATGAATCACCATCAATAAAATCAAAAAAACTTTCCACATCTTTTTTAATAGCATTACTTGCTATTTACTCGGCAATACTTACTTACAAACTCAATATTTCAGAAATCTTTGTGAAATAAATTCACCATAAATCTTGAAAATATAGTAGTTTTCCAAAACATTTTTATAATCCCTAATCTTCTCATACAATTAAAATGGCAGAAGAAAAAAAGGAAACAATTAGGGCAAGAGTAATCCTAGAAGTACTTGGAAAACCAAAAGAACATGTTGAAAAAACCATCAAATTACTGATTGATAAAGCAAAAGAATACCCTGATCTTTCAGTACTGGACGAAAAACTGGCAGATATAAAACCAGAAGGAAAAACAATGTTCACTACATTTGTAGAGCTAGATTTAGTTACCAAGGGAATAAACACCTTGATCGGATTCTGCTTTGATTTTATGCCTTCTTCAGTTGAGATAGAAAAACCAGAACAGATGTTATTAAAAAACCAGGACATCTCAGACATATTCAACGACCTCCAATCAAAGCTTCATAATGTTGATATGGTCGCAAAAAAGCTAAGGCAGGAAAGAGATTTCATAATGAGGAACATGAATACCATGGTTTCAAACCTGATCATAGTGTTGATAAAGATAAACAAGAATTCATTAGAAGATCTATCCAAATTTACAGGCATTAACAAAGAAGAGTTAGAAAAACATATGGAAAAACTCATTCAAGAAGGGAAGATTAAGAAGGAAGAAGATAAATATTACGTATCCTAATATCATAATTACAATATTACAAAAAACCAGGTGATGAAACTAATGTCTAATTTAAAATATAAACTAGAAGCATTACTTTTTTCTTCTGCTCGTACTATGACTATTGACGAGCTTTCAACCTTAACAAAATCTCTTCCTGAAGATGTTAAAAAAACAATAGAAGAACTAAAAGAAGATTATAATAAACGGGATAGCTCTATATCCCTGATAGACGAAGGCGACAAAGTAAAACTAAACGTAAAACCAGAACATCTTCATGTTATCCAACAGATCGTCACTGAAACAGAATTGAGCAAAACTTTGATGGAAACATTAGCAGTGATAGCATTCAAATATCCGATTAAACAATCTGACTTAATAAAACTAAGGACAAACAAAGCATATGATCATTTAAGGGAACTTGAAGAGATAGGTTACATAATAAGGCAAAAATTTGGAAGGACAAAATTGATCAAACTAACACCGAAATTCTTTGAATATTTTGATTTGCCTCCAGAAAAACTAAAGGAAAAGTTTGAAAACTTTGAAGGGATAGCAAAAGCAATCAAGGAAAAAGAAGGAGAGATCAAGAAAACAAAAGATGAGATTGTTAGAAAAGCAAAAGCAGAAGGAGAAAAAACAAAACAAGAGAAATCTAATTTAGGACCAGAAATAGATTTAATTGATGAAGCAGGACATAAAAAGAAACTAGATGTTTTTGAAGCGACAGAACAGGAAGTTGAACAAGAAGAATCAAAAGAAGTTAAACCTTATGCAGACCAGGTAGGCAACCTTGAAATTACCGATGTTCCAGAAAAAGAAGAACCACCTGAAGAAGAAGGGGAAGAACCTGAAGAAGAAGTAGAGGGCATACCCTTAACAGAAGAGATGGGTGAAGATGTTATTGATGAGATCAAAGAGATGGTCAATCCTGAAGAAGAAAAACAAAAAACACCTGGACAAGTTGAATCAGAAGTTGATAAACAAGTTGATAATTTATTAAACCCAAAAGAAGAATCAGAAGAACTACAAAAACAAACAGACGAACAAGGAGATGCTGATCAAGGACTTTCTCAAGAGAAAACATCAAATGATGACGAAGAAGATTCAGAAGTTGACAAAAAAGTAGAAGAGATGCTAAATCCAAAAGAAGAACCAGAAGAAGATTCAGAAGAGACCAATCAAGAACCTTCTGAAGAAACATCAAAACAAAGCTTTGATGGTTCTGAAAAGCCAGATTCAGAAGAACCTAAAGACTTATTAGAAGCAGCTGCAGAAGAAGAAAACAATCCAGATCAAGAAAAGAAAGACCAAAAATCAAGAGACTTATTAGCTGAATCTGAAGAACAAAAATGAAAATATTCCTTCTTAGATGCCCTAAGTGCAAACAAACTATGAAATATCAAAGCAAAGATTGTATTCTTACTGGTAAAAGAAAAGCATGTGTTTATTGTGGACATTCATACAAAGTAAGAACCAATATTGCCCCTTAAAATCACTAAAATCTAAGATTTCTCGAGGTGCTGAAACACCAAAATTCAGCCAATACAAGCTTTCTAGAGCCAAAATTTAATAGTAACATTTATAAATAGACATCACTTCTAAAACACTAAGTAATTCTCAAAAATGGTTGAAGAAGAAGTACATAAAGGAGAGAAAATAATACCTCGTGAAATAGAAGAAGAGATGAAGCAGTCTTATGTAGATTATGCTATGTCTGTTATTGTAGGCAGAGCTTTGCCTGATGTTAGGGATGGTTTAAAGCCAGTTCATAGGAGAATTCTATTTGCAATGAATGATATGGGTATGCTGCATAATAAACCCTTCAAAAAAAGCGCTAGAATTGTTGGAGAAGTACTAGGTAAGTACCATCCCCATGGTGATACTGCTGTTTATGATTCTATGGTTAGGATGGCCCAATCATGGTCTTTACGTTACCCTATTATAGATGGTCAGGGTAATATGGGTTCTGTAGATGGTGATTCACCAGCAGCTATGAGGTATTGCATTACTGGAGATTCATTGATTCAAACTGATAAGGGTATTTTGCCTATAAGTAGTATTTCCGACAAAAAAGATACATCTATTAATATGAAAATACAATCTTATAACGGTAAAATAAACACTGCCTCTAAATTCTTTAACTCAGGAAAACATAAAACAATTAAAATATCTACACAATCAGGCTACTCAATCGAAGGGTCTTATAATCATCCAATCTTAACTTGGAAATTAGGGGAAGATTTCAAACCCCAGATTTCTTGGAAACTACTAGAAAACATAGAAAAAGGGGATATAGCTATAATTAACAGGACCCACAACATTTTTTCAGAAAAACCATTGGACCTTCAACAATACTACCCCGAAAAAGGATTCAAAAATAACATTACTCTACCTTCTGAAATGAATAATGATTTAGCTTTTTTACTAGGGGCATTAGTAAGTGAAGGAAGTTTTCATAATAAACAATTATTATTTAATAACAAAGATAAAAAGTTTTACAATAAAGTTAAATCAATAATTAAATCACAGTTTAAGGATATCCAGATTTATGAAAGAAAAATAAAAGGTAAATGTACTGAATTAAGCATATATGAACAAAAAGCAGTTATTTTTCTGAATAATATAGGTTTAAAACAGATTAGATCACATGAAAAAGAAATACCTTTTTCTATTCTAGCTTCTACAAAAGAAAATATCAAACATTTTTTAATTGGATTATATGAGGGAGATGGAAGCGTCCAATTAGCAGTAGATAAACGGCATAGTGGGAAAAGTGTTCAGTTAACTTATGATTCAAAAAGTAAAAAATTAATAAGTGACTTAAAAACAACATTATTAAATTTTGGAATAATATCTGGTAAACCCTACAAAGACAAAAGAAACCATTGTTTCAAATTATACCTTCTTGGGTCTGACAGCGTATATAAATTTTACAGAGAAATAGGATTTTTCTCAGATAGAAAAAATAAAACACTTAAAACAATAGAAAAAATAAATCAAACGAGATTAAGCAAGACAGATTTTATCCCTTTCTTGAATGATTATCTAAGAAACAAATATCCCTCATATATCTTAAAACATTATAATTTTGACAGATATAATTCCTTAAATAAAAATTATTCTAAACTCCAGAAAATAATCAATAAAGAAGATTTAATTTTCATAGAATGGATTCTAGAAAATAAATTTTATTTCGATCAAATAACCGAAATAGAAAAAACAAGTAAACCAAAAGAAGTCTTCTCAGTAAAAGTAAACAGTAAGTGCCATTCTTTTGTTGCTAATGGTTTCATAAATCATAACACAGAAGCTAGACTCAAGAAACTATCAGAAGAAATCTTACAAGATATAGAAAAAGACACAGTTAAATTTGTTCCAAATTTCGACGATTCTCTAAAAGAACCAACAGTATTACCCTCTAAAGTTCCAAATTTATTGATTAACGGATCTTCAGGAATAGCTGTAGGTATGGCTACTAATATTCCACCGCATAACATGAATGAAGTAATTGACGGAACAATCGCTTTGATAGATAATCCTGATTTAGAAGTAGATGAATTGATGAAATACATAAAAGGACCAGACTTTCCAACTGGTGCAACAATCTGTGGTATAAGTGGGATAAAACATGCATACAAAACAGGCAGGGGCAAAGTCATAATAAGGGCAAAAACAGAGATCCAACCAGAAAAAAACAGGATTATGATCACTGAGATACCTTATATGGTAAACAAAGCAGACATGATAAAACAGATGGCAGTTTTAGTTAATGACGGCAAAATCAGAGGTATTAGCGACATAAGGGACGAGTCAGATAGGGAAGGCATGAGCATAGTCATTGAATTAAGAAAAGACGCCAACGCAAATGTTGTTTTGAACCAATTATACAAACACACAAGATTGCAGGATACATTTGGAATAATAACAGTAGCTTTAGTCAACAATGAACCTAAATTATTACCTCTTAATCATATGATCCAGTATTTTATTGACCATAGAAAAGAGATAATAAAGAAAAGAACAGATTTCGATCTTAAAAAAGCAGGAGCAAGGGCCCATATATTAGAGGGATTGTTAATAGCGTTAAAAGATATTGACAGTACTGTCAAACTGATCAAAGAAAGCAATTCAGTAGCAGAAGCAAAGGAAACCTTACAGACTAAATTATCAATAACAGAAAAACAATCACTAGCCATTCTTGATATGAAACTGCAAAAGCTTGCGGGATTGGAACAAGAAAAGATCAAGACAGAGCATTCTGGTTTAATAAAACTTATTGAAGAATTAAAATCTATATTAGCATCTGAACAAAAGATCTTAGATATAATAAAAACTGAATTATCAGAATTAAAGAAAAATTATGGCGATGAACGGAGATCAGATATAATTGGAGCAGAAGCAGAAACATTTGAGATGGAAGACTTGATAAAACAAGAAAAAATGGTTATTACAGTAACTCATTCTGGATATATCAAGAGGCAGCCATTAGAAACATACAAACAGCAAAAAAGAGGCGGAAGAGGGATTATTGCTGCAGGAACAAAAGAGCAGGACTTTATCGAGGATATTTTTGTCGCCAATACTCATTCATTCATATTATTCTTTACAGATAAAGGCAAAGTACATTGGCTAAAGGTCTATAACATATCAGAAGGATCAAGACAATCTCTCGGTAAATCAATCGTTAATCTATTACACTTAGAAAAAGATGAGAAAATAAGTGCGTTTGTTCCTGTTTCAAAATTTAAAGAAAATGAATTTTTGATAATGGCAACAAAGAATGGAACAGTCAAGAAAACATCATCAATGGCATACTCTAATCCAAGAAAAGGGGGCATAATCGCAATAACATTAGAACCTGATGACGAATTGATCAGGGTTGTTAAAACAGACGGAACAAAACAGATAATCCTTGCTACTAAAAATGGCTCAGCAGTTAGGTTTAAAGAAACAGATGTGAGGGCAGCAGGAAGATCTGCAAAAGGAGTTAGGGGAGCAACACTTAGAGATTCTGATCATGTAATAGACATGGTTGTTGCAGAAGATACAAAAACACTTCTAACTATAACAGAGAATGGATATGGTAAAAAAACAAACGTCTCAGAATATAGGTTAGTTCATAGGGGTGGTGTAGGAGTTAAAAATATTATATGTTCTGAAAGAAATGGCCCTGTTGTTTCAGTCAAATCAGTAACAAATGATGATGAATTGATGTTCATAAGCAAAAATGGGATTACGATAAGAACGCCAGCTCAGGGAATCTCTACTATAGGGAGAGCCACACAAGGAGTCACTTTAATGAAACTAGCAGAAAACGATCGGGTAGTTGCTGCTGCTAAGATTATAAAAGCAGAACCAAAAGAAAACAAGGATAATAAAGAAGAATCTCCTCAAGTAGAAGACAAATCAGAACCCCTGCAAGAGATAGAAAACAAATCAGAAAAACTTAATCAAATAGAAAACCATAAAGAACCACAACAAGAAATAGAAGACAAATCAGAACCTCAACAAGAGATAGAAAACAAAGCAGAAGAAAAAAAAGAGATTGAAGATAAAACAGCTCAAGACATTATTGACGAACAGGAAATCTCAGATTCCCCTACTTCAGAACAAAGTTCTGAAGATTCCGAAGAAACAGACAATTTAAATAATAAACAAGAATAAACTATTTCTATGAAAGGATTAGCAATAACTTCCAAAGGTATAGAAGATATCACATCATTAGAGATAAAGGACTTAATAAAATCCAAAGGTGAGATAAAAGATAGTTGTGTTATTTTTAATATAAAAAAATTAGAAGATCTATGCTTGCTTTGCTACAGATCCCAATCAGTAGATAAAATAATGTTATTATTGGATAATTTTGATTTTAAAGATAATAAAGATCTTGTAAAAAAACTAAAAAGCAAATTAAATAAAATAAAATTATCAGATTGGCTAGACAAAGAAACAACATTTAGAGTATCATGCAAGCTTTTGAAATCGCAGATTTCTAAAGGTTTAGAAAATTCGAAGAATTTTCAAAAAAGACTTAATAATGAAGAATTATCCTCAGAACAACTAGCAGGCGACACAGGTGCAATTATTATTGAAACCATCAAAAAAACAAAAAAATACAAACAAAAAGTAGATTTAGACACCCCAGATATAACATTCCTATTATTCATCAATCAAAATACTGCTTATTTAGGGATAGACTTTTCAGGAAGAGATTTACATAAAAGAGAATATAAAGTATTTACACACCCAGACGCATTACGCTCAACAATAGCATATTCCCTTTTAAGAATAGCAGATTTAAAACCTAAGGAATTACTTTTAGACCCTTTCTGTCATTCGGGAGAAATACCCATAGAATCAGCATTATCATCAACAAATTTTCCAGTAAACTATTACGCAAAAGAAAAATTTGCTTTCCTTAGGTTCAAACCACTCAAAAAACTAGACTTCAATAAATTTTTTGAAAAGATAGATAAAAAAATAACCAAAATTCAAAAAGCAACAATAAACTGTTTTGATCCAGAATCAACAAATCTAAATGCAGCTAAGAAAAATGCAAAGATTGCAGGAATAAAAAAATCATTAAACTTCTCTAGGATGGAAACAACAAACTTAGATATAAAATTAGAAAAAGAGATTATAGACCAAATAGTAACTCACCCACCAGAACAGACAAAATCAACTAATCCCACAGATCTAGGGGAAATATATGATGAATTCTTCTATCAATCAAAATTTATATTAAAAAAACAAGGCAAATTAGTTACAATCTCCAGAAAAACAGACCTATTAAAACAATCTGCAGAAAAACACAAATTCAAGATAAAACAAGAAAGGGAAGTTTGGTCTGGAAAACAGGTTATGAATGTAATTACTTTCTCAAAATAATC
>CAZTWQ010000008.1:0-31958 GCA_964618315.1 uncultured Methanosarcinales archaeon
ATTTCTAAACCGTATTATTTTATCACAAGGGGGTAAAACAATAAGTTTATATATAAATTTATTTATTATTTAATCAAAGTTAGAGAATAGTCTAAAATTCGCAAAAAAGGTGATATCATGAAAAGAAAAGCTCAAGGCGGTCTAAATGCTGCTATTCTGGTTGCTATACTTGCTGGTGTAATTATAATATACATATTATTTCTTCCAACTGAAGATAGAAAAGCACTGCTTGAGGAAGAAAGTGACTATACTGGAGGAACAGGTGGAGGCAGCTCAACAGAAGAGTTGATAACGTTGATTTCTGAGAATGTAGGGAGATTAGATCCTGTCGGGAAGGTAAGAGATAAAGAATTGCCTAATGTGAATATATTTGAAACAAAAAACTCAAAAGTATTGGATACTATAAATCCAATATATATAAGGAATGGCTGGTTTGATAAAAAAAGCAAGGTAGTTAAATTTGATATAGAGAATCTTGAGAATACCAATGATGTTATGTTAAGTTTTTCCGTACCTAAGAGGCAGGGTGTTTTATCAATATCACTTAATGGAGAATTGATATATGAGTATAGCATCACTAGCTTAAATGCAAATCCAATAAAATTAAAATCAGGTTTATTAGATGGAAGCAATGAACTAGAATTTAGTGTTAATAGTGTTGGTGCAAAATTCTGGACAACAAATGAATATGCTTTAGAAAGTGTACAGATAATAGGGGATATCACAGATACAAGCAGACAAGAAAGCCAGAATGTTTTTAGTCTATCTGATACAGAATATCAAAACATGGAGAAAGCAGAGATTAGGTTTATACCTTATTGCTTATCTTCAACTGATGTTGGTGTTTTGGATGTTTTTGTCAATAATAGGAATGTGTTTTCTTCTGTTCCTGTGTGTAATGATAGATATGAACAAGAGATGCCGATAAGCGCTTTAAGTGCTGGACAAAATAAAGTTCTCTTTAAGACAAATAAGGGAAGTTATTCTGTTGAACAAATCTTGTTGAGTTTTTCTGAAAAAGATGCCCCTGAAGCTGTGTATTATTTTGAGATCAATGAAAGCACTTTTGAAGACATACAAGATAATGACTATAATGCATTTGTCAGAGTAGAGTTTGTTGATGATGAAGACAGGAAAAGGGCAGATATAAACGTAAACGACCATCTGACAAGGATTGACCAGGAAAGAAAGACGTATGAAAGAAATATCGATAATTGGGTAGAGGAAGGAAATAACTTTATCAAAATAACTCCAAAAACAACTCTAGAGATAGTTGAATTGAATATTGAGTTGGAAGAGAGGTAAAATGGTTTTTTATTCTTATTATTGGTTAAAGTCTAGTTTAAAATTTAATAATTGATGGAAAATGGTTAAAAAAGATGGAAGTGGAGGAAATGATGATCTTAGTTTAGCTGAAAAACTAAGGGCAAAAGTAAATGCTAAATTTGAGAGGAGTCAGGCTGCTGATTCTGAGCAAAGAAGGTCTAGAAAACCATTGCCTTCCGAGAGTGGAAGACCATTAAGTGCTCAGTTGCCATCTAAAGGTTTTTGGCCCTCTGATAAAATGAAAGCAAGAGCTGCTAAAAGAGAAGCGGATGCTGCAGACAGAGAAGCTGATGCTGAAGATAAAGAAGCGGATGCTGCAGACAGAGAGGCTGATGCTGCAGAAAAAACATCAGAAGCCCAAATTGCACTTGCAAAAGAACAAATTAGGCAGGCTAAACGGGGTGGGTCTGGAAGTGGTGCTGGCGGCGGAGGAAATTTCTTAGCAATCGGAATCATATTCTTAACATTAATTGTTGCTGTTGCTGATTATCTATGGCTCCATTTTGGAGGATTGGATTTTAATGTATATCTAAATGCAGTTAAGGCTGGAGGGGTAGGGTTATTGCTGACCATTTTATTTCCGATTTATACCTTAGTAGTATTATTGATATATGAAAGTATATTTATTGCAAAAGAAAAAAAATTTAGTTTATTTCTTGTTGTTTTTTTTGGTCTGTTATTAGTAGCCAATCTTGCGAATAATAATTATGGGTCTGGTAGATTAGTTCCAATAATAGGAATTTCATTTACAGCTGTTGCTATAATGACTGCAATGATATTTGCTTCAATTAAATTCATGGATCAAGAGCAAAGAAGTGGTTTTTATTCTTGGGTATTGGTTTTGGGAACGTTATCTTCAATCTATTCCTTAGGCGGGTTAATAAGTGGATGGCATCATCTGATTATGGCTTTTATTATCTGGGTCTTTATATCTCAGGATTCTGGAGATAGGTGGAAGGCTAATTATATTGTTTCTGCTTTGTTAATATTAGATTTTTTTGGTTTTGGGATAATCGGGCATTTTGCACCAAGTGGATTGATAGCGAATAGATTTATATTCCCAATCTGGTTTTTGTTTGTAGTTTTCTATTCTGGTGAGCATAAAAATAGCAAGTTTATAGCATTTATAATGTTGTTTGTTGTTGTTTTTTATACTCTTGCACTTGTAGATGGAGTTTATGGGTGGGCTGATATAAAAGCACAGATAAAAGCTAATCCTGAAGAGATAACAGAAGCAAAAAGTTTTTTTCAGAATGCTCTTAATAAATTCCGTAGTTTTCCTGAACAAGCTAAAGCTGAGTTTAAACGTGGTGTTAATGAAGCGTCTGGGGGGCATTATGAGAGTCAAGTAGCTAATAATCAAGATGCTTCCAGTGGGTTGGGTGTGTATCTTGAGAATATTAAAGCAGATAATGAACAGTTTAGCGAAGGAGATAGGATAACGATATCAGGCAATATAAAAGCAAAGAATCTGGATCTGAAAGACCAGAAACCGATAGAACTAGCCCTTGCATGTAAATCTGGAGAGAAAGAAAATGAGGTAATTGGAGAGATTAGGGTATATATCCCAACTAATAATGAAGGCAAATTTGAGATAGAAGATGAATTTGATGATGTTTTTGAATGCAGGTTTAAACCAGGGCAATTAAAGCCAGGTGTAAATATCGTAGAAATCAGTGCAGAATTTCCTTATCCTGTAGTCGCTTCCTTGGATACTTATTTTATGGATTCAAAAACAGCCAGGTCTTTAGAAAATCCCCTTGAACATTATGGTTTTATGGATGCTAAGAATAGTGGAGATTCTTCATATGGTCCTGCAAAATTAGGGATGGGCACCCGCAAGCCACCGATAGGATTAATAAAAGAAAGTGGAGATGTTGCAGGATCTTCATTTTTGGGGATTACATTAGAAAATGTATGGCAAGGTAAGATAAAAGAGATTAATAGTGTTGTAATACATATCCCTGAGGAGTTGAATCTAGAGAAAGAAGACGAAAGAGATAATGATAATAATGAGGTTTATTGTGGGGGGGATTTTAAGGAGTATACAGAAGACTCTTTAGAAGGTTATAATATGTATAAGATGAGGGATGATGTTATAGATAATATAGAAACACCAATTAAAAAATATCAATCATGGAGATGTGGAATAGAAGTAGCTAATGGCGAAATAGCTAATGTAATGGATGGCAGACCAGTAGCACCTTACTCTTATTCTGCTAAAGCAGATTATGTTTATGAGATAAAGAAAACAATCAATGTAAGGGTTAAATCTGTTGCTGACGAAAGAACAGAGCTAAAAGATTGTGAAACTACATGTAAAGATGTTGATGGGTGTGAATGTGATGTTGATGGATGCAGTGCAGTAAGAGACACTAAGATTACCAAAAGCAGCAGCTGTAATGATTATGAAGAAGATGTAGATGAAAGTAATGATGGGTTGAATGCTGGATATGAGGGATTGCCCCAACAGGAGATTGATTGTTTAAATAGTGGAAAGGTCCCTTGGTTTATCGATGGAGAATATAGAAATTGTGTAGATTGTCCATCTGATGGGGAATGCTATCGATATGTCAATTCACAGTATTGTGGTATAGATCCTTGTGGATTAAATTGCAGGTGGAATAGTGGGAGATGTGAAAGTGCTTAAGATTGATAGAATAAAAAAAGTGATGATAATGCTAGTGGTTTTACTATTTATATCTGGTTGTAAGGGCAATGGTGTGACTAAATTCTTCAAAAAAGGAAGTGATTTTAATCCTGCTACTACTAGTGCAGATTTATATAAAGGTAGTAAGGGCTTAACAATGGAATTTCTTGAAAAAACACCATCTGCTGAGATTTTTGAGGGCGGTGTTTTGTTTATCGGAGCTAAATTAGCTAATGAAGGTGCTTATGATATTGATAATGGGTTTTTGTTGTTAAACTTAGAAAGAGATTATATGCAATTAGAACAAGATTCATTAAGATCGCTTACAGATGAAGTGAGTTTTATAGATGATAATCATATGAGATTTAATGTAAATGGAAAGAGTATAGAATATCCAGATGGAGATTATGATGTAATAACTTTTGCTGCAGATGCATTACCATTAAGTAGGTTAGACCCTAGCAGCGAATCGTATGAAGCAGTAGTTTCATTAACTTCATGTTATGAATATCAAACTAGAGCTATAGAGACTGTCTGTATAGATTCTGATGTATATGAATTTAAGAAAAGGGAAAAGGCATGCAAGGTTGAGGATAAAAGCTTAAGTTCTCAGGGTGCGCCAATCGCAGTGACTAAAATAGAAAGTGAGATGCTGCCTACCCGAGAAAATACTGCTATTGTAAAACCCATCTTTATAATAACAATAAACAATGTAGGTGGTGGGAAAGCAGTAAAAAAGAGGAATATAAGAGATGCTTGTTTTGCTGGAACAACTGAATGGGATTTTATTGATATAAGAGCATATTTATCTACTATTGAAGAAGCTAATAGATTAGACTGTAATATCGATGAGATAAAACTAGAAGAAGGTACTGGAACTGTTATATGCACTTATGAAAAAGGATTTAGTGATGATGTTGGTGCTTTTTCATCCCCATTATATATAATTCTTGATTATGGTTATACGGATACTGTGTTTGAGAAAGTGAAGATTAAAAGGATATTTAGATGATAGATAAAATGGAATTTCTAAACCATTACAATTTTACTTCGTAAAATCGTAAGGTTTTTGGAAACTGATGTTTTCTAAACCATTACAATTTTACTTCGTAAAATCGTAAGGTTTTTGGAATAAAATATTCCTAAACCATTGCGATTTCCAGTTTTCACTCAAAATCGCAAAGTTTATATAATAAGATAATAAAAAGAGTATTGTTAAATGGTTAAAATGCAAAAAAAAGGTGTTTCATTAGTTATTCTTATAGTTCTTATATTAGTTGTATCTGGTTGTAATTCAAGAAGAACTGACAAAGGTAGCAGTAGTAATAGGGAAATTGATTATAGAACTGGAACTGATGGATTAGAGTTAGTGCTGCCTGTAGATACCCCTACAGAGATATATGAAGGAGATAGAGATGTTAGGTTTTTGGTAGAGGTAAGAAATAAAGGTGCTTTCCCACAATCAGATGAAATTGGTAATTTTGGAGGTAAATTATGGATAGGGGGTTATGATGAGAATATCCTGACCATATACCCCAGAATAGGGACAAGTATTTCTCAAGGTGTTGAGTTAGTAGGAAATGAATTAGAGGGTAAAAGTCCATATAATGAAGAAGGGGGGTACTCTGCAATTGAATTTAGAATAGATGCAAGGACCTTGCCTGAGGGAGTACCAAGTTATAATCCTAAGTTAATAATAACAGCTTCTTATTTTTATCAGACTATCGCTAATCCTGTTGTATGTATAGATCCTGAACCAAGAAGCACTAGGATAAGGGAGAAGATATGTGATATTGATGATTCAATAAGTGTAGGAAGCCAAGGAGGTCCAATCACGATAACTAAGGTAGAACAAGATGTGACTAGTAATGATTTCTTGTTTAAGATATATATAAGCAATGATGGAGAGGGATTAGTAATAAAAGAAGGAGATATAGGCAACAATCCAAATGAAGGGTATGATAGGAGAGAACTAGATAATGTAGTGCTTGAATGGGTTAGTGCAGGGAATGTGAGAATGACTCAATGCAGACCAAGTATAGGTAGTGATGTTCATCTAATCGAGGATAAAGGTTATATCTTCTGTAGATTAGATAAGACTGTTGCAGCAGAAAAAACGTATGAGACCCCATTGAATATCAGATTAAGTTATGGTTATACCTCCTCTGTAGAGAAAGAGATTAAGGTATTTGAAGAAGTATTATTTAGTTAGAAGAAAAAGATTTAAATATTGGGAAGGTTAAAACTATTGAATATAGGTTATATTGAAAATGCGAGGTGTTTTGAAATGAATAAAAAAATGAGTGTATTGTTGATAATTAGTTTATTGATGTTAGTTGGTTGTCAAGGTGATAATGCTGCTACTACAACAACAAGTTCAGAGTCCCCTTATCTAGGCGGGTCTAAAGGAATTACTGCTGAGTTCTTAGATATGGGCGTCTATAATGATGAAACAGGTATTGAAGAAATATTTGAGGATGAAACATTCCCTATAGAGGTTGAGATAAAAAATCAAGGAGAAGAAGATGTTGCAGCAGATCAAATTACAGTTACTTTGAAAGGAATTGCACTTGGTGATTTTGAAGGCATTGTTGAAGGTGGTGTTTTATCCAATAGTGAAGTGATTGAAAAAATCACTGAATACAATCCAGAAGGTGGAGAAGCTACACTTGATTTTACTTCTATCGGGATAGGGGATGATCCTTCTGCAGATGCTAAATATGATGTACCTTTAAGTGGTGCACATTATGATGTTGGTGTTTTTGGTGAAGTTGTTTATGAATATAAAACATATGCTTCTGTACCTAAGATATGCTTTAAAGAAAATCTTCAAGATGATAATATTTGTGATGTAGATGAATCAAAAACAGTATATTCATCTGGAGCACCAATCCAAGTAAAAAGTGCTGAAGAGAAAAGAGCAGGAACAGGCAAGATAGCTGTTGAGTTTAAAGTTGAGAATGTTGGTGGTGGAGATGTAACTATAGTTGAAACTGATTTCAACTTAAGATATGATCAATTAAGTTTTGTATCCTCAGATGCTGAGTTATGGGAATGTAAAGCTGGTGGAAGAATTAATGAAGGAAGATTTGACTCAGCAGGAAAGATGACAATTGTATGTAAGTTAAAAGCAGCAATGGACGAGAATACATTATATACTAAAGAATTGGATTTAACTTTAAACTATAAATACAGAGAACTTATCCAAAGAGAAATAAGAATAAGAGAGCAATAAGCTCTTTATTTTTTCTTTTATTTTCTAAATTATTTTAAATTTCGTAATAAATTTTTATTGAGTATAAAATACCACCTAATTCAGTACGAAATTTCTAAAAATTCAAACCGACGGTAAATACAAGCCATCTTAGAAGTAAATTTCTAATCACTTAAGCAAGAGTTCTAAACTGTTTAGAAAAGATTGAGGTAGCAGTCAGTTTGAATTATTTTAAATTAGCTAAAGTAAATTGTGCAAGTAATGCTTCTAATTGTATAAATTCGTCAGAGCCTTCTGTTAATCTAAACTCTATATCACCACATTTTTCCATTAAAATCATCTTTTGCCTATTGTCTATATCCAAGTCTAAGATTTGTTTTTGAATCTGTTTTATTATATCCAATCCTGAAAGGCCATAATTAAGCATTGTATCCAGTAATTTGTTTCTTGCATCTACAAATTTGTTTTCTACTGCCAGGTTTAATATATCTTTCACTTCTTTTGGCTCTGCAACAGAAGCTAAGCTATATACTAAGTCTTCAGTTATATTCTTAGATATTGCTGTACAGCTTTGCATTATATTCTCTAATCTCCTACAATCGCCACCTGAAACATCAATTATAGCTTGTTTTGCTGATTCTTCTATTTTGAGGTCCTCTTCTTTTATGATCCTTTCAACTATTTCGTGTTGGTCTTCTTTATCTAAAGGTTTGAACCTAAATACAGCACATCTGCTTTGAATTGGATCTATGATCTTACTAGAGTAATTGCAGCTTAATATGAATCTACAGGTGCTTGTATAGTTTTCCATGGTTCTCCTTAGTGCTTGCTGAGCTTCCCTTGTTAAAGCGTCACATTCGTCTAAAAAGATTATCTTAAAAGGAACGTCACCTATTGCTTTCGTTCTAGCGAAATCTTTTACCTTTACTCTAACTATATCTATGCCCCTTTCATCTGAGGCGTTTAATTCTAAGAGGTTTTGGTGCCATTGTTCACCAAATAGTTTTTTTGCTACTACAAGGGCTAATGTTGATTTTCCAACGCCTGCTGGACCTGCATACATCTGATGAGGCATGTTTTTTTGCTCTACAAATGCCTTTACTCTTTTTACTATCTCTTTTTGTCCTTTTATTTCTGAGAATTCCTTAGGACGGTATTTTTCAGTCCATATTGCGTGTTGTTCTTTTTCAACCATGAGAATATAGAACTAAGGCTAGTTTAAATATTTAATTGTTTTAAATTAATGTATTAATAAAGAAAAAATTAAATGATATCTTCTTCAGCAACGACAAGGAAATCTCCAACTGCTATAACTGCTGAGAATGGGATCAATATGTTATTTTCTCTGTCTTTCTCTAACTCTAGTTTTTCTGTGTATGCTGTAGGGTTTTTTAGTATAAGATGAATCAGTTCACCAGACCTTGTCTCAAAGATTATGTCTCCAACTTCCCCAAAACGTTTTCCAGTCTTGCTCACTACAGTTTTGCTTATTAATTGTTTTGAAAATTTCTTATCTTGTTCAGCCATGATAATCCCCTCAATATACTAAATGATTATTAAAGTTGAAGAGCTCGTCATATATAAACTTTTTGGAAATCATGGATTTACAAAACGGGTTTTCTGTTATTTTTTTAAGATTGTTTTGCCTTTTCCAGACGTTGTTTAAGTTTTGTTTCATCATAACAATCTTCTTTTAAGCCACAAATAGTGCATTTATTCGTATTTTTATCAAAATCTGGTATTTTTTCAGAGTTTATGAGTTGATTTACTTTTTGTATCAGTTCTTTTACTTCTAAACGCATAAATGGGTTTAGGGCTATATGTCTTTTTTGTTTTGTATCTAGGTAATTTACAAAGCCTTCTTTTACTTCTGTATTGAATTTTTCTTCCATCAGTAATGCGTATGCTATCAATTGTATCTTATGACCTTCCCAAACACCTTCTTTGGGGGCTTTTCCTGTTTTTAGTTCAATAGGTACAAACCCCCCAGGATATACTTCTATTTGATCTATTATGCCCCTTAACCCAAGGGTTTTTGATTCTACTCTTAATTCTGATTCTATCTTTGGTGTTAATTTATTCCATAACTCATCTCCAAAAATATTATTTTTTGTCATGAAGTTATGGACTGTTTCTGCTCGTGTTTCTGATTCTGCCAGAATTAGCGTCCAAGTTTGTTTAAATAAGTCCTGAGGAGGTATATTGAACTTTTTTAAGTCATATTTTTTTTGTTTTATTACTTCTAGTAAGAGTTCTCTGTATTTTTGATGGTATTTTCCCATCAGGTCTTCCAGGGTTGTTCCTTTTTTTATGGTTTTTATCAGTTCTTCTTCTGCAAGGTTTATGTTTTCATATACTTTGTGTCTAATTGATCCCTTTATTAGTGGTGCTTTTATTGGCTCGTAAAGTTTTAGGACTTTTTGAAGATAGAGTTTTCTTTTGCAATATAAGTAGCTTGAGAGAGTTGTTACGGATATCATGATTTATGGGAAGGTTTTTATATTTATATGGTTTTTTGTTTTGTAATGGGTACAGACGACAGGTTAAATTTGATAAAACAAGTAGGAGAAGAGATTATAACAGAGGAAGATCTAAAGAAATTACTTGAAGAAAAGCAAAATCCTGTTGCTTATGATGGTTTTGAGCCGAGTGGGCAAGTACATATTGCACAAGGGATTCTAAGAAGTGTTAATGTCAATAAGATGGTTGAAGCTGGCTGCAAGTTTAAGATATTAATTGCTGACTGGCATGCTTGGGCTAATAATAAACTAGGTGGAAACTTAGAGAATATCCAGATTGCGGGCAAGTATTTTATGGAAATATGGAAAGCATCTGGCGTAGATATGTCTAATGTTGAGGTTATCTGGGGTTCTGAGTTGGTAAAGGATGATACTTATTGGGCAAAGGTAATGCAAGTAGCAAGGAACAACACAGTTAAGAGAATTATCAGATGCAGCCAGATAATGGGCAGGAGTGAGAAAGATGCTCTGCAGGCATCTCAGATATTATACCCCTGTATGCAAGCTGCAGATATATTTCATCTAGATGTTGATATTACTCAATTAGGAATGGATCAGCGTAAAGTAAATATGCTGGCGAGAGAGGTTGGACCTAAATTAGGTTATTGGAAGCCTGTTGCTGTACATCACCATATGTTAATGGGGTTAGGACAACCTCCAAAAAATGATCTCTCTGGTGCTGAAAGGGGAATTGAATTGAAGATGTCAAAGTCAAAACCAGATACTGCTATTTTTATGACTGATTCAGAAAAAGACATACAAAGAAAGATTCAAAAAGCTTATTGTCCTGAAGGGATTATTGAGGAGAATCCAATTTTAGAGTATTGTAAATATCTAGTATTTGAGAAGTTTGATATATTAAAGATTGAAAGACCTGCTAAATGGGGTGGAGATCTAGAGTTTAAGTCTTATGATGAATTAGAGGATGTTTTTGCTAAAAAAGAGTTGCATCCAATGGATCTAAAACAGGGTGTTTCTAGTTCTATAAATAAATTAATCGAACCAGTAAGGAAACATTTTGAGAAAGGAAAAGCAAAGGAATTGCTTGATAAAGTTAAATCTTTTAATGTAACACGTTAACTTTGTTCTATTATTGCTAATGTATAATTCTTTGTGAGGTATTTTCTTGATATGTCTAAGATTTCTTTTTTTGTTACTTTATTTATTTCTTTAATATAATCATTGAGAAGATTTGCATCTTTTATACTTTCCCAATAACCTAATTCGTCTGCAAGATCGTGCGTATCTTCATTATCAAGAATATGGTGCCCTATGAGGTAGCCTTTTGCTTCGTCTAGTTCTTTTTGAGTTAAGTTGTTTAGATTTTCGAATTCTTTTAGAATTAACCCTATGACTTTTTTGATATTTTTCTTATCTGTGTTTAAGTAAACGCTAAAAAAACCATTGTCAATAGAGGGGTCGTGGTGAACCCCTACTTCATAAGCAAGGCCCCTTTTGTTTCTGATTTCATCAAACATTCTCCCTGACTGGCCCTTGCCAAGTATTGCTTTTACTACGTCCAGTACATAAGAATCCTTGCTTAACCGATTACTTGTCAAGTAGCCCAATACCATATATGAACTTAAAATCTTTCTTTTCTCTTTTTTTATTGTTATATTATGGGGTTTTGGTTCTGGCGTATTGTTTTTTTGAGGTAATTTATTAGGTTTGAAGATGTTAAATTTTTGTTTTATCTGTTTTATTGTATCTTTTCCTAGGTTGCCTACTATTGAAAGGACCATATTATTTGGAATGTAGTATTTATTGTAATACATGATAAGATCTTTTCTTTTTATGTTCTTTACTGCATTTACAGTCCCGTATGTTGGAAGTTTTGCAGGGTGTTTTTTGAATAGTGCTTTAGTGAATAAAATCCATTCGTGAAATCTTGGATCATCTTTATGCATTTTTATCTCTTTTAGGATGATTTTTCTTTCTTTTTCTACTTTTTTCTCGTCGAAAATCGAGTTTTGAATTATATCTGAAAGTATGTCTAATGCTTTTTTGAAATGCTTTTTTGGGACTTTAACATAAAAACAGGTTCTTTCATTAGAAGTATATGCATTTAACTCCCCACCAATGCTTTCTATTTCGTTGGATATTGTTCTGGAGTTCTTTCTTTTTTTTGTACCTTCAAAAATCATATGTTCCAGAAAATGCGAGATCCCATTTAGTCTTTTATTCTCATTGTTAGATCCTACCTTAACTGTAACTTGCAAAGTTATAGTTTCTGTTTGTTTTTTTTCTAATATTACAGTTAATTTATTTTTTAGGTTTAGTTTTTGCATTTTGGAGTAATTTGCCTCATTAAACATAATATTTAAATATTGACTTTATATATTTTACCTTTAATATGAAAATAAAGGAATTTCAAGAAGTTTTAAAGGAGAAAAAGATTGATTTTTTCCTTGCTGCAAATATAGATTTTGCCAGATTTGATTATGATATGGCTTATTTCTCTGGTTATGGTGGTGTTGGTGTTTTGATAATTCCAAAAGATAAAAAGCCTTTCATGATAGTCAATAGGATGGAAGCCAAGCGAGCCAGGGCTGATGGGTTAAAGGTTTATTCTCCCAAGAGCAAGAAACGGTTGTCTGAATTTACTAATGAGATTCTGAAGAAGAACAAGATAAAAGGCAATAGGGTAGGGATAAATAAAGAGGATTTTACATTATTATTAAAGGATGTTTTCAAGAGTGTTCTTAAAAAATGTAGATTTGTCGATCTGAGAAAAGATCTGTATAATATCCGTGAAGTGAAAACAAATAAAGAGATTGAAATAATAAGAAAAGGGTGTAAGATCTCTGATTCTATCTTAGCCAACTGTTTTAATAATTTTGGGAAGTTTAAGAAAGAGAGTGAGGTTAAGGCATTTTTGGAGTATGAAGCAAGAAAGAAAGGATGTGAACTTGCATTTCCAACAATAGTGGCTTCAGGGGTTAATGCCTGCAAAGCACACCACCATACTGAAGACACTAAACTAAAAAAAGGGTTTTGTGTAATTGATTTTGGTATCAGGTATATGAACTATTGTACTGATACAACGAGGACTGTCTATATAGGAAAACCCTCTAAAAAGGAAGTTGAGATATATAATATGTTATTGGGTGTTCAGAAGAATGCTATCTCTGAGGTTAAATTGGGTCTGAAATGTTATAAATTATTTGATAATGTTAAGAAAGGATTAGGGGATTATGCTAAGTACTTTACACATGGGCTAGGGCATGGTTTTGGCATAAAGATCCATGAATTTCCTAATCTAACAGATGGTTCGAAGCATAAAGTGAAGGAGAATATGGTATTTACAATCGAGCCAGGAATATATCTCAATAATTTTGGTATGAGGATAGAAGATGATGTGCTAGTCACTAAGAAAAAAGTTGAGGTCTTAACAAAGATTAAAAAAGGGTTAATAATCCTAGATTATTAAGACTAATTAGAAAAGAAAAGCTTTATTAACTTTCTAGTTTCTAAAAAACGTAAAATGAAATACAATTTACAAACATTTAATGCGGAAGTAGAATATTATACAAAAAAATTAGATGGCAAAGTTAAAGATAAAGTCATTTTTGTAATTCTTGGTCTAAAACAACGTAAGGCGTTTTTTTCTATAGCGCCCATGTCTAGAGCAATACATAATTTAGGAGGGGATATGCATGTTATGGTCATGGATGAGAGTAATACTAATCTTGAGATATTGAAGGATATATGGTATGCTTATGATGATCTCACAAGGAAGAAGCTAAAAACAAAGAAAGCAGCTGCTTTGAAAGCATTTGTCAGTTCTGTAAATCAAAGGACTAAAACAAAGGGATTCAAGGACATATTCAAAGGACCAGACATCATACTTAAAGCTGAGGATGAAGGTTTTTCAGGAACATTAGAATTGGATTATAAATACAGATGGCATAAGATATACAAATGGAAGGGATTATTGGAGACTGCATCTAAGATATGGAAACAGGGTTATGACCTTAAAAGAGGAGAAAAAGTAGGTGTTGGTTTTGTCTTAATACCTTCTGAAAAGAATACTGAACTGCCATTAGAGGATTATCTTGATTCATATAGCATCACCTTAGCTATGGCGACTGCTGCAAAGAAGTTTAAGGTCAATCTGAGAATAGGGAGTTCTTCTAACAGGTTTTCTTTGTTAGCTAAACCAGTCAGAACTGCAGATTTAGTAACTACACTTAGGGGCTGTGAGTTAAGCAAGGATGTTGATGAAGAAGTATTTGAGAAATATAAGGCATTTTCTGATATAATAAAAATCAATAAAATGGATCACACTCAAGCAGGTTTTGGGATTCATGCTAAAGGGTATTATGGCAAGCATTTTTTTGGTGATGCAATAGGATATCCCTCGTTAGATAAGAAAACAAGATGGAGTTCACCTGGGCAGCTTATGTTAAAAGATAGATATGAACCTCAGACTGCATTTGAGAAAAGGGACCCTATGATGAGGTATGCAGTTACGGAAACATTACCAATAGATATCTTTATTGAGACCTGTAATGTAGATTATAATAAAATAAGAAAAAGAAGTATGGTAATAAGGGATATCCTGAATAAATGCGATCATGTTAGGGTAGTTGGTGAGGTTGTTGATGGTTATAAAACTGATTTTACTGTTAATCTTATCACTAAAGACAGGAAAGTAAGGCGGCTTTTTACTGCTTCTGATTCTGATGTTCGAACTATAGTTGATCAAGAACATTATAAAAGAACAAAAGTAAAAGCAGGAGCGTATGCTAATTTCCCATCTGGTGAAACGTTTGTTACTCCAGAGAATATTCATGGAATGATGGTGGGGGATGTTGTTATCAATATTGATAGGAGTTATATGATACCTGAAAAGTCACCAATAATTGTTGAGTTTAATGGTAATAAGTATAAAGTAATTAAAGCTCCAAAAAAATTAAAAGAAGCTATGATAAGGGAAAGGAATGAAGCAAGGCAAAAAATCAATGACATAGCAAAAAGTGGGAGTTTACCAAAAGAAGTTGTTGATGTCTATAAGAGAAACTTCTGGAATATAGGGGAATTTGCGATCAATACAAATCCAAAAGCAAAACTTTGCAATTATCTTATTGTTAATGAAAAGATTGCAAGGATGATTCATGTTGCTTTGGGCTTAGGGTTTGAACCAGACAGAAAAACAATGTATCATTGGGATATTGTAGTGAATGCTCCACGACAGAAATTAGATATTTATGGTGTTGATAAGAATAAAAAGATACATAGAATACTAAAAAAAGGTGAGTTTGTTGTTTAACAACAAACTTAAGTCCTCCCCACAATCGTACAACCAGATTAATTTTCCCGCCCCGACGGCAGTTCTTGTTTTGTTTATAACTAATAGGAGATTGGGGTGTTTTGTGATTTAGAATGGACAGTTTAGATACTGCTGCTAATAATATTCTTAAGGTTTGTATGGGTTTAAATAAAAGTGAAAGCTTTCTTGTTGTCTATGATAGAAATAAGAAAGATATAGCTGAGATTATTCTAGAAAAAGCCAATAAAATATGTAAAACTGCAAGTAAAATAGAGACTAAAGTTGGGAAGGTTAGTGGAGAAGAGCCACCAAATGACATTGCAAAAGAAATAAAGAAATATGATGTTGTTGTGATGGTGACTACAAAATCTTTATCCCATACTGATGCTCGGAGAAATGCATGTAAGAATGGCACTAGGGTTGCAAGCATGCCTGGAATTTCAATAGATATGATGAAAAGAACTTTGACTGCAGATTATAGCAAGATAAAGAAGAAAAATGAAAAGATACGAAGGGTATTCCAAAAAGGGAATAAATTAAGGCTTGTAACTGCTAAAGGCAGTGATTTAATTATGTATCTTAATAATGAATTATTTAATGATGATGGATTTTATCATAAAAAGGGAGATTTTGGTAATTTACCTGCTGGCGAAGTAGGGTTTGCACCTGTTGAAGGTAAAACTTCAGGAGTTGTTGTAATTGATGAATCTATGGCTGGTTTTGGTAAACTAAATGAAAATATGATAATGGAAATTGAAAAAGGGTTTGTAAAAAATATTACTGGTGGTAAGAAAACAAAAGAATTGGTTAAATTACTTAAGAAATTTAAAGATAAGAATGTCTATAATATTGCTGAATTTGCTATAGGTACTAATTATAAAGCTAAGATAACTGGCAAGATTTTAGAAGACGAGAAAGTTGATGGGACTGTTCATATAGCTATAGGTGATAATTCTAGTTTTGGTGGCGGAAAAACTAATGCACCAGTCCATTTAGATGGTGTTATTTCTAAACCTACTGTATTTGTTGATGGTAAAAAAATAATGGATAATGGTAGGTTGCTTTTGTAAAATATAATGTTTTAGAAATTTCTTATTTCTAAACCATTGTGGATTTACTTTGTAAATCCGGCTGCGTTGAAAATCTCACTACGTTCGGGTTGCCATCGGGTTCGCTTCTTGAAGTTGGTATAGATAACTGACATTCCCCGTAAGGGACATCCCCCTGGTCAGTTTGAAGTGATTATCTATCAAGCTCACGAATTGATGGCAACCTATATTTTCAACGCAGCCTTTGTAAATCCAGAAGGTTTTTAAATGAGGGGGTAATTATAGAGTGTATGACTCCGACAGGGATTAATGATAAGAATGTTTTAGATAGCGTTATTTACAAATATACTGGGAGTACTAATCATTTAGAAGAAGAAAATAAGATATTAAAAGAAACACTGAATAAGTTAAAGCAGGAGATTGATAAATTACGGAATCCCCCATTGATGGTCTGTGAAGTTAGAGAAGTAAATGATAAAACAGCAATAATATCTATACCTAATGGCAATCAATTTTGTGTTAATATTTCTGATGGATGCGGTAAGATCTTAGCAGGGGATATGGTATTGGCTGAACAAAAGAACCTGACCATAATCAAGAAGATATCTACAGCAAAGAAGTTTAATGTTGAGAAGTTTGTGATAATCGAGAAACCAACTATAACATGGGATGAGATAGGTGGATTAGATAAACAAATAATGGAAATTCAGGAAGTTGTTGAGTTACCATTGAAAAAGCCTGAATTGTTTAAGAAAGTTGGAATAAAACCCCCAAAGGGTGTATTGTTATATGGGCCTCCAGGAACAGGTAAGACTTTACTCGCCAAGGCTGTTGCTCAAAGTACTAATTCCACATTTATTGAGATAGTTGGTTCGGAACTTGTCCAGAAATTTATTGGGGAAGGTGCTAAGTTGGTTAAAGAGATATTTGAGATGGCTCGTAAGAAGGCACCTGCTGTTGTATTTATAGATGAAATTGATGCTTTAGCTGCTAAGAGGATGGAAGTAGGGACTTCTGGTGAAAGAGAAGTAAATAGGACATTTATGCAATTACTTGCTGAATTAGATGGTTTTAAAGCGTTGGGTGATGTTAAGATTATAGGTGCAACCAACAGGAAAGATATATTAGATCCTGCTATTGTTCGTCCCGGAAGGTTAGATAGATTAATTAAAGTGCCAGTACCAAACAAAGAAGGGAGAATAGAAGTATTTAAGATTCATTGCAAGGATATGACATTAGATAAAGGAGTTGATCCAAAATCCATTGTTGAGAAAATGGAAGGGTTTTCAGGAGCAGAGATACATGCTACCTGTACTGAAGCTGGATATTTTGCTATCCGTGAAGAAAGAACCAAGATTACAAAACAGGATTTTTTAAAAGCTATAGAAAAAGTTAAGCAGGAAGAGAAGTTAGAAGGCGAAGATTATATGCGAATGTTTGGTTAGTATGATTTCTTTAGGCGTTATGTTGAAAGTATTTTTTGTATAAAAAATGGCGTGTGCTCGTCAGTTACTTTCCGTTAATCATCGCTTTCGCTCATCGGGTGCTCACTAGGTCCTCGCACACGCAATATAGTCAGAATATAACTTAGTTTATAAGCTTATGCCTCCTCAAAAGGTCTTCTAAGACTTCTTGTTTTTCAGAAGCATATGCAAATCCAATTTGATTATAGAATTTCAATAAGTTATTTTTTCTTTTAATGTAAAAACGTCCATGAAACTGTCTACCTTTTTGTTTTCTTAATTGAATGTGGGATGTTGTAATACCGAAATGGGATAACATTACCCTTACTTGATTCATGAATTCTAATAAATTTGGAACATATTTTTTAGTTTTAGATAGAACAAATTGGATTCTCCACCTATTGTCTTGAGGTTTTGCGCCTTCGTTTCCATAAATTATCGATAAAAAGGTTTTTTTAATATCATCTGATCCATGGTAAATCCAATCTGGAACTAAAAATGGTTGAAATACTTTGTTGCCACTAGGTACACCCAGAAAATTGAATAAGGTAGCAAAAGACCCGTTACAAAAATTGACTCTGAAACAATAACATCTGTATTTGAGTTGGAGATATTCATGTTGGAAAATTGAGTTGAAATCTTTTTTAAAAGAAATAGCATCTTTTTCTCTATAAAAAAAGTACCTCATTTGTTGTAAATTCTTAGTTATATGTCCATCACATAATAAAAATCCAAAATTAGCAGTCAAAAAATTCAATATTTTTGAATTGTATGGGTAACTTAGACCATATTTTTTAATGAAATCAAAAGCTTTTATTTTGGAAAAGTCTAATTTGCTGTCAGTTTTTAATTTTTCAAACTTATTTTGAGTTATCATGCCTAAAATCATTTCATTATCATCAAAATCATAAGACAATAAATGATTCCTATGGATTTCGTCTAATTTTCGTTTGTTTGAAACGCTATAGATATACCCTAGATTTAATTGTGTAGGGGTCCGTATTAGCTTGTTTTTAGTATATAACCTTGATATTATGGTTGACACCCGCATATTACTTAAGTTATTATCATAAATCTGATTATAAAGCCCAGCCATAGTCAAAATATCAAAGACAGCATTAGGATTTGACATTAATATGTTTTTGATTCTTTCAGCTTCTGAACTACCTGAATTTAACTTACAAATCTTTATTTTTTGATCTTCTAAATCCATTTCAAATCACCTTATTTTTATTTCTTTTTTATTTATTTCAAAAGAAATCAATGTGGTGTGAAAAAAGATGCTTTGGAGCGAAACTGCATAATTGATTTTATGCTAAGCGGAAAATCATTATTTAGGTGTTTTGCGTAGTCTCTTTTTTACATTAAGTGTAGATTTAGTCCTTTATATACCCTATGGGGGTGTCTGGCAAGTGGCAAGTGAGAATGTATTTTAGCTTTAGAAGGTCTGAAATCCTTAAATTTTAAGGAATCTCACTTGCCAAAACCACTTGCCAAATAAGGGTAATTAGGTATTAGTTGGTTTAACATCGGGCTTATGCGAAGTTCAAATCCCCTCGTGAGAAAAATCTCCCTCTGCTTGCGAGAGCTGGAGATTTTTCGATACAGAGATGGGATTTGAATTTGGGAAAATTCTGGAAATTGCTTGGCAATTTAGCGTAAGCGACAGAATTTTCCACATAAGCCCTGTTAAATCCTTTTCCCCTACGTAGTGGGGGAAAATTTCGTCCGAAAAGTCGAGAATGAGTCCGTCTTAAAGCCCGAAGGGCAATCCACTAAAAACATCAAGGGCAATTTCTATTTATCAAAGCCGAAGGCTCTTCAGAATAAAGAATCAAGGGGTCGCCGTTCAGAAACATTTAAATAGATAATTCCCTAAAATAAATAGTATGATAAAAAAAAGAGTTGTATTAAATGGAGTTTTTTTAATAATTATGATTTCTTTCTTAATAATTCCTTATGTTAATGCTAAACATATAGGTAAATGTCCTAATGATTTACAAGTAATAAATCAAAATACAGGTGAATGTTGTCCATTGGGTCAAATTATAAATCCCGAAAGTAAGTGTGTAGATCCAAAACCAGAAATAATCTCTTTCGAGATAACATCTGCTCAAGAGTTCATAGTTCGAGCAAAGGGTTTTGGCACTACATCTATACAAGTTCCTGCACCAGGACCGCTATATTTAATTATGAATGGTTTTATTGTTGGAAGATCTGTTGGGATAACTAGTGGTATGAGAGGATATTCTGCCGATACTGATGAAGTTTCTTTTCCTATAACTGAGGAAATGATTTCAATAATAAAAGAAGGTGAAAATTCTTTGGTATTATTGGATATGAGGACAATATATCGTAATCCTGAGAAAAATGCTGTAAGAATTAAATTTAATGCAAAAAAAGAAGAAAATTTAATAGAATTAGAATCTGTAGATTACACAAATGCAGTAATTGGACAGTCTATGATGGATACATGGGAAGGAAATTTAAATCATTATCTTAATATTGAAGTAAGAGGAAAAGATTTTGATGATTTCTGTAGTTTTAATGATTTATACATAAATGATAAATTTGCTAAAACTATAAGAACTGATTATGGAAGGATTTATTTGGATTTAACTGAAGAGTTAAATGTAAAACTTAATGAAGATAATATTCTAGAACTTAAAGAACAAGGAGGAACTGAAACACTTATTGCTCATAAAGTATTAATTACAGATAAAGGGGATGGAATTAATAAATTTATTTCAGTTATTCCAGATTATGGTAATGTTGGAGAGGAAGTGGTAATCTATGGAGACGGTTTTGATCCCAATAAGGGATTAATTATCCAACAAGGATATGGGGGTGTAACTGGATGGAGAGATATGAAAATAAAAACTGATGAATATGGTAAATTCAAAACAAGTCTAAAAATTGATCCACCTCTTCGAGGATATTGGTCGGGTATAGTTAATAATTTCTTTAAAGGCATTTTTAAAATATTTACGTTTAAAAAAGAAGGACGAGATATTACAGTAACTGAAGAAAGATTGGAGAGTGCTTTAAGTAGAATGAATATCAGGGTTAAATCAGAAGGTATCGGAGCAGGTTTTACACTTGTTAGAGATAAAGAAGAAAGAATTTGTGAATGATTAAGTATATCTTCTTCTATGAGTTATTCAAGGCGACCCCCTTTTTGTTTTTTAGAAATTACCCTTTCAATAATTAGGACTCATTCTCGATTGAGTTTAACTAAGGTTAAACGAAATAAAAAGAGAATCATAGCACCTTAAAATCTATGCAAAGCCTATAAATACCTGGACCGAACTGACCACATTTTGTTGTAGAAATAATCTTGAATTTCTTTTTTGTTGTTTTGCATGCTTTGTCTATTTTTTCTTTTGCTAAATTGAATTCGTTTTCATGCAAGAAATCATAAAAATGAATTATTGTGCTCTTTTTTGATGCTTTTAGTGCAGTAACAAGGTATTCCTCTGCGCTTCTTGGAAGGGGCATTAATATCCTATCAAACTTCTTTTTTAATTTAGGTGTTATTTTTTTTACGTCGCCTTTGTAAAGTTTGATGTTTGTTATTTTGTTTAATTTAATGTTTTCTTCCTGGTATTTGTATGCATCAGGGTTTATTTCTATTGAATAAACTATTTTTGGGTTTTTGTTTTTGGCTATAACTATGCTATAAGGTCCAACGCCGCTAAACATGACTAATACTTCTTCATCATCCTTAATCTGCTGTGATATTCTTTTTCTTTCTGATGCTGACCTGATGGAATAATATGTTTTTTCTGGATTTAGCTTTAATCTTATGTTGTTTTCTTTTAGTTCTGTTTCCTTTCTTCTTTTACCTGCAATTATCTTTAGTTTTGGTGTTCTAAATATTCCTGAGTATTTTTTTGTTTTTTTTAGAACTACATTTACCTGGTGATTTATCTCTATTAATGTTTCTCCGATAAGTTTTTCTTTGTTTTTTAATTCTTTAGGAAAATCTGAGAAGATCGCTAAATCGCCAACTGTATCAAATGATGTTGGAGCTAATTCTAGTTGTTTTTTTGTCAGTTTATTTTTTAATGATTGTTTTAAGGTTGTCATCTTGTGGTTAGTTTTACTAATTGAGTATATTTAACAGCTACGATTAAACATAATAGGGTTAAGATACCTGATATTATAAAAGGATATTGGTAGCCATATATATCACCAATAGGACCAAATATAAAAGAGCCTACAAATCTGCCCAATACTGTAATAGTTAATATGGCCCCTGATGTGCCGCCAATTCTTTCTGAAGGGAAATGGAAATGAATGCCCAAGTAAATAAACATGAAGAGAATTGCATCACCAAGTTCATGCACTAATCTTAAGGTATAAGAGTAAAATACAGTAGGATAGACAAATGCAATGTGACCCAAGCCCGAAAGGATCAATCCAGTGTATAATATTTTAGAAGTAAATACTTGTTTTTTTGAGAATCTGCTCACAAAATAGATTAAAAAACCATATAAAATCCACATACTGCCCAAGTATAATGAAAGAGATGTTTGAGATAATTTGAAGTTGTTTTTTAATAAGAGGGCATATGATGTTCCTTCTGCACCCCAATGTAATGTGAATATGAATATAATGATTATGAAATAAATGATCTCTTTTTTCCATAAATCGCCTTTGTAATGTTCTATGCTATATTTGAAGGTGTCTATCTTTTTTATGAAAAAGCTGAATATTGTTGTGATTAAAAATAGTATGGATAGTGTAAGGAATATATTTGTAAAATTTGTTTTTGCTATGAATAAACCGCCAACTAATGCCCCTATCCCAGAAATTACTTGGATAGTTGAGTTGAAAATGCCTAGTTTTCTTTTTGCATTTTTTCTTTTTATCAGCTTTAAAACAAAGCTTGTAAGGGATATATTTGATATGTTGTTTCCTAAACCACCTAAAGTGAACAAGAGCAGGATAATCCAGAAATTTTTTGAAGTTGAAAGCCCGAAAGTGTAAACAGTCAATAGCATGAAGCTGATGATCGAGAGATATTTTACAGGATATCGATCACTAAATAATCCAATTAAAACAGAGGATAATAAAGAGGTTACTGCAAAAACGGATAATATAATGCCTATCTGAAATCCAGAAAATCCAATATTTGCAAAGTATATTGGAAGAAAAAATATAACTGAGTTTGTTAGGAAATTCTTTATAGAGATTATAGTAGTAGGCAATATTAATGGGTTTTTGGTATTGTTCATTTTTTAGAAAAAATCGCCTAATCCTTTTTGTTTTATTAAAAATTTCATTTTTAATGCTCAGAAATCTGCCAATGATTTCTGTTGTTTGCTTTCTTTTTCTTCTACCAATTTCTTTATGGTGTTATTTACCCGTTCTTCCGAGAAATCGTGGTTGTCTACTAATATTTTCATTATCTTTTCTTCATCAATGGTTTTCCATTCTAATCTGTAGTTGTCTGTGGTGGGCATGTTTTTTATTAGGTAGAATACATCTGTCCAAGGGAATTGGAAATGTTCATCCCATTTTGTTTCTTTGAATAGATTGTCAAAATCTGAATTGTGTTTTTTTACTAGTTTTAATGCGTTTTTTGGACCTATGCCTTTTATCCCGCCAACATTAAAATCAGTACCTACAAGCATAGATAGTGTTATTAGTTGATCGTTGTCTATGCCTAAATGATTCAGGTTTTCTGCAAGATCTATTAATTCTGGTTTTACTGATTGGTATGCTAATTTGCTTGTTTTCTTTCTTTTTCCGATAAGATTTATATTTCTAATCAGTTTAGGTGATCCAAACATCAAAACATCCGCATCGTTTGTAGCGACGGCGTATGCGCCTTTGTTCTTTACAATATGAGATGCCTGGGCTTCTGCTTCTGAAGGGGAGTCTATAACTGGAATTCCAAAAGCATCCAGAAGATTTTTTGCTTCTTCAATCATGTCTTTTGTTAATCTAGTAGTTCTTGCTGCATATTTTTTCATATCATCTATATTTTTCTTTTTTGCTGCTTCTTGATATAGGTTTTCTGCTTTTATTTTCAGTGCTTTTCTTCTCTCCCTTTCTTGTTTTTTTAGGTCAGGGGTTTTTCCATCAAAGCAGAATGCTAATTTAATGCCTTTAGTCATCAGTTTGGGTATTCTTGAAGAAAGACCTATTAAGTGTGAGGTAGTGTTTCCGTTTGAATCTGACAATAAAGAACCATCTGGCTGTCTTATTGATGAAAGGAATTGATAAAGCCATAAGGGGGCATCTACGACTAATGTTTTTCCTATCAATGAATCTAGTTCTATCTCGTTTTTTATCAATAAATCGTTTATTGCTACGCCCATTCTATATTGCCTTTACGCCCATCCCTTTAAAATCTTTTTGGAGCATCTCTTTAGATTTCTTTGTTAAGTCTCCATTTGTTAAGAATAAGACAGGTAGTTTTCTAAGTTGGCCCTGTACAAATGCAGATGCCAGGTCTGCATCGTTTATCTTTTTCTTGTTTTTAGTCTTGCAATAATATTCCAGATTACCGACGGCAGAAGGAACCTGTATAATAAAGTCTATTTCACTTTTTCTGATTATTTCTTTAGATAAAACAGTTATATTGTTTTTAACAAAGTATTTTGAGATTTGTCCTGTGAAATCATTTCCTAATTCTTTGGTTGGTTTTTTTGGTTGTATTGTTTTTTGTACTTCTTCTTTAGTTCTTTTGGGTTCTATTTTTTCTATTGGTTGTTGTTTTTTAGTTGTTTCAACTGGTTTTTTTGGTTCATGATCTTGGGGGGTTTCCTGTTTAACTTCATGTTTAGGGGGTTGTGATGATTGGGGTTTGGGGATTGTCAGTTTTGGTTTTGAATCCTCTTGAAATAAGGGTTTTATCAGGTTTTCTGCTTCCTGATTTGTTAATAGATACCAACGCCAAAATATCTCTGAATTACCTTTAAAATTTACCTGTAATGGAACTGCGTAATCTTTTATTGCCCTTAATGCAACTCTTGTTAAGGGATCTACTTTAGAATCCTGCAATATCTTTTTTTGAGATAATAGATCATATGCCCTTTTGTCTTTCTCATTCAGATTATCTGAAAATTTCTGCAGTTGAGATTCCTGACCAGGCAAATAGTATAATGGGGATCCGCCCCCAAATTTAACATTAGAAATCTTGACTTTCTTGTTTGAGCTTAATTCGGATAAATGTGCTGATGCTATCAGTATGTTTGAGCCTATGTGTTTTGCTACATCTATTGGGAGAACAGGTCCTTTTTGTTTTATAAATTCCAGAATTTTGCCCCTATTGTCTTCCATGTTTTGAGATAAGTTAAAGAAGTTTATATAGTTTATTATGCGTTTTTACTTCTTGTTGAGGACTAGGGCCGTTTCCATGCGACTTCATAATAAGTTACGTCTGACTCTTCATCAACTACACCCAATAATAATTTTTTTCTTGTAGAATGTGCAACCCTGTTTTTTGCAGAGAATTCATGCCAGGTTAATGTTGATGCTTCGTGTACTGGAAAAACAATCCATTTTGCATGGTCTTCCCCTGGTTTAACTCCCCGATCATAAACCCTGAAGTCTGCTCCGAATTTTAATGCTGTTTTTATTATATATCCACGATTACGCATATCTTTGAAAACAGAATACCTTATCCAGAATTTTGGTTCTAGTTTCTTTGCCTTTTTTAGGAATTTTTCAAAATCAATCTTTTTATTTCTACCGTCTAAAACAATCAATCTTTTCTTTTCCATCAAGTAAAGTGATTCTAATAATGAAAGCTGTACCTTGCCATCATCTAACATGGTGCCATATCTGCTTTGATTATAGAGTTCTCTAGCTTCGTTTGAATTTTCAGTTATAGTCCGCTCTTCTGAAAATGTGGATTTAACTGGGTCTTTTTGAGAAGTCTTTGACTTATCTAAATCTTCCACGTTTTCCTTCTGTGGTTTTTTTAGTTCTTGTATTTCTTCTTTTTGTGTTTTTGATTTTTTTCTTTTAGACATATTCCTTTTATTGTTGATTTGATGTTTAAAAATGTTTTGGAAATGTTTGGCTGCGTTGAAAATCTCACTACGTTCGGGTTGCCATCGGGTTCGCTTCTGGAAGTTGGTATAGATAACTGACATTCCCCGTAAGGGACATCCCCCTTGTCAGTTTGAAGTGATTATCTATCAAGCTCACGAATTGATGGCAACCTATATTTTCAACGCAGCCGGAAATGATTATTTTTCCGCTAGATTCATTTGAAAGTTTATTCTAAAATTTCTAATTAATTTCTTTGAAAATTATTTGAATTTTCAAATAGATTTAAATAAAGTAGCACATTTTATAGAATGAAATGGAAGTTGTAATTTTAGGCACTTCATCGATGGTGCCGACAAAAGAAAGGAATCAGAGCGGTGTTTTTATTAGATATAAGAATGAAGGTATATTAATCGATTGTGGTGAGGGGATGCAAAGGCAGTTTAAGCAAAAGGGCATTCCATTAACTAAGATTACTAAGATATTAATTACTCATTGGCATGGGGATCATGTTTTTGGTTTGCCAGGTGTTTTATCTACATTAGGTACTTCTGAGTATAGTAGAACATTGCAGATATATGGGCCAAAAGGAACGAAAAAGCAGTTTGAAGCTATGTTCAACGCATTTGTGTTTGATAGAAAAGTTGAAATTGAAATCAAAGAAATTTCTGATGGAATCATTTTTGAAGGTAATGAATTTTGTTTAGAGACGTTGAAACTGGAGCACGGCATTCCTTGTTATGGGTATAGTTTTGTTCAAAAAGATATAAGGCATGTTGATGCTAAAAAAGCAAAGAAATTAGGGGTAGTAAATGGTCCACTCATGGGTAAATTGCAAGATAATCAACCAGTCGTTGTTAATGGTAAAAAGGTAAATCCAAAAGAGGTTACATATATTGAAAATGGCAAGAAGATAACAGTGATAGCAGATACTGTGCCATGTAATAATGCTATTAAACTAGCAAAGGATGCTGATTTATTGATTTGTGAATCTACATACAGTTCAAAGCTAGAGGAAAAAGGTGAAGATTATAAACATATGACTGGGAAGCAGGCTGGGTTGATTGCTAATCAATCAAATGCTAAGAAATTAGTGTTGACTCATTTCTCAGCTAGGTATAAGACAACTGAAGAAGTTGAAGAAGATGCAAAAGATGTTTTTGATAATGTTGTGGCGGCAAGAGATTTTATGGTGTTTAAAGTATAATGTATATTTATAGGTTTTTTAAATCTCAAAAAAGGTTTTGGTAAATGAGCAGGAAAAGTAAAGGGATAAATGCTGAAAGGGATTTGATCCATAAGTTCTGGGCTAATAAATGGGCTTCTGTTCGTATTGCAGGTTCTGGTTCTATGAGGTATCCTTCTGCAGATATTTTGGCAACTAATAAATTGCGTAAATTGGCTATAGAGTGTAAAACATCAAAAGATGCCAGTAAGTATATTGAGAAAGAAGATATTGAACAGTTGAGGGAATTTGCAGAGTTGTTTAATTCTGAAGCTTATGTTGCTGTTAAGTTTAGTAAAAAACCATGGATGTTCCTTACTTTAGAAGATCTTGAAGAAACAAATAAATCATTTATGATAAATATAGAAAAAGCAGAAAGAAAAGGAATATTATTTGAAGAATTAATAAAAGATTAATAATAAGAAATAAATAATAAGAAATTTTGTAAATCTAATGAGATAGACAAAATTTCTTTAGTTTAGTAACAGAAAAAGCTACGCTTTTTCTTAGTTTAGTAAAGTTGAAAGAACTTTATAAACAAAGTTAAAAAATTTGTTTTTATACTTTATAAACAATTAAAAAAGATTAAGAAAAAAGAAAATTTATTTTCGCTTTCTCAGCTTTTTTTCGATCTTTAGCTCTTCTTTCATTATCTTACCAATAACGTTCTCAACATGCATCTCAATCCGAGCTATCCTTCTTTCCATTAAGACTAAAATCCTTAATGAATACACAATTGCCGCTAGTGTGCCAACAACTATAGCTAAAGTAACTTCCAAAACGCCTAAACTCATTTTTTCCACCTCTTTTTTAATATAAATATCAATTGAGTATATATCATAATAAGTAGTATATAAAACCTGCGGTTTTAGAGACCTATATGGGTCTTTAGACCGACAAAAATCCAAATTATTTCTTTAGAAATGAATTGAATGATTTATCTAGAACACTAGCAAAAAACTCTGTGTTTGCCCAGATTGCTATATCATAACTTGGATGTACTTTTTCATCATCCATAAGCATAAACAAAATCTCTTTGCTATCTACAATGCAAAATCTGGATTTTAGATTTGTTTGTTTAATCTCTGCTATTTTAGATAATTCTTTTAGTTCTTTATTATTAGGGGAAGCTATCCTTATACTAACCCCTTTTTGGTTTGCCGCTATTAAATGTTTTGAAAGAGCATCTCTTTTTCTGATTGCTCCATCTGTACTAGTTACGATGGTTATACTCTTTTTTGCGTTTTTTATCATTGTTGCTAAATGATGGTATATGTTTTTTCTGCCCCTTATTGCACCAGTTAAATCTGTTGGCTCGATTAAATCTAAGCCTTGAGTATGTAATACATTAAGTTCATCTAGAACTTTTTCTGTTTTTAATTTTTCAATAAGCTCTAATTGCTGTTCTGTTTGTTCCTTTACTTTGTTTTTTACTCTTTCGATTACTTCTTCTGGTTTTACTGCAATATATTTAATCGGTTTTCCAGGTTTTACTAAGATAAATCCTTTCTTTTCCAGGCTTTCTAGAACATCATAACTTCTGCTTCTAGGAACATCTGCTATGTCTGAAAGTTCTCCTGCTGTTGAAACCCCTCTTGACAGCAAAGCAGTCCATATTTTACTCTCATAAGTATTAAGACCAAAGTCCCTTAGTTTATTTAAAAAATCTTTTTGAACTAACATAAATTTCACCCTCACGTTTAATTGATTAATAGAATCATTTGCCAATATATAAAGCTTTCTATTTTTTAACCATTTTTGAGTGACAAAAACATAACAAATGAAAAGATTTATATATATCATTTAAAATACATAGCTGTATGAAGAATTCCTATATGGTACAAAGTATAAGTAAGATTTTCTTAGCTATAGGGATAATTACAATCATTATATGTTAAGCTACCCTCCTTACTTAGGAGAGAGTAGCCATTCTTTGAGGTTCAAAATGAAACTGTTTGATACAACACTAAGAGATGGATGCCAAAGTGCAAATGTAAATTTTTCAGTAAGAGACAAGCTTGAAGTAGTTAAAGCTCTGGATGATTTTGGTATTGATTATATTGAACTTGGGTGGCCTGCTGCAAATAAGAAAGATATGGATTCTTTTTTAGAAGCTAGTAAATTTAAGCTAAAGAATGCTAAATTAGTTGCATTTGGAAGCACAAGAAGATTAAATGTAAAAGCTAGTGAAGATCATAACCTAAAAGCTATACTTGACAGTAAAGCTAAAGTGGCGTGCATATTTGGAAAAACATGGTTAAAACATGTTGAGAAACAATTAAAAGGGAAACCAGAAGAAAATTTAGATGCGATAAGAGATAGTGTAGAGTTTTTGAAGTCAAAAAAGCTAGAAGTAATATATGACCTTGAGCATTTTTTTGATGGGTTTAAAGATAATAAGGACTATGCTTTGAATTGTATAAAAGAGGCTGTTTTGGGTAATTCTGATTATTTGGTTTTGTGTGATACAAATGGAGGTACGCTTCCTAATGAGGTAGATGATATATTAAAAGAAGTTAATGTGTTTTTGAAAAATGCGAAATTAAAGGCCAAATTAGGTGTGCATTTCCATAATGATTCAGGGGTTGGTGTTGCTAATTCATTAGTGGGTGTAGATAATGGGGTTGTCATGGTTCAAGGGACAATAAATGGTTTTGGTGAGAGGGCTGGAAATGCTGATCTGTGCCAGATAGTCCCTAATCTAATATTAAAAAAAAGAATTAAAATGGGTAAAGTTAAGTTAAGAGAACTTACAAAATTGAGCAATATGCTTTATACTTTAGCAAATATAAAGGCAAATAAAGGGCAGCCGTTTGTCGGTAAGCATGCATTTTTACATAAAGGTGGTGTGCATGTGGACGCTATAATGAAGGGTGCTTCTTATGAGCATATAGTTGCTGATGCTGTTGGAAATAAAAGAGATATAGTACTTAGTGATCTTTCTGGAAAGGCCAATGTTGTTGAAGCTTTGAAGAAATTTAATGTTAAGGTTAGTAAAGATGATCCTAGGGTTAATGAGATGTTAAAGAAATTAGAGAAGTTAGAACAAAAAGGTTATGATGTTGGAAATTTATCAGCTGAACAATACCTATTAAAGGAAGAATTTTTTGGTAGAGGTAATGTTTTTAATATAGATGAATGGAAGATTTTATCTGAACAAAAAAATGGTGAATTTTCAGAATGTGTACTACGAGGGCAAATTAATGGTAAAGATATAGAGGTTGTTGCTCCTGTTAAAGGCGGACCTGTTGATGCTGTGTATCATGCTTTGAAAAAGATGGTTGAAGTAATGCATAAAGATGTAGGCAAAGTTGAGTTGGTTAATTATAAGGTTATGATAGCAGAAGATAAGGGTGCTGAAAGTTCGGTAAGAGTTTATATCGAATTCAGGAGCAATGGTGATGAATGGGGGACAGTAGGTGTTAGTACAAATATATTAGAAGCCTCGCTTGAAGCTATAGAGAAAGGTTTTAGGTATTATTTGTTGAAGAAATTGTGAAGGAATAATCTTTTAAATAACACCTAATTCTTGATTAAAATGGCAATTGATGATTTATCTGAAAGTACGCCCCTGAATGATGTTGAATTGAGGGTTGCTGAATTATTATATGATGCAGCGCCAGAGGACATAGGCGATTCCCCATTTATTCCTGCTTGGTCTGAAAAAATAGTAGAAAGAGCATATATATTGTATTCTAAAGACAGTCTAGAGGGTTCTGAGTCTCTTGATGCTATGGGGCAATTTGTCGATGATCATATGATATTTGAAAGGCTTAGTTGGATGGGGCGTTTAGAAAGCAAGGGTGTTTATGGTTATTCAAGTGTATACCAACCAACGTTGTATACAAAGAAAAAAGGCATTGAAAACGCAGAAGATCTTGCTGCTAAGATAGCTCAAGAAAGAATATAAATCAAAAACAGAAAGAAATTGGATATAGTTCTAAACAAAGTTATTCTTTGATTGGTTGTTTATAAACCCACATATTTAAATAGTTTTCTGCTTTATAAACATTTATAAATAAAAAGGTTAAATACGCCTTTTTATAGCTTTATTTAAAAAAAAGAGGTTATTGGGGGTGCCATTATGGCTAAAAAGAAAGAATCTAAGAAGAGAGATATAAAAGTAGTTAATATAGTTGTTTCCACTTCATTGGAACATGATATACCTTTAGAAAAGATGGCGGCGACCTTAAGTAACACCGAATACAATCCAGAGCAGTTTCCTGGACTTGTTATAAGGATAAAGGAGCCAAAAACAAGCGCTTTAATCTTTAGTTCTGGTAAGGTTGTATGTACTGGTGCTAGATCTATGGACAAAGTTCATGAAAGTATTAAGAAGATAATTAAAAGTTTAGAAAAGATAAAAATAAAGATAACTATAAAACCTGAAATAAAGATTCAGAACATAGTTGCTTCGGGTAGTGTTGGTATGGACCTTAATCTGAATGTTCTTGCTATGAAGCTAGAGAACACAGAATATGAACCTGAACAGTTTCCAGGCCTAGTGTATAAGTTAGAAGAAGCAAAGGCAACTTTCCTGTTATTCAGTAATGGGAAGATAGTATGTACTGGAACTAAAAGTGAAGAGGCAGTGCATTCTGCTTTAGATAAGCTGATAATTAATCTAAAGAAAGTCAAATAATTTTTTTATTTTCTTTTTATATGGGGGATAGGTAACTTAGATATTGAGATTAGTCTTTTATACAATGGAAGCTCAAAAACAAATTGAAAAATTCAAAGAGTTTATAGAAAAGAACTACATTGGAGATCTGACAAATAATATTAGAAAAGATTTAAAATTTCTTGTTATTGATTTTAGTGAACTTAGTAAATTTGATATTGAACTAGCTGATTTGCTGCTTGAAAATCCTGAAGAAACAGTTAAGGCTGCTGAGATAGCAATTGAACAATTTGATATTGAAGGTTCTGAAAAAGCAAGAGTCAGATTTAGTAATTTACCTGAAAGTCAGACCATCCTTATAAGAAATATCAGAAGTAAGCATCTTGATAAATTATTTCAAGTTGAGGGCGTTATCAGACAAAAATCAGATGTTAGACCCCAAGTTACTGCGGCTAAATTTGAATGTCCTAGTTGTGGTAATGTAATCAATGTGTTGCAGTTAGATACTACATTTAAAGAGCCATCTAGATGTGGTTGTGGAAGAAAAGGGAAGTTTAGATTAATAAGTAAGGAATTGGTCGATGCACAAGGTATTGTTTTAGAAGAATCTGC
>CAZTWQ010000008.1:32058-49272 GCA_964618315.1 uncultured Methanosarcinales archaeon
GAGGACCCTAATGGCGCTCAAAAATTAATAGATTCTATTGCCCCATCCATATATGGTTATTCAAAAGTAAAAGAAGCTATATTATTACAAATGTTAGGGGGAGTACACAAAACAAGAAAAGATGGTGTTAAAAGTAGAGGAGATATGCATGTCCTTTTGATAGGTGATCCTGGAGCTGGTAAATCTGCCCTACTCAAAAGATCTAACATCATAGCACCAAAATCAAGATATGTTTCAGGAAAAGGGGTTAGTGCTGCTGGTTTGACTGCTTCTGTTGTAAAGGATGAGTTTCTTAAAGGCTGGTCGCTTGAGGCAGGAGCGATGGTTTTAGCATCAGATGGACTTTGCTGCATAGATGAAATGGATAAGATCAACTCAGAAGATAGAGCTGCAATGCACGAAGCTATGGAGAATCAAACTGTAAGTATATCAAAAGCAAATATACAAGCTACTTTAATATCCAGGACTACCGTTCTTGCAGCTGCGAATCCAAAATTTGGGAGATTTGATCCATATGGGATTGTTGCTGAGCAGATTGACCTACCTCCTACTTTGATAAATAGGTTTGACTTGATATTTACGATAAAAGATCTTCCTGATAATGAAAAAGATAATAAGATAGCATCACACATACTAAGTTTACATCAAAAACCAGATACACAAGAACCTGAAATCGATACTGTTCTGCTTAAGAAATATATAGCATATGCAAAGAAAAAAATCATCCCAAAACTTACTGATGAAGCTATTGAAGAAATAAAAAAATATTATCTTAAAATGAGATCGAGTGGGAGTGCTGATGGTGGGATAAAGACCATACCTATATCTGCAAGGCAGTTAGAGGCACTTGTCAGGATGAGTGAAGCCAGCGCTAGAGTAAGGTTATCTGAGGAAGTTACTAAAAAAGATGCTAAAAAAGCAATAGAATTATTGGAATTTTCTTTGATGGAAGTTGGATTTGATAAGGAAACAGGTAAGATAGATATTGATAGAATTGCTACTGGTGTTTCAGCTTCAGCTAGAAGCCATATAATAACTGTTAAAGAGATAATAAATGAATTAGGGAGCAAGATAGGTAAAACAATACCTATAGATGATGTTGTTGCAGCTGCAAAGGAAAAAGGGGTTAGTGAAGATAAGGTTGAAGAGGCATTAGAAAAATTGAAGCGAACAGGGGATTTGTTTGAGCCTCGTCATGGATTTATCAGTAAAATATGATAAAGTGCGTTAGTTAGTTTTAACTACAATAAAATATTTAAACAGGGGGGATTACTGTTTCTTAGGGGTTTTTTATATGGATAAAATACAAAAGAGACAAATTGCTTATAAGATCAGGGTTAATGATATTCTAAAAGGGGAGTATGTAAAAGAGGAAGGTGAGTGGGTACCAAATTATATCAATGTTGGAGATAAAAAAGTTTCAAGAGTTAGTTTAGTTGCAGTTGTTGTTTCTAAACAAAGTTCTGATAATACAAACTATGCTAATATCTTAATAGATGATGGTTCAGGGAAGATTTCTATACGGAGTTTTGAAGAGGGAAATAATTTTGGGCAGATTGAAATAGGTAATTTTGTTTTGGTTGTTGGCAGACCCAGAGAATATATGGATGAAAAATATATTGTCGCTGAAATCATGAAAAAAATAGAAAATCCAGGGTGGGTTGAGGTCAGAAAATTGGAGTTAGGACAAAGCAAGGTATTAGATCAAGATAATAATTGTGAGGTTAATATTACTCAAGAAAAAGAAATAAAAGAGGATGTTAAGGAACAAGTCAAGGTTGAGGAGATCGATGGGGGCGACGCAGACGACATAAATGCTAAAATTTTCAACCTTATAAAGGAAGTAGACCAAGGAAATGGTGCTGATACTCAAGAAGTCATCACAAAATCAAACATAGAGGAAGCTGAAAAGATAATAACTGGGTTATTAGAACAAGGTGAAGTTTTTGAGATAAAACCCGGGAAATTAAAGGTTTTGGAATAATAATCTATTTTAATCCTTAAAATAAGTTTTAGAACAAAACTGGTGTAATAAATACTTCTATCAATGCGGCTACAATCAATACACCTAAAGATAAAAGTATTAAGTCTGCTGAATCCAATAAAATATGGCGAAATTTATCAGATTTAAAATCATGCCTAATTACTGCGATAGAGACTATTCCTGCTGCTAAACCGCCAATGAAATAAGCGAGTATTTCTGGAATTCCATGTATCATGTACCTTAAAATGCCTAATGAAGCTATCTGAAAATAGTTAGATATGCCAGATGCGTTGCTTCGGATAAAATTTCCCATTGCAGTTCCTATAACTGAAGCATTCCATGTGAGGATGAATATAGCTCCAAATCCATAAATAAATGAGAATATCAAACAAAATATCAATACCTTAATATTGTTCAATAAAATTTTTGAAAATAGACCTGCACTAGATATCGCATTTCCAGTCAATTCAGGGGTGGTACTACTTAATCCAAGATTAGATATTACATTGCCAGTTATTTGGGCATTTATGCTACTTATTGTTTTAGTTTGTATTGAGAAAAGAGTTTGTGTAATGTCTGAGGGTAAGAAAGTATACCATATTGTAAATGCGATGGTCATACCGAGAAAAAGGAAGATGAAAAATGAAAGTGCCCGACCATGTTCTTTTATGAGTATCTTTTCATTGTTTATTTCCATGTCTTTTTGTTCTTCTAATTTCATGGTTCCATACATTATAGGGACGCATGCAGTTACTGTAAGAAATACCATCACTAAACTAGCATGAGGCCTAAACACCCAGAGGCTTAATAAAATTGCAATAGATGCATAAACTGCGCCCACAAAAAACATCTCCCAAGGGGATCTTTCTGCTTTAAATGGGTTTACTAAAGACTCTATAACCATAGTTTAATTTTTGTTAACAATATTTATAAAACTTTTGTATTTTATAATGCTTATATCAATAGGCTTAGTAGAAAAAGTCCTACTGCACTAACTATAACCCCATACTTTGTATGGGGACATAATTAGTTCCGTCCTGGCCATGCCATGAATACCTTGGGTATTAATGGCATTCATGGCACAGACGGACTTTTTCTACTAAGCCATATCAACAAAAAAGTTTATATATGGTGCATAGTTTCTGAGGTATAAGATGGATTATAAAGAAATGTTAAAGAAAACAAGGGAACAGCTGCCTAAATCTGTTTTTGAGAAAGAGAGATTTGAAATTCCCAAGATACGTGGACATGTGCAAGGTGCTAAAACTATATTAAGTAATTTCCTACAGATAGCAGATATTCTTAGGCGAAAGCCAGAACATATGTTGAAATATATATTAAAAGAGTTAGCTACGCCTGGTGAGATTAAAAAGAGCGGGTCAGTTATAGTTGGTGCAAAGATTAGTGCATCCAGGATAAATGAAAAAGTAAGACAATATGCCAATGAATTTGTGCTTTGTTCTGAATGTGGCAAGCCAGATACCAAAATTGAGAAAGATGGTAAGTTTAATTTCCTGAAATGCCAAGCTTGTGGGGCAAAACACCCTATCAAAGCCAAAATATAAGTCAATCGATAGAATGTTAGTAAAGATACATAAAACACAGGATGGAAGAAATCTAGTTGCTATGTGTGATAGTGGGTTGATTGGGAAAAAGTTTGAAGAAGGAAAATTACAGCTTGATTTGAGTTCTAGTTTTTATAAAGGCGAAGAAAAAAGTGATGATGAAATAAAAGAATTACTGAAAGATGCTTATATGGTTAATGTTGTTGGTGAATTGAGTGTGGGTTTTTGTTTAAAGTTAAACTTGATTGAAGAAAGTCACGTGATTAAAATTGATGGGATACCCCATGCACAAGCTATTTTAACAGAGCAATAAAATAATTGAAGAAAATCTGAAGTTCTCTGATTTTATTTTCAGTAAATCATACATGTATCTATAACTGAATTGATTTCTGCCAACTAAATTTAACCAAACCATTGGCCTAATCCTGATTGTTTTTCTTTATCTTTTCCAAATACGCCTTCTACACGTCTTTTTGTTAGTTCTAAGCTTTGTTGCAAATAAGAAGGGAGGTCATATTTTGTTGCAAGACTTATCGCAGGTTCAAGGTATTTTATGATAGATCCTTCGGATATGGTAAATATGATCTTGCCGCCGCATTTTGTACATTTCCCAATTAAAGGAGGTCTACGATACTTTTCATTACAATTTACGCATCTAAAAATTTGTTGTGAGAATTTTCTTAAATTACCCTTAATGTCACGTATGAAGTGTTTTTCTATCACTAGCCTAGCTACGTCTGAAGTATCTACTGCACGTATCTTTTCTGCCAACTCCATCTGACCAGTTAATTTCTCCTGCATAGATGGGAGCAGCTTATAAGAAGAACATCTTACGCCTAAGTTGATGCTTCCTGTATCGTGGGTAAAACCATAATTTTCGTATTGTTGTTCTGTGTTTAGCCTATTGCCAAGTTGTTCTATCTCAATATCCCATGGTTGCTTGTACTCCAAACATGCTTCATAGAATTCAAGAGGATATCTTTTAACTATATCCACATCAAAAACCATATCATCTACTTCTGAAGGTATTAATTGTGATGTTAAAACTAAAGGTGCGTCTTGGGTTGCTCCCCTGCTATTTGGCAGAAATTGCCTTGAAAAATTCAACAATACATCCACTAATAAAGAAACCGATGCCTCATCACCATCACAATCCCTCCTAGTTGCAGCATGAATCATAGGGTTTGCGTAGAATCCTTGTGTTTTTGAGAATCCTATAATCCGACATACTGTTGCTGCAGATGTGTGGGGTGCTAAAGCAATAACAAGTTTACCCACCAGGTCTTTTTCTGATTTTAAATTATAGAAGGGTTTAAGACCATATAATCTTACCAAAAGATCATCAACAAAGTTAGCTACTCTAAATAATATTTCATCTGCGCCCTCTTCAGGAGATTCGTCGCAGGAAGGTAAGATTACGTCCTGGGGTTTTAGTTCGATAACTTGATCAGGGTCAGTTAGCTCGTTACCATGTATGTCTTTTTCATACCCTATTTCTTTTAATTTTTCTACTGTAGTCTGTATTTCTTTTGGTTTAAAGTGGGTTATGGCTAATTGAGTCATATCATATCTAGTTGAACCGTCTTTATTAACATAAACGTTGTGTTTCGCCCTTAAAATTCCTTTACCTAGGTGTTCTGGTATGTGGTCTTTGTTTGATGTGCCTTTTACACCCTTTATTAAGTCTGGAAGGGTTTTTTCTTTTATCTGTTCTTGTATTTGTTTGAATAATAATGGGGTGTCTATCTCTTTTTGCTTGTATGATTTTGTTGGTCCATGCTGACATTCTTCATTTTTGGTTATGCCACAGGTACTGCAAAAGTAAATGTTTTTAGTTTTTTTATTACAGACCTCACAAACGCCAAATAATGATTCCCTATTACAGTTTGAGCAATAATGTAAGTGAAAATCTGAAGTTATTTTTCCTTTTTCTAATGCTGATTGAAAACACCTCATTTTTCCGCCTTCTTCCCCAACTGGAAATAAAACATGAGGTGAGCCTGCCAGTTTCCTTATCTTTGCTTTTTCTGGCCTGCCCATCCTAGCTCCGATAAAACATCCAGATTTATCTTTAATCTTGATTTTGGTGAATAGGTTTATGATATCCAATGTTTTTTTATCTTGGTTTTCTTCTATGATGCTTATTATCTTTTGGTTGTTTTTTTCTTTCAGGTCGAACATCTCTATGATTATATTAGCAGTGTCTTTTTCCAACAATATATATTCGTTGTTGATAACTTTATGAGGCATGCCAATCAATTCCATAATCCTTTTTTTGTCTGTGTCTAGTGGGAGGATTATCTTTTGAATTTGATCTCCTTCGGATATGATCTTTGATTTGTCTAAGAAAATTACAAGATCTAAAAGTTGTTCTTTGGATAAAATACCCCAATGAAATGTATAGTAAGGGTATAAGGGTATTTCTAGTTTTTTTGAAATCTTTATTGATGCATTGGCGGTCAATCTTTGTTTTAATGGGTATTTTAATAAAAGTTCTAAAGCATCATGGGGCAATTCTATTAGGTCTGCAAGTTTTTCTACATCTATAGTTCCAAAAAGGTTTACTGTTGCTTTTTCTAACTCCTGTATCCACCACTCTTCACAATACCCTGCGGGGACTAATGGGTGTGCTCTATTGAAAAAATCACCATAGTTGAATAATAGGTCCCCTAAAAATAATATTTCTTTGATTTCGTTCATATGTTTTTTTGCCTGGGCTGCTGTTTCTAACCTAATAACATCATTGTTGGTTAATTTGACAATTGGACCTTCTATAGAATCACAGGTAGATAGGGATGCTGCCTTTCCGGGCCGTTCTACTTTTAATTGTGTTCCAACTGCTATATATCCTTTAAGGGCATATGTTACTGCAGGATGTATTGCTGCTGAAGAGTACCCTGATGCCCTTGAACGCCCATATCTTAAACGGAAACCTCCAACTTCCAAGGGGTGTGATAGAACTGGTCTTCCTGCAACTAAATCTTGGATATATGTATATACTGGGCTTATTTTATCTTTTTTTTCTGTGTTTTTTGCTTTTACTTTTTTTTGTATCTTTAAAAAGTCTTCAATAAACATCCATTCATCTAATCCAAATTCCTTACCCCATTTACTTATCTGTTTCCATAATTTTTGTGCTTTTTGGGCTATTCCTTCCCCTGTAACCAAACAAACACCAGACCTGATTCTATTTGTCTCTATCCTATCAAGGTCCTTGAATTGTGAAACTTCTATCTTTTCTGACGGGTCCCCAGCTACTTGTACTGGCAAGTGTTTTGCTAAAAATTCTATCTCTTGCTTGCTTGGAAGGTATTGTAAGTTAGTGATACGTTCATGATAATCATAAAGTTCAGTTACTGTCCTTTTTACTTCTTGTTCTGTTGGATCGTAAGGCGAGTAACCCATCTGTTTTCTTACATAGTCTGCTACAATAACAGAAACGGCTGCTGCAGTCCCCCCTGCGGATCTTATCGGACCAGAATACATCAAACAAAAATATTCTTTACCGTCTTTTCTTTTATTAAGTTTAAGTTCGACAAAACCCTCTATAGGGGAAGCTACTATTCCTAACGTTAGATATGCTAAACCGACCCTGATACCAGTTTCCATCGCATTTAGTTTGTTTTGAAATTTACATAGTTTTTCCTGGGCAACCTCTAAAGAGATTTTCATTGCTACCCTCCAATCCAGATCACCAAACTCTTTTTCTAGTTCTTTTATCCGTTTAGAAAGTCCAGAATTTGTTATTTCCGGAGAGATTGTAGAAATAAGCCCTTCTACCCTTTCTGCCATGTTTTTTGCCAATGGAACTTCAACATCTTCTGAAGGATCATAACCCTTACTTCTTGCCTTTTTTGCTATAGTATAAGCTGCATTTACTTGTTTGTCAACTTGTTCAAAGTATTTTTGCATATTCTTGCTTGCTGGTGTGTCCATCTTTAATCTGTTTTATTTATCACAAAAATTTCAGTATCTTAATCTCCCTTGTTTTTAAATTTACAATGGGGACTCTGCCGGGTTCTGGGTTGTGACCTACTTTTTCCTGAAAAGCAGTCTTTGCCTGCCAACATGAACCGCTTATCAAAGTTATGTTTTTGTAATTTGCTGCAATAGATTTGTGAATGTGCCCAGTTATAAAAAAATCAGGAACCTTATCTATGACCAAGGGGTCATGTTCTGTATCTGGTATATACAGGGTTGATGTATGGGTGGGGGCTAAGTGTCTTCTTTTAAGTAAAAATTTCATTATAAGATCTGCCCTATCATAACCACCTTTATTTCTTATATCATCTACATTTGCCACGAAATAATCGAAAGAGTAACCATGATACATCAAGACATCAAAACCAGAAAATGTTTCTGAAGAATGGATATTAACAAATGCAGGATTTGAAACTGAGATTATATTTGGAAGTTCGTATAGTGGTTTTGCAAAATCAGGATATAATTTAAGCTGAGGTTCTGCTATTCGCATGGCGTCGTGATTTCCAGGGCACATTATTATTTTTACTGACGTAGGGATTTTGCTTAGTAATCTTGCACATTCTGTGTATTGGTCATAGATGTCTTTTATCACTAATTCATCTTCTTGACCGGGGTAAATGCCACAACCGTCAACCATGTCTCCAACTATGAATACGTATTTTACTTTCGAGGCTATGCTTTTTTGTTGTTCGTTTCCCACCTGGCAGTTTATCCAACTTAAGAATTTATTAAATGCGTCTGGCATGAAATTGTTTGATCCTATGTGCAAATCAGAAAGGAATATAGCATAAGATTCATCTTCACTTTTCTTTAGGTCTTTTGCTACTAATTCTGGCCAGACCACACCATTAGCAAAAATTATATTTTGACCATTCACCCCAGATACACCCAATATTTCATCCAAGACTATAGATGATGCCTCTTTAAAAAGATCTGGTTTGTTTTTGTTTATTAAAACATTGATTGAACCTGTTTGGTCTTCCATGACCAGTATGAGATTTCCATTTTTAGTTATTCTTTTTTCCGTAACTATGCCTACAATTGATGCTGTTTCACGTTCTTTTTTATTTTTAATACGATTAATAGTAGTCATGCTTTTGAGTTCTGGTCTGCCCCTCAATATTTTTTCTAATGACCGGTATCGTGCATTGAAATATTTGACAAAATCCTGGATATTCCGTTTTTTGCTTTCTTCTTCATAAGAAGATATAATTTTTACTTGTTCGTGCTCTATTTTTTGTTTTTGTTCGTATAAGAATTGTATAAATTGGTGATATATTTTTCCATCTTTTCCTTTTTCTAACATGGCCTTGGATTTTTCAAGGTCTTTCCAGTTTGTGTCTAGTTTTGGGAGGTTTGTTAGAGCTTCGTTTAAATCTTTATTTAAAAAAAGAAATGTATCAGACTTTGTCTTTTCTTTTATTGTGTTGTGTATTGACTGAGTATCAGCTTCTTTTATAATATCTAAAATATCAGAACTCAAGAGTATATTTTTCTTAAGAAAAAAGTCTACAATTTGTTTTTTTTGAATTAAATTCTGTTCCATTTTAGGTTAGAGGGGCTATTCTTAGTTGGCTAAGAGAGTGCTAGTCCTTCTTCTAATATTTTTTTTGTTTTTTGAAGTATTATGTCTGGAATCAAAACAGATATTTCTCTTGTTCTTCCGTGGCGGCCCTTGGATATTACTTTTGCATTGATTACGCCCAACATATCAAGTTCTGCAATGATATCTGATATTCTTCTTTGGGTAAGGGGTCTTAATCCAATATTAGATGATACGTTTTTGTATATCTCATATATATCTCCAGTGAATATACTTTCTTTTCTTTTAGAGTATAATGTAAGAATGGCATATAAGGTTGCCTGAGATTGTTTTGGTTGGTGAGAGATTGTATCTATTACCCTGTCTTTTTCTATTTTTTCTTCTGCATCATCAATATGATTAATTTTTACTTTAAGTAGGTTGTTTCTTTCTGCTATCTCTGCAGCTACACGTAAAAGTTCTAGAGCACGTCTCGCATCACCATGCTCCCTTGCTGCATAAGCCGCACATTTTTCAATTACTCCGTCTTCTAAACTATTTTCCTTGAATGCTTCTTGTGATCTTTGTCTAAGTATCTCCTGTATCTGTAATGCATTATAGGGTGGGAAAATTAACTCTTCTTCTGATAATGATGACCTTACCCTGGGATCTAAATTATCTATGAAAAGTAAGTTATTTGAGATTCCAACTAAAGCTATTTGTGAATTTTTTAATTCTTCGTTTATTCTTACGAGATTATATAGTATCTCATCCCCTGTTTTTTTTACTAATTGATCGACTTCATCTAGTACTAATAAAACCAATTGTTTTTTTTCATCGATTATATTGAAGAATGTTTTATATACTTCATCTGTAGGTAAACCAGTAGAAGCTATATCATGGTCAAATTCTCTGATTAACTGTGCTATCAATCTATATTCTGTATCTGCTATTTTTTTGAGTTTACAATTTAGATATATTGTTTTTAATGGGATGTTTCTTTCTTTAGAGATGTTAGATAAGTTTTGGGTTATGTGTTTTACTGTTAATGTTTTACCTGTTCCGGTTTTTCCATAAAGGAATAGATTCGAGGGTTTTTCTAATTTTAAGCATGGAGCTAAGACATTTGCTACCTGCTTTATTTCTGAGTCCCTATGTGGTATATTATTTGGGGTATGGGTGCTTTGTAGTGCCTTTTTATTTAGAAATAAGCTTTCTTTTTCTAGGAAATCCTCAAAGAAGTTTGTTAAGCTCTCTTTTTTCATATATTTCCATAGGAAATGGAGGTATATAAAGCTTTTCTATATAATTTATCATTTTTTAGGACCCCTTGGTTTCGTATGGAAAGTTGTTTTTAAGATTTGTTGTGTTTTTGTGTTTTATTTGTTTATTTGTTTTCTATATTGAAAGTAATTATATTATATATTATATTAATAATATAAATATAATATAATATAATAATAATAAAATAATGAAATAATAATATAATAATAATAATAAAAAAACCAGTATAATAAAAAGAATGATAATAGTGAAATGAATATAAATATAAAAATAACAATGAAATAAATATAATAAAATGAGTAATTATTAAAAACTAGAAATAAGAGTAATTATATAAAAATAATAATAAGAATGAGAAAATGAATATGTTAGGGATAGAAAAATACTGATATAATCAAAATAAATATATAAATAAGATATAATCAAAAGAAAAAGAGGCTGCATTTTCTCAATATATTATTTCCAGTGGAAACCAGGGGGTAGCCATTTTAGAGTAGGTAGAAAGTTTTATTAATATAGGGGCTGAATTTGGTTTTATGGTAGAAAATACACTATCTCGGTATATCCAGGATATGTTGGGTCGTGGTTATGATATTAATACCATTAAACCATCATTAATCAAATGGGGGTATAATGTTTCTGATATTGATGCAGCTATAAGTGATATTTATGGTTATAATCAACAAACTACCCAGGTTGGTGTTGGTTTAGATTATGTAAATCTTAGAGGGTTATTATTCAAACCTAAAAGTTTTTTTTCTATGGATCTCGACCTTAAGAAGGGGATAAAGTATTTTTTATATTCATTTTTGTTTTTTTTGTTGGTAAATCCCATCATGGTCGGTTTAAGTGGCTTTCTAAGTGGAGAATATGCAGATTACATCTTTGAATCTTTACTTACAGCACTGGTAGGTGGCCTTATATATCTTATATCTATTATATTGTTTTTTATCTTTTTGTTTGGTATTTATTTTTTAGTATTTAAAACTATATTTCCCCTTAGAGTTGAATGGAAATTTATGATTACTTTGATATTATTCAGTTTAGTGCCATATATACTTACAAATGCATTTAGGGGGGTCTTAATATATGATATTCTAAGTTTGATTAATGTTAATGTTGGTTTTTTTAATATCAATATCTTTTTTATTTGGTCTATGTTATTATTTGTGTGGGGTTTTTCACACCATAATAACATCTCTTTTAAGGATAGTATGACTTATGTTTTTGTGCCATTTTGTGTATTATTTATCTTAATGATATTGATTTTTTATGATGTGATTAGTTTGAATCTAGTGAGTTTTGTTTTTCAAAAGTTTTAGAAATCTTTGATTTCTAAACCGTTTAAAAAATATATCATTTTTCAAAAGTTTTAGAGTTCTTTGATTTCTAAACCGTTTAAAAAATAGATTATTTTTCGAAAGTTCTGAATTTAACTGAAAAGTTTAAATACTAACATTACCTTCTTTTTAGGATGTGGATTTTGTACCTTTTTTTGGTTGGTATTGTATTTTTGGGGTTGTTTACATCTTATACTGATATTAAGTATGGGAAAATTTGGAACAAAACGATTATCATCACTTTAGTTTACTCTTTTGTTATATATATCATATATTTTTTATCTTTAAATCCGGGGGATTTTATTGGATATCTGAACCAAACCACTATTAATTTTATATTTGCTTTATTGGTGGGTTATTTGATGTGGGATGTTGGGTTGTGGACTGCTGGAGATGGTAAGCTGTTTACTACATATGCTTTATTAGTCCCTGTTTTTGTTTATTCTCCTGCTAGTTATATAGCATTTTTTCCTTCGATGAATATATTAATTAATACATTTGTTCCAGTTTTTTTATTTTTTATTTTGGTTTTATTGTTTAAAACGAGCTGGACTGCAAAAAGGATATCTTTTAGAAGGGCATTTAATCCTAGGAAAATTCTTTTTTTGATGTTATCATTGTTTGTTTTTCTTTGGATCATTGATATTGCATCTGGTTTTATTGGCGTTTCTTTAAATTACTTTTTTTATATTATCATATTGTCCATGATAATTTTGCCTTTTGAAAAGTTATTTTCTAAGAATTTTAACTTATTTATTGGTTTTTTGGGTGTGCTTAGGTTTTTTTTAGATAAATCCATCTTTACAATCTATTTTGTTAAAACATTTGTCTTTTTTATCTTGATGTTTTTGGTTTTGAGGTATTTCATCCTTGAACTAGGTTTTATCAGGTTTACTACCTCTGTGCCAATCAATAATTTGGTGGAGGGGATGGTGCCTGCCGAACTTATTTATAAACAGGAAAATGAATATATTAGGACAAAAATGTTATTTTTTAGTTTTTTGGGGTATATCAGACATACTAATTCTATATTTGATATGAAATCAGAAGGACTAAGTTGCAAGGATATATTAAAAATAAAGAAATTAGCTAAGAAACATGATGATTTTAAAACATTTCAGATACAACAAACATTACCATTCGCTATATTTTTGTTTTTGGGGGTTGTGATAACTTTGATTGCCCGGGGCAATATATTTATTTTTTTGAGATTTATTTTTGGTTAATTCTATTTATTAGATTAACATGTTCAACTGATTTTACTAAAAACATCAAATTTATATATCATCTTATATACTATTTTTTGGGGTGTTATTATGGAAAATCCAAAAACTATTTCAAATATGGAGTTGTGCGGGGATCATGTGCTGTTATCTATTAATCCTCAGATATATCCTTTAGATATTGTTTATTCTGCAGCATATGCTCTGCTTGATAAAGCTTATATTGTTTTAGATGGAGATCCAGAAGAAGAGATTATTGCTGAACTTAGGTTAAAAATTGAAGGGGATCTGAAAAAACTGGGTGATGAGTTTAATAATGAACTTTTGAATTATGCTGTTTATAAAAAGCAATCTGAAAAAAACGCATTATTGAGGCAAGCCATAGTTCAGCGTGCTCTCTTAACTAATGGTTTTGATGAGGATATTAGTCTTGATGATGCTGACAATTTGTTGGCTCCGTGGGAATCTAATTTTGATGAAAAGGATGATAAATAATGATTGAATTTAAGGGTGATAAGTCTAAAATAGAGTTTAATAATGCTATTTATTTTCCAGAAGTTTTAGGCCAGGCGGTGGAGGATTATAGCTCTGCGTTTAAAATAAAATTAATCAAAGAAGGATTATTCTCTTTTGTTGTAATTGATTTTAGTGGATGTTCTGAAAATGGTGTTGAGATAACATATGAATTCTGTAATTATGCTCTTGCATTGATGAAGGATAAATTTGTTGAATCTGCACATTATGTTAAAAATGGATAAAATATTGAATCATTTTAAGATAAGGAAATTTAAGGATAATATTTTATTAGTTACAGAGCAAGGTAATTGGGTTGTGTTAACAAAAAAAGAGTACGATGATTTTATTTGTGGGGATGTAAATAGTAATAAGAAATTAGATGATTTGGGGCTTTTAATAGATAAAACCAATTTTGAAAAAATAGTTGCAAAACAAAAATCACTATATTCTCAGCTTTTTTGTGGGACATCCTTACATATAGTTGTACCTACACTTAGATGTAATCTTAAATGTGATTATTGTCATTCTAGGGCTAAATCTGAATCTGTTAGTGGGTATGATATGGATGAGGAAACTGCCAGAAAAACAGTTGATTTTATTTTTCAGACACCATCTAAACAGGTAAAAATAGAATTTCAAGGTGGAGAACCTCTTCTTAATTTTGATATTGTAAAATATGTGATAGGGTATGCTGAAGAATTGAACAAAGATAAGAAAAAAGATCTAAAATTTGCATTAGTGACTAATTTAATTAAGATGGATGATGATAAATTAAAATATTTGATTGAACATAATGTTGGTTTGTGTACTTCTTTAGATGGACCTAAAAATGTTCATGATATATTAAGAAAAAGATATTCTGGTGCAGGTTCTTATGATTCTGTGGTTAGTTGGATTAAGACTATCCATGAGCAGTATAAATACCCTCTTGCTGCGTTGATGGTAACTACTAAATGGTCTTTAGATTATCCCCGGGAGATAATTGATGAGTATCTTAAATTGGGTTTTGATAGAATCCAAATAAAGTTTTTAAGTAATCTGGGCAATGCCCAAAAAGTATGGGGTGATATATCTTATAGTGCTGAAGAGTATCTTACTTTTTGGAGGGCGGCTATAGACTATATGGTTGAGTTGAATGTTGAGGGTGGGGTGATCCATGAATCTATTACTACATATATATTAAAAAAAATACTAACTGATGAACCCAATGTTTTTGTAGATCTGCAGAGTCCGTGTGGTGCAGTGATAAATCAACTTGCTTATGATTGTAAGGGTGATATATATACTTGTGATGAGGGACGGCAATATGATTTGTTTAAGTTGGGTAATGTTGGAGGGGGCAAATTTAATCAGGTCTGCACTTCTGATGAGGCTTCTGCTATAATAGCTGCTTCAGTAAATGATTGTTTTTTGTGTGATGCTTGCGTTTATAAGCCTTATTGTGGGTTATGCCCTGTTTGTTGTTATGCTGAAAGTGGTACTTTGGTACCTAAATTAGCAATGAATGATCGATGTAAGATCTTGAAGGGGATGTTTGATTATATTTTTGAAAAATTGATTTTTAGTGAAGATCACAAAAGAGTATTTAATGAATGGGCAAAACAGGGGAATAAGTGATTATTTTAAAATGAAATATCTTGTAACTGGTGGGGCTGGGTTTATAGGCAGCCATATAGTTGAACAACTAGTTCAAGATGGACAAGACGTTGTTATTATTGATGATTTGTCTTCTGGCGAGTTGAAGAATCTAGCTCCCATCATAGATAAAATAAAGTTTGTTAAGGGGGATATAAGGGATTTTAAGGTTATTAATTCTGCTATGAAAGGGATTGATTATGTTTCACATCAGGCAGCTAAACGGGCTGTTCCTGATTCTATAATTCATCCTGAGGAGTTTAATGATGTTAACATTAATGGGACTTTTAATGTGTTAAAAGCAGCACACGAATGTAATGTGAAACGGGTTGTTTTTGCAAGTTCTTCTTCTGTTTATGGCGATTCAGATGAGTTTCCTTTAAATGAGTCACTTTTACCTGAACCTAAATCCCCCTATGCTATAACTAAATTAATAGGGGAACATTATGTTAGGTATTTTTATGAAAATTATGGTTTAGAAACGACTAGTTTGAGGTATTTTAATGTTTTTGGACCTAGGCAGGATTCGAAATCAATATATTCAAATGTTGTGCCTATTTTTATAGATAAAATTAGTAATAATAATAATCCTATTATCTATGGAGATGGGACGCAGAGAAGAGATTGTGTTTATGTCAAGGATATTGTTAAGGCGAATCTTCTTGCGTTTAAAGCGAAGAAGTTGACTGGTAAGTCGATCAATATTTGCTCTGGAAGTTCAATTAGTATTTTAGAATTGGTTGATATGATCAATAATCTTTTTGGGAAGGATATAAAGCCACAATTTGCTGAAGCTCGGGCTGGGGATGTGATGAAAACCATTGGTTGTAACAATTTAGCTAAAGAATTGATTGGTTATGCTGCTAGTGTTGGTTTTAAAGAGGGGTTAATGGAAATGATTAATAGGTTTCAAACTTAAAATAAAAAGATTTATAAATATTCGTTGTTATAATTAATGATTAGTTAATATGAAATTAAAAATACCTAAGATTAAAAAGAAGATATCCAGTTATCTACTTAGTGAAGAAGGGAAGATATCTAAACAAGCATTACTTACTATGGGTGCTTTTTTAGGTGGCGCAGCTATTGGTACTTTGATTAGTTCTGAAGATGTTGATGCTGCTACTGGAGGTCCATGTAAAAGTGGACCAGATTGTACTATTGAGACTGCGCAGAGTGCGGCTTGTAAAACTTATGCACATTGTAATCATATTTCTTTAAGTTATTCAGGGGGAACGGCCACTGCAGCACATACACATCATGCAAGTTATTAAAATTCTAGCTAGGTAACCCATAATTTTTTATACCTTACTTATTTAGTATTTTTTATGGGTGGGTCAATTTCTAAAAGATTAGGGGAAATAAAGCAATTTAGAAAAAGTGAGTTTTCTAAATTGGAAGAAATTGTTATCGAAGTTACATTTGAATGCAATCTGGGGTGTTATTTTTGTTTTAATCTGACTGTTTTGAATGGAAATATGGTTTTTAGGTTAAGTACTAAGCAAATAAAAGAAGTAATCGATAAAGCAGCAGAACTTAATATTCCTTTTATCCGGTTTAGTGGCGGTGAGCCATTACTTAGAGAAGATATTTTTGATTTATTGGCTTATGCAAAGTCAAAAAAGTTCAAGGAAGTGAGACTTAATACCAATGGTTTATTGATCAATGAATATGTAGCTAAGAAATTAGAGAAATATGTAGACAACGTTTTGATTGCAATAAATGCGTGTTCTTCTGAACAAGAGAAAAAAATAACTGGAGTAGATTCATTTAATAAAAGGATCAATGCTTTGAAATTATTAAAGAAAACAAAAATAAAAATTGTTAGGGGGGGCACTATAGCTTTGCCTGAGAATATAAAAAATCTTGAAAAGATATATTCTATTGTTAGGGGATTAAAGTTAGATGATTGGGAGGTTTATAGGCCAATAGCGAATAAATCTAATTTAGGTGGTGTTACTAGGTCTGACGTTAAAGTTTTAGTTCAAAAATTGTTAAAAATAAAGAAAGAAACCGGAAAAACGTATCCTATTGCAAACGCTTTACCTTTTTGTGTTTTAGGTAAGGATAATATTTGTAATGTTGCAGGGGTTAGTTTGGGTGCTAAGTATGATGATGGTCATTGCAGGCTAGTTATTGATCCTAGGGGGTATATCAAGCC
>CAZTWQ010000009.1:0-2594 GCA_964618315.1 uncultured Methanosarcinales archaeon
CAGGGATTTAGATCAATTAGGGATAGAACAGACCATTTTCACCCTAATGACAAACATCCTTTTTATAGATCTATCTTCAAGCAGGTAACACCCCTTGATCATTATAGGGTCTTTGTTAATGTTTGGGATCAGTTCTTTGCTCAAATTGTACGTGATGATAGCATCCTTGCAATGAGGGGGGTAGATGGAATTGATGATGTTATTAGGGAAGTATGTGTAGGGTCTGGTCTAAAAGAACAATTCAATTTGACATCAACAATAGACATACCTTCGGCTTTTATTGAAGGTGCAAGAAAACTAAAAGCTGCTCAACAAGCATATGGTAATTATTGTGTTGGTATTAGTGATAGTGATCCAAGACCAATGAAGGTCTTATCCGGACTATCTCATGAAGTTGCAGCTTATGGTGCAGGAACAGTAGAACTACCTGATAAGGAAGTCATACAATTTTTTATAGATAATCCAACACTACCTGCTGATTATATATCTGGAGATAGAACAGGAATAATACATCAAGGAAAAAGTGCAGCAGAAAGTGGCAGACTATTAGTCAGACCAAGAATTCCAGTTATTTATATGTGTGATTATCATCTTAAAACTGATGAAGTGCTTTGTTTTGATAGGTCGGTACTTGTACAACTTGAAAGAGCAGATGCTGAACAAAGACCATATTTTAATGGGATAATGGTGTTTGTTCCATCAGGAGCACCTATTCATATAAATAAAGCCACAAAACATTTCATACCTTTACCCTTTCATGGTATACCTTGTTCTGTAGTATCATTCGACAAAGGAACAACAACAGACGAAAAAGACTTTAATCATGGGCCTTACCGTACATGTAGATACGCATACTGATAATATTTTTAATCCTACTTATAATCTATTATGTAATCAATTTTCTAACAAACTCATAATCAAACTTATTTGGTGGGACAAGACTTGATTTTACAACCTGTGCAGCGATTGTTGCTTTAGTGCTATAAACATCAGACCCCCTTGAGAGGTCATCTGCCTGTATCCATACTGGGAGTAAAAATATGGTTTTAACTCCATCATCTAACATATGCCTTAATCCTTCTAATTCTGATCTACATTCATCAGTTAACTGAACCTCTTGCCTAGTTAAAACTCCAAAAACATAATCCATCATCTGATTCGGTATCCCTTCTGCTGCTCTTGCTAAAAACTCTATATATTTGTAGGCTGAATTTGCGCCTGCTAGTTCTGTATAAACATGGATGTCTGCAGGTCTATTTGTAAATGGACACCCTTCTTTATTCATAGCGACTCTTGGCACCAAGGCAGCATCAGCCTGACATGGACCAAATACATCTTCACCATGATTATTACCATATTTTTCATTCCATTCTCTAATTAATTTATCTGCTTCACTTTTTGGATTATAACTTCCAGTTGAAGAAGATATCAATGCTACTCTTGGATTAACAACACCCAATAACCTCATAAATATTTCTTGAGAATTAACTATAACATCTTCTAATCTATCTCCAGTTCCAACATTGACATTGAGGGCAACATCACCCACGCCTAATAAGTCATACCCATAGCTTTCAGGATAATCTACAATCCCTACTGCAGAAACAGTTTTACCATTACCCATTATTCTTAATACTGGTCCTAAGAAATGACCTGAGTTTGAATATTTCCCCCCAATCACTCCATGAAGCATACCTTTTTTTACAAGCATTGCAGCATAAGCAGCAGGGTTATCTATCAAATAGGATCTTGCAGAATCTAGTGTCATCTCTGGTTCTTTAGCTTGTCTTAATTCCATATATCCTTTTGCAAGTCTTGAAAGTAAATCACTATTTGAACTTATAAAATCCCTATCAACAGCAACCACTTCTGCAATCCCTTCATTATGACATTCATCTTGAGCCTTAGCTAAAACATTTTCTGGTAATCCTTTCTTTCTAACTTCTTCTGGTTCTATATCTAGATCAAGAACTCCGATATATCTAGTACTTTCTCCACTAATCGTTTTTGCATTATCGATTAATCCATCTAAGTGTTTAGCCATAATTGATGAAGTTGCAATTATATTTAAAAGAATTTCTGTTTATTATGCGTTTATATTAATTACCAATCAATCCCATTCATAACACCCATCTAAAGAATTAACAGAAATCTTATCATTAATTAAAGCTTTAACTATCATATATCAAATACAAAAAAAAGAAAATAAAATTCATAGCTTTCAAATTTCTTCAATATCTTTATGATATTCCTGCAATGATTTAACCGATCCAGGATTTTCAATATAAGCTTTGATCCCTTCTGCAGTAGCTTTTGCAGCCGCTGCTGTTGTGATGTAAGGTATTCTATACTTAATAGCTGCTTTCCTTATGTAGGAATCATCATGCTTACTTGCCTTGCCAATTGGAGTATTTATCACCAAAGCAATCTCTTTATTCTTCACAGCATCAATGATGTTTGGTCTGCCTTCATGCATCTTCTTGATCAGCTCTGTTTCAATTCCTTTATCAAATAAAAACTTCCTTGTACCTTCGGTAGCTTTAACCTTAAAACCTACTGAAATCAAAGTCTTCACAGCATCAACCATAACTTCA
>CAZTWQ010000009.1:2694-49194 GCA_964618315.1 uncultured Methanosarcinales archaeon
TCCTTTAATTTCTTCCCAAGCATAACTTTTGTTGCTATTGCTGCCATTGAAACATTAGTAACCTTAGATACCAATGGAACAGTTCGAGAAGCCCGAGGGTTTGCCTCCAACACATATACTTTATCGTCAGCTATAGCGTACTGCATGTTCATAAGGCCTATAACCTTTAATTCAATAGCAATCTTTTTAGTATATTCTTCCATTGTATCAATATGCTTCTGAGGAATACTTTTTGGAGGTATTGAACAAGCAGAATCACCTGAATGAACACCAGCTTCTTCAATGTGTTCCATAACACTTGGGATAACTGCTTCTTCCCCATCTGAAATAGCATCAACTTCAGCTTCTATTGCATTTTCTAAAAACCTATCAATAAGTATTGGTTTTTCTCCAGATATTCCCACAGCTGCATTTACATAGCTAGTTAACATCTTCTCATCATATACTACTTCCATCCCTCTACCACCTAAAACATAAGATGGTCTAACCATTAAGGGGTAGCCTATCTTATTTGCAATATCTAACGCTTCCTGCAGATTAACAGCAGTCCCACTCTCAGGTTGAGGTATTCCAAGTTTTACCATAACTTCATTAAACCTTTTACGGTCTTCAGCTAAATCGATGCTTTCAGGCGAAGTTCCTAATATCTTAACTCCTGCTTCTTCAAGTTCTTTTGCAATTGTCAACGGAGTCTGCCCTCCGAACTGGACTATTGCACCCATTGGCTTTTCTTTATTATATATGCTTAGTACATCCTCAACTGTTAATGGTTCAAAATACAATTTATCTGAAGTATCGTAATCAGTCGAAACAGTTTCTGGATTACAATTGACCATTATTGATTCATACCCTTCTTCCCTTAAAGTAAATGCTGCATGTACACAAGTATAGTCAAATTCTATTCCTTGTCCAATTCTATTTGGCCCTCCACCTATAATCAATATCTTTTTCTCATTTGAAGTTACTTCTACTTCATTACTAGCATTATATGTAGAGTAATAATAAGCTGCATTATCTACCCCACTAACAGGAACAGGACACCAGGCTCCCACCTTACCAAGTTCAATCCTTTTGTCCCTAATGCTTTTTTCTGTAACAACTAGTAATTGGCTCAAGTATTTATCAGAAAAACCATCTTCCTTTGCCTTAATAAGGAGTTCATCTGGAAGCTCACCACCTTTACACTTCAAGATTTGTTCTTCAAGTAGAACAAGCTCTTTCATCTGTTCCAGGAACCATGCCTTAATATGGGTTAATTCAAAAAGCTCTTGTACACCCATACCTTTTCTAATAGCCTCATACATTATAAACTGTCTTTCACTTGAAGGATAAGCTAACTTTTTCTTCAATTCCTCAAGAGAAAGTTCATTATAGTTTTCAGCAAACCCCAGTCCATATCTTTTCCTCTCCAGACTTCTTATTGCTTTTTGGAATGCTTCTTTGTAATTCTTTCCAATGCTCATCACTTCTCCAACTGCCTTCATTTGTGTTCCTAATTTGTCTTCAGATCCCTTAAATTTTTCAAAAGCCCATCTTGCAAACTTAACTACAACATAATCTCCCCAAGGCTCATACTTATCCAAAGTTCCTTTTCTCCAATAAGGTATGTCTTCAAGAGTAAGTCCTCCAGCAAGCTTTGCAGAAACCAAAGCTATTGGAAATCCTGTTGCTTTAGAAGCCAAAGCAGAACTCCTTGATGTTCTTGGATTAATCTCAATAATAACTAACCTGTCATCTTTAGGATTATGGGCCCATTGTACATTTGTCCCACCGATAACACCAATTGCTTCAACAATCTTATAAGAATAGTCCTGCATTCTTTTCTGCAACTCTTTAGATATTGTAAGCATTGGCGCAGTACAATAAGAATCACCTGTATGGATTCCCATTGCATCAACATTCTCTATAAAACAGACAGTTATCAGATTATTATTCTCATCTCTTACAACCTCTAATTCAAGTTCTTCCCATCCAATAACTGCTTCCTCGATTAATATCTGCCCAATCATAGAAGCTGTTATCCCCCTATTTCCAATTAGTTTAAGCTCTTCTTCATTATATGCTATCCCTCCACCTGTACCACCCATAGTATAAGCAGGACGAACTACAACAGGATACCCTAACTCGTTTGCAATCTTCAAAGCTTCTTCTACATTATAAGCAGGATCGCTCTTTGGCAAAGGTACACCTAATTTCTTCATTTCTTTTTTAAACTCTATCCTATCTTCTCCCCTTTCAATAGCATCTGCCTGCACACCAATAATCTTAACATTATTCTTTGCTAAAAATCCACTTTTAGAAAGTTCTGATGACAGATTCAGACCAGTCTGTCCACCTAGATTTGGGAGTAATGCATCTGGTTTCTCTTTTTCGATTATTTTTTCAATAACTTCAACTGTCAATGGCTCAATATAAGTAACATCAGCCATCTTAGGATCAGTCATGATTGTAGCTGGATTAGAATTAACTAATACAATCTTATAACCTGCAGCCCTAAGAGCCTTACACGCTTGCGTTCCTGAATAATCAAACTCACATGCCTGTCCAATAACAATTGGTCCAGAACCTATTATTAGTACTTTATCTATTCCTTCAATTTTTGCCATTTTATTGTACCCCCCATATTTTCTTCCTTAATATCAAAAAATACTATCTATTAAATTCAATGTGATAATCAGTTAGACTATTAACTGAGATCTTATTGTTCTTTAAAGCTTTAATAGCTTTAACAGCAGCCTTTGTAGCAGTCATTGTAGTTATATAAGGAATATCAAGCTCAACACACTTCATTCTTAATGTAGCAGAATCACTTTTTGGATGTGTGCCTCTATGTATATTAATGACCAATTGGATTTCTTTTTCTTTCATCATCTCTAAGATTAAGGTGTCTTCCCTAATCTTAGGAAACTTTACTGAATTAACTCCTTTATTCTTAAAAACCTCATAAGTCCCCCTTGTACAATAAAGTGAAAACCCTATTTCCTTTAGCTCTTTAGCTATTGGTGCTGCTTCAATCTTATCTATGTCAGTTCCAATAGACATGATCACATTACCTTTAGATGGTAGATTAGTTCCAGCAGCAGCTTGCGCCTTAAAAAATGCTTTGTCAAAGGTGTTATCAATTCCCATTACTTCACCAGTAGATTTCATTTCTGGACCTAATTCGGGTATCACACCTTGTAATTTCAAAAATGGGAATACAACTTCTTTAACAGAAGCAAATTTGGGCTCATTATATTCTTTAAGACCTAGCTCATTCAAAGTTTTGCCAAGCATTATTTTTGTAGCCATCTTAGCTAGAGGAACACCAACTGACTTACTAACAAAAGGAACAGTTCTAGAAGCCCGGGGGTTAGCCTCTAAAATATAAACAACATCATCCTTAACAGCCATCTGCATATTAATTAACCCTATTGTCTTTAAAGCTAAAGCCAATTTAGTAGTATACTCAATTACTTTTTCTTTAATTGAAGAAGAAATGTTTTGTGGGGGAATAACACAAGCTGAATCACCAGAATGAACACCTGCTTCTTCAATATGTTCCATTATTGCAGCAACATATACTTCTTTCCCATCACATAAAGCATCAACATCTAATTCAATAGCATTATCTAAATATTTATCAATCAAAACTGGATGTTCTGAACTTAAACCAACAGCTTCTTTCATATAGTTTTCTAGCTCTTCATCACTATCAACTATCTGCATAGCTCTACCCCCTAAAACATACGAAGGCCTAACTAAAACAGGATAATTAATCTTATTAGCGATCTTCACAGCTTCATCATATGAAAAAGCAGTACCCCATTCAGCAGAAGGTATTTTTAGTTCATCAAGAATAGCTCCGAATTTCTTCCTATTTTCTGCAGTATCTATGCTTTCAGGTTGTGTCCCTAAAATATTAACCCCTGCCTTCTCAAGTCTCATTGCCATATTTATTGGAGTTTGCCCACCAAACTGCAGCACAACACCATAAGGTTTCTCTCTCTCAACAATATTCAAAACATCTTCATAAGTTAATGGTTCAAAATAAAGTTTATCTGAAGTATCAAAATCTGTAGAAACAGTTTCAGGATTATTATTGATGATTATAGCTTCATATCCCATTTCACGCAAAGCAAAAACAGAATGGACACAAGCATAATCAAATTCAATACCTTGCCCTATTCTAATAGGTCCACCACCAACAATTATTACTTTTTTATCATTTGAAGAAGGATTAGATTCATCTTCTTGTTCATAAGTGGAATAGAGGTAAGGGGTATAAGCCTTAAACTCAGCTGCACATGTATCTACCATCTTATATGTTGGGATAATTCCATTCTCAATTCTAAACTCTCTAACTTCATCTTCACTCTTATCAGTTATTCCAGCAATCTGTACATCAGAAAAACCATTCCTTTTAGCTTCTAAAACAGAGTCTTTAGTCAATTCTATCTTATTTCCAATATCATAAACATTTTTCACTTTCTCTAAAAACCATTGATTAATCCCTGTAAGTTTATGTATCATAGTTGTAGACATACCTGCCTTTAGAGCATCCCTTATATACATCAATCTTTTATGCGTTGGAACTTTAAGATTTTTAATAATCTCTTCTTCATCTGTACAGATCTTGTCTTTAGGATCATGTCCTAGACCATATCTTCCAACTTCTAAACTACGAATAGCCTTCTGCAACGCCTCTTCAAACGTTCTTCCAATTGACATTGTTTCTCCAGTACTTTTCATCTGTGTTCCTATCCTTTTATCTGCAGTCTCAAATTTATCAAAAGGCCATCTAGGTATTTTAACAACAACATAATCTATTGTAGGTTCAAAACAAGTTTTAGTCTCTTTAGTAACATCATTTGGAATTTCATCTAATGTCATTCCAATTGCAATCTTCGCAGCAATCTTCGCAATAGGATAACCAGTTGCTTTAGAAGCTAATGCAGAGCTTCTAGAAACTCTAGGATTAACCTCAATTATAATATAATCACCAGTATCATAATTCAATCCAAACTGGATATTACATCCCCCTTCTACCTTTAAAGCTCTAATAACTTTAATAGCAGAATTTCGAAGTACTTGAAAATCATGATCATTTAATGTTTGAGTTGGAGCAGTTACAATTGATTCACCAGTATGTACCCCCATCGGGTCAAAGTTTTCCATTGGACAGACAATTATGCAGTTATCATTCTTATCACGCATAACCTCCATCTCAAACTCACCCCACCCATTAATACCTAATAATGCTTTTTCAATCAATACTTGAGTTATAGGTGAAAGATTAAGCCCATGTTGGGTGATTTCTTCTAAGTCTTTATCTGTAAAAGCAATTCCCCCCCCTGCCCCACCCATAGTATATGCTGGACGAATAACAACTGGTAGTCCAATTTCAGAAACAAACTTTTTAGCTTCTTCAACTGTATTTACAGTAGCACTTTTAGGAATTGGCTCACCTATTTTCTTCATTAATTTCTTAAATAATTCTCTATCTTCTCCTTCTTCTATTGATGCTATGGATGTTCCTAAAACCTCAACACTACATTCCTTCAAAACACCCATCTTAGAAATGGCAACTGCTAAATTCAGACCAGTCTGTCCACCTATTGTAGGGAGTAATCCATCTGGTTTCTCCTTACGAATAATCTCAGCTAATATCTCAGGTGTCAAAGGCTCAATATAAGTAGCATCAGCCATATCTGGGTCAGTCATGATAGTGGCTGGATTAGAATTCACAAGTACAACTTTATAACCTTCTTCACGTAAAGCCTTACAAGCCTGAGTACCTGAATAATCAAACTCTGCAGCCTGCCCAATAACTATTGGACCACTACCAATTACCATTATTTTTTTAATATCAGTTCTTTTTGGCATCTTATCTTTCCATTATTAATTTTAATTATTATTTTATTTTTTAATTATTTTTATTTCCATTAATTATTTATTTTTAATGAATTTTTTAATTTTCATTGAATTTTATTAATTTTAATTATTTTTATTTTTTATCATTGAATTTATTTTTTCTTATTTCAAATCCTTAACAAACTTATCAAATATATTCTCAATATCCCAAGGTCCAGGATTAGCTTCTGGATGCATCTGCACAGTCTGTATTGGTAACTTTTCATGCTGCATACCTTCAAGTGAACCATCATTAAGATTAACATGACTAACTTTTAACCCAGTACCATCCAAACTATCGCCATCAACAGCAAATCCATGGTTCTGAGATGTGATGTAAACTTTGTTTTCGGCTAGATTCTTGACAGGCTGATTAGTTCCTCTATGTCCAAACTTAAGTTTGTAGGTTTTACCGCCTAGGGCAAGACCAACAATTTGATTTCCTAAACAAATTCCAGTTATTGGCAACTCTGATTGTAACTCTCTAATGCAATTAATAGCATCTTTAGCATTTTCAGGATCACCAGGACCATTAGCTATAAACAAGCCATTTGGTTTTTTATCAAGAATCTCACTTACCGAGGTATTATAAGGCATTCTCCAAACATTTATTTTACGTTTAGTAAAATTACGAATTATAGAAAGCTTTACACCTGTATCTATCATCGCTATTGTCTTTTCTCCTTTGGCGTCGATAAACTCTGGTTTTGAAACGGAAACTTTGGATAATAGATCAAATGAAGAATAATCATCTAATTTTTTAGCTTTTTCAAGAACTTCTTCAACATTAATCTTATCTTCTGATGTGACTAAAGCTCCGTTTATAACTCCATGTTCCCTTATCTTCTTGGTTAACATCCTTGTATCAATTCCTGAGATGCCGGGAATATCGAATTCTTTTAAGAATTGGCTGATACTTTTAACAGCACCTCTATGCGAATAGAAATCCTGATGCTCTCTTACGACAAAGCCTTCGACCTGAACTTTTTCAGATTCAAAATATTTTTCTCTAACTCCATAATTGCCGATTAATGGGTAAGTTAATGTCAAGATCTGACCTTTGTAAGATGGATCTGTAAGACTTTCTTCATATCCTACTAATGAAGTATTGAAAACAACCTCTCCAGCTATTTCAGTTGCAGCTCCAAATCCTTTTCCTTGAAATACAGTACCGTCTTTTAGCACAAGTGCAGCATACATATTTTTTACCACCCATATCTTAAGATAAGATTGCAAGAATTTAGCAATCTTGATACTTTTTTAGCCTCTGAAATTAAAGATTTCTGAGACGATTGAAAAAACTGTGTTTTTTCAACGTATCAAGAATTATAAGTATACCTAACTTATTAATATACTTTTCTATTCTAAAAGATATATTTCACGACGATAGAGAAAGGTTCCCCCTAGGGGTATTATTTTTAATTATCTACTATAATTTGAATATTTAATTTGTTTATAAACTTTATTGTTTTTTGAAGAAAAATAATAATAGTTTAGGAATATTTTGTTTCTGGATTTTTATGGTTTAAATCAAGAAAACAAATAATTTGAATTATTTAAATAGATGTGATATATATGATGTGGCTTTCATTAATCTTTTTACTAATTTACCTACGCTTGGTTCTTCACTTCCTAATCTTAATGCGCCAAATCTCTCGATTTCCTCTTCAAACATTTCCCTCCTTCTTCCCTTTATGTTAACCACACGTGGCTTACCAATTGGAACATTCATAGAAAGTTCTCCTAGGTCCTGCTGTTCACCATATGTTCTAGCATATCTTATAGCTCGTTCGCTACCTTCTAAATAACGTCTGCCATCTTCTTCTTCGACAGAACCAGGCAGGGCATAGAAATAATTAGTATTACTTCCTTCATATTGTGAACGCCAAATTAATAGATTAAGTCCTTCCATATAATAAAGAGAAATAATATAATAGTTTTAAATCTTTCCAACATAACTTATAAAATAATAAAACTAATAACTATCAATATCTTATTGATAAAGAATAGAATACTTTTTAAACTTAAACTACATAACTTTGATTATGTCAAAGAAAAAAGAAACACTTAGTAAGAATCCTATAGAAGAGATAGGTGAAGATATAAAGAAAGTCAAGGATAAGATAGAGCGGAACTGGAAAAAGATAATCATCATAACAACCATATCTGTTCTTATCGTATCATTGGCATTGTTCTTTGCAGGTATAAGGATACGTTTTGCGATAAGTGATACATTAGTCCTGCAATTAAAGCCGTCTGATCATTCATTTAAGATAAAGAACAATGAAAACCATTCAATAACATTCAATACCCATCTGATAAACAGCATGTTCTGTACAGCTAAGTGTTCTTATACATTCTATGACCGGAGTGAGGAGAAAGTTATAGATCGGGGCAGTTTCTACATAAAAAATGATGGAGATGATAATAGAACATATACTTTGATACCTTATAGGTCTGGAAGCGGACAGAAGATCTATAATTTTGATGTTCAATGCTCAAATATAAAATCATTTTTATGTGCAACAAAAGCACCGCTTAAAAGAAGGGCATCATTTATTACATTAAGTTATGATCTTACAGAACAGGAAAAAGAGATTAAGGTAGATTTAAAGAAGACTATATCAGAAAGTTTTATACTGATTAACAATGCAAGTGCAACCCTACAGAAATCTTCAGTGATATTAAACTCGGCAGAAGAACTTATAGAATACTTGACTTTAAATCAGGAATATATCCTGCTTTCTGAAAGATTAAAACTTTCATTGAGAGACTCAGATAATATATTCAACCTATGGTCAAAGGAGAGATATATAGAACTAAACTCACTATACGGTACATCTATAAACAAATCAACAGAGTTATATTTTGATTCTATCCAATTACTGGATAATATTACAGATTCCATAAAAAAACAGAATAATCTTATGGGTGATTATAATCATATGAAAGAATCCTTTTTTGGACTGTCTAATGAACAATATCCCTATATAAATGCTTCAGAACAAGACATAAAAACAAGATTTAATCAGATACAGGATCATCTATCTCAGATCAGATCAGGAAGGTTTGTATCATTATTTGATTTGCAACATGATATAATAGAAACATCCAACCTTATCATGGAGTATAATCAAATATTGGAATCTAATTTTAATCATTTCAATAATATCGGAAAAGATCTTGCTATGTCTGAATACAAGCAGAAATGCGATCTTAGTTATTGTGAAAACTTAACAGGTGATGTTTGTTTTGATATAGCTAAGATATCTTCAGAATATCAAAACATGTCTTATGTTGTGGGTGAAGATATAATCAAATTAGACATATCTAATACAACAAAAGATTATTATGATTCTTTTTGTTTAGACCTAAACATAACTTATTTTCCTGATAATATATCTGATTTTAATATCATTGAACCAATAGAAAATATATCTACCTGGTATCCTATCGAGAACGAGCTGACTGAAAACCCACCTATTTGCTGTGTTTATGGTTATTGTTCGCCTTGTTGTACACAAGAAGAATGCAAAGAAGACCCTTCTTTGTATCCTATGGTACTTATCCACGGCCATTCTATGATAAGTACTTCAACAGCAGAACCATCTCTGGATTCATTTAGTAAGATACAATTCCAATTGCAGGAGGATGGTTTTATCAATGCAGGAATAATACGTTTTGATTCTTCTGATTATAAGAAAAATGATTGGGGCTTGGCAGTATTCCCTATCGTACTAAAGGCAAGTTATTATTATGATTACTTTTATTCTGTAGGTAATTATGTTTATATCACAAGAAACACAGACAATCTAGATACATATGCAATAAGGATGAACGATATAATAGAATTAGTCAAGTTAAGGACAGAAAAACCTAAGGTAAATATAATGGCTCATTCAATGGGGGGTCTTGTAGCAAGAAGGTATATCCAGATATTTGGTGATGATTCTGTCAATAAGATCATCTTGATAGGAACACCAAACAAGGGTATAACTGGCAGTGTAAAAAGATTCTGCAATCTTTTTGGAGAAGAAAGAGAATGTGAAGATATGTATTCTGATAGTATATTCATGAAGAAACTAAATGATCCTAACTACAAGCCAGAGAATCTCAAGATCTATACTATATCTGGCAAGGGTTGTGAAACAGAAGGGCAAGATGGAGATGGTATTGTTACTTATGAAAATTCACTTATAGATTATGCTGAATCTTATGTTATAGATGGTAAATGTGATGATACGTTTAAGAGGGATCTGCATTCATTCTTATTAGATATAGATAAATACCCTAAGGTTTATGATATTATCACAGAGATCCTAAAAGAAAAGGTTAGAAAAATATAATATATACGATTGCAATATTAAAATGAAAAAAGAATCAAATATTGAGAATCAAAAAATACCTTTAGGTGTAGTATTATTGGCTCTATTTCTCGGTTTATTCTTGGTTGTATTAGGCATTCTATTGGAAAATTTTGATGTTATACCACATCGAGACTTTAATATGATAATATCTATTATATTCTTATTTATCACAATTCCTTTGATAATCTATCGTTTTTCTATAAAATTTAAAAAATCAGATACAAAAAAATCAATATATGCGCTATCTTTTCCTCCAGGTTTAGGTCACATAAAAATTGGAGAAAAAATTAAGGGAATATTGATGATAATTACCTTTTTTATTGTTTTCTTTGCCTCAGCAATCTTAATTAAGGGTTTTGACTTCAAGTATCAGAAGATTGGATGGATTATCTTAGGCATAACTATCATTTTTATTTATTGGTCATTCAAGGATTTAAGAAATACATTAAATAAAAATCCCAATCGCCCAAATGGGCGGAGTATTTAATTAGTTGGGATTTTTAAAGTTAATAATACTCTTTATGCAATAATTTATTACTTACCCAATCACTGCAAGCGGAGGTATTCTTATCAAATAAAAAATAAATTATTTAGAACAAGCTTTTACAAACCCATGGAATAATGGGGCTGGTTTTGTCAGCGTTGACTTAAACTCAGGATGTGCTTGTGTGGCTACAAAATATTTATGGTCTGGTAGTTCAATAAATTCCATCAACTTAGCTTCATCTTTTCTGATGTGATACCCTGAAAACACTAATCCTTTATCTTCTAATTTAGAGATAAATTCTGGATTTACTTCAAATCTATGCCTGTGTCTTTCTAGAACAGTATCTTTTCCTTTTTCTAATATCCCTATTCTAAACTCAGTTTCTTTATTACTTTTTAATTTAGATAACCTATCAGCATCGACCTGTAATCTTCCTGTTTCTTTATATAAATTCAAAACTTTTGAATCTTCTTTTAACATAGCAGCATAAGCTCCTAAGCGCATAGTTCCGCCATAGTTGCTTTCTTCCATCAATTTCTTTTGTGCAGGCAATATATCTATGATGGGGTATTTTGTATCTTTATCAACTTCAGTAGTATTTGCACCTTCCATATTGCAGACATTTCTGGCGTATTCTACAACTGCTAATTGCATACCATAACATAATCCTAAAAATGGGATGTTGTTTTCCCTAGCAAACTGTATTGCAAGGATCTTACCCTCAACTCCTGAACCACCAAAACCGCCTGGAATTATAATCCCATCCATCTCTTTTAATTCTTTTAATTTATCATTATCTTTTTCAAAACTTTTTGAATCAACCCACTTGATATCTATTTTAACATTTAGATTAGCACCTGCATGCTGTAGTGCTTGATTTATTGAAACATAAGAATCTGCTAGGCTATAATCACCAATATCAACATACTTACCAACAATTGCAACTTTTAATTCTTTTCCTCCACCAACAATGTTCTCCACTAGTTTTTCCCATTTACTAAAATCTGATTTTTCTTTTTGATTTAACTTAAATTCATCCAAAATCTTCAATCCTAGTTCTTCTTTTTCTAAATCCAATGGGATCCTGTATATTGTATCAATATCAGGTTCACTTATTACATGTGTTGATTTAATATTAGCATATGTTTCAATCTTTTTCTTCCTTATATCATCAAGTGGCTTATTTGCTCTGCATATAATGAAATCAGGCATTATTCCTTGTTCTGTTAGCAATCTAATCGCTTGTTGTGTTGGCTTTGTCTTCATCTCATCAATGTGAGTTGGAACTGGTAAATATGTGACCATAACATAGATTATATTATCTTTTCCAATGTCTCTTTCTAAACTTTTCATAGCAAATAGGAATGGAATATTTTCATAATCACCTATTGTTCCACCAATTTCTATCAAACAGAAATCATAACCTTTTGCAGCTTCATTTATTCTTCTTTTTATCTCATCAGGGACATGTGGGATAAACTGAACAGTCTCTCCCAAGTATTTTCCTGATCTTTCCTTATCAATGATTGTCTTGTATATCTGGCCAGTCGTTATATTATTCTTTTTTGGTATGTTTGTTCCCAGAAATCTTTCATAATTACCTAGATCCTGATCTATCTCTCCACCATCGTCTGTAACCCATACTTCACCATGTTCTGTAGGTCTCAAAGTACCTGCATCATAATTAATATATGGGTCTATCTTAACAGCTGTAACTTTATAACCATATTTTTGTAGAATCTTGCCGATACTTGCTGTTGTAACTCCTTTACCTACACCGCTAATTACACCACCTGCTACAACAATAAATCTAGTCATGGATAAACACCCCTAGTAAACATCTTAGAATTAATAATTGATTTTTTATTAGTTGCATTATAAGAGAATAGCATATTTATATATAAACTTTACGTTTTGAATTTTTTAGGAAAATTTAAATAGTTTAACTTTGAACTGATAGTAATGCATAAAATCGGATTTGATACAGATAAATACCTAAAAGAACAGATAAAGAATATTCTACAGAGAGTTAGCAGATTTGAGAAACTCTATCTTGAATTTGGCGGAAAACTATGTTATGATCTACATGCCGCTAGGGTTTTGCCTGGTTATAGATCAACAGCAAAGATAGAACTGTTAAAAAAATTAGGCGACATAGAGATAATATATTGTATTAGTGCAAAAGATATTGAACGGGGGAGGGTAAGACGGGATTTTGGTTTGACTTATGATAATCAGACATTAAAAGACATTAGTGATATAAAAGATTTTGGATTAAATGTGAGTACTGTAGTAATATCAAGATATGGTGGTGAACATTCTGTCGATAAATTTAAGAACAAATTGGAGAATTTTGGTTTGAATGTTTATGTTCATGATGAGATTGATGGCTACCCTGGTGATATAGATAAGGTTTTGAATGGTTATGACAAACAACCATATATCAAAACAAAGAATAAATTGATAATAATTACTGGGGTGGGTGGAAATTCGGGTAAGATGGCTACTTGTTTATCTCAGATCTATCATGAAAGAAAAGAAGGCCTCAATACTGGATTTGCAAAGTTTGAAACCTTCCCTATCTGGAATTTGGACTTGAACCATCCGATTAATATCGCTTATGAAGCTGCAACAGCTGATCTGAAAGATGTTAATTTAGTTGATCCATTTCATGAAGCAGCATATGGCATTAAATCTGTAAATTATAATCGAGATATTGAAAATTTCAATATTCTAAAGAATCTTATGCGGAGTATCACAAAAGAAGATAATCCATTTGGATATAAGTCACCTACTGATATGGGTGTGAATATGGCTGCTTTAGGGATAACTGATGATAATGTATGCAGGAAAGCTGCAAGGCAGGAGATAATAAGGAGATACTTTAGATATTTTAGGGAGAAGATTGAAGGTATTGAAACACAAGACACATTAGACCAGATGGAAAAGATAATGAAAAAAGCTAATGTAGAGTTGGAGGATAGGTTAGTTGTCAAGATAGCAAGAAAAGCTGCAGTTGAAGCAAAGAAAGGAAAGGGTTTTGATAATGTATTTTGTGGTGCAGCTATAGAATTAAAGAATGATAAAATAATAACTGGAAAAAACTCCCCTTTATTGCATGCAGAATCTGCTGTAATCTTAAACTCTATAAAAGAATTAGCAAGCATACCTGATGAGATAGACTTGATCAGTCCAGATGTTATTGGAAATATTACAAATATGAAGCAGGAATTGTTGAACAAGAAGTCATGTTCTTTGAATGTTGATGAAACATTGATATCTTTGGCTATTAGCTCTTCAACAAACCCTACAGCAAAGACAGCATTGAGCAAATTAAAGGAATTAGAGAATTGCGAGATGCATATAACTCACTTGCCTAAGCAAGGAGATGAAGCAGGACTGATGAGATTAAACATGAATGTAACAACAGATGCGAAGTTATCTTTATTGCCTTATTTCTGATGATTTGTGTATATGTAGTTTAGGTTCTTAAAAATAAAAACAATAAATCTTTTAAACAAAAATTAATTCTTCTAATTCAATGAAAGTATCTTACGAATCTATAGGTGGTAGTCTTGATTTAGTAGTTAGCGTTTCAAGACCCTTACTTAATGCTAGGTGGTGGATCTTTTCAGAGCCAAAAATGGTGCCTTGCAGTCAGGAAGAAAGGCTGTTTAGAGATTTCTTAAACACTCAGGGTTTTCAGAGAGTACGTTTTAATGGGATTGGTGTAGCTGCTAGCATTTCGGTTCATAATGTTAGACACCCAGTGAGAGAAGATAGGCTTTACTTACAAGGGGTACAACATCATGTGTATCATGGCTTGTCAGAAATCTGGGATGTTGTAGATGATTACTGTGTAAGAGAAACTATTCCATTTTCAGAAGGGATTGAAGATGGAATAAAAGATTATGTTGCAAAATACTGCTGTAAATAATCTGATTATTTGATCAAAAACCATTTTAAAGAAAATAAAAATCTCAATCGCCCCAAGCGGTGGGGTATTTAATTAGTTGGGATTTTTAAAGTTAAGAATACTATTTATGCAATAATCTGTTAATTATCCAGTCACCGCAAGTATTCTTAACAAATAAAAAGAGATTATCTTTTACTTTTCATCCTTCTTGCAACTATCTCTTTAGTATGTGGGTTCTTGCTATACCTTAAGAATGATTCAATCTTTTGCTCATCTTCCTGTTTCTGTTTCTGTTCATCAGGTGTACAGTCAGGTGTAGTAAAAGTTGCAGTTGCAGGTTTCTCCTTCCTAAATTTAGCATATCGCTCTTTCTTTGGATTTACTTTCTTTTTCTTGTTTTTATTTTTCTTTCCCATAAATATCACTAGTTTAAGATATTTTATATCTATTTATAAACTTTATCATTCCTTTCAAGACAAGATGGTGATATACATAATAACAATGAAATTTCTTTTGAAACTATCAGAGGTAGGGTAGTAAGTACAAGTTTAGATGTACCTGGATCATATCTGGATCGTTATGGTTGGGATGGGACTGACAATGAATATGATCAGATTCTGGCTATCATGCCTTTATCCAGACGAAAACAGGAACTTAGATTTACTTAAGGCTTAGTAGAAAAAGTCCTACTACGCTGACTGGAACGCCACACTAAAGTGTGGCAACCCAGTAAGCTCCGTCCTGGCCATGCCATGAATACCTGCGGTATTAATGGCATTCATGGCACAGACGGACTTTTTCTAATAAGCCTTTACTTAAGAAATATTTATATACAACCTAATCCAAGATTTCTTAAAGGGGTGTTAATTTGCTCAGAAATTCATATATACATATACCTTCTGTAAGTTATGGAACAGAAAAAAAGATTTGGGATTCAGGAATTGATAGTTGGGATTCTTTTGATACGTCTAAATTAAATCTTCCTAAACTTAAAAAAAACCATCTAAAGAAATTTGTTGATCTTTCTATAGAATCATTAGACAAAGGCAATTACTCATTCTTTTCTTCCCTTTTACCTAGGCAGGAGCATTGGCGATGTTTTAATGACTTCTCAAAAATAGCATACTTGGATATAGAAACAACAGGATTAAGCAAAGAACACGATGATATTACGATGATTGGTGTTTATGATGGTTCTAAGGTAAAAACTTTCATAAATGGAAAAAATTTAGGCTCATTTAAGAAATATATCTCAAATTTCCCTATGATTGTTACATTTAATGGTTCATGTTTTGATCTTCCTTTTATATCAAGTAAGTTTAATATGAAATTTGATCAGCTTCATATTGATTTAAGGTTTGCTTCTAAGAAATTAGGTTATTCTGGGGGTCTAAAAAACATTGAAAAACAATGTAATCTTAAAAGAAGTGATGAGACAGACGGTTTAGATGGGTTTGAGGCAGTAAGGCTATGGCATAGATACCTAAAAGGAGATGATGCTTCACTCAAATTACTTACAAAATACAATTCTGAAGATGTTATAAACCTTGAAGCTTTAGGGCATATTGTCTATGATGGACTAAAGGAGAAAACATTTTAAACAAGCATACATATTCTATTTCTATGGTTGAATTCAATGGAGATGGCAGTATAAAACTTCCTGAGCGTATAAAGCAAAACAAGGAAGATAAAGAAAATAGGTTAAAGACCAGCAATTGCATACTGATAAAAAAGAATATAGCAAGTTTCAAATCTCCAAAAAAATGTAATTTAGACATAAAACTCTCAGAAAGGATAACAGACAATAGATTTATAGATACTATCTACAAATATTTTAGGGAAAACTCACAAGTTCCATCTAAGATAATAAAAATAAACGAAAAAGAGTTTAGGGTGGAGATAGGAACCCATTTTAGGAGATGTTCTGACTGCACTAATCTGATTAAAAGATTCAAGGAATTCTTATATGATAATCTTATAGAAGAAAACGGAAATTGCACCTATGAAAGCAATATGGGTTCTAAAAACTTTTGTTATGAGGATTATTTCGAATGAATTGTATACAATGTGGGGTATGTTGTAAGTTATTTCTTATAAATCTTACAGAAGAAGAATACAAATCAAAAAAATACAAAACTCAATTTGATGATTTTGAATTGGTTGATGATTTTGAAGAGGCAGAGATGACTGGGGCTAATATAATATCTCAAAAAGAAGATGGGACCTGCATATATCAAGAAGATAACAGATGCAGTATACATAAAACTAGGCCTCAATCATGCAGGAATTTCTTTTGTACTTCTAATGATTCTAAGTTTAAGACTATGATCGCTAAAATCAATGATTACAAAAATACTTTATAGTAATCTTTTTATACTCTTGATAAATACTAAATAACTAGGTATTTAGAAATCAAAAATCTCTTATACCTTTTAATTTACTCGGAGGTAATTCAAGATGGTAAAAACAATCAAAAAAACAAAGGCAATTGAAATATTCTTAGAAGAGCAAGATGACAAAACTCAGTACATATCAACTAGTGTTGATGATGAATTTTCAAAAGAAGATGCAATAAATATCCTAAAAGAAGCTATAAGGATAATGAAGCTAGAGGATTAATACAAGTAATCCAGCTGATCTGATGTTACTGTAATTTCTCTTTTATTATCTTGTTTTGTTTTATAACTTTTTTTCTTATCATGATTATCTTTAGATTCACTTTTAACCTTTTGTTTATCTTTCAATTGTGGATTCATCTCCATAGCTTTCTTAAAATTGATATTCCCACAATCCATGCAAACAAAATAAGGCCCCCATTTACCCTCTCTAACATCAAGAAGTTCACCACAAACACATCTTATGTTATCAAGGTAATCATCTTTATGATCTTGACAGACAGGAACTCCTTGCTTGTTCTTGGTTGTGCATTGCTTTCCGCAAAAAGGACAATTGTCTATCCTTGACTGACCATATCTTTTTGGTATTCTCATTTTATCAGTTAATTCTAAGAAATATTAAGTATAATCCTAGTTTTTCTTTCACGGAAAAAAGAAGAAACTTTTTTCCTAAGATGGTAAATTATTTCATAATTTATCTCTCATCAACAATAATCTTACGTGGACAAGCACTAACACATTTGCCACACATTACACATTTAGAATAATCTATCTCTGCAATATTATCATTTACATGGATTGCTGAATCAGGTATGGGGCATGCTCTTTCACAGGCTTTACATGCAATACATCCAATTTTGCATGCACTGATAACATCTTTTACAATCTCTTTAGAAGAACAAAGAACATGTATCTTTTTATCTTTTGGAACTAATTTATATAATATCTTGGGGCAGGCTTTAACACACTTACCACATCCGATGCATTTTTCTTTATCAACAATTGGCAATCTATTATCTCTCATGCTTATAGCACCAACAGGGCATACAGGGATGCAATCACCATAACCTATACAGCCATGTGAACATGATTTAGGACCATTATTGATTAAAGAAGCAGCTTTACATGTTTTGATCCCTTTATATTCAAATTTATCCGTTGTTTCTGCTTTTCCACCATTGCATTTAAGCTGAGCAACTAACTTAATCTTCTCACCGGTAGAATCTCTTTCTAGTATATTTGCAATCTTATCTGCAACTTCTTTTTGTCCAGGTATGCATAAATCGATAGGAACTTCTTTATTGGCTACAACAGCTTCTGCATAAGCAGAACATCCAGCATAACCACAAGCACCGCAATTGATGCTTGGTAATGCATCTGTTACTTTGTCTACATGGGGATTAACATCCACGTGAAACTTTTTAGAGGCAAAAGCTAAGAATATTCCAAAAGCTAATCCTAAGCTTCCTAAAACAATTATTGATTCTGTTATCATTTTTATATCATCCCACTAAAAGCTAAAAAAGCCATAGACATAATTGCAGCAACAATAAAAGCTATAGGGATTCCGTCAAATGCCTTTGGAACATCTGAGAGTTCTAATCTTTCTCTTATGCCTGACATAAGCATCAAAGCTAATGTAAAACCAACTCCAGCTGAAATTCCAAATACTGAAGCTTCAATAAATGAGTAGTTCTCCTGGACATTAAGCAAAGCAACTCCCATCACTGCACAATTTGTTGTAATGAGTGGTAGATAGATACCTAATGCTTTATACAAGATAGGATTTGTTTTTCTCAGGAAAAGCTCAACAAACTGGACTAATGTGGCGATCACCAAGATAAATACGATGATCTGGAGATATTCCAGACCTAATGGTATTAGTATAAATGTGTAAGCCAACCATGTTACCATCGAGGCAAGAGTCATGACAAATACTACTGCTAATCCCATACCTAATGCAGGTTTTGTTTTTTTAGAAACTCCAATGAATGGACATAATCCTAAAAATCTTGTCAATATGAAGTTATTTACAAAGATCGCTCCGATTATGATTGCAAATAGGCTGTTCATTCTTTAACCTCACAACAAGTAACTTCATACTTTTTATTTCTTATATGTGCAAACAATCCTAATAATAAGCCCATAACCAATAAAGCGCCTGGCGCTAATATAAATACCATTGCAGGTTCTATCGGGATACTGAATAATGTAGTTCCGAAAAACTTCAATGCACCAGTTCCTAATATCTCTCTTATTATACTTATCAAACTGAGAGATAAGGTAAATCCAATACCCATGCCTAATCCATCTAATAATGAATCCAGAACATTATTTTTACAGGCAAAAGCTTCTGCTCTGCCTAATATTATACAGTTCACAACAATCAATGGGACATAAATCCCTAACGATTTGTTCAAAGCTGGTAAGTAAGCCTGCATAATCAATGAAGCAATTGTAACAAATGAAGCAATGACTACAATAAATATTGGAATTCTTATTTTTGTTGGAACCTTATTTCTTATTATTGATATTATAAAATTAGAACATAGTAAGACAAAAGTAGATGCAGCACCCATTCCGATTGCGTTATCTATGGAAGTTGAGACTGCCAAAGCAGGACATAGGCCTAAAACTAGACAAAACACAGGATTTTCCTTAAACAATCCTTTTGCTAGCTCCCAAAAACTGCCTTTTTCCATCTTATTCTATTGGTAATGCTTCTATCACAGCATCAATATCCTCTAATTCATCAATATTTTTATCTTCTGATTCAAGTTCATCAATATTCTCATCCAATTCTTCTAATTCATTATCTAAATTATCTGCTTCTTCTAATCCTTCATGTTTTGAATGGGAAGCACTAGTGATAGCATCGCCATAAAACTCTTCAATTTTATCTTTTATACTTTTTGTTATCGCTCTTGAGCTAATTGTAGCTCCAGTAATGGCATCTATCTCTCCACCATCTTTCTTTATCATCAGGCTATCTTTTGTTTTGCCTATAAACTGTGAAATGAAACTTTCTTTTTCGATATTAGCTCCTAATCCTGGAGTTTCCTGCTGTTCTATAACATCTACCCCTGTTATTTTATTATCTTTATCTAATCCGACTAATGCGATTATGGTGGAGGAATAACCTTGAGCTTCAATCCTTGAAACCTTGCCCACTAATTCACTTTCTTTGTAGGCTTCATAATAATCTTCAACTTCTTCAAAAGAATCTGCATCTATGACTTTATTCAATGCTTCATTTATTGCTGATTCTTTTTGTATCTTGATTTGAGGAGCAGTATAATGATTTGTCAAGGCTAGTCCTGCACCAGCTATCAAAGTTACAATCATCAATGTTAATCCTAATTTGATCATATCATTCATTTTTAGGTTTACTTATTTCCTCTTTTTCTTCAACAGTTTCATGTTCTTTCACTTCTACAATAGATTCTTCTTTATTATCTTGTATTTTTGGAGTTTCTTTAATCTCTTCTTTTATAATTGGTTCTTCTTCATTTCCTTTAGGCGTGGTTTCTTCATTAGTATCTTCTTTTTCTTCAGTCTTTACTTTTTCTACATCTGTTTTTTCTTCTTTTAATTCTTCTTTCTTTTCTATGATTGGTTCTTCCTTTTTTTCTTCTGCTTTTGGAACTTCTTCTTTTATTTCTTCCTTTTTCTTTTCTTCTGCTTTTTCTTCTTTTTTCTCTGTTGGTTTTTCTTTCTTTGCTTTTCTAAATCCAAAAGGTTTTGGTCGTGTAAATCTTTCGATTAAAGGATTAGCGGCATTCATCAATAATATTGAGAACATCACACCTTCAGGATAACCAGAAAATAATCTTAAGATTATAGTTAAAAAGCCACACCCAAAACCAAATATTAATTTTCCTTTTTTAGTTATCGGTGAGGTGACGTAATCAGTAGCCATAAAGAATGCACCAATCAATAAACCTCCCGCTAATATGTGAAAAACAGGATCTTGTCTGAATATCAATGCAAGGATTGCTACGGTTCCGATATAAGCTACAGGAATCCTCCAGTCAATTATCTTTTTGTATAATAAGAAGCCCCCTCCGATCAATAATGCAAGGGCAGATGTTTCTCCGATACATCCACCTATATTTCCTAAGAGGACTGACATGTATCCTGTTGTAATGCCCTCTAACTTCAATAATCCTAATGGGGTTGCACCAGTTGTTCCATCAACCAATAACCATCTTGTCATCAATGCTGGCCATGAGGCTACTAAAAAAGCCCTACCCACTAAAGCAGGATTAAATATATTATGGCCTAGCCCGCCGAATATCATTTTACCTATCGCTATTGCAAATATCCCGCCAATCACAGCAATCCACCATGGAACTAATGGGGATAAGATTAAAGCCAGCAATAATCCTGTCAAGACAGCAGAACCATCTTTTATCGTAATCTTTTTGCCAGTCAACTTCTGGATAATAAATTCAGTCAAGACTGCTGATATAATAGATAATAGGATTATGATTAAGGCTTTTACTTTAAAGAAATAAATGCCAGCTATAACAGCAGGCATCAAAGCAAGTATGACATGCCACATTATCTTATTTACACTATTCTTACTTTTAATATGTGGATTTGCAGAAACTGTTAATTTCTTCAATTCTTCTTTATTATCTTTGTTTTCCATTTTTTATTGATTTAATCTTATTATTAATTATCTTTTATTGACTTATTTAATCATTATTTTAATTTTATCAGTTATTATTATTCTTTTATTGAAATCCTTTTTTTATCTATTTTGATTTCTTATTTATCCATATTATCATTAATCATTTCTTTTTTCTTTTAACTAATTCTGATTTAGCATGTTTTATCCAATGGACTAATGGAATCTTACTTGGACAAACATAGGAACAACAGCCGCATTCATAACAATCTAATGCAAAATACTCTTTACATCTATCAAAATCGTCTTTTTTAGAGTATTGGTATATCATCGTAGGCATCAAATTCATAGGACATTTGTCAACACATTTTGAACATCTTATGCAATCTTTTTCTTCATCTGAGATAATATCTTCTTTTTGGACAAGTACACCAGAAGAACCTTTTATTATAGGTATATCATCTGTATATTGTGCAATACCCATCATCGGACCGCCAGAAATTAATTTTCCAGTAGTTCCTTCATAACCACCACAATGATTTATTATGTCCTTAACTGGGGTTCCGATCTTAACAAGTAGATTCTTTGGTTCTTTAACAGCACCAGTAACTGTAACTACTCTTTCAACAAGCGGTTTTCCTTCATAAACAGCATCATAGATCGCTTTGGCAGTCTGAACATTAGATACAACACATCCAACATCCATTGGTAGTCCACCACTATTAGGAACTTGCCTTCCAGTTATAGAATAGATTAGGTTCTTCTCAGCACCTTGGGGATAGATTGTCTTTAGTTTTACAACTTTTATCTTTTCATTCAATTCCATATCAAGCAGTTTCTCTTCAAACAAAGAAATTGCATTTTCTTTATTGTCTTCAATACCTATATAGCAATTTTCAGGACCTAATATCTTTATGATTATCAAGAATCCTTTTATCACTTTTTCAGTTTGCTCTAACATTATTCTATGATCACAAGTAAGATAAGGTTCACACTCAGCTCCATTCAAGATAACAGTATCAATCTTTTTATCTGGTGGGGGACTTAATTTAACATGTGTTGGAAAAGCAGCTCCACCTAATCCTACGATTCCTGCTTCTTTTATTATATTCTTTAGCTCATCATTATTTAGGCTATCTACATTTTCTCTTTTCTTTACAGACTCATCCCACCCTATCTGGCCTTCTGATTCAATAACAATAGAATCACACTTACCTAGTACTGGATGATGTGCTTTACCTCTACCTAAAACCTTACCAGAAATAGAAGCATGTATCGGTGCACTAACAAAACCTTTAGATTCAGCTATCTTTTGTCCTACCTTAACAATATCACCTGCTTTGACCAAAGCTTCACATGGTGCTCCAATATGCTGTTGCAAAGGCAGAATAACTCGTTTAGGCATCGGAGCTACCTCTACCTTGCTCTTTCGTGTTATCTTATTATATGTAGGATGAATCCCCCCTATAAATGAACTCATAAGGATGTTGGTTTAAGGGTATTATATAAAGATTTTGATGTTTATTGCTATATGTTAATTAAAAGTTTAAAATAAACTAATTAAAATATGACTATTAGTCAAAAATGATTTATTTAGTAAGATTTATAAAAAACAAATACTCTAGAATTTAGTATGAACAAAACAATAACTTTACTAATATCTTTACTATTAATTACAGCTTGCTCTACATCAGAAAAAGCAGAGCAGACAAAAGAATTGATGGGAACTTATGTTACAATAACTATATATGGTGAAGAAGAACAAACAGTAGAACAAGCAACAGAAGCAGCATACAAAGAAATAGAAAGAATAGAAAAACTAGTAAGTAATTATATTAACACATCTGAAGTATATATTCTAAATGAAAATCAAGAGATAGGCAATGCAAGCAATGAATTGATCTATTTATTGACAAAATCATTAAAATATGGCGATATATCACAAGGGGCATTTGATGTCACAGTACAGCCAATCTTAGATCTATACAAGGATTCGTTCGAAAACCTAAAAAGACCACCTACAGAAGAAGAAGTTCAAGAAACTTTAAACCAGGTGGGTTATGAATATATCTTCATAAAAAACAAGAATATGAAGTTTACAAAGCCAACTAAGATAACATTAGGTGGTATAGCAAAAGGTTATGCAATAGATAAAGCAATTGAAGTTCTAAAACAATATGATGTAGAACATGCTTTGGTAAATGCAGGCGGAGATATGCGTGCAATAGGTGCTAAGGGCGAGGAAGATTGGCAAATTGCTTTACAAAATCCCAGAGATAAAAAAGACCATATCACTATAATCCATTTAAATGATAAGGCAGTTGCAACATCTGGAGATTATGAAAGATATTATGATGATGAAAAGAAATTCCATCATATCGTTGATCCAAGAACTGGTTTTTCAGCAACAGAACTTATATCTGTGACGATTGTAACAGACAAGGCGGTTGATGCTGATGCTTTGGCAACTTCTGTTTTTGTACTTGGAAAAGAAGATGGTTTAAATCTTGTAGAGAACACTAAAAATACAGAAGCATTGATAATAACTAATGATAAAGAAATAATTAAGAGTTCTGGGTTTGATGCTTTAACTAATATCTAGTGCTTCTTAAAGTAGTTCTGGTTTTGGCAATTCTGTCATTATTGGTCTAACACTAATGAGGGATAAAGGAACTGTGAACTTCCCTTCTACTTCTAATTTGTATACATGATGTCTCACATCATCGCATACCCCCTCCCCTAGCTCATCTAATCCGTAATCAGTAGTACCCACTATTTCGTGACTTGAAAAACTACCAAAAAAAGAATGAGCATGTTGTATGTCTTCAGAAGGGTGTCCCATCCATACACTATACCCCCTATCAGGAAATCTCAATTCACCAATATACAATGGAAACTCAATTTTATTATCTTTAGTCCATTGTTTTATTCCAGACATAACAAGGGGGCATAATATTTTTGTTGGATCTACTTCTGTAGTATCTACCAGGGTTAGTTCTGGATAAGGGGTATCGATTACTAATTCAAAAGTATCACATCTCTGAGCATCAGCTGGAGGATAATTATTAGGTGATATGTCTGGCTCATAATAAAAATCGACTAATTCTCCACTCAATAAACAACCCAACTTGATATCTTGAGATCCTGAACTTGATCCTTGAATGGGGTTTGGAGAGATATCACTAATCTGGCTAATTCCTTGATTAAGTCTAACATAAACCCCTTCGCTTGTTAACACATAGTCCCTTATAGATGGAAATCTTTCGGATAATTCATCTAATGATTGTAATCTTGCATCAACATCCATTAATTGCGATTCGTTCTGTACCAATTCATTCTTTTTCAAACCTCTTTTTTTTCTGCCCATAACTAAACTAGAAAAGCAAGATAATTCTTTATCAAGTCTAGTTATGTTAGATTCGTAAGACCCCTTAAGGTTACTAAGGTGATTATACCTGGCTAAGAAAGGGATACTCTCAATTGCTGATTCTCCAAACTTCGAAACAATCTCATCTCTATTTTTTTTAGTGATAGCGCCTCGCTGCACTAAATATTCCAAATCCTGTGGTAGAGCAGTCATTACAATATTTCCTTCATCAATTTGACTAGCTGAACCACTATTCAAAACACCCTGCTGTGCCAAATTAGAAATATCCTGTATTAATGTATTGATTCTTTCTGCATCTTCTGTTAACATCTGAATCACCTTTAATAAAAGAATATGTATAATTATTTAAACTTTACTCCATTAATTATCATAATGTGATGAATAGAATATTTTCAAAAAATCATAACGATAGAACATTTAGAAAACATAGGAGCATTGATAATAACTAAAGATAAAGAAATAATTAAGAGTTCTGGGTTTAGGTATTGATTTCTAGTAGTTAGTATCCTAAATTAACTCCCCTCAATTATCAACATAGTTAAGAATATTATAAATTCTATTTAATAAAATTTAACTTACAAATTTTTCAATGATTTATATGGTGTATATACAACATATACTCAATCTTTTTATTCTCTTGTTACTATTATATATTTGTGAATGACATAGGTTATACAGAAAACAGTACTTCTCTTAGTAGTTCAAAGGATTATCTCTATGATCTATATCGGAAGGATATAGGTGAATCTGGTAGATTAGATAAACAAGAACAGATAGCACTATTCAGAAAATCACAAGAGATTACGCCAGATGGGATGGAAGCAAGACTGGCTTTGATTCGTGTAAATCAGGGTCTTGTAGTAAGGTGGGCACGCCATTACTCTGGGCTTGCCCCTTATCTTGATTTGATACAGGGAGGTAATCTTGGTTTGATAAAAGCGTTGGAGAAATATAATCCATCCAAAGGGGAGAGTTTTACTGGTTATGCAGACTGGTGGGTCAGGAAATGTATGAGTCAGGAGGTGATAAGCTACGAAAGGATGCGTATACCTTCCAGAATGAGGGTAAGGCTTACTAGATATAGGGTTCAAATTGATGAACTTGCAGGTGAACTTACTCGCAATCCAACATGTGATGAAATCTATTCAGTTCTTGGAATCTCGCCAGATGATTTAAGAAGGCTTAATCTGCTTAGGGTAATATCTCTTGAGGATGTGATTGATAGTGAGAAAACTATTGCTAATCAAAGAGTAGAAGATACTGATTCACCAACAGCATATCAAGCAAAGGTGACAAAAGATATACGGTCAATTACTGAAAATATTCTTGCACACTTAACTCCTGATGAAAGGCGTGTTATTGAAGCTTTCTTCAAAGGAACAGAAGATCTATCTCAGATTGCTAAAGAGTGGGGTTTTAAGAGAGCAACAGTATATGCTATGAAAGATCGTACACTTAAAAAAATGCAAAGATTAATCAAGGCAAAGTGGCCCTACGAACAAAGATAATATTGAAACAATCATTCATGCATTTGGTCTTGCATACAAGCTATAGGGTGCTACTTTGGGTGTTAATGTTACACCTATATCTTCTAAAGCTTTATCATTAGTTCTAAATTTTGTAGAGAATACTAAAAACATAGAAGCATTGATAATAACTAAAGATAAAGAAATAATTAAGAGTTCTGGGTTGGGGTATTGATTTTAACCTAATTTAGGTTTTAATCTATCATGGATCATTCTCATCACTGCATCATTAAGATATATTGTTCTTTCATCTCCCTGTCTTCTCCAGATTGCAAAAGCATCTTCATCACCATCATTTCCTTTTATCCCGTAACCATCTCTTCTTAAGTGTAGTCCACTACCATTACAAAAAGCACGATCTACAGTATCTACTAAAAAACCAGGGACCTTACCCCCTGTTATTCCAACTTCAAATTGACTTTCAACAGCATACTCTCCAAAGTCTATGTCTATTACTGTTGCACTTACTCTCCCAATTGGATTTTTACCCCCATTATAAAAAGTAAATCCATAAGTTACTTTAACAGGGTATCTATCATCAGGGTTAGGATTATTTTCATGTGGATCATAATCAAATCCACTTACTTCTCTAGTATCAATATCATCTATGGATGAAACTACTCCATGTACTTCAGAAACAATTGCCCTTGCAACAGTTCTTGCACTGGATTCATCATGGTGGTACTCTGGTTCTCCTCGTTTTCCAACACTAAGAAAAATAGCATCTGCATAATCCTGACTAACAAATTGTCCTAATGTAGCATAATCTTTACCTTCTCCTGGATTAGTATCTGTTTGTTTTTTCATCTTATTAAACACAAACACTTGGTCTTTTAAATAGTTTTTCTACAAATTTATGAACAAAACATTAAAAAAAACAATAAATTTATATATTCGTTCAATTTATATGGGTTATAACTGTATAAAATGAACAATAAAATAGATGATATCGACAAGAAAATAGTAAATTTATTACTTATAGATGCAGATATCACTAACAGGGAACTTGCAATAAATTGTAATATCGCCTTGGGGACTGTTAATAATAGATTAAAGCGGTTAAAAAATTCAGGAATAATAAAAAAGAAGACAGTAGTGATAGATTATGAAAAACTAGGTTATGCTGTTGAAGTTCTGATCGATATAAAGATCCAAAAAGGCGGTTTCTATGATTTGGCAAAAGAATATTCATCAAACCTTTCTGTATTCTTATTGATGGATACAACTGGTGATTATGATGCAGAGATATTGGCAAGGTTCTACACGACAAGAAAACTAGATAGTTTCCTTAAGAAATTACAACAACATGAATCAGTTATCGAAACAAGATCCAGATTAATCCTAAATATATACAGGGAGAAAGAGATAAAATAATTAAGATTTGTCAAAAGCGTATAATCTATCAAAATATTTTTTCTTAATAAAAAACTCTTTCTCCAGTTTTTTCATCTTTTCTTCAAGATCAATAACAATCAATAAATTACCTTGATTTATCGCTTCATTAACTACAACCCCCCAATCAATATTTGGATTATTTTTGCATATTTCTTCAATATCTTTAAAATCCCCTTCTCTGGATGTTATTGCTTTCAATAAGATCAAATCTTCATCACCCAGTATTCTCAGTCTTAACAGCTTTTTTCCATTAAAGTCCCTTATATCTGTAGATCTTTGCCTTATACTTTCATTTACTTTGATATTAAATATATTTTTAACAAATAAATCAAATCTTTCATCCCCCCGAGTATACATTAACGGAGCAGTTTTCATCTTGCTTTTCTCTTTTGGATAAATACTTCTTAAGTAATTAGATTCCTTATAGCCTAATTTTTTTATTGCCCTAGCAAATTCATCTCTGCTTTCTAGGTCAAAAAATACTAGATCTATATCTTTTGTAGCGTTTTTATACTGCTTATACATCATAGCAGTTCCACCAAAAGCGACACATTCGATATCTTTGGATATCTTGTCTGCAATCAATAAAAACAATTGATTTTGGTCTTCTATTATTATCATCTTGCACCTGTTATATCGAATTTATTTATATCTAAATGAATTTTTTTCTTAGACTTAGATAAATCTTTCTCAAAAAAAGCAGGCATTTTCTTAACCCTCACATTCTCTCTTGCAAGATTATATAGGATATTGAATTTGCTCTCAAGTTTATGCTCTATAATCAATTTATTTAGTTTTTTCCAGTCTCGAATATTATTTAATAAAAAGACAGCTGCTAAACTATGCCTAGAATCATTTTTTTTAAGGCAATCAACTATTGTTTGTTCAACTGTGTATTTTTTCCCATAAACAATATGCATAATAGATGGGGCAAGTTTTATTGGTGTATATTTATTGATGATGCTATACATCCCATTGTCTTCTTGTAGGGGTTTATCACTTATCTTATACAGCCTTATCTGCTTTCCCCCTCCAGAGGTTTTAACAAAACCTTTTTTCCTAAGTCTTGAAATAAGATTTATAGCAGCTTGTTTACTAATATCTCTTTCTTTCTGGATTTTTTCTAAGGTGTATATTCCTTTCATGTATGTTATCCATAAGAACTAATATATAAATCTTTCTGTTTTAGTGTTATGTTAAAAGAAATATGGTTAAAAAATTTAAGACTACTTAAGACCCTATAATCTATCAAAATATTTTTTAACAAATAAATCAATTTTTCTATTTATCAATTACATCTTAATTTAGTAAAATACCCCACTTAGAATACATTTGTTTTTTAAATCAAACTTCATTCTTCTTATATATGGGGAAAGAAGAATCAATTCCTTGGAAGCATCAGCAGTTAATAGATCAGTTTGGTGGAAAAACAGCTAGTCTATTAGTTCAGGAAAAAGCACATACAGTTGATGTCTTGCCTTTTTCTATATATACTGTTGGGCAAGAAATTCCATTATTTGATCTTGCATCACCCCCAATTGTAAGGCCATCAGGTATAGGTGACCATAATGGGTTAGTTGATATGTTAGATACACAACCCTTTTGTACGCCATATGATTTAAATGGAAAACCAGATGAGGGGTTACTTAGACAAGATATTGGGTTGGATGAATATAGGGCTCTTCTTACAAGGGGGGTTAATTTAGATAGTTTATGTTGGGAATCTGGTTTTAGTGGTCCCAGGGTTTTTGATATGATTCTTGAACGATCAAAGCGACCTGAAGTCCTAGAGTATGCTAGATGGGAAGGGCATGATGATTTTGATGGAGTTAAAAGTTTTATTGTACAATGGCAAAATAATTCCCAGTTAAGGGGGTCTGTTGTGGATCATCCTAATTTTAAAGGTTATTATGTAGTTAATTTTGTCAGTGGGACATTTCAAAATTTAAATCTAGGCAATAGAAATTGCATACTCCAATATTTAGTTGATTGTAATGGTAAAATTGTGACAAAAATTGATCTTAATGCTTGTTGGAATAATACTTATTCTGAAGAAAACTGTGAATCACTTTTGCCTCAAGTTGTTAGGTTACATCAAATGGCTCGAGAAGCAGGGTTTGTACCATCTCAATTTAGTTCGCATGTTGAATTTTGTGTTCTCTCAGATTCGACTGATATTGATTATGATTCTTACACTTTTGCTTCACCAGTTGGTGGACCTTTAATTTTTTCTCAGGAAAGAGCATTTATGCCTTTTGATCCTTGTGATTATGTTGATGTAAGTGATGGATTGCATTTTTATGGGAATATTCCAGAAGAACCTCTTGAATTAAGGGTTGTAAAAGTTGGTCCTCATGATGGATTTATGGAATTTATCTCAGACGATATTCCTTCATTATATGTATTCCATGGTGATGCACTTAAATTGCCTTTTGGATTAGATTTAGGGGAAGAATGGGTCTATGATCCCGTATCTGGAAAATATAACATGGTTGATGGAGGTGGGTGGCATCATAGTTCAGATCATAGTCACTTTGTATTGCCCATGGGTTTTAGACCAGACAATATGGCTGGATTTTACATACCTTGGGATAATGGATGTGCAAATGCGGAAAGTTTAGAGCATAATACTTTTAGGTGGGTACAAAAAGCAGGGTTATCTATTCTTAACGTATCAAGGCTTGATTTACCTAGAAATTATGATTTATGTACATCAGGTGAATATGTTACTATTAAACGAACAAACAATACCATATTATAACAAATCCATATGCATTATTAAACTTCTAAATCAACAAGAAAATTTAATAAATCCTAATCAATAGTGAAATTTTCTTTAATTTAGTAAAGTCTGAAACTAAAGTTTTATACTTATAAACAATTAAAAAATAAAATAAAAAAATAATCATAAAGAAGGCAACAGCTTCTTTATTTCATAATCAGTTACTTGCATCCTATATTCATCCCATTCCATCCTTTTGATTTCTACAAATCTGTTGAATACATGATCTCCTAGAGCTTTTTTCATCAATTCAGATCCAGCAGTTACTTCAATCGCTTCGCCTAGATTTCCAGGTAATGTTGGGATATCAAGTTCTTTCATCTCTTCTTTGCTCATCTCAAAGATGTTTTTGTTTACAGGATCACTTAATGTATAGCCTTTTTCAATACCTTCAAGGCCTGCAGCGATCATCACTGCAAACTGCAGATAAGGATTGCCGACTGGATCAGGACATCTAAGTTCCATTCTTGTAGCTTTTTCAGCACCTGGTTTAAAATTAGGTATTCTGACCATAGCTGACCTATTAGCAGTACTCCATGCAATATAAACAGGAGCTTCATACCCTGGAACTAATCTTTTATATGAATTTACAGATTGATTTGTAATTGCACAGAATTCCCTTGCATGTTTTAATATTCCTGCAATATATGATTTTCCTTCTTTTGATATATGGTATTTATCATTCTCATCAAAGAACAGATTCTTCCCATCTTTAAAAAAACTCATGTGGGTATGCATTCCAGAACCATTTTCTCCAAAGATAGGCTTTGGCATAAATGTGGCATATAGTTCGTTCTTACGTGCAATCTCTTTAACTACAGCCCTATAGGTCTGTACATTATCAGCCATTTTCAAAGCTTTACAATATCTTATATCAATTTCATGCTGTGAAGGAGCAACTTCATGATGCTCGCATTCTATCGTAAGACCCATATCTTCTAAAGCAAGTACAGTTTCTTTTCTTACTTCTGATGTTATGTCAAGATGCTCTAGATCAAAGTAACCAGCTTTTTCAACTATATCTGTTCCTTTATCATTTTTAAAATAAAAATATTCGAGCTCAGGACCAAAATAAAAAGTATAGCCCATAGCTTCTGCTCTTTCAAGCTGTTTCTTAAGTATATGTCTTGGGTCACCAGCATATGGCTTTCCGTCTGGAGTTACAATATCACAGAATATCCTTGCAACTTTCTTATCATCGTTTGATTGCCATGGCAATAACTGCAATGTTGTTGGGTCTGGCATTGCCATCATATCTGATTCTTCAATATCCCTATAACCTTCAATCGAAGAGCCGTCAAAACCAACTCCAGATTCAAGAGCATCATCAAGTTCAGACCTTGTTATAGCAAAACTCTTTAGCTTTCCTAGAATATCTGTAAACCATAATCTGATAAATTTTACATTATGTTCATCACATAGTTTTATTACATCTTCTTTTGTTTTTGCGTTTAATGCTGGCATTTTATCCCCTCCGTGATTGTTTATTCTACTATAAAACTAGCACGTTTATATACTTTTTCCATGTAATACTAAACAAATGATAACAAAAAATAGAAAGATTTAAATATATGTTTAATTATAACCTAAATAACTTAACAAAATTAAACAAATGTTTAGCTAAAATGAATATTGATGACCTCGACAAAAAGATAATAAATGTCTTAATTGTAGATTCTAAGCTCTCATATAGGGAGATTGGGAAAAGGGTTAAGGTCTCTGTTGCGACGGTCATGCACCGAGTAAAAAGATTAGAAAAAGAAGGCATAATCAAAGGATATACTACTTCTGTTGACTATGAAAAAATTGGTTATGATGTAAGTGTTATAATAAAAATGCGTATAGCAAAGGGTAAACTCTTTGAATTAGAAAAGAAAATAGCCAATGACCCAAATATTTTTGCTGTTTACGATGTAACTGGCGATTTTGATTCTATCATAATTGCAAAGTTTAAAAGCAGAAAATCAATGGACTCTTTCCTAAAAAAGACACAGGCTTATGAATTCATGGAAAGGACAGAAACAGTCCTAGTATTGAATACAATAAAAGAAAAACAAATAGGTGTAATATGAAAACAACAACTAATCTAAAAAAAGAATTGCCTTTGATCATTTTAATAATTGCAGTCTTTATAACATCAATATATCTATATCCTAAAATGCCTGATCAGATGCCAACTCACTGGAATGCAAAAGGCGAAGTAGATGATTATGGTAGCAGATTTATGGGGCTTTTTTTGATGCCTATTTTCTTAGCAGGAATATATCTTCTTTTCCAATTCTTGCCAAAAATTATGGTTTATCAAAAAAACTTTGAGCAATTCAAGGATCATTTCTATGGATTTAAGGTATTATTGGTATTGTTCTTTGTTACGATATACACAGCAACATTGCTTCCAAACTTCAATATAGATATAAACATGGGTTATGTTATGATTCCTGCTATATCTGTCTTGTTTTTCTATATAGGAATTATGCTAAAACATACAAAAAGAAATTATTTCATAGGGATTAGAACACCCTGGACATTGGCAGATGAAGGTGTTTGGGATAAGACTCATCAGTTAGGTTCAAAACTTTTTAAGATAATGGCTTTGATCATGGTTTCTTCAATATTCTTTATAGATCAGATGATGTGGTTTATCTTAGTTCCAGTTATTTCACTGGTGCTTTACTTATTTTTATATTCATTCCTAGAATACAGAAAAACCAAGAAATAGATTGGGAAAGGGCACAAACGCCAAACTAATGGTGTCCTTTTCTGAAGCGAGTCGCCAAACCCAAAAAAGCCGACAATGTGGTGAAGATACAATTGTGTCAAAACCGATTGTTGTTGGCTTTTTTGTTTTTTTAATAATAACTAAAATCAATTAAACAATGAAATAAAACTAATAAAGATAACTTAATTAAACAATAAAAACAAACTAAAAAATAAATTAATTAAATAATGAAATAAAACTAAAAACAAAACAATAAAATAATAAATAACTAATAAAAAAAATAATAAATTAATTAAACTTAATTAAATAATGAAATAAAACTAAAAGAAATAATAAATAAACTCAATAAAAAATAAAATCAATTAAACAATAAATACAACTAATAAAGATAGCTTAATTAAACAATAAAAACAAACTAATAAAAAGAAATAATAAATAAAACTAATAAAAAATAATAAATTAATTAAACAATGAAATAAAACTAATTTGAAAATGACAAGAAAATGCCCTTATTGCAGCAGAAATCTATTGGAAGATGAGCTATATTGTTTTTTTTGTGAACAAGATGTACGTAAAGTGATTGATAATGTGGTTCAGCCAAAAAGTAAACCTCAGAAGCAATCTAAGGTAATCGCTTATTGTGTCAAGTGCAAGGAGAAAGTCAATGTTAAAGATCCTGAATATTATGTTATGAAAAACAATAGGTTATCTATAAAAGGGGATTGTCCAACTTGTACAACTAAAGTTTTTAGGATTCTGGGTTTAGCTCATAAATTACATCATGGAAGACCATTGAAGAAATTAGGGGCTAAGAAAAAGAAGTAAGATGAAAACGAGAGATCTAGCATATTTTTTAGTCAGTCTTTTATTGGTTATTTTGTTTATAATCTGGACAATACCTAGTAAAGTTTATCATAGATTAGATTTTTTCTGGAGTCCAACTTATAATATAATCATTACAATTTCAATAATAGCTGCTTTTATTATAATCCTGTTAGCTTTTCTGAAAAAAATAAAGATAAACAAACTAAATAACAAACTAAAGATATTGTATGGGATCTTATTTTTGCCTATCGCATTATTTCCTGCTTTAAGGTGTTATTTTAAGATACCTTATATATTTTGTAAGGTTTGTCCAAGGAAATGTTTTTGGGGTGAATTGTTACCTATAACTCTGCCTTCATTCTTGTTGTTGAATCTGGACAAAAGGTTTTGGTGCTATAAACTATGTCCATTTGGAACATTGCAGGACCAACAATGTAAGATAACTAAAAAAAGAATCTGTATGCCAAGATGGCTGATAAATGTAAGATACGTAGTGCTGGTTTTTACTGTCTTTGTAATTGTAGGGATGTTCTTTGCAAATTCCAAATTTGGTTTCTTTTTTAAGGAAACACATCATCTATATGCTTGGAGTTTAACTATATCTTTAATCATATTTATCTTAGCTTTTTTTATTCCAAGATTCTGGTGCAATTATTTCTGCCCAATTGGATCTATTGGAGATATAGCTTTAAAAGTTAAGAATAAACTTAAAAAATAAATAACTTAAATTTAAATCAAATTGATAGAACAAGGAATTATTTCTTGCCTTTTCCAAACAACTCTAAGATGTTTTGAACAGCTAGAGGTACATCCCAACCGTTCTTGATTAGGAAAATAAGCAGGATTATTACCAATAAAGCTATTGCAAATACGATTACCTTTGGAAGCTTAGCTTTCTTAAAAAATTTCATATAATACATTTAATTTAATTGGTATATAAACTTTTTGGAATTTTTATTCCAAAACGGTTTAGGAAACGCAAATTCCTAAAACTTTTCTACTTCTTACCTAATACCATCGCTCGCCCTTTATAATTGATAAACGTAACTTCGTCTCCTTCATTGATAGAACTAAACAGCTCAGGATCAGCATCTGCATCAATTGTCTCATAACTGACAATATCCATTACCTGAACTTTATCATCAGATTTTGAGATAGCCTGCCCTTTTTTTCTGATTATATCCAAAACATCAACATGATCATGGTGGTTTAGATTAAAAGATTTTTCGCCTTTTGAGAACAGACCCTGAACAAATAATTTGGTCTTGGAGTGTGAATGTGTACCATAAGCAACAACTTCTTTTCTAACGACCTTGAGAACTTCGTTATTGATATTTACATAATTTCCTGCTTTTAGTTCTTTTGCTGTTGTCATGTAAATGACTAAATGACTAAGCTATAAAAATATTACTAAAAACTAAATATATAAATTATATAACCCCCTATTAAAAAGAGTAAGATTTATAAACAAAATAATAAACTCCAAATTTATAAAATGATGACCTTAAGGAATATGAGTGGGTATATAACACATTACACTGGGCTTACAAGATCACCAACTACACCTAAAGATTCTACGTTAGAATTAAGGGCGGTTGCTGGTCAGATGGGCGGTTCTTTTAGACAAGTTGCTAGTCCTATTAGTGGTGGGGCTAGAACTGGTTATTGGGATGATTTAGTCGGTCCAGAACGGGGTATTTTGTTATGTAGGGAATTAGTTTATGATGGGGATACTAGTAGATTAAGGCGTGCAATTTCAGAGGGTATGGATCATATAGACAATTTATTATTTGCGGATTATAATCCCCTTGATGCAGTTGCTGCTTTAGAATTATTTGAAACTCGAACTAGAAGGCTTGATATATCTGATGTTCCTGAACCTATTAGATCAGAGTTACCTACAGCAAATCAGAAATCTGATGCATCCAAATTAGCATTTATAAGCTATATATTAGATAGTGGAGTTCTAGATTGATTTACAAGGAGTATCTAACTCTTCTTTCCTATTATATAAGTATGCCAGCCCATCCTTATTCTATCTTCAGGTGATATAACTTTTTCTTCCATCACTCTCCAAAATTTCATTAATTCATCTGGATTGTTAGCACCAGTCATCTTAGGCAATTTACTATAAGCTTCAAGATCTGCTTTACTAAAATATCTTACAGGTATTGCAGATGGCGGAGCAATCAATGTGGAATCCCTTCTTAAAATTCCAATATCCCTATCTTCAAAAAGGCGAGTTAAATCAACAGCATGATGCTGTTTTAACATGGGCAATACATACTCCATAAATCCTTTTTCTCTAGCTCTACTAGCTTTATGTAATCCACTAGATTCATTGGGTATTGCAACTAATATAATCCCCCCTGGTTTAGTTACCCTCACCATTTCATCCATTAATATTCCTTGATCATTTGGTTTTAAGTGTTCAAAAACACCTAAATTAAATGTTGCGTCAAATCTATCTGCATCATAGCCAGTAGCATAAAAATCTCCTTGTCGTGTTTCAACATTACCCCTTACATTGTAATGCGTAGCAAGATCTTCCAGAAAATTAAGCGCAGCATATGATCGATCAAAACCACGAACCCTTCCAACACCCTTTTTTGCTTGTATTGCTAGACAAATTCCACTTCCACACCCTAGATCAAGTGTTTCCGAATCTGAAGTGCAATCTCCTAGTTCATTTATAATCTTTTGTGCAATAGTTTCATATGTGAAAAACCTTCCTGGCAAAAATTCATGATATGGCTTATCTTGTCCTAAGAAAGCAGCTTCTTCCCTTGCCCAGACTCCATCCATTTTACGCCAGTAATCATCAACCTCTTTATTATATCTTCCCATTGCAACCTCAATTAATCTATGGGTAGTAAGATCTGTAGAACTAACTAATTCGCTTGAATCATTAAATAAATCAAAACTCTTTCTAGGCATGTAAAGCCCGTCAAAGTTTAGAGTTGTCCCTGTCATTATCTAAAAAAGAACAGATTACTATTTAAAAACCTTTCTATTATTAACTATCATAAAGTGACACCAAAAGAAAGTTTTAAAAGTAATAAAATAATTCCACTTACTATGTTAACATTATTATTGACTAGACATGGGGAAACAACCCATAATAGGGATTCATTGATTCAAGGCAGTCTTGATACTGCTCTTACTTCCAGGGGTGAAGATCAAGCACATGCTTTAGCAAGATATTTGAGGAATGTGAGGGTAGATGCAATATATTCAAGTGATTTAACCCGGGCTGTAGATACTGCTCAGATTATCCTTAGTGGTAGGGGGGACATAGGACTTACAACTACTGATTTAATTAGGGAGCGTGATTTTGGTAGATTTACTGGTGAAAAATACGACACCATTGATACTGATGGAGCATCACTTGCACATTACCTTTTTTATAAACAAGATATCTGTGATGGTACTAATCCACATATAACTCCAAAAGATGGTATGCCTGGAGAGACTACTGAACAAGTTATGTTAAGAACAAGTGCATTTTATAATCTACTACTTAGCAAATTCGAAAATGCTAGTATTTTAGTTGTTGGACATGGATTTTACAATCCTTATTTATTGAATAATATATTTGGTATACCTCTTGATCAGTTAGTTTATTTTCAACAAGACAATGCTTGTGTCAACCAGTTAAGGGTACACCCCACTATGCCTGGAAATACACATAGGCATGTGGAGGTTGAAGTTCTTAATTTTATGGAGCATGTCCATAGAACTGATTAAACTAATATTCTAATGCCATTCTCGTAACAACCATATGGATAACTACCTCTAATATCTGTTCCATACTGCTCAATATTAATATCTCGTTTGGTGGAGTTCTTTTTGTCAGTGTACTTATCTTCTCTAGAATATCTGTTCTTTTTCTACTCATCTCATCTACTTTCTTAAAATCAAATTTATAGAAAAAATTAACATATATGCTAAGTACAGAATGTATAGATTGTAGTATTGATACAGTATCTTTAGATGCATTTATTTTTTTTGATTGAACATATCTTGCAGAATATTTTATCGTATCAATTATTTCATCGATAGATGAAATGATGTGGTAATATGAATTTGTTTTCTTTGAATCAGGATGACCAAATTTATTTAAAAGTCTTAGATTGTATGCGGCAAATTTGGTTATTGTATTATGCTTCTCATTTATTGTATCCAACAATACAAAATTTCCACTTTTTACCCCTTCTAATAGATCTTTACCTGAATCTTCTAAAAGCAAGAATAATCTTCTCAATACATCATCAAATTCCTTAATACTCCCTTCAGATATATCTTTAATCAAACAATAAGTTTCCTTTTGTTGAATTACTTCTATTCCATTTAGTCTGTTGACTTCTTCATGTATTGAAGAAACAACAGTAACTTCTTTTCCAGTTTTGTGGTGCATAGTAGTTGGTTTACTAAAATTTACTTTTATCTCGTCATATCCTTTATAATATAAACATCTTACTAAGAACATTAATGAATCTCTATCTAAGCCAGTTATATCAACTTCTACAGAACCAAGATCCTCACCTTTATCAGTAGAAATAATAATTTTACTTCCATCCTCTTTAACTTCTACTTCGTCTCCTTTCTTAATTCCATGTTGCAAAGCCCATTTCCTAGGCAAAGAAACTAACTGTGTACTGTCTGCTATTTGTATTACTTTTCTTCTCATGTGGTTCACCCCATAGTTTTATATTCCATTCTCTTATTATTAATTTAATCAAATCCCCCGATTACATATATAAATCTTTATAGTTAATATGTATTTATCATATTATATATAAATCTTCCTATTTATATAAATACTATAAATTTTAAGGCATAGTTATATAAAAAGAATAGTATCTACGTAGTTATTACAGGGGATGGAGATTTAAAATGGACAACTATGTATTTTTTGAAAACAAGAAAAAGAAAGAATTAGAAGAGATTTATGGTATGAAATTCATAAATTCTGGCGATAGTATGAATGATTTTACAGATAAATAGGGGTGTATAAGATGTTAATGGTCGATTCAGATCCATGTTGCGAACAGATAATAATAGAAAAAGCTGAAGTTCAGACTTATTGTTTCTATTGTGAAAACCAGATGAAAAAACATGGAGATATCTTTAAATGTCCTGTCTGCAATAATACTTACAAAGAAAAAGCGATTCATTGATCTTTTATTATTCCATAACCAATTAATCTAAATCTATTTCCTATCATTCTGGATATAGTTACTCTTGAACCAATATCAGCGCATACTGGCAGTTTTAATTTGCATTTCACAATACCTTTTTTTAACTCAAATACTATGCCTACTGTAGCGGCAGAATTAACATTAAGCATCAATGCCTCTGCCTTTTTTATTGGTTCAACATCCAGATCTTGTTTTGATCCTACTACTCTTTCTAATAAGTGAACCTCAAGATTTAGATTAGACCATACTTCTGGGAGCTTTCCTGGCAAGCCAACTATTGAACCAGCTAATTTATCAGAAAAAACAATAGATGGATCCAATGAAGTTAAAACACCGATTGATCCTCCAGGTCCGACCTCTTTTAATGAAGTTCCTCCTGATTTTAGACCAATGATCTTTGTTTTCACTGTTTTCCATATCTTCTGGTTTTTTTCCTCTACTTCATAACCAGGTTTTATCTCTATCTCTGCACCATCTTTTAATATGCCATATTTCAATGCTCCTCCCAATATTCCGCCTTGGATCTTATCTATTTTAGTGCCTGGCTTGTTAACATCAAAAGATCTTGCAACACACATCAATGGGTCTTTTTTTATTTCTCTTTTTGGAGTCTTGATAGTAGTTTCAATCGCTTCAATAAGATTAGAGATACCGCCGTTATGCTGGGCAGAAATAGGTATTATAGGTATATCTTTATAGCTTGTTGTAGCTATAAATTTCTTTATTGATTCATAATTTTTTATTGCCTGCTCTTCTGACACCAGGTCAATTTTATTCTGGACTATAATTATATTCTTTATTCCGATAATTTCAAGAGCCATTATATGCTCTCTTGTTTGAGGCTGAGGACATTCTTCATTTGCAGCTATAAGGAGTAATGCTCCGTCCATTATTGTTGCTCCTGCAAGCATAGTTGCCATCAGGCTTTCGTGTCCAGGTGCATCAACAAAGCTTATTTTTCTAAGGATTGTAGTGTCAGATTTACAAGGCAGACATTTCTTGTCTACTGTGTATTTTCCGCATTTCTCACATTTTCTAAATGTGACATCAGCATAACCTAATCTGATAGTAATGCCCCTTTTCATCTCTTCAGAATGAGTATCTGCCCACTTCCCGCTTAATCTCTCAAGCAGAGTGGTCTTTCCATGATCTACATGCCCGACCATGCCTATATTTACAACTGGTTGTAAGGCCTCTTCGTTTTTGGTAACTGCTTTTTTTCTTGGCATATTTAGTTATTCTTCCTGAAATGTGTTTAATCTTTCTGATGTTTATCTATTCTTTCTTTTCTTCTGCTTTTGGCTTTTCTTCCTTCGGTTTTTCTTCTACCTTGGGTGCTTCCTTTGCTTCAGGTTTAGCTTCTTCTTTAGGAGAGTCTGCTCCTTCTTCTTTCTTCTCTCCGCCAGCAAATATATCAGCTAGTTTTTTAGAACCTTCTTTTGTTATCTTAAGATTTATTTGAGTAATCTTATCATGTATTTTATGACCACAGATTGTTTTTCTTTTCTTCTGACCTGATTTTAATCCAGGAAAACCAACTCCACCATATGAATAGATTTTCTTCCTTAATCCCATAATACCATGTCTCATAGGAAAACCACAATAATCAGAACCGCCAGTAATAGTAAATTCATAACCGGTCATTCCAAAAGAATCGCCAGTGATACTCTCACCAATATTTAAACTAATGAATGGTTCTGCTTCATCATCTTTAACTTCTTTTTGATAACATTTTCCTGTTTTAGGATTAGCTATGCATAATTTAAACTGTGCCATATTTAACTACCTCCATAGTCATTTATTATTATTAACTACAATAAGAAATTACTGGCGCTTTAAAAATGTTACTACCTTGTTACCCTAATTCAATTATTCTGGATTTTTGAAATTATAACTACTTAAAAGTGATTAAAATAGGAAGATTTATAAATGGAGTGTGATTATCCATGTTTATGACAATGCAACCTTATTCAAGTGCTGAACTACATCAATATATGGATAGTATATTGACTAGATCAGTTGTAGATCATAGAAAAGAAGTACTTAGTCTTTCAGCACAATTGAGTTCTAAAGTACAGTCAGGCTTGACAGGATTAAGCAGGGTAACTGAGGCATTAGATGATCCTACTTTGGGGAGTGCAGATTATCGTCTTTCTCAATTAGCATCATATCTAGAACATCAAGGTGAAAAAGGTGTAGCTCAAAGGTATCATGCAATTTCTTGGGCATTATATAGAGATGCTTCTCGAGGACAACTTGCTAAATCCAGGCGTAAGGATGCAAGAAAACTTTGTCCTGATTATGAGCCAGGTGTTAGTGGTCAAAATACTACAGATCAATATTCTACAGGAACAGTTGATGGTCATACTACTATAGAAGCAGTTGTTCAACCTACTAATGGAGGTTCTGATTCATCTATTGATGATGAAACAACAAGTGACGATCCATTTGCTAGTATTAGGGCGAGCCATGGTATGGATAGAAATGCAGCTGCATTAGGATTAAGGTCTAATCCCTCTGCATATACACCAACTGATGCTACAAAAACTATTCCTCAATTAAGACAAGAAGCTGAAAGATTGGTATCTAGTAAACAATATGGTGATGCTCTAGTTGCATATACTGAATTGGGGCGTGCTTGTATGGTATCAGAAAATCAAGATTATTTTGCACTTGCTGCTGAAATACAAAGGGATATTCTTCCCGGGCTTGGCAGATTAGCTTCTAGTTCTTTAAGTGCTTCTAGAAGATAACCTAAGGATACAACTTAGCTTAACTTAAAAATTAATCTTATTATAACTTCCCAAATATCATCGGTTTACAACTATCAACTTTCTTATTCTCAACAAAAGGATATCCCCTACAAACTTTTGGTCTAATTGAATAGATCTTACAATAATATTCTCCTTTCTTTTTGCTTAAAAAAACACACTTAAAATTCTTCTGCTTTAATACATTACTTTTGATATGATTATCATAGACAAAGAAATCTCCATAACCTTCTTTCTTAATCTTAGATATATCTCCTTTATACAATTTTACGATAAGATGTTTGCAGCAGTCAGCACATCTTAAACATCTGAAACTTTTTTGGTTGATCATATGCTTAAATTAAGAACAATAGTATAAATATTTAATGTTTTAAGTAATTTAGAATTATAAGGTGAAGTTTTTAGGAAATCACTTATCCCTAAAATCTTCCATTTTGTCTTCATAGACAAAATCAAACTTTTTCATTTTATTTCACCTCCAATTTATTGGAGAAACTAGAAATCTAAATTCAATGATTTTTAGGTCATAAAAAATTTTAGAATTTTTTATATGTCAAAAAAGCCTTGCTTTTTTGAGCACACTCATAAATCTTTGATTTCCGATGAATTTTTGATCTCTATTACCTCCATAATTTAAAACAAATGGTAAGTTATACTATATAGAATAGCCCTTGTCTTTATAAATGTTTGCTTTACAAACTGTGGATAGTAGAACTATTTTTTTAATAATCTTCCATTTATTTTTCTGAGTTTTCCTTTTATCATAACTGTATCTATATTATCACTTCTAAATGCCTTAATGTCTTGAGAACCGTCTGAACTTAATCCAAGTATGCTTGCTTTATTCCCTCCCTCTATGCTGCCTAGCCCACTTAGGCCAAGTATTTTTGCATTACTCCTTGTCGCCATGTGAATTACATCTGTAGGGGAGTATCCTGCCTTTCTCATTTCCATCATTTCAACTATTATTGGATTATCCCAGCCTTGTTCTGTCCCATACATATCATCACCAAAAAGGATCTTTACTCCTGCTTGTCTGCATCTTTTCACATTTTCAGTTGCTTGAGTGTAACCTGCTAATAAGGGTCTTCTATCTATAAATCCTGCTTTGACTTCCCCCCATTTATATTTTCCACCTTTTTCAATTAGCCTTAATCCAGCTTCTAATCTTGCGGTCAATTGCTTCCTTGCTTCAGGCATCAATGATCCGTTCCCTTGTTCCATAGCTGCTAATCTGTCAATAGATTTCTGAGTATATTCCTGGGTGCTTTGCATATATATAGCTAATGTTGGTGAGAATAATATTTGATTCTTAGCCATCATTCCAATAACATCATCACTAAGCCTTCCTGCTGGTGAATGTTCCATCCTTAAAATCTCATATAAGTCTTGATCTCCAGCTATTCTCTCATTTGCTGCTCTCACTATAGTTTCATAATCTTCTGTACATAATGAATGAACCCCAACTCTGATTCTTCTTTCGGCTGCTATATCTATCAATCCAGTAATGCAATCTACATCTGGTGTTTCTATTCTCCTATAATCTTCTATTGTATGTGATCCATCTCTAGGTCCTGCATAATCAGTAACTGAATGAGATTGAAAATATACTTTTAATACATTAGCTCCTTGATCAGCCATCCTTCTGGCGAAATCTAGTGCATGTTCAGTATCTCCTCTAAATATATAATTTCCTTCTGTAACTTTAGTTATAGGCCATGGAAAAGTAGGTGCTGTCTCTGGAAAACCACCTTTAACACTGATTGTTGCAAGTGCAGTATCAACTTCAGGTCCTAAAAGTTCTCCCCTATCTATCATTCTTTTATATCTTATTCCTCTGCCATCAACTGAACCCATATCCTGAGCATAAACAACTCCTTGTTCAACTAATCCATCTAAGTTAAGCTGAACCTGATCATCCCATTGTCTAAAACCACTAAAAAGAAATCCTGGACTAAATATTTGAGGCAAAAATGGGTGTGCATGAGCGTCGATCAATCCAGGGAATAAATACTGACCTTCCATATCGACTGTTTCATATCCTTGTTTCTGGTAATCTTCAGGGTTTATTTCTCCTCTTACGAGTTCTTCAATCATACCATCCTGGATAACTACATGACAATTAGATAACATTTCCCTTTTATAACTATTATAAACTCCTGCTGCATTGTAAAGTACACTTTTGTTAGCCATTTTTGTCTTGTTATTGTTTATTCATAATTTGGTATTTCATAGATTCTTGAGGTAATTTAGATCAATTATAAAAATCTAAGATTTATTGTTTTCTTAAGTTATTAACTATCGCTAAGTAGTGTCAATGACCATTTGTTTAAAAACCTTTTGTTTTTTTGTTGGTTGTCAAAAACCACCATGCTAAAGCATGGTGGCATGTTTTACATGATACTCAATTATTAAGTGGTTTTTGACATGCTCAACTTCCCATAAGTAAATCGATTTGCGAGGTTAACCACTATCTTAAAAGATAGTGGAAAGTTGACATTTCTATAGCATATCTGGTTATATTGTCTTATAATCTATTTAAGTTATGAAAAGATAAAAACAAGAAAGATTACTAAGGTTCAGAAAAACCCTAATAATCTACTTCAAGTTAATGGATTAAACCAATTATTTCCTTTGCGAAATATTCTTAACATATTCAATCAATTCTGTAGGAACTGGCAATATAATGGTGCTGTTCTTTTCAGAAGCGATTTCTGACATTGTCTGGAATAACCTTAATTGAAGTCCAGCAGGTTCTTTTCCAATTACTTTAGCTGCTTCTGCTAGCTTTTCAGCTGCTTGGCTTTCACCTAGAGCTAAGGTTATCCTTGCACGCCTGTCTCTTTCAGCTTCAGCCTGATGAGCCATAGCTCTTTTCATAGTATCAGGCAGTTCAATATCTTTTATCTCTATATTAGTTACTTTGATACCCCATGGATCTGTTTCTTTATCTACTATGCTTTGGATCTTTTTAGAGACTTCTTCTCTTTTTTGAAGCAATTCATCAAGTTCAAACTCTCCGACAATATTTCTCATTGTTGTCTGAGCTAATTGTGATACTGCAAAATTAAAGCTTTCTACTTCTAATATAGCTTTGCTTGCCTCTGCAACTTTATAATAAAGTACAGCATTAACTTTTATAGTCACGTTATCTTTTGTAACGCAATCCTGTGATGGAACGTCGATAGCTTTGATCCTTATATCTACTTTTTCCCATGTTTGTATGATTGGTATGATAATTCTTAATCCTGGCTGCATCAACCCAACATACTTTCCTAATGTAAACTTTACCCCTCTTTCATATTGTTTTACAATCTTTAAAGAACTTATTATTATAACAACAATCCAAAATCCAATAACTCCTATAGTGCCTAAACCAAATAATGCCATATTAAATCACCTATAAATAGATTAGGCTAACAGCTTAATAAATGTTTTGTTTTACTTTTCCTCAAGGTATTTCCCTATCTTTTTCAAACCTTCTTCAATCTTATCAACATCCAAAGCATACGAAAGCCTGATCCTACCTGGTGCACCAAACCAATCTCCTAGATAAGTGATCACTTTATGCTTCTTAAATAGATTCCATACAATATCATGAGCATCTTTGACTTTGGGCAATACATAGAAAGCACCCTCTGGCTTCCATAGTTCAAGCCCTAATTTACCTAGACCTTCACAGATTGCATCTCGTCTCTCTCTCCATATAGCAACCTGATTCTTGACATAATCTTCAGGAACTTTTGTAGCTTCATAAGCCATTTCCTGACCTAATATGTTTGTATTCATAGAACTATGCGTCTTGATTTCAATAACCTTATTTACGAAATCCTTGTTATTTGAATATAGATACCCTACTCTAAAACCACACATTGCAAATGTTTTAGAAAAAGAATTTATCGTGATTACAGTAGGTCCGCTTAACATATAATTTCCTCTTTCATATATTAGATCTTTGTATACTTCATCAGAGATTATTACGATGCCAAGATCACTGCACAATTTTTCTATCTGCTTGAGTGTATTTACATCCTGTATACGACCAGTAGGATTAGATGGGGAATTAATAAGAACAGCCTTACAATCCCTTACTTTTTTGTCAAAGTCATCAAAATCGATCTTACCTTTGATTGTTTCAGTAAAGACCGGCTCAATATGATTTACTTTTAATAATTCAGGATATGAATAATAATATGGCTTAT
>CAZTWQ010000010.1:0-15189 GCA_964618315.1 uncultured Methanosarcinales archaeon
ACACAACAACTGACGACACAACAGCATAAAAAGGCTAAAACCTTTTTTATTTTTTTTCTTTTAAAAATTTATTCTAAATTTTTAAACCGTTAGAATCTTATAGATTCTAAAGTTTTAAAATATCAATTCTTAGTTTAAAACTTTTAGAAAACATTCTTTTCTAAACGGTTTAAAATAATGTTATTATTTTAAAACTTTTAGAATTCCAACACTTTCATCTTCATATAACAATTCAAAGTCATCACCATATTTTATAATATATTCAAATAGTTTTAGGTCTTGTTTTAGCTTACCTACAAATACATAGTCTGAGTTGTAATCTTCTATTATTATGTTATAACCCGGGTCTTTGCCTTGTAGTACTGATATGTATCTGTTTAGGTTATCTTTGTTGTATAGATATGAGTAAGTTAAGTCTATTCCATGAGTGTATCTTAGGTCTGAGTTTTTTAGGAATAGATAGTTAAATGTGTAGCCATTGATAAATACCTCAGAATCTTTAGGAACGTTGTTTTCTAGCCATTCTGCGCCATCTTTATACCATGGGAGGATATGGTTGTTTTTTATGTATGTATTTAGGTGTATAAGGCTGAAAATTGCGATTAGTATCAGTCCTATAGTTGATATATATCTTAATGCTCTTTTTGTCTTAAATTTGCTTGTGTGGCTGTTTAAAGAGAAAGATGCGAATAAAATTGTGAATGGTGCATAGTATTCCTGCATTCTTCTTGTTTTTATCATCGCTATTAGGAATATTATTGATAATGTTAGGAAAACTAATGGTTTTTTCTGTAGTTTTTTGTTCTTTATCAGTGTTATTATAGTTGTAATTGATATTATGAACAATAAATAGTTGAATGTTAATAGTTCTTTTATATTCCATGGTTTCCATTCTACATTGTATAGATTTCCTAATAGGTTTACTTTGAAGATTTGGGTGTATAGTAATTGTATGTTGTTTGGAAAGTAAGGATTTATGATTATGGCTAATGCAATGCCTGCTAATGGGTATAGGATTAATTTTAGATCTAATCTCTTATTTATTATTGAGTTGATTATTAGGTATATAGTGATTATTAATAATTGAATTATGAATCCATGGTACAACCATGTAAATAGTAATGAAGTTATCAATAGTGATTTGTACATCTTTTTATCTATGAAGTATAATGTTAGGATTAATGATATGATTGCTAATGGCATTGCTCTTGGCAGGAGGAATCTATACATCAAGTTTACTGATGAGATTGCGTAGATTGTGGTCCAGAACAAAGGGTAATTTATACTATTTTTTTTAAGATACCAGTAGAAAAATGTGAATGCTAGAGTTGCGAATAGGATTGATGCTAGTTTAGCTCCGTTTATTAGTCCTAGCCATGTAAATGGTATTAAGAGTACTCTGAATAAGAATTGTGTGTCTGCATAGTTTTGTGATAATATTGATTCTGTTGTGTAGGGAAATTGTTTTGTAAATCCGTTATTTCTTATCAGGTCTGCTGATTTTATGTGCAGCCACCCATCATAACCTATTATCTCAGGCACAGTAAATTGCATTATTGAGATCATTGTTAAGAAAAGGATGAATACTAAGAATAGATGTTTGTTTTTGCTTAGAAATTTCTTTATTTGCATATATCTAATGTTATTGGTCTGTTTATTTAAAGATTTCTAACTATTGTCTTTTTCTGATTCTAAGGGTTATATTTAAAAAAGAAAACTCATTTTACTCTTACCATGAGTAGACATAGATCATTGAATGATATAGCCATAGCAGATTCACATTTGTATAGGCATGATAGGGAAATTCAAAACCTTCTTAGAAATGGCTACCAATATACAGAAGATGGTTCATTAGTAAGGCCCTATGGCCCACCCCCAATTGTTAGAGCAGAACGAGCATTGGATATACGTCGTGCGAGACAGGATAGTGAATTGTTAAGACATAGGTTAAACTCAGGATACCGTCCAATAGCAGGGGGTGTAGACATAACTGAATTAGGGGATAATCTTGAGATTGGTACACCTTCACCTGAATTAGGGTTTGATCCTGTTGATATACCTCAACTTAAAAAATCAGACATGCTACCTATGTTAAGGAGATATCAGCAAGTGGGTTTTGATGGGACTTATCCTTTTGTTCCTCCTTCTCAATGTTCTACAATTTATGTACTTGGTTCACCTGGTGCTGGAAAAACAGCATTTATACAAAGATTATCTAATGAAATTCCTAGTTCTTCAGTTCTCATAGAATCAGGGGTATGGAACTTCTTCTTACAAAAGGCATATTCTTATGTCTTAGACAATGGATATATAGATGAACATTTCAGCCTCCCTTTCATCGAGGGATTTAATTATTGGGATTTAGATGAAAACACAGACATCTTGGAGGAATTGATGCACGCAACCCTTGAAGATATAGAATCTGCCATGCAGATGGATCTGGTAGGTGCTCAAGTCGGCATTAATAAGGTTTATAATGCATATAGGACGGCAAAAGACCACATCAGAAGCGGAGGAAAATCAGCTTTTCCAGATCGCCTGATATATACTTCTGGAGAAGATACTGTTGAGCTAATCTCATTTCCAGGACATTATCCTGTCTACAATGCACAGATGAACAGGTCGATCCCTCAAATAAATGCACCTGATGCAGTAATTTATCTTGTAGATCCTTTGATTTCGAACTTTGAAAGGCACCTTAGAAATCGCGCACTTGAAAATTGTCATCTCCATCTAAATGAGGTTCTAAATCTCGAAATAAGGGGTATTCCAACATATTGGGTATTGTCAAAAACCCCTGAACTTATTCCAGCAGACGATATTAGCCTAGGTGAACCTGATAATGCACTTTGGTCTGAGGATGGTCTTGTTGAAGCCCTTCCACTACGTATGGCTGATTTAAATGATAAATATAGGGGGCATCCACATTTAAGCCCTATGTTAGACGAGATAACTTCTCTTTATCAAAAAGGTGAATTGCTTCACTTTGATAGTTATGATTCAACTTCCGAAGAAATATTTGAGGTATTGGGATTAGTATTGTCGGGTATAAGGCAAGCAACCTAATCCATACCCCCAATAAATATATTATGCTTAGTTCTTGTTATCTTCAGTTTTATCTTTCCTTTGTCTTTTTGGCAGTTTGGTATAGAGATAGTCCTCTCTTTTGCAACTGCTATTTTTTCATATTTTAGTCTTCCTGGACAGACTATCTCTGCCTCTATAATTTCTCCTTTTTTGAAAGGTTTTTTTGGAGATTCTGCTTCTACTATGTTGAAGTCTTCTATTGATTTTATCAGTTTTATGCCATATTTATCCTGCCATTGTTTTAGTTTCGCATAGAATTCATCATAGGTTATTGGCTTTACAGGGTTTTTTCCAAACTTATAGCTTAAGAAATTCTGGATGCCTATATCTGCCCCTAATTTTTTAGCAAATTCTATTATTTTAGGCATTTCTTTATCATTTATTCCTGGAATCATAACTGGCGTGATTATCAGATCAACTTTACTTGATATGTATGTGCATATCTCTTTTATTTTCTTTGTATCGTAGTATGCTCCTGCTATTTTATTTGCTAATTTGTCGTCTAAAGCATTAATCGAGAAGTTAAATCTAGTCAAGCCTGCTTTTATCAGTCTATCTGCTTTTTCTTTTGTCAGTAAGTTGCCATTCGTATCTATAGATATTGTCTTTACTTTTTTTATTCCAGATATATCATTTATCAGATCTGCTAGTGGTGCGTATAATAACGGTTCTCCCTGAGAAGCGATGTGTGCTTCTATATTGTCTATGTTCTTTACCTTCACAAGTTTTTTCAGTTCATCCACCAGATAGTCTTTCTCTATCACAAAATCAACTGGTCTGCGGCCTTCATCAACAGAACAATAGATGCAGCTTAGATTACAGCTTGTGATTGGTTTTATCTCAATTATATTTGTGCCCCTATCTACTAAACCAAAAGAAACATTGCCCATCAAAGGCATATTTGAGTTTTTATGGATATATATCGTTGGTTTGTTGTTTAGTGTGTTTTTCAGTTCCTTGAATCCTTTTTCCAGCAATTGATGGAATTTTCTTTCTGCTCTTTTTTGAGCTATGTTCTTGAATTCTATAATATGTTTTTTTATCTCGAAGTTTCCTATCTTGTCTAAATCTTGTTTGTTTATATGGAAATAGAATAGTTTTAGAAATAGCACCTTTATTTTGTCTTTCTCCTCTTCAAATGATAGGTCTTCAAAGTTTAGTTCTGCCATTTTCAATATTCAATCAAATCCAATTTTCTCATATACATGCTATCTTTAGGGTTTAATGCATACGCTTTTTTAAATTCTTCTTTTGCTAAGCTGTATTGTTCTGTGTATTCATAAATTATCCCTAGATTATAATAAGCTTCGTCGAAATTTGGATTTAATTTTATTGCGTTTTTGAATGATACTATCGATTCATTGAACCTACCCTGTTTTGCATACACCAGACCAAGATAGTTATGCGCTTTGTAATATGTGTTTTCTATTTCAATTGCTTTTTCTAAGTAAACTGTTGCCAGTTCCAGATTTTCTTTTTGTGCATAAGATGTTCCTAGATTAGTGTATGCTTTGTAGTTTGATGGGTTTAGTTCAACTGATTTTTTGAATTCATTTATTGCTTTGTCTATATCTCCTGCTCTTTCATATGAAAAGCCCAGATTATCATGGGCTTCAGAGCTTGATGGAGATGTTTCTACTGTTTTTTTCCATAAAGTCATGTCATCTTTCCAGTCTGAGTTTCTTTTTATTGTTACTATGGAGAACGACGCTATTAATATTATTGTTAATATAATCGCCATCAGTTTTGATATCTTTATCTGTTTTAGATTATATATCTGGTTTATTAGTATGCCTATCAGTAAACAGAATGCAAATGATGGTAAGTATAGGTAACGTTCTGCCATTATTACTCTTAATGGAAGTATATTTGAGAATGGAATTAATGTTATGAAGAACCATGCTATGATGAATGTGATTATTTTATTGTGTTTAGAAATTCTTTGAATTTCTGACACACCAGAAATCTGCTTTGTAGATTTCTTAGTGTGCTTGTATGATTTGATTGCTATGATTATTAGTGTTGCCATTACTGCTATCGATAATATCACTTTTAGGTTTAGTATTGATGTTGCAATTGTTATATTGTGGTACAATGTAAGATTTAATGGTGAAATTAGTAATGTTATGTATTTTATTATGACTTTACTCATTGTTAAAGCAGTTATGTATAAGTTGCCCCCAATATATTCGCTGCTTCTTGCACCTATGTCTAATATAAAAAATCTTAATATTATGTATAATATATCAATTATTGCAAAGGGCAGTATTATTTTTATTATATCTCTTATCTTATTTTTGTTATAATTATTAAAGCATAGTTCATATAAGATTATTATTAATGGTAAAATTATTGCTTCTTCTGACGATAATAAAGCTAATATTGCAGTACAGATTGATGCAAAATATATCACCATCTTTTTATTTTTTGAGTATTGTTTTGAGATTATATATAGATATAATGAAACAAGCATGAATAGTATCCCTAACATATCAAAGGATGCAGTTATGTTAGTGACTCTTCCAGTATGTATTGGGTGAACTGCAAAGATTAAAGATGTTATTAATGAAATATTTATTTTTTTTGTTATTGATTTTGTTATTAGGTAGATAAGAATTGAAATCAACGAATGCAAGAGTAAACTGTTTAGATGGTACCCTATGGGATTTTCTTTTGAAATTGAGTAGATAATCATGTAATGGATACTTCTTAATGGTCTGTACAGGTCCATAAATGGTTGTTTGAAGAAATTTGGGATATTTTCTTTGTATCTTATCTGTGTGTTTTCTAATATATGTAAATGATCATCAAAAACAAATTCGTTCTTGAAAGAATTTATATAAACTAATGAGGTTATGAAGATGATTAATGCTATGTGGAATATAAGCTTCTTTGATTTCTTCATTGTTTATTGAGAGTAACTTATGTTTAAAAATATTGTGTATTTGGTTGTTTTAATAATTAAGAATTATAATTGTTTTATTTGAGAAAATAATAACAGTAAATTGGTATTCAGTCCCAAAATATTTAAATAGGTGTAGCATTACCCTATACTGGGGGAAATGGAACAAGAAAATAAATTAGACAGTCCTAGTACAGATGAAGTCACTATTACTTATGAGACTCTTTTTGAGATACTTCGAAGAGAGAAAGATAGAAGTGAGCTGCAGAAATTAGATAGTTCCTTCTTTGCAAATGTCTTGAGATATCTTAAAGATAAGCAGGTTATTATCAGTAAGCAAGACACTGAGCTTCTCTCTGAAGAAGAGAAGCGTAAAACTGCAGATCAATTAGGGAATGTTAAACGTATTATCAAGGATATATATGATCGGCGTGAAAAGAAGATTGTTAGCATAGCTATTGATAAGTGCAAGAATAAAAACTCCATTATCGATAAATCTGTTTTCTTAAATGAAGAAAGTGTTCTTTTTGATAATGTTGTAAGTATCTTAGATTCTAGCAGGAGTAATATATTGAATAATCTTATCAATCTGAAAGACCCGGTTTCTTCTGGATCTTTTAATCCTGTTGTTGGTGATAAAAAAGAAGCTGCTTTGCCTAAAGAAGAAGATACTAAGCCTAAAGAGACCAAATTAGTCAGGTTTTTGAATGCTGTTCCTAAGTTTGTAGGCAAGGAATTAGAAGAGTATGGTCCTTTTGATGAAGAAGATATAGCTTCACTTCCTGTTGATATTGCTAATGTCTTGATTAATAAAGAAAGAGTTGAAGAGATTAGTGAGAATTGAGTTTTCTTAATAAATGAGTTATATGGTGTCTTTTGATCTTTTCAATTAGTGGCTTCTAATCTTTTACTAATCTCTTTCTTAATCTTGTTTATATGCAAATCAAAATTCAGCTTTAGCTTATTCCAATCTTCATATTTAAGTGACTGCCCCCTATAGTTTATATGGTTTCTTTTTAATCTGGCAGTTTCAAGAAAATTCCAATCTAGCTCCAATTCAGGGTGCTTAGAGCATAGATATGCGTTCTTACATTGATGATTTTCAGCAGTTATTTTGTCAAATAATAAATATGATTCAATTAATCCTCTTAAAGCTTCGTAATAGTCTCTGAAAACAAATGTCCAATTCTTGCTGTCTTTTGGTACATCTTTTGATTTTTCTTTGGTGAAAGACAACCCCTGTTCTGCTATATCCTTCAATGATTTAATTAACTCTATATCTACACTATTCTTTTCATTTATGCTGCCTGTTGTAATGCATTTATTGTAAGTTTTGTCCAGATCGTCTATCTCCATCTTCATTTACGCTACCTCGGCGATATCCTGAATACTTCCTTTTATAACATATCCATTAATCACATTATTAATTAATCCGTTCTTGACTTTTTTTATCTCCTTTATTGTATCAAAAATGTGAAGTTCAATATCTCTTTGAAGTTCCAATTCATATTTAATCTTTTCGAATCCCTTTGAAGTTCCGTAAATAAATATATCTATATCTGAGTTTTTATACCAGTCACCTTTTGCTATACTCCCAAAAAGTATGATTGTTTTTGCTTTTCCTAATTTAATCAAATCTTTTATCATCCCACTTTGGTAAAGTTTAGTTAACATGTATAGCCTTTTTTTAGATTGGTATTCTGGATTGTTACTTCCGACTGTAAAATAAGGGAATTTTCCTTTTTCTTTAACCTTTTTTAGCAAACCTTCTTTTTGATATTTATTTAGCCATTTGTTTGCAGCAGCTCGTGTCATATCTATTTTTTTAAGGATTTCCTCAAAATGCCAGTGCTTAAATGGACTATTCTCTAATATTAATACTAATATTTGTTCTTCTTTGCTTGGACTAGCCATATATTAGTATATCTGAGATATACTATTTAAATCTTTTGGTTTTTTTCAAGGTTATATATACATTCGTATTGGATGAACATTTTTCGAATAAAGAAATAATTGTTTATGGACATTATGGTGAGTAAATCCACCAGTAACCTAAATCCCCCTAGAATTTCTAGGGTCATACCCCGCACATTATCTCACTTAAGAATTAATAACCCTATAGAAATACATCTAAAACTTCAGTTTCTTTTCATTCTCAATCTCTTTATCGACATTACTCTCAGGAAAATATTCTTTTTTTGTCTTTAAAAGTTTTAGATAATATTCTGTTTTATCTCTATCCAGTCTTGGGAAATGTTTTATTACAATCCCAGTCTTACCAATCTTTTTGTTTTTTTCTTTTATTGAGTTTCTTACTGTTTCATGTATTGGATATTGGAATTTTATTTGTTTATTGTTTTTGAAGATTCTGCATATGCCCCTGATAGATACAATTTTGTTTTTGTAATAGGTTTCCTGGATTATTCTGTAACCTAATGTATCTTTATTATTATTCTTTATTATTTCTTTTATTTTTATTAAATCTTCTTTAGTTAATATCTCGTCGGCATCTAATATTAAGATCCATTCTTTAGTTGCTTTTTCTATTGAGAAGTTTCTTGCTTCAGAGAAATCATCACACCATTCAAAGTTATATACCTTGTTTGTTAGTTTATTAGCAATCTCTTTTGTTTTATCAATAGAGCCAGTATCTATGATTATTATCTCATCTATAAGTTCTTTTATTGGTTTTAGGCATCCTTCTAATAATTTCTCTTCATCTTTTACAATCATACATAAGCTTATTGTTGGTTTCATTTTGGTTTTATTATGTTTAGTTTTCTTAGGAAATCTCAACAACAACTAAGGATTCAAACACGGATTTTGTAGGGGTGTCATAAATTGACCTCGTCAATTCAATTCCACCAAAATCCTATATCAAAAGGAAAATTCCACACTCCGTATGGAATTTACCTCTTCAGATAGTTTTCATCCATGTTGAAATTTCTAGATTTAATCATTTCTCATTAAAGTAAACTAATATATGGTCTCTGAATTTTCCTAAGAATGGTGAGAATTTATTTAGGCTTAATAAAAAAGAGTAATTCTTGTTAAACAATTCCATTGATTTCTCCTGAGATATCCCTTCATTTACCTCATAGTCATATGTTGGGTCGAATTCATCTTCACTTTTTGTTTTTAATTTTATCTTGAACTTTTCGGGGTTTTGTTCAATCTCTGAGTCTTCTGTTAATCTGAATAATCCAGTAAACTGCAGATCGATATAGTCTTTGTTTCTTTTTAGGAATTCTATTGTTTGATTGTATTCTTGCTCTGTTTCTGTTGGAAATCCACCAAATGCGTATACTGCATTTTTTATCTTTGCAGTATGACTTTGTTTTATTATATCTTCTGCTTCTTTTACATTAGTTCCTTTGTTGATCAGATCCAGTATTCTTTGAGAAGCAGACTCTATACCCCACATTATAGTTGTGCAGCCAGATTGTTTCATCTGTTTAAGGAGTTCTAGACTAAATCCTTTAGGTTTCGCTTGAGTATAATATTTTATGTTTAGATTTTCTTTGATCAATGCTTTGCTTATTTTGTCAAACATCATCGGAGAAATCATCTCATCTGCAAAATAGAAATAGTTTGTTTTATATTTTTCTTTTAGGAATTTTAGTTCTTTTATCAGATTATTTACTTCTTTTTGCCTGTATTGCATAGGTATCGTGTTGTAATCTGCGCAGAATGTGCATTTTTTCCAGTAACAGCCTCTGCTAGTTAATGTTGTCAAAACTCTTTTTGGTGAGAAATAGTTGTCCAGGTCGAAATCCGAGAAATCTGGCGGTGGTGTATTGTTTATATCTATATTTTGTTGTTCATTCTTGATTATTTCATTCTTTTCTCTGTATATTATGTTTTTTATCTTGCTTTTATCTTTTCCTTCTATCAATTCTTTTAGTGCTATCTCTCCGTCACCATCTATAACATAGTCTATAAAATCATATTTTAGAAACTTTTCTGGAAATAGCCTTACAGACGCCCCCCCTATGATTATCTTTGCATTTGTCTCTTGTTTTAGTTTTTTTGCCAGAGCTAGGGTGTAATATATCTGTTCTGTAGTTAATATAGAGAATCCAATCAATTCAGGAGATTCTTTTATTATCTCTTTTGTGAATGGTGCTAATGCATTTCCTATCTCTGCTTGATTGTTTACAAAGCTTTCTAATAAAGGCCTATTGGCATTAAATATCTTATCAAATAAATATAGAAATTCATTTGCACATGGGTTGTATACATCTGGATTGAAGAAATCACTTTTTCTAATAAAATCACTTAGTGATTTCTGTGATTTACTTTTCTTAGTTACTATACTTTTTTCTTGTTTTTTGAATATTTCCAATGATTTTTTGATCAATTCTATTGATTTATTGTTTTTCTTATCCTCACTATATATTGGGAATTTTCCATCTATGAAGTTCTGTATGACATTATTGTGAAAGAATAAGTTTAGATCAATATTCTTTACTTTTTGCTCAGTGTTTTTCTCAACATAGCTTTTTAATAAAGATATTCCCAGTGGTGGTGAAGTAGGTATTATCTGTGGCGGAAAGACTAAACATGTTTTCATATTAAGATAGAATTTTTGTATTTATTTAAAGGTTTCTTGGTTTTTAGTTGTTTTTATTAAAAACTTACTTTCTTACCTTTTCCTGCTATAAATAAAGAAAACTAGTATTGAGATTGCTAATAATGCTATAACTCCTAGATATGAGCCACCCCCAGTCCCATCTAATATAACTTCGCCTGTTGGGGAAAGCAAGGGTGCAACCTCTACTATGATTGTGCTTCTTAGACCATATATTGCATCTATGCAGGTATAATCCCCTATTGTAACAAATCTATATGAGAATTGATCTCCTTGATCCAAGTTTGAACTTGTTACAACTCTTGCTCCGTTTAGATAACATGCTATTTTATGTTGTTTTGAGTCTTTGTTTATCCATGTAATTTCTGTGTTTTTAGTTATTATTTTTTCTATTGGTGAAAATGAATCTGATAATATCCCTATTATATTCTCGCTTATAGTTGTTTCTTTTGAATCTTCTAAGATTGTTACTTCTGTCTCTTGTTCAGTCTGATCCTCATCTGATATTTCTGTTAATTCTTCAGCTGGTTCAACCGGTTCTTCCTGAGGCACTTCTGCTGGTTTTTCTATATCTTCAATTGGTTGAGTATCTTCAATTTCAACTACTGGAGCACAAGCTGTAATCAGGACTAATAGAAAGATTATTGCTATATATTGTTTCATATAGTGTTTTTAAAGGTCTAGATATAAAAATCTTTTGGTAACATCTTAAAAATCAAAGATTTTTAACCCTTTATCATCTTGCTTTTAGAAATTGTAGACTTCTAAAATCGTCAAAAAGCTATACTTTTTGAAGTTCGCTTAATGATAAAGTTTATAAATAGATGCTGTTTTCCTAACTGTATGAAAATACCTAAGTTAATTAAGAGATACTGCAAGTTTTGTAAGAAGCATACTGAGCAAAAAGTATCTCAGAATAAGAAGGGTAGTCCTAGTACTCTGAGTTATGGTAGTAAAGTTAGAGCTAAAAAGCGAGGCGTAGCTAGGGGAATAGGCAATAGGGGCAGATATTCAAAAAAAGCGATAACTAAGTTTAAGATGACTGGGAAGAAGATGACAAAAAAGACAGATTTGAGATATTCTTGCAAAGATTGTAAGAAGAGTTCAGTTCAGAGTCAAGGTATTCGAGCTAAGAAAGTAGAGTTTATTTAAAAATTCTTTATAAGATACAAAAGGTGACAAAATGAGACCAATCAAAGAACCAACTAGTAAATTCATAAAAGTAAGATGTCCTAAGTGTAAAAACGAACAGATAATCTTTGGTAAAATTACTTCTGATGTAAATTGTTTAGTTTGCGATAAGAAGGTTGCAGAACCTACTGGCGGAAAAGCTAAGGTTAAAGCAAGAATCTTAGAAGTACTGGAGTAAAATGTTTTTAAATCGAGTGGGTTTTCCTGAAGAAAGTGAACTAGTTCTTTGTACAGTTACGAAAATATTCCATCATAGTGTTTTTGCTGATCTTGATGAGTATCATAAAAGTGGCATGATTCATATTTCTGAAGTTAGTCCTGGAAGAATTAGGAATATCAGGGATTTTGTTAAGGAAGGCAAAAAGGTTGTATGTAAAGTACTTAATATCAATTCTGAGAAAGGGCATATTGATCTTTCTTTAAGGAGGGTTAATGAACGACAGAAGAAAGAAAAGCTTAGTGAAATCAAGCAAGAACAGAGATCAGAAAAGATAGTTGAGTTTGTAGCTAAGGATCTTAAGGTTGATGCTAAGAAACTTTATGATGAAATATTTCTTAAGATTAGTGAAGGGTATGAATTGCTTCATTTGTGTTTTTGGGATATTGTTAAGGGTGAAGTTTCTTTAGAAGAGCTGGGTATTGATAAAAAGAAAGCAGATATCTTTACAAAAGTTATAAAAGAAAGGATGAAGCCTGCGGAGGTTTTTATCGAGGGAGATCTAACTCTAAAAACTTATGATTCTAATGGTGTTGAGATAATCAAGAATACATTAAATGAAGCTTTAGATGGGGATAATATTGTTATACTTGTTGAAGGCGGTGGTAAATATAAGATCAGGGTTAAGGCTGCTGAGTACAAGACAGCTGAAAAAATATTACAGAAATCTGTAGATAATGCTATTAGTTTTATAGAAAAACAAGGCGGAGAAGGGCAGTTTGTCAAGGCAGAATGAAACATCTTCTCAAGTGCAAGGGATGTAAGACTTATACTATGAAAGAAGTTTGTCCTTCTTGTGGTGTTGAAGCAATCACAGTTATTCCTCCAAAATATAGCCCATTGGATAAATACGGGAAATATCGAAGGACAGTTAAGTCTGATTCGTTAAAGAAAGCTGATTTATTATAATTTTAGGATTGGAGATTTGAAATGAGTACATGGAGAATAGATAATTTCTGTAAAAAACCTACACTAAAGAACGCTGTTTTGATAGAGGGACTGCCAGGAATTGGAAATGTAGGCAAGGTTGCTACTGATTTTATTGTGGATGAATTGAATGCTAAGAAGCTTTATGAGATTACATCTGATACATTTCCACATTCTGTTTTTGTCAATAAGGAAAACTTAGTTGAGCTGCCTAGGGTAGAGGTATTTTATAAGAGGTTGCCTAAAAATGATCTTTTGTTGGTATGCGGGGATGTACAGCCAATAGATGAAATAAGTTCTTATGAATTTACTGAAAAGATTCTTGATCTGGCTAAGAGTTTTGCTGTTAAGGAGATAATCACGTTAGGTGGTATCGGTCTTGCAGAGATACCTAAAAAACCTAAAGTTTATTGTACTGGCAATTCTAAGAAAGCGGTCGATAAGTATAAAGGTGGAAAGGTCCATACAAATCTATATGGTACTGTTGGACCAATAGTTGGTGTTTCTGGATTATTATTAGGATTGTCTTCAAGAAGGAAGATGGATGCTGTTTCTTTACTTGCAGAAACATATGGACATCCGATGTATCTGGGTGTTAAAGGTGCTAGAGAGATTCTTAAGGTATTGAACCATAAATTGGATATTGGGATTGAAGTTGATAAGTTAGAGAAAGAGATTAAGCATCTGGAAGAAGAGATCATGAAGAAGACCGAAGAGTTAGGTGGTCTTAATGCTCCTGTTACTGGATTGAAGAAACAGGTTAATTATATTGGGTGAATATTTTCTGGGAAAAGATTTTATATAAAATTAAATGATATACTTTTTATTTCTAATCTGTTATTATTTTGAATATAATTTATTTATTTTTGACTAACATTCACATATTATACCTAAATCTTTAATAGGAACCTTTAAATATGAATGTATTTATTTGTATACTAATATATATAAAAATGACTCACAAACAAGGTGCGTTAGAACTTAGTGTAAATGTGATTGTTATCCTAATACTCGCTATTGTGATGTTAGGTCTGGGTCTAGGTTTTGTTAAGGGTATGTTTGGAAAAGTATCAGTTTCATTTGAAGAACAGATCTCTAGAGAACCAGAACCGCCAACACCAACTACAGATACTATTATTTCACTTTCAAGAGAAAATATTAAGGCAAATTCTGGAGAAACAGAAATTATTAAGGTTAAAGTATTGAATCCTACTGATAGTGATTGGGATAGAAGACCTGATCTGTATGGTGGTTTTTCTGGTTGTGGCGCATCTGACAGAATTTGTTATATTGATAATGATAATGGTTGTGATGGTGAGTCTGACCCAGATTGTGCAGGTGATACAAGTAGGTCTTGTGAAACTGATACAATATGTTTGATTAATAAAGATTCAGGTCCAAATGCGGATCCAGAAGATGGGGTAGAAAGAATTTGCCCTCCAGGTTGGGGTCTTGAAGCTGATGATTGTCGTACTCAATTATTTCCAGGTATCGATTTGTTGGTTAAATGTGATAATGGGTTGCAGATTAATAAAGTTTCAGATACTAAAATAATCCTTTCTGGTGAAATTGAGACCTTTACAACTATTATACAAATAAAGAAAGGAGTTAAAGGTAGTTTTCTTTGTAATATGGGGTTGTTTGGTGATGTGTTTCAAACATTAAAAAAGATTTAATTATCGAGGTGGAATAAAATGAAGATGAATAAGATTGCATTATGTTTGATTTTAGTTTTCGCATTAGCATTTTCTACTTATGCAGCAGTGGATGTCAGTTTCTCTCCACAGCCCGTTAGTCCGGGAGAATCCCTTAATATTACAGTTACAAATGGATCTTATTATAAATATGCAGATATATATGATAGTGGAAACAATCTTAAGACTACTATTTCATTATGTAATCATCCTAATAATTGCAATGGTACTAATTCTGTTATTTATAATGTTCCTTCTAATTTCCGGGCAGGGGTAGCTCGTTTAAGGGTATATGATAATTCATTGCGTGCTTATATTTATGGTTCTTTTAGTGTTATTGGTGGTAATTGTCATAGTAATTCATTATGGCATTATTCTTATTGTAATTCCGGATGTCTTTGTGATATTGGCGAGGGAGATTGCGATAATGATAATGAATGTAAAGACGGACTTAATTGTGTTAATAATCTTGGTTCAAATTATGGGCAAGCATCATGGATTGATGTTTGTGAGGTTGCGCCACCTACAGGGTCAATCAGAGTTAACAGCAATACAAGATACGCTAATATTTACCTGGATG